>PBHE01000016.1 GCA_002719335.1 Acidimicrobiaceae bacterium
CTGAGCCGAGGTCTCCGCGAACGGGTAGCCGTCAAGGGTCTCGGCCGCTTCGCCGAGGTACTCCTGAAGGGTTTGTGATGGTTCGGGATCGAGGTTGATGAAGACGAAGCCCTCCCACACGTCTACTGCGACCGGGGTTAGTCCGTGGCAGGACTTGTCCAGATCGAACCAGTTGTCCTCGTCGGGTACCAGCCGAAGGGCGCCTTCCAGGTCGTAGGCCCAGCCGTGGAAGCGGCACACCAGTCGTCTGGTGTTGCCACTCTGGTCGTAGGCCAGTTTGTTGCCCCGATGAGCGCACACGTTGTGAAACGCGCGAACCTCGCCGTCGTTGCCGCGTACCAGTACTACCGAAGTCTCACAAATCGGTAGGTCGACGACGTGGAAGTCACCCGGGTTCGGGATCTTTTCGATCCGGGAGGCGAACAGCCACACCTTCTTGAAAATGTGCTCTCGCTCGAGTTCGAATTGCTCATCGGAGATATATGGCGCGATCGGAATCGGGTCCGTGCCCAACTCCGGGTAGTCGTGGTGCCACCGTCTGTTTGTCAACCAGACGTCGGTTGTGCTCGTGTCCATCAGTCCCCCCCAACAAGTTCTGTGGCGTCTCCTCCACACAGCCAAGCTTGTATACCACAGTCACGGGTGTCGCCGTCCGGGGCGAGAGCCCTCGCGATTAGATGAGGGTGAGGCCGTTGGCCGACCAGCGAAGAGACCTCAACCAGTCATTCTCGGAGCTCGTCCTGGCCCGATTGGCGTCAACCCTGTGGTTGGACTCTCATGTTGGTCGCATATGGTGTTTGAAGCCGCGAGGGCACCAGGGGTACGGCGTCCGCCAGGTGGGAAATTGAGAGGCACTCTGATGGGAACAGACGAACAGACGAGCCAAGACGGCGATCGCGTCCGCCGCGAGAAACCGCTGACCCCTGAGCAGATGAAGGACGAATTGACCCGGCGCGGCCACCTAGTCACCTCTTGGGAGGAGATCGGTGGCATTACCTTGCCCACTGAAGCAATCGCCACCATGTACAAGATCGGGGTGCCTGATAGCGAGGCCTCACCAACTGTGTTCAAGATGTGGTTCCCTCCCGGATGCACCATCGAGGCACATACCCACGACTGCGACTATTCAGAGATCATTCTCGAGGGTTCGCAGATGGTCGGACGGACGTGGTTGTACCCCGGAGATATCAGGATCGGTCTGGCCAACCGGGGCTATGGCCCCCTGGTTGCGGGACCTGACGGCGCGAGTGTGCTCGTTATCTTCGCCAACGGGCGCTGGCCAGGCATTCCTCTCGGCAGTAAGAGCGACGGAAGCACCCTCGCTACTCCGGAGATCACCGAACGCTTCGAAGTCAACTGAGGCCGGTAGGTTCGGCTCGATGGCCCCCTCAGGCAGTGAAACCAACCACCGCCGGGTGTGGGACAAATGTCATCAGCGAAGGACACTGCTCGCAGTGTTGAGGGGCTCGAACGTCCGGAGCGCTAGCGGAATTTCGGAATGACGTCCTGGGCGAATTGCCGAAGGACCCGTCTGTTCTGTTCGCGACTGTTATAAGGGGGGAAGTGGAGAATGAGCGATGTCGCGCCTGTCAACTCCTCCATGTATTTGATCTTGTCGATCACCGTCTCGGGCGAACCGTAGATGATCGTGTCCTGACACAAGTCGTCGTAGCCCGCCACTGAGTAGGCGTCTTTGTTCTCCTGGGAGATCGTGCCCAAGTAGCCGGATGTTGCGGCGCCTGTGAAGGAATGCACGTGACGCACGACCGCCTCGCCAGCTTCCTCTTGCGCCTGAGCGTCAGTGTCGGCGACGTACACCATCCGCCCGATCCCCACGGATCGATGGCTTGGACTTTGACGGTACGGGTCTTCTGTCGCTGCGCATTGCTCGAGGTAGAATTGCGCTTTTGGGGCGAGTTGCTTCATGGGTGTCAGTGTCGACATGAGCAGGCCGAGCCCGTAGCTCGCACATAGTTTGATCGACTCGTCGGATGCGGCGCCCATGTACATCGGTGGATGTGGTTGCTGGACCGGGACCGGTAGAACTTCGTAGTCGCCGGTGATGTTGAAGTTCGGCAGATGAACGCCACGGTGCTCGACCTTGCGGTCGTGAAATAGCTTCATCATCACGTCAAGTGCCTCGGCTTGGTAGGCGCGACGGTTCTTGAAGTCTGCGCCCAGCGCATCGAACTCGTGTTCGCGATAGCCCGAGCCGATGCCGAACGCTATGCGGCCGTTGGTCAGGATGTCGACGAATGAGATGTTTTCGACGAGCCGAACAACATTGTGCAGTGGCACCACCATGACGCCGCTGCACAAGGTGATGCGTTCGGTCAACGGCGCGAGGTACGCGATGTATGTGAGCGGGTCGGGGAGAATGCCGTATCCGGTGCTGGCGTGATGCTCGGCGATCCAGACGTAGTCGTAGCCATTCCGGTCGGCTTCGAGAATCTCGCTGGTTACTCGTTCGTGGACCTCCCGGTACGGGTAGGACTCGAGATCTTTGTCGGGCTGTGACAGTTCAATGATGCCGAATTTCATAGTGTTACCGGTCTATCCGGTTGGTTTCTTTCACCGTCGCATAGCCGTCGTGGAGGTCACTAGATGTTGCTCGGGTCGCAGTCAGGCTAGGCGCTATCGTGGCTGGATGCTCGAAACCGATGCCGACTTCGTGCAACGGGCGCGACCGCCGTGGGTGGGTGTTGTGACCCGGGATGCCATCCGGCACTTCGCTTGGGGAATCGGTGACGACAATCCGCTCTGGCATGACGCGGGCCACGCTGCAGCATCTCGTTGGGGGGGCGTGGTCGCGCCGCCGAGCCTGCTGTACGCGGCGGACGAAACGACGGTTGCTCCTGGCCACGCGGGGCTCCGGCGCTTCTACCGAAGCGTGGAGTGGGCATGGTTCGACGCGTTGTCCGAAGGCACCGTGTTAGTCCCGGTTGTTGTGGCGCTTGGGGAGGGTGAAGTTGATGGGGCTCTGCGCCAGCGTGGCCGGGTCACGTTTGAGGACGTCTCAGGACGGGTTCTCGCGATCGCGGAGACTCAGTGCGATCGGTTCGCCGAGCCAATCCAGCCGGTCGAGCACAGACCCGAGCTGCGGTACTCCGGCCCCGAGATCGCTCGAATCGAAGAGCGGATTCTGTCGGAGCAGCGCCAAGGCAAGGTACCTCGTCTAATCGAAAACGTGTCGGTAGGGGAGGCGATCGGTGAAGTCGTCAAGGGCCCCCTGAGTATCATGGATGTCGTCGCGTGGTGTGCCGCGACGCAGGGAATGGCCTCCGACGCCGATGGGTACTCTGACGGTGGTCTCCATGCCGAGATGGCGACCGGGCCAGAGCAAGTCGCCTGGATCACACAAGCCTTGACCGACTGGGCGGGCGACGACGGTTTCGTGCACAGGCTCTCAGTGCACATCCTTGCCAATCCGCTGCTCGGTAGCACCACCACTGTCTCTGGGGTGGTCGCGTCGGTGTCGGCAGGAGGAGGAGATGCGCCGTCGGTCGGGATCGAAGTCAAGGCGACGAGTGAGTCCGGCGCCGTGATCGCTCACGGCGTCGGAAAAGTTCTTCTCCCGTCGCGAGTCACCGGACCCGTGGCCGTTCCTCTTTCTGACTGATCAGGCGTCCCGATCCCAGGCCTTGCCGATGCCGAGGGTACGGAGCTCGTGTCGCTCGATCTCCTGTTTGGTGATGGTTCGCGGGAACTCAGTGACGAACTCCACGAACCTAGGGACCTTGAAGTAGGCGAGGCGTTCACTGCACCACGACACGACGTCGGTCGGCTCGAGAGCACGCTCCCGCCGGATCTGGACGTAGGCCTTGATGTCCTCTTCGCCGAGTTCGCCAGGGACACCGACGATCGCGCAGTCCTCCACCGCCTCGTGTTCGGATAATACTTTCTCGACCTCGAACGCCGAAACGTTCTCACCCCGTACCCGCACCCAGTGGGCCTGTCGGCCGACGAAGTGGAGGTAACCATCGTCGTCGAGGTAGCCGATGTCGCCAGTGTGGTACCAGAGGTTTCGCCAAGCGGCGATCGTCTCAGCCGGTTTATTGATGTACTCAAGCATCATCGTGTTAGTGGCCGTAGGTCGTAACAGGATCTGGCCCTGCTGTGCGGTGGGGACTGGACAATCGTTCTCGTCGGCGATGCAGATGTCGGCCCAGCCATACGTCTTGCCGCACGTGTTGGCCGTCTTGTCTTGCAGTCGTTCGCTGCACAGGAGCACGCCTACCTCCGTCATCGCGTATACCTCTAGGAGCGGCACGCCGAACCGTTGCTCGAACTCGTCGCGGAAGGTAGACCGCACCTGACCTGACGCGATGCCGACGCCGACGCGAACCTTGTGATCGCGATCTGCGGGCGAGGGATCGAGGGTCAACAGTGCGGAGATCATTGTGCCGATTGGGTCGATGATCGTCGCGCCGGTCTTCCTGGCGATGTCCCAGTATTTCGACACGCTAAACCATTTGGCCATCACGCCCGTGGTGCCGCAGTACAGCGGCCCCATGAGTCCGAACTGCTGCCCTCCGACGTGGAAGAAGTGGGAGTTGGCAAAGTGCACGTCATCGGGCTGCGACTGCGTGATCTCTTTGTAACGCTCGGCAGCACCGATGTAATGCAGGTGGGGAGCAAGCACACCCTTGGGCATGCTCGTGCTACCCCCGGTGTAGATGATTGACATGGGATCGTTCGGAGCCAGCTCCACGTCCGGAAGTACGTTGTCACCATCGAGCAGAGTTGGGAAAGCTAGATAGTCACGTCTCGCCGGGCCGCGCCACAACACCTCGATCGGTGGGTCGACCAACTCGGGCCGGGCCCGGCTGTAGATGTCGATCAGCCCGTTGTCGACGATGATCAGCTTCGCCCCAGTGTCGCCGAGACTGTAGACGAGTTCCTTCGGTGCTAACGAGACGTTCAACGAGGCGAAGATCGCACCAAGTTTCACACACGCTAGCCACACCGCCGCATGTTCGACCGAGTTGTACATCAAGGTAGCGACAACGTCGCCTTTGGCGATGCCAAACCCCGAGAGGCTGTTCGCAATTCGATTCGACTGCTCGTCAGCGTCGCCGTAGGTGAGTGTCTCACTCTCGCAGATCAGCAACGGCTTGTCGCCGAGACTTGCCCGGGTGACGAACACGTCGCGCATGTTGGTGTGTTCCAGTTCAATGTTGTTCAACAGCATGTGATGTGCCTCAGGTTGCTAGTGACGAGGGTGGCGCAGTCCATCGCTCAGGGTCGCCGCCGAACAGCGGTAGGTGCACCCGGCCATGTTGACTCGATGGCAGCGCGATCAGACAGCACCCTTTGGTGGTGAGTGCACGATGTTGGTTACGCCCCTCGATTTCGACAGCGATGAACGCGTTCTCGTCGAACCAGCGGTCAATGACGGTGGCGGTTGCATAGGTGGTGTCGCCGACAAGGTTCGGCCGAAGGACATCGACGTCCGCCTCCGCGAGGTGAGCGTCGTCACCCATCCAGTCGGTCAACACCGAGATGACCCATGCGATCCTCTGCAGCCCCACATCGTATGCGCCACCCATTCCGACGTCCCTTCCTTCCTTTGAAGAGAAGTGGCCGCGTGCGGCCGAATCCTTCACTCCCGTCTTGGTGTTGATCTCGTAATCGTCGTGGCGACGTCGGTAGCGAATGCCGTCCCCGTGCGCACCGCCATAGTGCAGTGCGCCCTGGGCTCCGGTGTACCAGGAGAAGATCCGATCGAGGGTGAGCTCGAGCGCTGCAGGCCCTATCGTGTCGCCGACGGACACGCTCTCCCAGAGCCGGGGCCTCGCTCCTCGCCGCGGTTCCTCCGACACTGTGGCCTGATGACCTAGCTCGTGTAGTTGTTGGTCCGCCAGGGTGTCACCGCTCGGTGACTTGTCGTTGCGAGCGGCGCGTCGCTGTCGCGGAGTGCGCGCGACGCGTCCTTCCGCAACACACAGCAGCCCCCCATCAGAACGTCGATAGACAATCTCGCCGGTCTGGAGGACCCAGAGACCGAAGCGACGACCGGTCTTCTCCTCCATCTGCGTCAACCGAGCATCGACGTCGAACCCGTCCCCCTCTTTGACCACGTCATACCAACGCCATCGCGTTCCCGCGTAGATCCACTGCACCCCTGGCAACTTCGGAGCGACGATCGTTGCATCGACCGCGTAGAGAAACGACGGCGGGGCGAGAGGTTGGTCTAGTCCGGCCGTCGCTGCGTACTCTCGATCTCGCCACAGCGGATTGTCGTCGCCCACCCCGTCCGCGAATTGACGAATCGCGTCGGCGGTAGCGAACTCGTTCCACTGCATGCGGTCGCGTCGCAGTGGAACCCCGATTAGGTCGTGTGCCTCAGCGATCGACCGCTCATCAATCACACCCCAGCGGTCGTCAGTGTCGGTCATCGCTCATTTCGATCCACTATTAGCTACTTCCCCCAGTGTTGATACAGGCAACGTTTTAGTTTGCGTGCGGGAGCAACGTAACCAAAGGTTGGCTCTACTGCGTTTCCCACCGCTTCTGACCTGTCAGTCTCGTTGCTCGTCGGTGGGCTTCTCAGGGGCCCCAGAACACACAAAGCGGTGAGAAACCGTGAGAACAGATAGTTAGTCAAAACCCCTTCTGACCTGGTGCTTTGCAGTAAAAGCCCTGGTCAGGTGGCTTTTAGTATCTGCTTTGCAAGCAAGGGGTCGTCGGTTCGAGTCCGATCAGCTCCACAAACAAAACCCCTGTTCACAGGCCTTAACCACAACTTTCTAACAAGACTGAGGGTTGTGTCTTGGGTCTAGGGGCACTGCTGGGGCACCGTGGTTAAGGCTCTATCCAAAAAAACTGGGCCGATTACGCGAGACTCAGAGTCGAGCTTGTCGAGGGGGACCGATGGCGCAGGCGGTCGAAGGGGTTGTTTTCCCGTGGTTGGATCCGTCGCGTTACTCCTTCGCGCTCGGTATCGAAGCTGGAGGAGCAACCTGGTTAGCGGGGCAGACGGCCTCGCGTCACGATCCAGCGAGTGGTCGCGTGGTCAGTGGAGGCTCCGTCGCTGAACAGGCTCACATCTGTTGGGACAAGATCGAGGCCGTGCTCGACGCCGCAGGTCGTGGTGTTGAGGAATGTACGGAAGTGGTTGAGTACCTGACCGCGGAGGGACTCGACGTTCGAGACGAAATCGGAGAGGCGCGGCGGACGTCGGGTACCGCATCAACGATGGTGGTTGATGCGCTGGTGCGACCGGACGCCGTGCTCGAAGTGGAGGTTGTCGCAGGTGGCCCGCCCCATCAGGTGCGTCTGCCGCAGTTGTTGCCGATCGACTCCGATGGATCCGTCGTCGCGCCGGGTGATCTCGTCGGCCAGTGTGAGTGGGTGCTTGAGGAGGCGGGGCGTCAATTGGGTGAGTTTGGTCTTGGGCTCGAGCACGTCGTTCGCACCGTCCAGCAAACGACCCCCGCGACCCGCCGCGACTACCGGGCAACGGCTGAGGCACGGCGCCGGTTGCTGGGGCCAGCGTTTCCAGCTTCGACGGGAGTCCTCACCTCGCGGCTCCCTCACCCCGACGTGTTGGTTGCGCTCGACGTCTGGGCGTCGGCCGCTCCCAAGGAGATTGTCCGGCACGCCGAAGATGCCTACGCCTCGTTGACGTTCAGTCCGGCCACGGTCGCCGACTCGGTTGTCTACATCTCGGGAACCACGGCCTGGGATCCCACCACCGGCGAAACCATTGGTGAGGGTGACGTCGGTGCGCAGGCGGAGTTCGTCTATGACCAGATCCGTCAGGTGCTCGAAGCGGCTGGGGGAAGCATCGATGATCTCGTGAAAACGATTGAGTACGTGACACCGGCCGCGTTGGCCAACTACCGCGATGTCAACACTGTTCGCGAGGACGTGCTTGGTCGACCGTTCCCGGTATCGACGGGCGTGGCGATCAACGCCTTGCTCAGTCGCGACTGGCTCATCGAGGTCGAGGCCGTGGCTGTGTTGAACCAATGACCGAACCCGTCACGCTACTGACCGACGACGTCCGGACTTGGGTCGGTGCGACAGCCGTCTACACCGCGCCGGAGGAACTGAGCAGGGCGTCGATTCGGGCATTCGCGTTGGCGATCGGCTCAGATCCCGATCGCTGGTCCAATGCCGCTCCACCAACGCTGATATTTGAAACGTGCCAGCTGACCGGGTTGTCGGAGCGCGATATGTCGGGGTATCTCGGCCACAATTGGGGACTGCCCCTACCGGTCCCATGCACCATGATTCGGGGGGGCAACGACTACCGAATCGGCCGACNGGCACGGCCCGACGANGTCATCACCACCAGCTGGNAAATCACCCAGATACGTGAACGCCACGACGCCGACGGCGTGCCTCTGCTGATCGTNGTTGCCGAGGCCGTGTACGCGNCGGCCGACGGNGGACAGATTGCNTCGAACACCGAGACCCTGATCTACCGGCCGANGNAGTCTTCACCATGAAGGTCGGCGAGCGGCTCCCTGACCTGGTACGNACCATNACGCTCACCGACATGGTGGCCTATGGGGGTGCAACCTGGGACTCGCACCGTCTGCACTACGACCCCGGTTTTGCTGCCCGTGCTGGTATGGAACGCCCAGTCGTCGACGGCCAGATGTTCGGGGCGTTGTTCGGGGAACAGCTGACGCGCTGCCTCGAAAAGGGTCAGTGGATCAGCCGCCTGTTCTTTCGCAACACCGCCCCCACCTACGCTCATGAGACGGTGGTGTGCGAGGCAGAGGTGACTGGGGTAGACGACGGGCTGACGCTCGTCCAACTCAGAGCGAGCGTGGGTGATCGTTTGGTCGTCGCAGCGGCGGGCGCCGAACTGTCGACCACCCCGGGTTCCTCCCAACGTGCTCCAAGAAACGCTGCTGACAACGCGAGGCAGCGGTAGTCACCATGGATCGTGGCCAGTAGTGCTTCTAGTTCTTCGTGGTTGAACGGTTGCGCTTAGTCACTTACGTTTGGTCTTGGCTTCTCGCTTTGATTGTCGCCCACGCCGCTACTCCTGCGCAGAGGACCACCATTAACCATATTTGCCCTAGGAAAGCGACAGCCCCGATAACAATGGCGACAGTCCTGATCAATTTAAGATTTCCCACTGCTGCTCCCCCGCTTAACGCTTCGCTTTGGTTTCTTTTTTCTGAGCCTTACGCCTAGTCCTACGGTACTTCCGTTTGGCTTGATCTCTGGCGGTACCAAGATCGCTACGCAGCTCCCCCATCGTTCCTGGACCATATCGGAGGTGCCACCCACGTCCGTAGTGTGGCAGAGAAGCAGACTTTCCCGTTAGTTTGACTCCAGGCAGTCTCTTACGAGGCCCGCTGGCGAGCGCTTGATATCTGACAAGCAACCAACCTTAGGGAATCACCCAACTGATTATTTTAGCCGCCGCTGCCTCAATAGGGGCTAGCGCTTCGTCTACCTCTGCGGCAGAGAAACCCAGGTCCATCATTATTTCCGACGTGTGCTCGCCAAGGCATGGCGGCGGAAGTCTCGCGCCCGAACCAGGCGTCTCGCTCAACTGCACGACATTACTAACGACTTGAGTTGTGCCATAGTTCGGGACTGTTACCTCAGCAAGATAATTGTTTGCATCCACTTGGGTATCAACCAGAATCTCCTGATAACTCTGCACTCGTTCATAAATAATCTCTGGTTGCTTACCAAAAAAGACTTCCCACTCAGCTGTTGTATGCGACGCAAAAGCTTCTCGAAGCTCAGCTCGAACTTCAATGACCCCATCGCCATCACCAAGAATTCCGATTCGTTTCGCCGCTGTATTCCATCTGGTGTCTATAGCTAGATGAGGTTTCTCACCGTAAACGAGAAATTCGTCCCATGACTCGTCTGACATTGCAACCGCCAATAGAAACGAACCACCATCGGATGCTTGGTAGACCCCATAGGGACTAGCAATACTGGGATTGTGTTGACCATCGCGCGTCAAGGAGGCTCCAGTCATCGCTGTGTGAGTCAACTCCCAAGATTGCAACCACATCATGGTTCCCAGAGCGGAAGTATTTACCTCCTGCCCCCGTCCGGTTTGTTCACGGGCAAATAACGCAGTCACGATTCCTAAGCTCAGTTGCATCGCTCCCGAATGATCGGCGATCGCTGCACCAGGAGGCATCGGAGGCCCATCAACGGGACCCGATACTGCTGCTAATCCACCACGCGCTTGCGCCGTACCATCCAGCATTGCTTTATCGGCGTCTTTTCCTTTCGGTCCAAACCCGGAAACTCTTCCATAGATAAGGCGCTCATTTATTCTCCGCAGGTGGCCATAACTCAAACTCATTCGATCCAGAGCTTCTGCCCGATAATTTGTTACAAACACATCAGATTTTTTTATTAATTCGTTAAGAACTCTTTGTCCGAGTTCTGTATGAGCATCTAGGGCTATCGATTTTTTCCCACGGTTCATAGCCACCTGCTGGCTGCCCATTACCTCCATTCCATAGTCGAAACCCGGCCCCCGCGCGTACCGGTTTAACTCACCGCCTGGAGGCTCCACTTTTATTACCTCCGCGCCCATATCGCTCAAAAATGCTCCAACATGGGGGCCCTGAATGGCGACAGTCATGTCTATAACTTTCAGTCCAGTAAGTGGGCCATTAGACAAATCTTTTGAAACCACCATTTCATTCCCCCTTATCTGCACGCCTTAGAACAGAGGTACCCGTGCCTGACTGTTAATCATCACCCACGTTGGCAGTCAAAAGGGACCAAAACGACCAAACCACATTTCCGTAGTGAGGGGTTGTGGTTGTTTTGAGGTGTTGTGCGGCCAACGGGGTCTCTAAAGGTGGTTCGGTACGAAATCGATGGGGTTGGGGGTGCCATTACCCCGATGGTTTCCGAAACCGCCAACATCCACCAGCGCAGTCGAACCGTGTTCGTCTGCGTCGATAGTAAAGATGACATCGCCATTTTCGGTGTCTGGCGGGTAACCCAAAGTTACGACGGAAGCTACTGCGGCTTCAGCACCTTCGTTGGGCTTAGTGCAGTAGCCGAAGGGATCATGTGGCTGAAACTCGAAGCCATGGTCGAAGGAGCCCGACTCGCCTCAGACCGTCTCTTCTGACCTGGAGTTGAACGAAGCTCGCCTCGGCCGACTCCTGCGATGACTTGGGCGTCGGCGATCATTGGGTGACTGGTAAAGTCGAATTCCGCGGTGTCGGTTCGACAAATGATTGAGCCAGTCTGCTTGAGCAGATCAGAAAGGCGCATTGAGCATGACGGGTAACGCACAACCGGCAAGCAAACCCGTTGAGGAAGGAAACATTGCGTTTCCCCAGCGCTGGAACAGTCTTAGTGAAGACGGTGACTACCGTGAGATTTCTTTCCTGATGGGTGATTCTGAGTCGGGCCCAATGGCACGCGTCCTGAGTTTCCCTCCGGGTCGGGGGAGTGTTCGCGCGAACGGGCGGGCATATTCGCACCACCACCGAACTGACACGTTTCGGATTGCTCTCGCTTCTCATTCTCAACAGACCCGGGTGTCGGGCCGTTGGATGGGTCATGGGGAGTTCTTGTTGCGCGGTGCGAACGACGTGTACGTCGAATCGCTTGAGGGCGGCCACGGAGCGTTGCTCCTCCTCGTAAGCGCAGATCGCCGTGGCTACCATCCGGTCTACTCCGCTCGCGATCGAGCGGAAGCGGAGGCAACGCTGGACGAATCCGCGTCAATCGTGTTCGGCGCCGAGCAACCGCATTTCCATGAGCACGACGAGGACACCGCGAGTGGACTTGCGGCGACTTTCGCGAACCTTAACCCCAAACGACCTGAGCTATACGGGGACCTTCACGACCAGACCAGCTGGCACCGCATGTCGGACGGCTCTGATGTGGCGATGGTACTGATGGGCGACCCATCTTCGGGGACGCTGGTCGAGATGACGCATTGGCCCAGTGGGGCATCGGAGCCGCCCAAATCTCCTGGCCAGACCGATAAATTCTGGCTCCTGACTGGTGGCAGTTGCTATATCGGCGAGCGGCTGTACCACGCGGGTGATTTTCGTTTCGTGCCGGCCGGGACCGTCGAGCCCGAGATCGTTCATGGCGATTCAGGCTCGACTGAGGTTGTGGTCATCGCGGATCGTGTTCGTTGGATGGAGTCGGCCTGCGCTCAGGATCAAAACACTCGATTGGCCGAACTGGCGGGTCTTATCAAGCAGCAGCACGAAGCGTTGCTGCCCAGATAACTGAACCAAACACGGACCTACACCGATAAACAGTAAATGTGTGTGGGGGAGTGGCGGTTAGCGCGACCCGTAATCACCGATTTCGATAGTTCGGATAATGCAGATCCTCCCCTGTGGGATCAGCCCGACGTCCCTGGTACTAGCGTCTCGTTAACAGGGGGACCCATGCCATTAACGCCGTACCGCGTGCTCGACCTCACCGACGACCGAGGCCAATACGCCGGCTTCATCCTTCGACAACTTGGCGCGGAGGTGATCTGTTTGGAGCCGCCCAACGGTCAGCGGTCGCGTCGCCTTGGGCCGTTCATCAACGATGAATCCAGCGAGAACTCGTCACTGTTCCACTGGTCCTACAACCGTGGAAAGCAGTCCGTCGTCATCGATCACTCCGACCAACTTGGGCACCTCGCTGAGGGTGCTGACGTGGTAATCGAATGTGGGTCTTTACCCGTCGACCTTGGTTCTTTGCGGGCCGCGAATCCGGCATTGATCACCGTTAGCATCACCCCGTTTGGTCAGCACGGACCGAAGGCCAACTGGCTTGCGACCGATCTAACTGTGGCTGCTGCGAGTGGCGTAATGGCGTTGACCGGGGACAAGGATCGTCCGCCCGTGCGGATCGGCCATCCTCAGAGCTGGTTGTGTGCGTCCGCGGACGCGGCGGCCGCTGTCACCATTGCCTTATATGAGCGGCGCCGGTCCGGGCTTGGCCAGCACATCGACGTGTCGGCTCAGCAGTCGATGATCGCCGCAACCCAGTTCTCGACGATGTCCACATTGGTCGGTGGGCAGCAAGCAACGCGAGTAGCGGGAGGCCTTGAACTTGAACCGTTTCGGTTGCGGTTTGTCTACCCATGCAACGACGGCCACGTCAGCGTGACCTACCTGTTCGGAAATATCATCGGCCCATACACAAACCGACTGTTCAAATGGATCCACGAAGAGGGCTTCTGCGATGTTGAACTGGGTACGAAAGATTGGGTCAACTACGCCATGGAAGTGCTTGACGGCACTTCATCCATTGATGATCTCGAAACCGCCAGCCGCGCTATTGAGGCGTGGACCCGCACCCACGATATGTGGGACCTCGTCACCGAAAGCATGGAACGCGGCGCACTCGTTGCACCCATCACCACCACCCGCGATCTGCTTGAAATGGAGCAATTAGCGGCTCGCAACTTTTGGCTCCCGACGTCAGTTCCGGGAATGAAGGGCTCAGCTCGGCTACCAGGTCCGATGGTCCGCATGCAGGACACCCCTGTTGGGGTTCTTGGAGCACCACCGCATTTAGGTGAGCACACCGCACAAGTACGCTCCGAACCTTCACGCCTCCCAGCGGCACCTCCGCCCTCCAGCGATTGGCCGGCGAGACCGCTAGAGGGACTGAAGATTTGCGACCTCATGTGGGCCCTTGCGGGGCCCGCAGCAACTCGGACTCTCGCCGACTTCGGAGCCACAGTTGTCCGGATCGAGAGCGAGTCGAGAGCTGAAGTGCTTCGGGCTGCTAGTCCGTTTCGCGGCGAGCAGGGCGACCCAGAGGGATCTCTGCAGTACCACTCATCAAATGCCGGCAAGTATCAATTAGCCCTAAATCTTGCCGTACCAGAAGCACGTGAAGTGCTTGAGGACTTGGTGCGGTGGGCTGACGTAATAACCGAATCGTTCACGCCTCGTGGTCGACGAAAACTGGACCTTGATTACAACAAATTCGCCAAAATCAATCCGGGAATCATCATGCTGTCCAGTTGTCTCATGGGCCAGACCGGACCGCTGAGTGATTATGCAGGTTTTGGCACTGCCGGCGCGGCGATGGGTGGGTTCTACCCCATCACCGGTTGGCCCGACCGGTTACCAGCAGGTCCGTACACCGCCTACACCGACTACGTCAGTCCGCGAGTCACTGTCGCCGCGCTGCTTGCTGCGGTCGACCACCGCGACCGCACCGGGCGTGGGCAATACATCGATTTTTCGCAGATCGAGTCCTCAATCCACATGCTTGCTCCGCTGGTATTGGATGACGAAATCAACGGGCGTATCGCTGGACGTAGCGGGAATCGGGATCCCCACATGGCGCCACACGTCGTTGTGCAGTGTGGGGACCCAGAGCAGGATCAGTGGCTCGCGGTGGCGTGTGAAACTGATGAACAGTGGGCCACTCTCGCTGTGATCATCGGAGCGGACACGTTCGCTTCGCTGACACTGAGTCAGCGCCTCGAACGGGTCGAATTGCTTGAAGACCGAGTAGCCGCGTGGGCTGGCGGGAAAGACCCGGAGAAGTTACAAGAGCAACTCCAAACAGCAGGAGTGCCCGCTCACCAGGTGCAGAACTCAGCCGAACTGGTAGCTGATCCACAAGTGCAATTGCGTGAGCACTACCGACAAGTACCTCACCAGATGTACGGCGACAGTTGGGTGGAAGGCCCGGCGTATGCGCTGTCTCGGACGCCGGGCGGACCAAGTTGGGCGGGGCCAACACTGGGGGAGCACAGCCATCAGGTAGTTACAGAGTTCCTCGGCTACGACGATGACCAGTTCACTCAGTTAGTTATGTGCGGCGCTTTGAGCTGAGGAGTCTCCTGAAATGTAAGGAGCACCCGCGCCGCCAAGTTCAACGGCGACATGCGACCCTGAAGAGCACATGGTTCAGTGGGTGTGGGTTGGTGTTTGGTTCAGGATTTAATCGCCGTGCGGGACGGAACACTCACCATCAGCTCAGAACCAGGAAACGGAATCAGCGTCCACTTCAAATTCCCGCTGATATAGATTTTTGTTATGAGTTGGGAACAAGAAGTTGCAGAACTAGAGCGAAGACTTGAGCTCATCCAACAAATGGGTGGCACCGACAGCGTCGAATTTCATCACGGGCGAGGAAAGCTCACTGTCCGCGAACGAATCAACGCCCTGCAAGATCCCGGAACGTTCCGCGAAGTTGGGGCACTTGCTGGGACTCCCGTGTTTGATGAAAATGGTGATTTGGAAAGCCTCACACCGGCCAATTATGTGATCGGCACAGCCGAACTCGATGGTCGACGAGCCGTCCTGTGCGGAGGAGACTTCACCATTCGTGGAGGCGCCGCCGACGGGAACATCGGGCAAAAGTACATCGTCGCTGAGACACTGGCCCGCGATCACCGAATGCCACTGATACGTCTACTGGACGCAACAGGCGGAAGCGTCAAAACATTCGAAAAACTCGGTCACACATATTTGCCTGACACCGAATCCCCAGATATTTCAACAGAACTTTTAAGTCAAGTGCCGGTCGTGTCCGCCGTCCTGGGATCGGTAGCAGGACTCCCAGCAGTGCAGGCCTGTCTGGCGCATTTCAGCATCATGGTGAAGGACACGAGCCAAGTATTCGTTGCTGGACCCGCAGTAGTAAAAGAAGGCGTAGGGATCGACATCACTAAAGAAGACCTGGGTGATGAGCGAGTTCAAATCCCTAACGGCGTCATCGACAACCTGGCCGAAAATGAACAGGATGCCTTTGAACAAACCCGCAAATTTCTCTCCTACCTACCCTCAAACGTTTGGGAGATGGCACCCCGAGCTGAACCCAAAGATCCGGTAGATCGCAGAGAAGAGATGCTGCTAGAAGCAATACCTCGCATCAAAAGAAGAATCTATTACCCCCACAAAATCCTTGACGCTGTCCTCGACATCGACTCGTTCTTCGAGATAGCTCCCCTGTCAGGTCGCGCTCACATCACAGGATTGGGTCGAGTAGATGGTTTCCCCGTCGGGGTAATGATCAACAATCCGCTGTATTACGGCGGCGCGATGGGTCCACTTGAAGCTGAAAAAGCAATGCGACTCGTTCAGCTATGCGACACCTTTCACCTTCCACTCGTCTGGTTGTGTGACGAGCCGGGCTTCCACGTTGGACCCGAAAACGAAGTCCAAGGAATACTGCGTGGCGGAGCGCGAGCCGTAACGGTCTTCTCAGCTTCGAAAATGCCGTACATCTCATTCCTTATGCGTCAGTGCTACGGGGTGGCAGGTGGCCTTCACGTCCGCCACAGCGGCATGTACCAGCGCTACGCCTGGCCATCAGCGCACACAGGCTCTATGCACATCGAAGGCGGCACGATGGTTGCGTATAAGCGAGAAATTCAAAACGCCGACGACCCTAAAGCGAAACGACAAGAAATAGAAGCACGTTTGGAAGCGATCGCTTCTCCCTTCAGAAACGCTCACGCCATGGACATCGAGAATCTGATTGACCCACGAGACACGCGACCCCTGCTGTGTGAATTTGTGCAACAAGCTCAAAGCGTTCTACAAACGCAGCTCGGGCCCACAGCGGGAGCCTCTTTCAGGCCATAGATCAGTCACTCCGATCCCTATCTGAACCAAACACGAACCCGCACCGATGACAAACAGGCTCTGCGACGCTAATGCTTGATGATGAGAGATTCGATCAAACTCCAATTGAGGAGATGATCAACAAAGGTGTTGATGTAGTCCACGCGCCGATTCTGATGGTCAAGGTAGTAAGCGTGCTCCCACACGTCGATAGTCAAAATCGATCGCGCTGAGTGCATTAAAGGCAAGTCAGCGTTGCTGGTTTTCATGATTTTTAGATCGTCACCATCATCAACAAGCCAAGCCCAACCGGACCCAAACTGACTTAATGCGGTTTCGGAGAATAGCTTCTTGAACCCTGGTACAGATCCGAACGCACTCGATAGGGCCGCCTCAACCGGTTCAGGTGGGGCTCCCCCGCCTTGGGGAGACATGGAGTTCCAGAAACAATCATGGTTCCAGATTTGAGCTGAATTGTTAAATACCAGTCCGCTTGAGGAGCGAATAACAGACTCTAAATCGTCATCGACGTCACCAATAAGTTTGTTCAAATTGGTTACGTAACCAGCATGATGTTTTTGGTAATGAAATTCCAGCGTTTTCTGGCTCATATACGGCTTCAGATCAGATAACGCGTATGGCAATTCCATAAGATTAAATGCCATCGAAGCACCTCTTTGCATCGTTAGTTCGGTCCACGAGTCGCAAGTAAGTGGTCGGGTATCCAAACTATTCTAGCGAGCCTGTGAGGCTTAAGCAGCGAAGGCAACCGGAGCCACTGGGGCTACAACAGCTGCGCGAAGAACAACAACCCGAACACGAGTCTGAGCCGTCGTTGCTTTGACCACTGGCAGGCGGTTGACCCGATGCCAGTCAAGTTAAAACGGGCACAGTATTTCCGTGACAATCTGGTAGGTGTGTTGTTGGAAATTTGGGCATGCCTTTGAAACAACACTCCGGATAGGTCGAGTCGAAAGGACAGGCGTTGGTCAGTACCGAGACGAAGCCCCTTTTTCGAGGAGTGTCGCATCGGGTGGCTTTTATTGCTTCGGCCACGCTTGCCCCGATAGTGGTGGTCTCAGCACCAGGGCTCTGGCCTCGGCTTGTTACGGGGCTTTACAGCATCGCGATAACCGCATTATTCGGAGTGTCCGCGCTGTATCACCGCGTGAATTGGGGGCCGGTAGGGCGCCGGAGGCTGCAGAAATTCGATCACGTCACCATATTCTTCGCCATAGCTGCGACTTATACCCCAGTCGCTGTGTTTGCCTTGTCCGCTTGGGCCGCAAAGTTGGTGTTGATACTGGTCTGGGGCGGTGCTTTTGTAGGCGCATTACTGCGCGTCTGCTTTACTCAGGCCCCCAAATGGGTTGTAGCTGGCCCTTATCTGCTTGTCGGTTGGTGTCTTTTAGCTGTAGTTGGAGACGCTTGGCATCAACTCGGAGTGCTGGGCTTCATTCTGTTGCTGGCTGGTGGTTTGCTTTACACCGCTGGGGCCGTTGTATTCGCTGCTCAAAGACCTGATCCGTGGCCAAGCATGTTTGGGTTTCACGAGATATTTCACTCTCTCACTATCGCTGCCGCATCACTTCACTACATAGCTTTCGTGTTCGTTGTGCTACCGAAAGCTCAATAGGGGGCCTCCGGAGGCAGTTATACCCCGCTGCGGACAAACGCGATATTTGCGTAATTATTTTGTTTAGCTATGGTTCAGTTTCCGTGCTTAGTGGTCTCAAGTGGGCCATGCTTAGACGCAACATAATTATTTGGGTTGGGGAAAGGAAACATCAATGACGTTGCCGATTGCTGGTGGCACATATCAGATCGATACGACCCACTCTCAGCTAGGATTTTCTGTGACACATCTAGATATCTCATTAGTCCGAGGGACCTTCGACATGTTCACGGGGTCATTGATAGTGGGCGACACCGTGGCCGATACAGGCGTAACGATCGAGGCCGAAATGTCGTCGGTCAACACAGGTAATGCATCACGAGATGAGCATTTATTGGGCGACAACTTCTTCGATGTGACCAATCACGCTCAGATGGGATTCCAATCAACAGCGGTCTCTGAGGCCGGCGATGGCTACGAACTTAAAGGTGAACTCACTATCAAGGGGATCACTAACACGGTGACTTTGACAGGTACCTACAACGGATCAGGGGTGTTCCCCATGGATGGTTCGACCCACCATGGATTTAGCCTGTCAGGCACGATCAGTCGTAGCGCGTTCGATGTGAGCTACGGGGTACCCATGGTCACCGACGAGGTGGAACTGCTGCTCGAAGCACAGTTCATTGATCCGACTCCTGAGTAGGTACGCCTGTGGCGGGGGTGTGAGACGTCACGCTTCGTTAGTCCATTAAACAAACATCATCGCTACCTAGGTCATTGCTCCAAAATCACTCCGGCCCCGCGAAGTTCGACGCGAGCGGCGGCCGCTGTGTCGTTCGCCACCGAGGCAGTGAACCCAACAAGGATCTTCGTTGTGAACCCTTCTTTGGCGGCATCAAGGGCGGTGGCTCGCACGCAATGGTCGAAGGCCAAACCAACAACGTCAACATTCGTGATTTCGGCATCGCGGAGAAGCGTCAACAGTGAAATCCCATCTACCGTTGTGCCTTCGAAACCCGAATATGCAGCGGCGTACTGACCTTTTCGAAGTCCCCTGTCGATGTGTTGGGTGGCGTTGGACAACGCGGGGTG
>PBHE01000017.1 GCA_002719335.1 Acidimicrobiaceae bacterium
TCGAACCGAGACGCGTTTCGGACCCTAAAACGGGTTCCTTTGATTGAGAATTTGGCCAGATCACGCACCGCTGGTTTTGATCGGACGGGCGCAATGGCCTCCAGTTAGCGATTCTCAGGACGTTGTGCAGTGCGCAAGGCACAGACTCTTGAGGTATCAACAACAACCTTGAGGTAGGGGAGTTTGGCTCAATGCATTCGATTAGGGTGACGCCTTGCGTCTTGATGCAGCAAGGATTGCAACGGTGATGAGTTGAGGAGATTGCAATGGCAGACGGCCTTCATATCGAAATTCACGGCAATGTGGGAATGGTCATCATGGACCGCCCTCCCCATAACTTCCTGAATTTCAGACAAATTCATGACATAGCGGATGCACTGGGCGAGATGGAAAACGATATGTCTATTCGTTGCGCGGTTTTAGCAGCGGAAGGCAGATCATTTTGTGCTGGTGCCGACTTTGCTGGCGATGGGGTGGGCGGAGGAGACAAAGAAGTGGTTGGCGGCGACGCGACGCTCGCGCTCTACCAAGGCTCAGGTCGTCTATTCGATGTGACTTTGCCAATCGTTGGTGCGATACATGGTCCGGCGGTTGGCGGAGGATTAGGTTTGGCAATGGTGCCCGACATAAGAATCACGTGCCCTGAGGCACGGTTCTCCGCGAACTTCGCGGCGTTGGGCATACATCAGGGTTTCGGTATGAGCGTCACGCTTCCCGAACTTCTCGGCCCGTCCAAAGCGGCGCAGGTGCTTTATACCGCAAAACGATATAAGGGCGAGGAAGCGGTTCTAATCGGGCTTGCCGACGAATGCGTTCCCTCGGAACGAGTGAGGGAGCGCGCTTTAGAAGTGGCATCGGATATAGCGGCCAATGCTCCGCTAGCACTTCGGGCAATAAAGTCGACGTTGCGCCTTGGTTTGGGTGATCGAGTGCGCGAAATCACACAACGTGAAGCTCGGATTCAGGCCGAACTATCTGCCAGTGACGACGCTAAAGAGGGGATCGCGTCGGTAGGGGAGCGACGCTCTGGCAATTTCACCGGGCAGTAGCTAGTAGCTGAGCCATCACTCACACCGGCCTGACAGAATTACGAGAGGAAGATGAAGGTTCTTGTCACTGGCATTAGCGGCCTTATTGGATCCGCGATGGCCAGGGAGTTAAGAGTTCAAGGGCATGAAGTCATAGGGGTGTCTCGCTCCCCGTCGCCGAAGTCAGTCGGATGGCAACAAGTAAACCCGACGCTCATGAACGACGTTGATGCGGTAATTAACTTGGCGGGAGAGACCGTCGCGGGCCGATGGACCGACGCAAAAAAACGACGGCTACTCGACAGCCGCTTGGAGACAACCAAATTGGTTGCGGCTGCCGTATGGGATTCCGACAGCCCTCCCTCGGTCCTTATCCAGGCCTCGGCATCGGGTTATTACGGACAGCGCGGAGATGAAGTTCTTGATGAATCGTCAAGCAATGGGTCAGGGTTCTTAGCTGATCTGTGTCAACAGTGGGAAGCCGCCGCCGCGCCCGCTGAAACAGCACAAACGAGACTGGTGTTTGCCCGGTTTTCAGTGGTCCTCGCCAGTGAAGGCGGAGCGCTTGGACGTCTTAGGAAAGTCACGCGGCTCGGCATTGGCGGTCCGTTGGGAAAAGGTCGACAATGGTGGAGTTGGATTTCGCTTCAGGACACAGTCCGTGCGTTGTGCCATATCCTCGAAGGCGAAATTTCTGGACCGGTGAACATCGCCTGTGATCAACCTCAACGACAGCGAGCTTTCGCCAAGACCCTGGGAAGCGTGCTACGGCGACCGTCTTTCACACCGGTTCCGGCAATAGCCATCAGGGCTGTACTTGGTCAAATGGGGGAAAGTCTGTTGTTGGATTCGACGCGCCTGCGACCATCGGCACTGACTGCTAACGGATTCGAATTTGAAGACGGTGAGCTTGAAGGTGCGCTCCGGCGGATCTTCAATACCTAAACTTCGCACCAGTGCCGCCTGGCAGAAAGGGCCCGAACCATGACACTTAAGCCTGATACGAAGGCCTTTATCGACATGGTGGAGGCCGCCAACGCCGAGGCACCCCCTAGATCTGAACAGTCACCTGACTATGCGCGCGACGGCTATCAGGCATTGGCTCATGTTTTGGGTCCGGGCCCAGAACCAAGAGGAGGAATCCAAGATTCGCAATTGCCGGGACCAGCCGGAGAGATACCAGTGCGGGTGTACCGGCCAGGAACAGATGGACCTCACCCCGCGCTCGTATTTTTCCATGGCGGAGGGTTTGTCATCGGTGACTTACAAACTCACGATAAAGAATGTCGGCTGCTCTGCGAGAAAGCAGGTTGTCTAGTTCTCGCGGTGGACTACAGGCGGGCTCCTGAGAACCCTTTTCCCGCCGCGGTCGAAGACGCTTGGGCAGCGGTCCAATGGGTTAGTCAGCACGGCGCCCAGATCGGCATCGACACCACACGTATAGCGGTAGGCGGTGATTCAGCAGGCGGCAACCTTGCCGCGGTGACGGCACTGATGGCACGCGATGCTGAAATTGACCTGAAACTTCAAATGCTTGTCTATCCCGCCACCGACGCATCAAGGCACTACGACTCATTCGTGGAAAATAAAGACGGTCCGCTTTTGACTGTGGAAGTAATTGACTGGTTCTGGTCCCACTATCTGGGCCCAGAAACAAGTGAAGAGATGCTTAGCGACTGGCGGTTCTCCCCGGCGAGAGCCTCTAACCACCGTGGGTTGGCTCCTGCCTATCTGGCAACTTGTTCCGCGGACCCGCTGCGGGACGAGGGAAATGCGTATGTCCAACTACTTAGATCAGCAGAAGTTCCTGTTAGCCACTCGATGTTCGAGGGTGAACCGCACGTGTTATTCCAAATGTTCAACGTCTGTGAGGGCGCAAAAACTCTGATCGCAGAGTGTGCTGCGGCACTGGTGACGGCCTTCGAATGAAAAGCATTGTACGGCGGGACCGCTGGGGAATAGCCCACGTTGACTCCCCAAACGCTCCAGCGGCCTTCGAAGCTCAGGGTTGGATAGCGGCCTCCGATCGAATTTGGCAAATGGATTCTGACCGCCTTAAAGCCCTTGGCAGATGGGGTGAAATAGTGGGCCCTAAAGGACTAAAGGAAGACGCATTCTTTCGAAGGTTAGGGCTGGGAAAAGCCGCGCAAGACGATTGGGCCGCGTTGAGTCCGGAAACACGGCATATGACCGAGTCCTACGCGGCTGGCGTTAACGGGTGGCTAAAAGAAAATTTCCAAAATCTTCCTGCTGAGTACGCGCATCACCCAGCGCCGCCAGAACCCTGGGAGCCATGGCACTGCGTAGCGGTATACAAAGTCCGTCACATCTTCATGGGGACGTTGCACCGAAAACTGTGGCGCGGTCACCTGTTAGCAACAGCAGGGCCAGATGTGGTAGCTGCAATGAAGGGAGACCCGAATCAAGCATCCGTAATTGCTCGCGGAAACGGCGCGCACCTAGATCTGCTGGCGGGCCTGTCTCCGCTTCTCAACTCCCAGTCGGAGCTTCTGAAAGCTTTAGTTGATATCGATGGTGGCTCCAATTCATGGGCCGTTCATGGCTCGCGAACCGTCAAGGGGAAGCCGCTGTTAGCTGGTGACCCCCACCGGGGAATTGAATTTCCCAACGTTTATCACCAATTCCACATGGAATGTCCTGAATTCAACGCGATCGGGCTCGCGTTCCCTGGAGTTCCAGCGTTTCCTCATTTTGGACATAACGATGAAGTTGCTTGGTGCATCACTCATGGAATGGCAGATGACACCGATGTTTTTGTTGAGACTGAAAGCCTTGAAGCAATTCAATGGGCTTCTGAAGTGGTTCGAGTCCGGGGCCATCAAGACGTTGAGGTCTTTTGTGGTTCCACAGAACGCGGCCCCGTTGTAATAGGTGACCCAGCCGATGGCATGGCACTTTCAGTCGCATGGACTGGCGTAATTGGGCGAGACACCACCTTCGAAGCTCTGCGACCAATGTTGGCTGCATCAAGCTGCGAAGAACTCGAAAATAGTGTCCGACCTTGGGTGATACCCGTCAACAACCTTTTGACCGCCGACTGCAGTGGAGATATTTCGTTCAAGATCAGAGGCCGTGTGGTTGAACGACCTCCGGGCAACCGTTGGACACCGGTCCCAGGCAACGCCGAGCACGCTTGGTCAGGAATTGAACCCGTGCCCTTCGAGCAACTGCCAGGATTGCGAAACCCCGAGAGGGGCTTTTTGGTGACCGCTAACAACCGCATTAGCAATACTGAACCGTATATTTCACTCGACTTCGCCGGGCCCGCCCGATATGACCGGATCATCGAGCTTCTCGAAGAGCTTCCGAACGCATCCCGTGAAGATATGAAACGGATTCACGCAGACGTGCTCTCCTTGAAGGCTCCTCCTATTGTCCAACTCCTGACATCGCGAGCGACTCGGTTTGTGCATCCGCGAGGCAAATGGCTAGTGGAATCTCTATCGACTTGGGACTTCCAGGTGGCTGAAGATTCGGTAGAAGCTTCACTGTTCGCAGTGATACGTCGCCGGTGGTGTGAAAGTGTCGGAGAAAGATTAGGAGTATCAACTGCCCGGCTTGGGGCACCGAGCTGGCCTTCTCCTGAAGCCGCAAGCCGGATGCTTTTCGAAGGGGCAACGACATTGCTTTTTGACGATGCATGGAAGTGCATACCAGGGCTCGAAACAGACGATGATCTTGATGGGGCGTTGTCGGCTTGCATCGACGAGACTTTGGATGAACTTGAGCTTCGCCTTGGGGAAAACACCTTTGAGTGGTCATGGGGTCAACTGCACAGGATGGCCTCACCACACCCTCTCGCTTCAGCTATAGACGAAGCGAGATATCTGCACCCGCCTTTAGATGGCTGTCCAGGCGATGGAGACACGGTGAGATGCGGAACAGTGATTCCCGAGACTGGAGAACGAGCGGCCGCCGCGTCGGTAGCTCGATATGTCTTCGATCTAGCCGATTGGGATTCTTCAGGATGGATTGTGCCCCACGGAGTGTCTGGTGTGCGAGGCAGTGGACATGATATGGATCAGCGCGCTAAATGGCTCGATTGTGAACTAGCACCGATGACGTTCAGCAAAGCTTCGGTCCTAGCAGCTACCCAGGAACAATTTGAACTATGACGGCCCGCGNTCACGCACNTTCAAANGATGCGCGAGATTTTCAGCTCTTGCGACGCGAGTANCTTCAAGNTATGGCACTNATCNAATATGACAGCGAGATGGACATCAACCCGATGTTCGCCNCTACTCACGCAGACGTCTGGCAGCGGNTNGCGGACTGTGGGACTTGGTGGACGGGACCTCAAAGAGTGGCCGCGATGTCGGAGGTGCGTGCAGCCTTCGACTGTGCATTGTGTTCTGAACGTTTGGAAAGTCTCAGCCCGTCGATGATCCAGGGAACTCACGACTTTGTGTCGGATCTTTCTGAAGAAGCGGTTGATTTAGTTCATAGGTTGACGACCGATCCGGGTCGCTTAACCCAAGAATGGGCGAATGCGACGATCGGAGCACTCGGCGAAGAGCGTTACGTGGAACTAGCGATAATCGTTTGCACCCAATACGTGATCGACAGTTTTGCTCGATGCCTTGGCTTATCTCTTGCCGAGTTGCCTTCGCCAGGAGACGGAGTTCCGAGTCAAGTTCGACCCACAGATGTTGGGGACGTGGGTGCCTGGGTCAGTCAAACTCTGAACAAAGCTTTGGCAAACGTCTCCCGAGCCGCATCTTTGGTTCCCGACACTGAAGTCCTTTGGCGCGACATCGTGCAATGTCATTACAGCCGAGGATCAGAATTTTCCGAACTTGTCTGGAATCGTGCGCTCAGCAGGCCTCAGGTGGAGTTATTGGCATCCACCGTTTCCTCACTTAACGAGTGCTTCTACTGAGCAGCGGCTCATGTGTCGCTGCTCCGTGCGAGTAGCGAAGCCATCGAAAACGAAGTCAAGATTGAACAACTTGAGGACGGAGCAAACATTGAACACGGACCGGCTCTCGTGCGTTACGCCGAATCCGCAGTGCGGCAAGACAGCGATCTCCCCGAATCCCGTAGCCACTTACTGGGAGTCGCCGGTTTGCAGGCCTTAGTAGAGGCCGCCGCAACAGTGTCTGCATTCGAAGGACTTAATCGCCTCGCTGATGTGACAGGTATTCAGTTGGATTCCGGATTAGCTGACGAATCAGCCGACTTTAGGTCCGAGCTTGGGATCGACGCGTACGCTGGCGCCGCGAGCACAAAGTCAAACGGGTCCGCGCAACGAGCTGACAACGTCATTGGCATCTTTCGCTGACCTTTGAGCTATAGGTTGACCAACCATCGACCTAGTCACTCGCGACTTGTGGCTCTCTTGGGAGGCCTAACAGGCGTTCTCCAATAATATTTCGCTGAATCTCACTGGTGCCGCCTGCGATACGCATGCCAGGGGAATACAGCAAAGCTTCGGTGGATGGACTTGTAAGCATCGATTGGGCACCGTGTAGTGACGAATCTATCTGAGCTTCGTCGTAACCCAATTCGCTGTTCATCAACTTAGCTATTGGAGCTATTTGTGCATCTCCACCTCTCCGTTCCATAAGCGATTGAAGGGCCTTTCCGCGATTCAGAATTCGAATGAGACCATCAATTTGCAGCGAGTTAACTTGTCCGACTCCTTGGATCATCTTCTCGAGACGGCGACGGAGGCTGATTACGCCCGAGGCGCCAGCGCCACCGCGTTCGTCTTGTAACACGGCCATAGCTACCGCCCACCCACCATTTACGTCGCCTAAGACAGCGTCGGAAGGAATCGCCACATCGGAAAAAAACACCTCACAAAACTCGCTGTCGCCAGTCATTTGTTTGATGGGGCGTACCTCAACGCCGTCGAGGGCCATATCAAGTAAAAAGAAAGTAATGCCCTTGTGTTTTGGCTGTTCGAAATCGGTTCTGGCCATGAGAATGCCGAACTGCGCCATCTGTGCGTTAGACGACCAGACCTTCTGACCATTTAGAATAAAGCGGTCTCCATCACGGATTGCTGAGCTTTGCAGTCCCGCTAAGTCGGATCCTGCACCGGGCTCGCTGAACAACTGGCACCAAAGAATGTTGTTACGCAATGTTGGGCGAAGAAAGCGTTCGCGTTGGCTCTCAGTCCCGGATCGAAGAATGGCCTCGCCTGCAAGTACCAGTCCTTGTAAGTTCAGGTACGGCGCGACGTCAGCGGCCGCGCATTCCTCGTGCCATATGACGTTGTGATCGGTAGTCAACCCCATACCGCCATGCTCGCGTGGCCAGTGCACTCCAGCCCAGCGGTGTTCGTAGCAAAATCGCTGCCAGTGCATGGCCTTCTCGCGGAGTCCCAGAGGCAAGATCGCTCCATAAGCGGGGCAGGCATCACCCGAAGCGATGGCTTTAGCGACGAAGAGAGCTACCTCGTCACGAAATTCTTCGAAAGGGTGATTGCCGGGCACACCTGAGACCGTAGTACTCACTCATACTGGCCGCCTATCCGCTTCTTATCTAGCATCCTCTCTATGAACGACCTCAGCCATACCGACGCAAACCGCACCAACGAAACCGTGGAGTTGCTGCAGCAACTCATTCAGAACGAATGCGTCAACACCGGAGAGAGTGACTCAGGTGAGGAAATTCGCAACAGTGACCTGTTGGAAAATTTTCTTGAGGGACCAGGGGTAGAAGTTGAACGCTACGACTGCCTTCCTGGTCGCCGATCGATGGTCGCGCGGATCGAAGGAACCGATCCGTCAGCACCATCTCTGTGTCTTATGGGTCACACTGATGTGGTCCCGGTTAGTCCCGACGGGTGGAGCCGTGACCCCTTTGGTGGCGAACTTATTGGCGGTGAGGTCTGGGGACGCGGTGCGGTTGACATGCTCAATCTGACGTCATCAATGGCTGTGGCGTTCCGCCATCTGGCGCGAAGTGGGTTTCGCCCGCAGGGAGATTTGGTTTACTTCGGCGTGGCTGATGAAGAAGCTGGAGGAACCTACGGAGCAAAATGGATGGCCGAAAACCATTGGGACGCGATATCAGCAGATTACGTATTGACTGAATTTGGCGGACTCCCAATGGACACTCCGGACGGGAGAAAAATTACCTTGGCAGCAGGTGAAAAAGGTCTGGGTTGGCGACGGCTAACGGTCAAAGGAACGCCGGGACATGGGTCAATGCCATTTGGCTCAGATAACGCCGTGCTCAAGGCCGCCGAGATAATTCGACGGTTGGGTGAGTATCGGCCAGACGCCAAACTCACGGAAATGTGGCAACACCAGGTTTCCACTCTTGACCTTGAATCGGATGTCAAGGCGGCTCTCTTGGACCCCGCTTCAGTGTGGGACGCGATTTCGCAATTGGAATCACCTGATCTAGCCCGTCATTTGCACGCCTGTACTCATACGACGTTTTCGCCCAACGTGGTGCATGGCGGTATTAAGACGAACGTGATCCCCGACTCCGTCGAAATAGACGTCGACATTAGAACGGCCCCTGGCGACAGTGACCGTGTTGATGAACATCTCCGCGATGCTCTCGGTGAGTTATTTGACGAAGTCGAAATTCGCGTTATTCACGACGATCCAGCGACCTTTTCCTCAACTGACACCCCGATGTGGCATCTTCTAGAAGAGTTGATGCAGAAGGCACACCCAGGAGCTCCTCTCATTCCGTCGCTAATCGTGGGTGCTACCGATGCTCGCTTTTACCGAGAAAATGGTTCAATCGCCTACGGTGCGGGGCTATTTAGCGATGGTGTCGATTCGGGAGAGTTTATGAGTCGTTTCCATGGACATAATGAACGTGTTGACGTTGATTCGCTCGCGTTGACGACACAACTCTGGCTCGATGTCGCATCAAATTTTTGGGACCGAGTGAACAGTTAACGGGGATTGCTTAATCCCCGGAACAACCGATCTTCGGTGTCACATGAGGAAGCCGCCCCGTGCGTAATGAGGTGACGATACCCTCTGCATCCAACTCCCAGATGACACGCATGGTTTTGTCGCCCTCGGTCACAGGCACGAACATCACATAATCACTGTCTGCTGACTCTTCGATTTTCGAGCCGAAAGCCGATTTGATCGCGTCTTTAGTTGAACCTATCCCGTATCCAGACTTGCTGGTGATCGGGCCGCTCGAAATGTCTATACGAACGAGTTCGCCGTTTACCACCATGAACGATGCTCCGGTGGCTCCAGCAGCAGGGGTGTAATACCGACACGTCTCACTTCCGTTCGACGCTGGAATAAGTTCGACTCCGGCTTCGGATTCGGCTTTCTCGAGTAATTGTCCGATCCGAACTGGTCCCAGTCCAGCTGTTGTGATGGTGTCAGCGTTGGTCAAGATGGGGGCCAAGGTAGTTGAGGTTCCATAACGCTCAGATGCACTTTGCACAACCGCAGTTGTCGAACTTGGCTGCTCGGCGTCCGTTGTGTGAGAGGAAGCAACCGCCGAGGTTGTGACGGTTGGCAGAGTTGTGGTCGAATCGGCCGAATCAGTGCTGCCGATGGAACACCCTGCTGATATCAACACAACAGCTACGGACCCAGCAAGAACCCGAAATAGATTTGATGTTCGACTTTTACTCATCACTTCTCCACCTCATGTGCACGCCGCTTGAGTCACGACGCCTTCTCTGTCGACCGCTATCGATGAGGGTACCTCTGTTCGGCTCGATGTGTTGGCCGGCCTGCTGAGTTAGTCTTGAACGCAGAAACTAGCTTCACCACGCGGCGGGAGAGCTGCTCGCGAACCACAACAACACAGGGGCGACCGGTTCCCATGGGGGAATCACGCCAGATGGAGGGTCCTAGGTGTCTGATCCAGATTTTGATGTAGTCATTAGAGGTGGCGGAGTCGTTGATGGGCTCGGCTCACCGATGAAAGAAGCCGATGTAGCAATTCTCGGCGACCGAATTGTTGCTGTGGGCGAAGTCACGGGATCGGGTCATCGCGAAATTGACGCCAAAGGTCGCATCGTGACACCTGGTTTTGTCGACATCCACACGCACCTTGACGCCCAGTTGGCTTGGGATCCAATCGGCTCGAGTTCGTGCTGGCATGGAATCACCTCAGTTGTGATGGGTAACTGTGGGGTTACGTTTGCTCCAGTTCGCACGGAAGACATCAACTATCTAGCTGAGGTGATGGAGTCAGTTGAGGACATCCCAAGAGAAGCAATATTGGAAGGCTTGCCATGGGATTGGCGGACATTTGGCGAATATCTCGACTTTTTGGATCGGCTCCCTAAAGGCTTGAATGTCGGTGGCATGGTTGGACACGTGGCGGTTCGTTGGAACGTGATGGGCGAGGACAGCCTTGACGAAGACCCAGCGTCGGTCGAACAAATTGAGGCCATGTGTGCGCTCGTCGATGAAGCGATGGAATCGGGAGCCCTCGGGTTCTCAACTTCTCGAACTCTGCTCCACCGCACCCCCGACGGCCGTCCTATCCCCGGAACTTTCGCTGACGACGATGAGCTTTACGCTTTCGCGGATGTGTTAGGACGCCACGGAAGAGGTGTGTTTGAATCAGCCCCGCGATTCGAAAAAGCTGGAGCGGACTGGGCTGGGTTAAAACACGAGATACGGACGCTGGGCGAAATTACCCGGCGAAGTGGACGACCCTCAACCTTCGGGCTTGTCTACAACGCTGTTCGTCCAGACATGAGTGATGTAGCGCTTGCCGAAGTTGCGTCGGAAAACTCGAGCGGAGCAGCCCTGCGGCCTCAAACCACGTGTCGTCCGATCGGTGTGGTTCTAGGTATTCAACATCGGACGCCGTGGGCGCGTGCGGGCGCGACCTGGAAGTCGATGCAACATCTGGATCTGAGTGAGCGACTAACTCTGATCAGAGACCCCGAAAGCCGTCGACGTCTCGTTGAGGAGGCGAACAGTCCTGAAGAGATTCACGGGGGCGGCAGTGCCATGATCGACCTCAGCCGGCTATACCTCCTTGATGCAGAAAATCCGGACTATCGAGTTGGGCCAGAAGGAACTCTGGAAGCTAAGGCTGCCCAGGCCGGTGTCACGCCGGTTGAGTTTTTCCTTGACGAAACCGACCGCTCGGATGGCTCTGTCATGCTTTCTCTCCCGATTCTAAATCAGGACTACGAAGCGATTGAAACCATGCTTCGCGACGATTCAATCGTTATGGGACTCGCCGATGCAGGCGCACACGTCGGGCAAATCATGGATTCGAGCCAACCGACGTATTTTCTAAGTCACTGGGTTCGAGATACCGGCTTCTTCTCACTTGAAGAGGGAGTGCGCAGAATCACTTCGGATACAGCTGACTTATTCGGACTCGTGGACCGCGGACGCATAGTCGAGGGCGCCTACGCCGATATTAACGTGATCAACCTCGACCAACTGGCACTCACGGGACCCGAATACGTACATGATTTTCCCGGTGGGGCAGGCCGCTACGTGCAACGCGGAGCTGGCTACGACGCCACCATTGTGAACGGCCAAGTCTTCATGGAACATGGGGAGCACACAGGTGCTTTGGCTGGTATGACACTTCGCTCAACGGACTGAGGCCTTTTCTAGCGGCACCGCTAAGGTGCTGGCATGGCTTCACCACCACAAATGAACATCGATGAACAGTCGATTTATCGAGTCACCCTTGGAACAAACAAGGGGACCATCGTGATGGATCTAGACCCCAAAATAGCTCCCAACAGCGTGAACAACTTTGTCAATCTGGCCCGCGACGGCTACTACACCGGATTGACTTTCCATCGGGTCGTACCTGATTTCGTCATCCAGGGAGGTTGCCCCGAAGGCACTGGAACTGGCGGTCCTGGCTACCGATTCGATGACGAACCAGTTACGGGCGACTACACGCTGGGGGCTGTGGCTATGGCCAACGCAGGGCCGAACACGAATGGCAGTCAGTTCTTTATCTGCATCGATGATTGTCGATCCAAGTTGGCTCCGGCGTACAACCTCTTCGGCCATGTCACCAGCGGTATGGAAATAGCATTGGAGATTGAGGTAGGGGATGTTATGGAAACTGTTGAGATTGCGGAAATCGAAGCTTCATAGAACAGCCATGAATCATGGGCGTTCAGAAAGCTAGGGTGGACTCCCTCACAGTAAAAGGGGAACTAATGGGTGATGTAGTTCTGTATGAAGAAATGGATGGGGTGGCGCTGCTGACCCTTAACCGGCCTGAACGCCTGAACTCTTGGACCAGTGAGCTCGGTTCCCAGTATTTTGACGCTCTTGATCGCGCGGCAGCCTCTAGCGACGTGAAGGCAGTCGTAGTGACGGGTGCAGGAAGAGGTTTCTGTTCCGGAGCCGACATGGACATGCTCCAGGGAATCGGCACTAGCGAAGGCGAGGAAGAATCGCCACAGCAATTGAGAGATGAAAGACACGACTACGCCCTCACGATTCCCAAGCCAGTGATAGCAGCCATCAATGGGGCATGCGCTGGGTTGGGTTTCGTACACGCCATGATGTGCGATATTCGCTTTGCGGCTACCGGAGCGAAATTTACCAGTGCCTTCTCGCGGCGAGGCCTAATCGCCGAGCACGGCATCTCTTACATGCTGCCCAGAGTTGTTGGTCCCTCTAATGCGCTCGATATCTTGATGTCTGGCCGCGTTTTCTTGGCGGAAGAAGCCAAAGAAATGGGAGTGGTGAGTCGCGTCCTACCAGTGGATGAACTACTTACCGCCGCGATCGAATATGCACAGGAATTGGGACGCTATAGCTCACCATGGGCTATGGCTCAGATGAAGCAGCAAGTCTGGAGTCAGATGGATATGGCTCGCACAGAAGCCTTGACCGAGTCAAATCAAGTTATGGCACGATCCCTGAAAAGACCAGATTTCAAGGAAGGTGTCGCGAGCTTCGTCGAGAAACGCGATCCCTCTTTTGAGCCAGTGTCCGGTCCCTAAATCATCGTCCCATTTGTCATAGACCGAGAGACGCGTTGTAACGTCCTCGTCGATGACTGAGACACTCGGCGCCTTTGCGGTTTTGGCTTGGCTGGCTTATCTGGCTAGCCGGCTCTTAGCGAGTCGTCAGCTGCCTGAATTGGTTGGCTTTTTAATTGTTGGTGCTGTCTTGGGTCCTTCGGGACTGGAATTGGTGAGCGAGTACGAACTTGCCTCATTACGCCCCCTCACCGAGATTGCCTTAGCGGTGCTGATGTTCATCATCGGTCAAAGAGTTTCTACCCGGGCACTCCGTGCAGCGCGATGGACCCTCACTACTGGGGTAACCCAATACGTGCTTTGCGCAGTCTTAGTTTTCTTGGCAACCCGTGCAGTTGGAGCCGACAGATCGGTGGCGTTGGTACTCGCGGCGCTCGCCGGAGCGGGCGCTCCGATGACCATCGCGCACATAGTTAGCTCAGTCAAAGCATCGGGCAGCTACGCCATCGGCGTTGTCGGCACTCACGCAGTGTCCGATGCGTTAGCGACAACCACCTTTGCTGCGGTGCTTCCAATTGCCACAGTGTTAGCGGACCAACAGGCTGACATTGCTGGCGCAGTGGTGGATTTCGTGCAGCTAGGCGTAGGCGGCGCAGTTCTTGGTTTGTTAGGAGGATGGTTCGTATCGCGTCTTGGCTTTCAGATCGAAACTTCAGGCGAACTCCTCCTTTTCTTCCTAGTGCACGTTCTACTTGGTTGGGCGATCGCCGACTGGCTCAATATTTCTCTGCCTCTAGCAGCCCTGATGGCTGGTGCAACCGCAGCTTCGGTGTCACCGGAAGCTTTCTCGTTGCGACTTTTCCGAACCATTCGAAGCATCGAACAACCGTTGTACCTTCTCTTCTTTGCGCTTGCTGGGGCCTCGATCCACATTGGGGATCTGGGCGGCGTCGGTGTAGTTGGTTTGGTGTACATAGGCGTCCGTGTAGGGGCGAAGATCGTTGGTGGATTAGTCGGTGGCCTTATAGGCGGACTTGGATGGACGACAGCGCTCCGGCTGGGCGTGAACCTGACTCCACAAGCTGGCGTCGCGGTCGGCCTTGCGGTTCTGGCGAGCGAGGTGCTGGGCGACGCAGGAGCTCAAGCGGCAACGGTAGTACTCGGTTCTGTCGTTTTGTTTGAGCTCATCGGACCACTCTTGGTTGCTAAAGATCTTCAAGGGATGAGCAACGAGAGCGAGCCAGGATCCGCCGACCCAACCCAAGTGGAGTTACCAGCTCGAGTACTGATCGCCTCATCAATGCCTGTCATGGTCCCCGAATGGCTGATCGATCTCGCAGCCCGGTGGCGCTCTGGTTTAGTCGTCTACCAGCCGGGCGAAGCCGACTCTGAGCACGTAGCGCAGTTGTTGTCGCGATGCGCTAGCAAAGATGTCGACGTGGAATTCCGGAGTCTGAGAAATGAAAGTTTCACCGGCGCTGTGGTGAGAATGAGAGCGGAAGTCCAAGCGGACATGGTCGTCCTGTTTGCGGCGAGGCCACAGGGCGCTACTTCTCGCCTCGTTCTCTTTCCATCCGAACGAATCGCCCGTGAGCTATCGGTGCCGGTGCTGACCTTTCCCATCACGACCGAAGGTCCGCCAGAACCACAGCATCGAATCCGTCGTTGGCCTTGGCTACATTGAAAATGATTAACAATTGATACTTCGGGCCCGTACCAAGCAGACTGTATTTGTCAAACGAAGGAAGTAATGATGTCCGATCGAGTTTTAGTAAACGTCGTTGACGGTGTCGCCGATGTTCGGTTGAACCGGCCAGAAAAGCTAAATGCACTCGACAGTGCAATGTTCAAAGCGCTCACGGACGCGGGGGAGAGCCTGAAAGATCGCTCCGATGTTCGGGCGGTGGTTCTGAGTGGCGAAGGGAGATCGTTCTGCGCCGGCCTCGATTTCTCCTCTTTCCAAGAAATGGGATCGGCCCAAGGCGACAACAAAACAGATAATTTGGGTCATCTCGGTGGCCGAATCACGCACCTTGGCCAACAAGCTGCTTGGGTGTGGCAGGAACTCGAGGTTCCCGTGATAGGAGCTATTTCAGGGCACGCGCTCGGCGGCGGGTTTCAGATCGCCATGGGCCCCGATATCCGATTAGTTCATCCAGATACAAAAATGTCAGTTCTTGAAATCAGGTGGGGCTTAGTCCCTGACATGGGAGCTTCCGTGCTGCTGCCGCCCCTGGTCGGTTTGGACGTCGCCAAAGAGCTTTACTTCACTGGACGAATGATTTCGGGAACCGAGGCCGCGCAACTAGGAGTAGCCACCCGGGTTAGCGAAAACCCGCATGCAGACGCCATGGAACTTGCAAGAGAAATAGCGGGAAAGAACCCTGAAGCCATTAGGCGGATGAAATTAATCCTCAACGGAATTGGCGAGCGCAGTACAGCTGAACGCTTCGCCGCTGAGCGTGACCACATCGGAGCGCTAATTGGATCACCTAACCAAAAAGAAGCAGTCTCAGCGTTTTTTGAAAAGCGCACACCGAAGTTCACGTGACTTCTGCCAGCATCTGAAACACTGGCGATGTGACTCCAACCATTGATTCCCTACTCGCTGATGCTTGTGAGTTGGCGGAGGCGGCGGGGTCACTAACCCTGGAATGGTTTCGGCGACCCGATCTAGAAGTAACGACAAAGATCGACGGTACTGAAGTCACCGTTGCGGATCGTGCTGCCGAACGGTTCATTCGCGAGGAGTTAGCTCGGCGGCACCCGCTTCACGCTGTCTACGGTGAAGAAGAAGGCGGGGCAATCACGTCGGGCGGGTTTTCATGGATCATCGACCCCATCGACGGAACGCGTGGTTTCGTTAGAGGTGTGCCCTTATACGCGACGCTTCTCGCGGTCGCTGACGATGAAGGACCGCTGGTAGGCGTCATCCATGTGCCCGCTCTTCGTTCCACGGTCGCTGCCGGACGTGGTGTCGGGTGTTGGTTGGATGGTCAACGGTGCTCGGTTAGCGACCGATCTGGCATAACCGGTTCGTTGGTGAACACAAGTAGCTACGAAACGTTTTCGGACGAAGCTCTCCTGGCGCTAAAGGGGTCAGGGGCGGTCATGAGGACATGGGGTGACGCATACGGTTATTACCTGGTGGCAAGTGGTCAGGCCGAGGCGATGATTGATCCGATCTGTTCTCCCTGGGACCTCGCTCCGATGCCGGTCATCATTAAAGAGGCAGGCGGGAGATTTACTGACATCGCAGGTGACGCGAAACTAGATTTGCGAGCACCCGCGGACTCAATCAATGGACTTGCCTCCAACGGATTGATCCATGACCAGTTGCTAGACGCGTTGAGGGACCAATGACAGAGCAAAATCAAAGAATGCCCAGATGGGTCCCACGAGCTATTGCCCTGTTCCTTAGTGGCATAGCGTTGCTGGGTGTTGCGGTTTGGATACTGATTCGAGTTCGATCCCTGATCATCGTGATCCTTGTTTCACTGTTTCTCTCCTTCGCGATAGAACCCGCAGTTAACTGGCTGGGGAGACGCGGATGGCGTCGTGGCGTAGCAACGCTCGTGATGTTCACCCTTATCCTTCTGGCGTTTGGTGGATTCTTGTTCGCCATGGGTTCAGTGTTGGCAGATCAGATAACAAAGCTCACCCATGAAGCCCCCGGATACATAGCCCAGATAGAACGATGGCTTGAAGATCAGTTCGGCATTGTGTTGGAAACGGACTCGTTAATTGCAGAGTTCTCAAGTGGCGGGAGCGCGGCGCGCCTCGCGTCCAACGTGGCAGGCGATCTAGTTTCAATTGGTACAGCCTTGATGTCTCTGATCTTTCAAACGTTGACGGTGTTGTTGTTTACCTTTTACCTCGTGGCCGATGGACCAAAGCTTCGCCGCTTCCTCTGTTCGGCGCTACCGCCTTCAAAACAGGCGCTCATGTTGAAGGGATGGGAAATAGCGATTGACAAGACCGGCGCATACATCTATTCCAGAACCCTGCTCGGCCTTGTGGCGTTTCTCGTTCACTGGGTTATCTTCGCTCTTCTGGGCGTTCCTTCACCTGTCCCGCTTGCCCTTTGGGTAGGGATCATGTCGCAGTTCGTTCCAGTGGCCGGTACCTATCTCGCCGGCCTCCTACCAATCCTGATTGCACTGCTGCATAATCCGGTCAGCGCCTTGTGGGTCTTAATAGCTATTGCCGTTTACCAGCAGATAGAGAACTACCTTTTTGCTCCAAGGATTACGGCGCAGACCATGAACATCCATCCAGCTGTCGCCTTCGGTACTGTGATCCTGGGGGCATCCCTGCTCGGCGTAGTCGGCACACTATTAGCGGTGCCGGTTGCCGCCACGGTCCAGGCCTTTGTGTCGACGTACATACGGAGGCACGAATTAATTGACTCCGAACTCCTTGACGACGTCGATTCTGACGATCGAGCAGATGACAAAGACTCTGGAGAAGCGTCCGCGTGAGACCCAATTTGAATTCACTCTTCATTCTTCCCCGATGATCAATTCAACAACATGCCGCTCGCGGTCATAAGTGCGATTCAGTAAATCGATGTGATCAGGATCCAGATGGAGAACCTCACCGAATTCCAGCACTAACGCCGCAAGATTAGGCCGCTCAACCATCAGAACCCCGTGAGCTTCGATTAGCGGAGGCGCCGATTTCAGGGTTTTAGTGAATCGCTCCTGAATGCTTCTTTCAGTAATTGAGGTAGACACGATTTGGGCTACTTCAGCCATAGAGTGATCGTGATCTGACTGATAAGTTACCTTCCAACTCGGTTTTTTCGATCGATCTCTAAGCCCAGCCTTTCGAAGTCGTCGCATGAGTTCTCGACTGTCGACACCCACAGCTCCGGCCTCTAACGCCCGAGCGTGTTCAACGCGGCTCACGTCGTAGTGGTCGCCTTGGAATCCAATTCGTCTTTTGCCAAGTTGCCGGGCGAAGTCATGTAATTCCTCAAGAGACGCATCCGATACGAGATGACCCCAAATCTGATCTCTCCAGGTCCAACGCGGCGTGTCGACAAGGATCACTGACGGGACGCAATCAACTCGTCAATAAAAGAATCGTATTTCGGTCCCAATTTCGACCATTCGAAAGTCGCGACGTGGGCCATAGTCGCTGATCGATATCGGTGAAGTCCCTCTCGGGAACTAGCCATAACAGGCCGAAGTGCCTCCAGAAGGCCGGCATCGTAGAGAAGAGTGGACCGCAACGATTTAGGCACCAGTTCAGGGTAGGCAAGGCGCCGAGGTAAAAGTGGTCTTGCGCCAGCGGCTACCGCTTCTGCTACTGCCATCCCAAAGAAGTCGTGCTGTGCTGAAGAAATCACTAGATCGCTTCGGCATAGCGCATCCAGATAAGAGTCTTCATCTTGGTGCCCGCTAAGAATTACCCGGTCTTTCAACTGATTCAATAAGCGTTCGTGCGCTCGTCGCCCACTGCGTTCAACTTCACCCAAGGCGTAAACCTCGAACTCGTAACCTTCGTTTGCAAGAACTGAAAGGGCGTGTACAAATTCGCCGGGCCCTTTGTCGTAAGACCAACGGTGGTTCCACATCACCCTGATAGCCCCAGTCGCCTTGCTTGGTTCTAAGTCCGACGTGCTTATTCCGATTGGTAAGACTTCGATATTAAGGAGGAGGGTCTCCAACTTTGGCCCAGCGCCTTGAATCAAGTCATCTACAAAAGGAGGCATGCGTTCTGTTAACACGCCCGCATGGAAGTGTGTAGCAACAGCGACCCGGTCCGCCGTTGAGATAGATGTCCAGTCATTGATGATCCCGCGGTATGCACGTCCTCCTTTGGGTCCGGGGGGGTAACCGACCTGACTTTCGTGTAGGTACAGAAGTGTCGGAGGACGTTGGATCTTTGGATCTAAGAGCCCCATAACTGTTGCGAGATCAATTGGGCTGCTGGCTACTAAAGCATCTATCTCTACGGAACTCTGTGTAATTGCCTCCGCGAAACGCGCCGGGGCGGTCACAAGTGATCGTCGCCAGCCAGTATCGGGACCTTGAACAACGTTGATCTGATGTTGACTTGTCGAGCGCCATCCGTCGAGCCACTTGCGGTGTGATCCTCGGTACCAAGGTTCGAGAACCAGAACGTTCGCCACAAGAGCGACGCTACAGGGGTGCTTCACTTCGACGAAATAACCGGGCAGACTTGCGCACCGTGTCGAAGATGTGGATCCTCTCGCCGGTCGCTGCGACCTTGGCATTGCTAGTCGTAGTTTCAACCCCAGCCGCAGCAGCCAAAGTCGAAGCCGTTGGGGGAGCCATCGCGTATGGGCAACCGGACAGTAGCTCGCTGACGTCGCAAGTTGAGGCCATGGTCTCTAAAGCAGATGGTTCCGGGTACTGGATGGCGACACAGACCGGGACCGTCGCCAACTTCGGTCAGGCGCTGCATTTTGGCGACATGAGTGGAACCCAATTGAACCAACCCATTGTCGGAATGGCCGCTACTCCCACGGGAAATGGATATTGGCTCGTCGCAGCCGACGGCGGCATCTTCGCGTTCGGTGACGCACGTTTCTTCGGCTCAACCGGACACATGAAACTCAACAGCCCAATTGTTGGAATGGCCACTAGCTTCGATAACGGATATTGGCTCGTCGCAGCCGACGGCGGCGTTTTCGCGTTCGGGGCCGCTCGGTTTTATGGATCGATGGGGGCGGTAACGCTCAACCGTCCAATAGTCGCAATGCTCCCAAGTGACTCCGGGCGCGGATATTGGTTATTGGCTGAAGATGGAGGAATATTCACTTTCGGCGACGCCGGCTTCTTCGGCTCGGGCCCTGGAAAGGGGTATGGGGGTCTCTTTGTGGGCATGATTCCCGTGACTGATGGGCGCGGCTATTCGTTGGTTCACAGTGACGGCCGCATCAGCCCATTCGGCATATCGACGCTTCACAACGACCCAGTCTGTGATCCATGGCCAGTTACTGACATGTCGATTGCCGGTGGAGGCGCAGTACTGCTGAGAACCGCAAAGCCGCAACCCAACGACCCGCCGTCGAATCTTTCAGCAAGAATCGACGGGGATTACTTGAGCGAACTGATCGTTCTCTCTCAATCGTGCCAAACGGCTAGCGAACCAGTATTCCCTCAATTTTCACTCCCACTCAGTGATCCCGTTCCCACGTCGTTGTTTGGCTGGCGGCGCCATCCCATATGGGGCGATATCTCCATGCATAACGGAAGTGACTTCATTGGCCCCAACCGGACATCAGGCGGATCGGCTCTGGCTGTAGCCAATGGAACAGTGCTTGCGGTACTTGATCTGGTCGCGTATGGGAGGACAGTTGTTTTAGATCATGGTGACCAAGTTGCGTCGGTGTACGCCCATCTGGGAGGGGTGAACGTCAAGGTAGGTGACGTCACATCTGTGGGAGATGCTCTCGGCCCAGTTGGATCCACCGGCCTTTCTACCGGTGTTCATCTCCACTTTGAACTTCGACTAAATGGAAACGCAAAAGACCCGATACCTTATTTGAACTTTCCTGAGCCTCCAGTTTCTGCGGAATGAAACCCACACGGTTCGCGATCTAAAAAGCCTCTAAGTGTTCCAAAACCGCATCAATAAAACCGAAGTTTTTAGGCGTCGCGAAGTGGTCGCATCCCCGTAACTCGCTGTAACTAGAAGCTGACAGCGCGTCGACCAAAGGATCGGCAGGACCAGCGAAATCTTCGCTCCCTAACACGACCCGCACTGGATGAGTCACCCGCTCCAATTGCGCGGATCCGAGAGGGTAATGACTTCGGCGCATAAAAGCCGCCAACGCTTGCCCGTCTTGATCGGGTTCCGCAGCGTAACGAGCGAATGTTTGAGCATGAACGTCGTCATCGGCTGCCTCGCCTTGCACCCCTTGAGCTATTCGTTCCGCCTGCTCTTCGTCCCGTTCAAAAAGGTTCCTTCCAACACCGGCAACGACAAGCTTGCCGAACTTCTCTGGAGCAATGGATGCCATGCAAAGCAAAGTTCTCGCGCCCATGGAAAACCCGACTCCGTCGACGACCCCATCGGGAAGTCGGTTGACTAATCCTTGCTCCATATCGGCATACCCAGCAGGATCATGGTGCTTCTCGGCCGAACCATGCCCGGGAAGGTCCCACGCGATCACTTCGCGCCCCGCCTCTGTCAAAAGTTCGATGATCCCAGTTGGTACCCAAGTGGATTCAACCGACCCAGTAAATCCGTGCAATAGCAAAACAGGATTGCTCATCTACCGAGTCTGGCAGAGGACGCTCAGTTGATGCATGTTGTCCTCGACTCGAAAGCAAGTTGCGTGATTCGATTACCGTAAGGAACCAGCATCTCGACAGAAGAGGAAACATGCCGAGTCCAAGCGGCCAACCCATTCGAATCGCTAACTGCAGCGGTTTTTTCGGAGATCGATTAGCTGCCGCCAAAGAAATGGTGGAAGGCGGACCCATTGACGCTTTGACTGGCGACTGGTTGGCCGAACTGACCATGCTCATTCTGTCACGCATTCAAGCAAAAGCGCCTGGGCGCGGGTACGCACGCACATTCGTTACCCAAATGGAAGATGTCATGGGCGAGTGCCTTGACCGAGGAATCAAAGTTGTAACAAATGCTGGAGGTCTTAACCCAGAGGGCTGTGCGGATGCAGTTCAAGAGGTAGCGGACCGCTTTGGGATACAACCCACGATCGCCTACGTGGCTGGCGATGACCTTTCCGACCGGCTAACGGAATTAATAGCAGCCGGGACGGATTTTGCTCACCTCGACACTGGCCAACCGCTAGGCGATCTCGCTGATCGAATAGTCACCGCAAATGCATATATCGGATGCTGGGGAATCGTCGAAGCGCTGAACCAAGGAGCGGACATCGTAATTACCGGAAGGGCGACCGACGCTGCAGTCGTTGCTGGGCCCGCAGCATGGCATCACGGTTGGAAGCGACATGACTGGGATTCCTTGGCAGGCGCCATTGTTGCCGGGCATGTAATCGAATGTGGAGGCCAAGCCACTGGGGGTAATTACTCGTTTTTCACTGAAATTGAAGACCTCACATACCCAGGGTTTCCATGGGCAGAAGTGTTCGCAGACGGAAGTTCAATTATTGGTAAGCACGACGGAACCGGGGGAGAGGTTTCAATTGGAACGATCACTTCTCAACTCCTCTACGAGATCCAAAGCGAGCGGTACCTCAATCCAGACGTAGTGAGTAGGTTCGACACGATTCAGCTGGAGCAGCTCGAAAAAGATCGAGTCAAAATTTTCGGAACTCGTGGAGAACCGGCCCCCGAAAAACTTAAAGTGGCCATGAATTATCAAGGTGGCTTCCGTAACCAGATATCGATAGGTCTGACTGGCCTGGATATAGAAGAGAAAGCTGAGCTGATAAAACGTCAATTTTGGAATAGCTGCCCGTATGGTCCAAATGACTACGAGACCGTCGTCCACAAGTTTCTGCCCACGCACAAACAGAACCCAGCTACCAATGAAGAGGCAGTCGCTGTTTACAAGATCATTGTTAAAGATCCTGATGAGCGGAAGGTCGGAAGAGCATTCTCAAACGCGGGCACGGAAATTGGCCTCTGCTCGATTCCCGGAATGTTCGGTACCGGAGGTGGCCCGGGCCCTGGACAGCCATTTGGTGTCTATTGGCCCGCTTTATTGGATTCGAGTCTTGTGCCAATGGAAGTTGTCGTGGGGGGAAAACGGACCTTCGTAGACAACACCGACTTCGCGACCGCGCCTGCCATCGAACCGCTCACAGTTTCGCTCCCAGATGCACCTCAAGGCCCGGCACGGCCCGCTCCACTGGGAACACTTTTCGGCACTAGATCGGGCGACAAAGGACCAAACGCCAACCTTGGTATCTTCGCTCGAAGTCCCGAGGCATTCGCTTGGTTGCGTGAGTTCTTGACCGTGGACCGCCTCAAATCACTGATGCCAGAGGCAGCAGATCGGAGTATCGACCGCTACGACCTCCCTAACTTGTGGAGCCTCAACTTTATTTTCCACGGTCTACTTGAAGAGGGTGTGGCCGCATCAACTCGACAGGACCCTCAAGCTAAAGCTCTTGGTGAATACTTGCGTGCGAAAATTGTTGATATCCCTGAAGTTCTTTTGCCTTAGAGAAGCTGGGTCTTTGGCTCACTGACTACCGGATTGGTGAGAGTACCTATTCCGTCGATCGTGATCGAAACCTCATCACCCGGCGAGAGCATCCTGGGGGGATCCCAAAATAGACCAACCCCGGCTGGCGTCCCTGTTGCTATCACGGTTCCAGGTTCCAGAGTAAAGGCGGTCGAAAGATGGTGAACGATGTCGAAGCAGTCAAAGATCAAGTCATCTGTGTTGGAGTCTTGGCGAATTTCTCCATTCACCCGTGTGGTGAGTTGTCGATTGTGTGGATCAAATGAGGCGTCACTGACCATCCAGGGACCCAAGGGCCCGTGAGTGTCCCAGGACTTACCCATAAGCATCGTAGGACTCGCACGCTGCCAATCTCGAACGCTGACATCGTTCATGATGCTGTAACCGGCAATTACCTCGTGTGCCCGATCTCTTGGAACGTGACGGCAACGGCGGCCAATGATGATCGCCAACTCACCTTCGTAGTCCACCATCTCCGACGCAACCTCCGGAATATGAATTCCGGCGCCTGGCCCAACGATGCAGTTGTGGTGTTTTGTGAAAATGATCGGGGTCGTAGGCACATCTCTGCCGCCTTCTTCAGCGTGAGCGCGATAGTTCAACCCCACGGCGAGAATCGCAGGAGGCGCTCCAACTGGCGACAGAAGGTGGGCCTCCGACAAGGATGTCCGCTCACCAGAAGGCAGCTCTCCTATTGGTGCTTTAGAAGCCAATAAGCCGGGGAGGTCATCGTGTTTGGTTTCCAGATCGATGAGTTCCTCCCCATCTACCAGAGCGATGCGAACAGAACTTTCACGGAGATGTCGCGCTATAAACATGTAGGGACCATAGTCCCGGCCTTGTCGTGATGGGCGCGCTCTGGCACTCTTAGTCATCAGACTGCTCTCGTCGCGACGGCGGTTGTGTAACTAGGAGCAAAGTGTCGATGCGTGGATCTGAAACCGGCGCGGATTCAATCACCGAAGCCATCACTGGCCTACCCGATGGTCGAGTATTTCCAGTCATGCTTGAACGTAAAGTCGCTCTGGCTCGTCGAACCCTAAAACCTGTTTCGGTTATTTTCTTCGAGATCGACGAATTTGATTCTTTCGCTCCCTACATTCGTGAACATGCAATGAGAGTTACCTCGAGAGTTATCACCAACACCCTTCGAGAATCCGACACGGTTTGCGGTCTCGGCGGCGGTGTATTGGGAGCTCTATTGGATGACACGTCGGAAGCCGGGGCCATATGGGCTGCGGACAGGATCCGTCAAGCCAACGCTGAGGCTCCTTCGCGAGATGTCGTGAGTCTCTCCGCAGGTGTGGCTTGTTACCCAACTCATGCTATGGATGGGCAAGACTTGTTAGAGGCTGCTCGAACAGCTTGTGAGATGGCAGTAGAACATGGTCCCGGCCGGATTCAGGTGGCGGCCGGCGCGGACAGCCTCTGAAGCGAGGACTTTGCAGACTATTGTCCAACTTGAGACGAGCAAAGCGAAACCATGGAACAGTCCTACGAAAATGTTGTCGTCGACTCGCCACAGCCGGGCGTTGCTCGAATTACGCTAAACCGACCCGAACGGCTGAACGCGCTGACCTATGGCCTCGTAAGTGACTTGCATCACGCATTAGACCTCATAGACAGCGATCATGAAACCAGGGCCATAATCATCACTGGTGCTGGCAGGGGCTTTTGTGCAGGCCTGGACCTAACGGGATTTGGGGTGATGCCCGGAACTGAAAACCTTGGGCGGCAACAGCAAGGGATGGCGGTGCAACAGTACATCGCTGAACTCGTTCACCACATGCGAGATGTGCGTCAGCCCATTATCGCGGCGATAAATGGCGCGGCGGCAGGCGGCGGCTTCGCTATTGCCTGCGCCAGCGACGTCCGATACTGCAGCACATCAGCCAAATTTGGAACTGCCTTTGTGCGCCTCGGAATCTCTGGTTGCGACATCGGCGTAAGTTGGATGTTGCCACGCCTAATTGGGGCTTCTCGCGCCTGGGAACTAATGCTCACTGGTCGCGTAATTACCTCAGACGAAGCCAACCGAATCGGGCTTGTCAGTAACGTCGTATCCGATGGAGAGTTAATTGATACGTGCTTAGGCGTAGCCGCTGAGATTGCAGGCAACAGCCCTTTCGGGGTCTGGATGACGAAAGAAGTCATGTGGTCAAACCTGGAAATCCCAAGCCTGAAGGCCGGAATTGACATGGAAAACCGCACTCAAATACTCGCTTCAGGTACCGAGGACAGCAAAGAAGCGATGGCTTCCTTCCTCACGAAATCTCAGGTGGAGTGGAAGAATCGCTAAACACCTAACGCACACTCGGCCATTGTCGAAGAGCAGGGGGCCGATCGCAGGTCGTGCATGTCCACAGCGAGCTGGACAGAAGCCACAGCGGGGCGGCTTCTCGGCGGGCTGACTCCACTTATCGACGTTGAAGCCTTCACCTAGAAGACCGTTGAAGAAAACCTCGGTCGCCAATGAGAACTAAGTACGTTCTCAATATCCAGCAGCAGCACCAACTGAAGCTCTGGGGTCAGCCGCCCCAGCCAAGCTCCCATCCTTCACCTCGATGATGTGAGCGTGCCCGAAACCGCTGTTATGCGCAGAAGCGGTCCGGATGCTATGTCCTAACCGCTGTAGAGCTGCCTCGGCTGACGCTGCAGAACCTTCTAACTCAAGCACAATTTCTCCAGGGTTAGCCCACGTATGAAAACCAGTGGGGTTAGCGCCTGCGAGACGCCACCGAGGTGCCGATAAAGCCTCCGCGGGGCTTTGCCCAACGAGAAGAAGCCGGGCCAACAACTGAAGCACTATCTGTGGTTGTGAATCTCCACCCATCGTTCCAACGACCGCTTTAAGGCTCCCGTCGAAATTCGCCACCAAAGTCGGTGCGAGCGTATGCGGAGGGCGACGACCTGGGCCGTAAGCCGACTGGTAATTCGGATTCGTCGAAAAACCAATGCCTCTGTTGTGCAGGGAGATCCCCGTTTTAGGCATAAACGCCAATGCTCCCCAGCCTGACGCATTGGACTGAATTAGTGATACTCCCATCCGATCCCGGTCCACGGCATTTAAGTAAATGGTGTCGCCAGGATTTATCCCGGTTGAGACACTCGAAACTTTGTTGCGGTGTATCTGGTGGGCGCGCGGAGCCAACCGTTCTTCTTTCAACAAATCACTTCCGTTGGCATGCTCATGAAGCATTTCAGGCCGATCAAAACCTGCTTGGAGTGCTGATTCGGCCAACAGATGCACAAAAAGTGGGTCGTCGACATCTGTTGGTAAGTCCAGTTGGTCGGCAATCCAGGCTGCTGACAAACAAAGGTAACCCTGAGAGTTTGGCGGCACACTCCAGATGCGATAACCGAACGCATCGACCGAGATTGGATCGACCCAATCTGACTGCGAAGTTGCCAGGTCTTGCTCGGAGTACTCGCCGGCCCCGAACCGGATTAACTCGTCACCGAAATCGCCGCCATAGAACGCGTCTCGGCCGCTTGTGGCTATCTCCCTCATTACCTGCGCGACTCCTGGCCGACGAATAATTGCCCCAGGTTGAGGTGTCCCGTCTCGAAAGTAATCCTGGCTGTGATCGACTCCATTGAGCATGTGAGTGGCCTCGGCGCACTCCGCACTGATGGGAAAACCATCCTCTGCAAGTCCGATCGCGTCCTGAAGTACCTGTTCGAGAGGTAATCGACCAAATTCTCGGTGCAGAGCGCACCACCCGTCGACACAACCCGGAACCGGGATGCTTCGAGGATCATTGCGAAACGGCATCTCATCGAAACCGTCGCTCTTTAGTCGAGCGAGATCGGCTCCGCTGCCCGAGCGGCCACTCGCATTTAACGCGCGCGGTTGGTTCTCTCCAGGAACATGCACCAGTGCCCACAGATCTCCTCCCATCCCACACATGTGTTGGCTGGTAACCGCGAGGACCGCCGAAGCGGCAATCGCAGCGTCTACAGCGCTGCCTCCTTTGCGCATAGCCGCGATGCCAGCACCGCTAGCGAGGTGATCAATCGTGCATACCATCCCGTTCCTTGCGTGGCGGGTGACAAAAGGAACTTTGTGGCCCGATGACATCAGGAGTCTTCCTGTGGGAGCAGGACATGGGGGTTCAACACTTGCTGAGGGTCGAGGGCGTGTTTGATGGATCGGAACGCGGATATTTCTGCAGTCGTTCGATTGAGATGTAAGAAGTTTTTCTTTGCGGTACCGATCCCGTGCTCAGCTGAGATGCTGCCACCGAGCTTCGCTACATATTCAAGAACAGCCGCGTCGACTCGCTCGGAAGGGGCACCTCCGTTGTTTGCCAGGACATTGACATGGACATTTCCGTCACCTAAGTGGCCGAACATGTAAACAGATAAGTCTCCGTCAAGGGCCGAAACAACTGAAGGTAGTTGACTAATGAACTCAGCGAGCTTCGAAGCTCCCAAGGTCACATCCAGTTTGTGAGGAGTGCCTTTTGCGGAAATGGCTTCGGTCACTTTCTCCCTGTATTGCCATAGGTTGTTGCGACTGGATGTATCAACGCCAACGCCGACGTCAACCACAACCGCTCCTAGATCATCGATGGCGCCTGCGAGCTCTTCCAGGGGATCGTTCGAACCGGCCGCCTCCACGATTAGCCAAGCCGCACTTTTCTCACCGATAGGAACAGCGGAACCAATGTGTTCGGACACTAGGTGCATAGCGTCGCTAAAAAGGACCTCCACCGCATGAAGGGAAGGTACTGAGCGTTTCAGAGCGGAGGTTGCCTCCACTGCGTCCTCCACGCTGCTGAACGCGAGCATCGCGGTACAGCGGACCGGCAAATAGGGGTGAAGGCGTAGGCGCGCTCTAGTGATGATCGCCAACGTCCCTTCGCTCCCTGCCAATAACGAAGGCAAGTGGTATCCCGTATTATCTTTCTCGAGGCCTTCAAGATGGCTGATAACTGACCCATCAGCGAGCACCGCTTCTATCCCAAGTACCTGTTCTCGCATGGCGCCATACCGCAGGACATTGATTCCTCCAGCATTGGTCGCGATCATCCCCCCGATCGTGCAACTGTCGCGCGCCGCCAAATCAACGCCAATAACGAGTGAGGAAGAGGCGACGTGGTTTTGAGCTTGGACAAGGGTGACACCGGCCCCCAAGGTGACCTGTTGAGCAAGTTGATCAACAGCTTCGCATTGGTCTAATCGCACAGTTGAGACGACAATCTCGCCGTTCAGAGGAACGCTTCCGCCGACCAGCCCTGTATTCCCGCCTTGGGGCACGATGGCCAACCCAGCTTCCGCTACCAGAATGACGACCTGAGCTAATTCAAAGGTGTTCGCTGGTCGAACCACTAGAGGAGTGTGTCCCTGAAACCTTCCGGTCCAGTCCGTGGAATAACCAGCGGTCAGGTCAGCGTCTTGTAGGAGATGGTTGTCGCCAACAACAGTCCTGAGCTTGCGACCAAGGTCGGAAATTTCATCACTCATGCATGTCTTCCCCATTGCACCAAAGACCGCGCCGACGTAATACTTCCAAAAGAGTCGCTGGAACATCGGTCATTATGCCGTCGACCCCCAGGTCAAGCAGTGCATCCATTTCCTCTACCTCATCGATGGTCCAGACGTGTACAGCGATATCAAGTTCGTGACATCTCGCGACAAATCTTTGGTCCACTATTGGAATAGGCCCCTGCCGAATCGGAACCTGAGCTGCCCGCCCACGAAACGTTTTGAGGGGAAAATGCCAGGAAGACAATCGAGCGCGCAACACCTCGACGGGACCCATGCTCAGACACACGGCGTCTCCGAATTCCTCGTGGATTCGCTTTAGACGAGCATCTGAGAAAGCGCCCACACAAACTCTGTCCAGTGCATCCAATTCTCGGAGCTCACGAATTAGAGGATCAACAGCGTTGTTCGCTTTGGGGTCAATATTGACTCGTAAATCTGGAAAACTCAGCATCAATTCACTGAAACGGGGGATGGGCTCTCGCCCATCCACCAAAGCTTGACTTACGTCACTCCACGTCAGCTCAGAGATCTGTCCGACAGCGTTAGTTACCCGATCTAGTCGGTCGTCATGAAAGGCAACGAGGACTCCATCTGAGGTGGCATGAACGTCTGTCTCCACGTAACGGAAACCAAGATCGACGGCTCCTTGGAACGCGGGCATCGTGTTCTCAGGCCACGCGCCGGCTCCTCCCCGATGCGCTATCGGAATCGGGATCGGTGTGTCGAGAAAAGGATGAGTAGCAGACATGTGCTGCCAGTATTGCGGTTCACCGCTTCGTTGGATAGCCGAGCTACTCTCCGCGTCTAGTGTCTTCCTCTTTTCATCCCCCGCTTCGACATTTTCAAGACGCATTACTTGAGTCACCTCTGCGGCTCGATATTGCCGCACTGTCGGTTGGTGCCCACTGTCGCCAAGCTTCAATCGATGTGGAAAGGCAGCTATCCAAGATCGATCATCTTGCTGAGGAAATCTCGGACCGAACGCTTCCCGGGATCGTCGAGTTCCTGTTCCAAGAACAAGGTTTCGGTGGAGACAAAAATAACTATTACGACCCAGCGAATAGCTACATCGACCAAGTGCTTCAACGTAAGCGAGGCATCCCTATCACCCTGGCTGTCATCACCATTGAGGTGGCTCGCCGATGCGGCGTCCCCCTTTTCGGTGTGGGTATGCCCGGACACTTTCTTGTTGGGCATCGAGACGCCGAAGGCGTATTCGTTGACCCGTTTGAAGGCAAGATCATTGACCAGTCAGCAGCTCGAACTCTTTTCTTGACGCTTCACCCGGCACAAGAATTTCGACCAGAATTCTTGAGCGAAACTGCACCCAAGGCCATTGTGTTGCGTTTGCTAAATAACCTTCGGATGATTCACTTGAGAGACCGAGGTGTCTCAGAGTTGGTGTCTGTTCTCGAATTGCTGGTCTGTTTTGATGACTGCCCCATAGATGAGTTTCATCGTTTGGCTGCGGCATTGGACGCCCTGGGGAGAACTGATGAGGCAGCTCGTCACCTAGAGAAAGCAGCTGGTCGATACAGAGGAACGGATGCCGAGCAGATGAGGGCCCGAGCGACTCAACTCTGGGCGCGTTTGAACTGACACTCGGCGGGCGCAACGATTTAGATGAACGGTTCCGGCGACAAATCAGGTGATCGAAGGGTGTGATCGCGGCACGGCTACTATCTAGATTCCCGGAGAATTCGGACGGAGACTCTCATGGCCGCTACCGTGGCGCTCTGGGAGGACCAATGACGCTTGCAGCGGAAGAAAAACACCTTGACGATTTAATTGAGCAGTTGCTGGATGAGTGTGACCCAGGGGGCCCGAAAGCTGACTTTCTGGGTGCACAATTCGACCTCGGTCTCGCCTGGGTTCACTTTGATGAGGGATACGGAGGCTTAGGTGTAGCGCCGAAACTTCAGGGCAGAGTCGATGTCAGATTGAACGACGTTAGTGCCCCGATGTGTTGGTCTCGAAATCCCATCGGCTACGGAATGTGCGGCCCAACGGTGTACACCCATGGAAGTGAAGCCCAAAAGAAGCGCTACCTACGGCCGCTCTTTACTACGGAGGAGATCTGGTGCCAGTTGTTTTCCGAGCCGGCAGCGGGCAGTGACGTCGCCGGGTTGACTAGTCAAGCGGTCAGAGACGGTGAGGAATGGATCGTGAACGGGCAGAAAGTGTGGACGAGCCTCGCCCACGTTGCGCGATGGGGGTGTTTAGTGACCCGAACCGACCCTGATGCGCCAAAACACAAAGGGTTGTCCTATTTCGTCGTTGATATGGAACAAGAGGGGGTTGATGTTCGGCCCTTGCGGCAGATGACGGGAGACGCTGAATTCAACGAGGTCTACTTCACAGATGCGCGCATCCCTGATATTGAGCGGCTGGGAGACATCGGCGACGGTTGGAGAGTCGCCTTGACCACATTGATGAATGAACGAGTAGCGATAGGCGGAGGGCACGCACCTCGCGGATCAGGGCCGATAGCGAAGTCGGTTCGCCTATGGGGCGAAATGGCTGATCACCGCAAGAACCTGGCGACGAAAGATCGCCTGATGCGCTTATGGATCAAGTCTGAAGTAGCTCGCTTAACTAAAATCCGGGCTAGTCAGAACAGAGGCAAGGGCGTGCCTGGCCCTGAAGGTTCGACGGGAAAACTGGCTTTTGCTGAAAATAACAAAGACATCAACGAATTCAACGTAGAACTCTTAGGGCCTCGAGGGATGCTCTACGGCACCTATGCGCCTGAACCGTCCAGAACGTCCGGGACAACAGCTGCCAACAGCAGCGACAAAAGTGCGCGTTTTCGGTCGAACTCGGATGTTTCGGATCCCGATGAAGCGTGCAGTGCACAGCGAAATTTCTTGCGGTCGAGAGCGAACTCAATCGAGGGTGGAACGTCAGAAGTGATGCGAAATATTTTAGGCGAACGAGTATTGGGTCTCCCTGGAGACATTCGCACCGACAAAGATCTCCCGTTTACTGAGATTCCCAACAACTGATTTAGGTAGTTGTTTGCCAGCTAGGCACGGATGGAGAGATGCGGTGACCCTCGAAAGTGAGCCCTTTCGTTAATGGCACTAACGCTTCGATGGCCTCGAGTTGACGCGAAAACTCGAGACACCGAGGTGTAGTCCACATCAAATTTCATGAAGTCGTCTGAGGAAAATCTGAGGCAGTGAGCTAAATAAGCGTTAATCACACCTCCGTGGCATACGACTACTACACGTTGACCCGGATGTTGTTCGACGATTTCCTCCACAGCCGCCACTACTGAAGAAAACCAGCTTGTTAAAGATTGAAAAGAATCCGATATCTTTCCTGAGGCGAGACGTTCCCATGCTGGCCGATTGATCTTCTTTAGTAGCTCCATGGGCACGTACGCAGTTGAATCACGGTCAAACTCGCTGATCTCTTCACGAACTCTCGCCGTCAGGCCACAAGCTTCTTCGAAAGGCATGGCTGTTTCACGTGCTCGTCGCATGGGGCTGCTGTACAGAGCATCAATTTGCTCTTCGCTAAGCCAATGGGCAACTGCAGTGGCCTGCTGGTGGCCTATTGCGGCCAGGGGAGGATCAGCGGGACTTCCGTCACTGGTCTCAATGTGTTGAGGGCGGCCGTGTCGTACAAGTATCAGTTCCACTTGCGATGACCCTAGAAGATTCGGAGGCAGAACGCGACGCAGTTGGTCCTGTTGACGATCCGGTGAACACTCGTAAATCTTTCTGGTCTTTTTGTTGAGTCTCGGTACCTTAGAGGAGATGGCACGACGTACCAAGATCATCGCGACGATTGGTCCCGCGTCACAGGACGAAGCGACCTTGCGAGGAATGATTCAAGCAGGAATGGATGTTGCTCGGATTGGGTTGGCTCATGGCACGCTAGATGAGCAGGTGGATAAATTTCGCCTAGTGAGGTCTGTGGCCGCGGACCTTGGTCGCTATGTTGGCATCGTCGTTGATTTGCCAGGTCCCAAAATCCGTTGCGCTCCGTTTCCTTCAGGCGGCTTAGAGCTTCTGGACGACACGCACTTATTACTGGGGGTTGACGGCTCGGAAAGTTCTCAGGATCTCATCAACGTCGATTACCCCGATCTGATTGACGACGTACAGCTCGGTGACACCCTCTCGTTCGCCGACGGGAAAGTTGTCTTGACGATCGAAGACCGCGAAGGAGACCGACTGAAGGCTCGCGTGTTACACGGAGGGAAACTTGATGGGAGACCTGGACTGCACGTTCCTTCGGACCGGCTTCGTCTTACCTCACCGACAGATGAGGACCTGTCGATGCTCGATACTTTTGTCGAATTAGGTACCGACATGGTCGCAGTCTCCTTCGTTCGTTCGGCGCATGACATTAGGCGGCTTGGCGTTGAACCAGCGCCACGAGGGCCGATGGTCATCGCAAAGATCGAAACCAAAGCCGCAGTGCAAAACCTTGAAGGGATCATTGAGGCTTCCGGAGCTGTCATGGTCGCCCGAGGAGATCTTGGTTCTGAGGCCGATATCGAAGAACTGCCTCATCTCCAAAGGCACATTATTCAGGAGTGCATAGCTCTAGGGCGACCCGCCATCACCGCAACCCAAATGCTCGAATCGATGGTTTCGGCCCCCACGCCGACTCGAGCCGAAGCATCTGACATAGCCAACGCCGTTTTCGATGGCACATCTGCTGTGATGCTTAGTGGCGAAACTGCGATTGGTAGAGACCCGATTAACGCGGTCGGAACAATGGCCACAATCACTGCGCGAGCGGATGAAAAGTTCAGTTACGAAGCATGGGCAGAGCGTATTCAGGCTCTGCGGCGTCGTTCGACGTCTGCCGCCTCCTACCTACGGGTGACGGATGCCTTGACCATGGCGGCTGCGCGGACTGCCACCGAGACAGATGCCGCCGCTATTATTTGCTTGAGTCGTTCAGGTTTCACCGTTCGGCGTGTCGCACGTTTCAGGCCAACTGTCCCATTGTTCGGTATGACTTTCGACGAACGGACTGCCAACCAATTATCTCTTTCGTGGGGAACCCGGCCTTTGATTTTTGATGAGCAATCGACCCCGGCAGGTACAGCGGCAGAAGCAGTAGATACGGCAGCCCGAGTTGGTGTAGTTCGTTCCGGAGATACGGTGGTCGTTGTTTCCGGTTCTAGTGCCAGAACTCACGCAACCGACACCCTCAGGGTTCTACGAGTCCCTTAGTTTGTGCGGGCCTACCAGCAGAACATCAGAGAACTAGCGGTTTATGGCGGTTCTCGAAACGATGCCGACTTTCAAATCGTTTTAGTTCACGGCGCAATGGATAGAGCAGCGGGAATGATTCGGCTGTCGCGCCGTCTCAAAGAGCACCAAATAGTTCGGTACGACCGTCGCGGCTACGGACGCTCCGCTCACGTGGCACCAGCAGGGTCGTTTTCGCAGCAGGTGCATGACCTGAACGCCGTCGTAGGGGACCGGCCCACTGTCGTCTTTGGTCACAGCTATGGAGGAGTTATTGCTCTCGCTGCGGCAACTCAGGGAAACTCCGCTCTAATCGCCGTTGTGGCGTTTGAGGCGCCCCGAGCTTGGGAAGAGTGGTGGCCCGCGCCACCGCCAAGCGACGTGGACCCCGCCGATGCCGCCGAATATTTCGTGCGACGCGTAATCGGCGACGATCGTTGGGAAGAATTACCTGAAGTGGTTCGACAACGGCGACGCTCTGAAGGGGTTTTGATGGTCGAAGAACTTCGCGCACAGGTTGCACGTCGCTATGACGCACGACTGATCAACATTCCGCTAGTTGTCGGTGTCGGGCAGCGGTCGGGTGGTCACGCGCAACGCGGGGCATTCTGTATTGCCAGTGAGGCCAAAAAATCGCGATTGGTGACTATCCCTGACGCTGGACATGCTGCACCTATGACTCATCCTGAGGCTGTCGCTGAGCTCATCCGTCTGGCAATTACCGACGCCGGGATCACCGATTTCTAGGAACACATCGCTAAAGTCACGGTATGTCTGAGCAATCTATTCATTTGACGCCGACAGGGCCGCCAGAGACGGTCATTGGCCCCTACGACGCCGAAGCATTGAGCGCCTTGTCGGAGGCCCTCAAAGCTGCCACACCAGAGCAGAAGAAGCGTGTCGCAGAAATTGTTGCGCGGTGGCCACTTTTCTTGGATGGATGGGTAGCAATGGGTCAACTCGCCCACGAACCCGTGGAGGCGTACGCGTACTTCCGAGTGGGCTATCACCGAGGATTGGACACCTTGCGCGCTGCCGGTTGGAAGGGGAGCGGATACGTTCGCTGGTCGGAGGAAACTAATCGCGGTTTCTTGAGGTCACTATTGGGACTTCATCGCTCGGCCGCAGCCATTGGCGAACTCGATGAGCAAGAACGATGCGCTCAGTTTCTGATGCAACTTGATCCATCAGGAGTTCCCGACGGCGAATGAAGATTACTGGGGCGGTGCTGTGCGGGGGAGCGTCGAATCGTATGGGCGAGGATAAGGCCACATTGGACCTACTGGGCCGTCCGATGGTCCAATGGGTCGTGGAGGCAATGAAGCAAGCCGGGGCGGAAACCGTCGTTGCTTTGGGTGATCGTCCAGACCTGGAATTACCAGTGTTGGCCGATAAGGAGCCAGGGAGCGGTCCTCTGGGGGCCATAATCGGCGCACTTGAGCAGTACGGAACCTTACTGGTGTGCCCATGTGACATCCCTACGGTTTCATCCGAAGTGTTGCGGGAAATTATTTCGCACTCTCAGGTCGTAAAGGAGCCGGTTGTACTCGCACACAGTGGGCGCTTGGAGCCTCTAATTGGCGTCTACAAAGAAGAATCGTTAGGGCTCCTCAAGCTCGGTTATATCAGGGGGGCTCGAGGTCCAAAGACGGCACTCAGGGTAGAGGACTATGCCACAGTCAAAGTGTTGCCCGACCAAGTAAAGAACGTGAATACCAAAGAGGATTTTCGTTCAGTCCTTCCTCAATTTGAGCTTTAGAGAAGCCCGACGACGGCACTATCCTTTGTTCTTGAAAGGTGTTTGAGTGGAACTTCCCGAAATCAGCGTCAACCAGTTGGCTTCCGAACTTGCGTCAGGCGCCGCTCTCCTCGATGTGCGAGAGGTCGATGAATGGCAGCAGGCAAGAGTTCGCGGAGGGACCTTGATTCCGCTGGGTGAGATATTTGACCGGTTAAACGAAATCCCTAGTAACGGTCGGCTGTATGTGATCTGCAAAAGCGGTGCGAGAAGTGCAAGCGCTTGCGAATTTCTCCGATTGCGCGGGATTGATGCTGTGAATGTTGCGGGTGGGACACTTGCCTGGATTGAATCGGGCCGAGACATCGATTCTGGATCTGTGTGACTCGCCGCCGCCGATTAGACGGTCATTCGTCTTCATCTCCACCAGCGCCCTTAGCTGAATCCGAGATGACTGATTACCAATGGATCGACGAACAGGAGTTGTTCAACGACTTAGTCGCGGAGGCGTTGACAGCAGAACGGATCGCAGTTGACACGGAGTTTCATCGGGAGCGGACCTACTGGCCGAGAGTTGCTCTTGTGCAGATTGCAGTCGCAAACAACATATTTCTTGTCGATCCTTTAGAAGTCGATCTTGCGCCGTTTGCGGCGGTGCTTGACAGTGATGTTCTCTTGATCATGCATGCAGCGTCACAAGACCTCGAGGTGTTGGAACGAGCCTGCGGTGTTGTTCCGCGTCACCTATTTGACACTCAAATCGCCGCTGGTTTTGCAGGTATGTCAACGCCCTCGCTGTCGTCATTGGTTGAACGATACATCGGTCGCCGGCTACCTAAAGGTGATCGTTTGACTGACTGGTTTGAACGGCCTCTGCGCCCCGCTCAGCGAGATTATGCGGCTAGTGATGTCGTGTACCTCTTCGACCTTTATGATCGTTTAACTACTGACCTCAATCTGCGGGGACGCTTGAAATGGGCGACGGCTGAATCTGAGCCGTCCAGTTGGTACAAAAAACCGACTTTGCCGGCGGAGCTGGCATGGACTCGAATCAAAGAAGCCCGTCATCTTCGAGGCCAAGCGCGTTGCGTGGTGTCGGTGCTGGCAGAGTGGCGGGAGCGAACTGCGCAGAGTAGAGACCTGCCGACCCGGTTCATCCTCTCAGACCTTGCGTTGGTAGGGATTGCCCAACGAGCTCCGAAAAACTCTCAGGACCTAAAAGGAATTCGAGGGCTAGATGGCCGATTCCTAAAAGATCGCTCGGCTGACGAAATCCTTTCAGTAGTTGCCGACGGCTTAAAACGAACCTCCGACGACGTTCCCACCCTTGAAGCTGAGGAAGGACCAAAGCTAGAAAAAGACCTTCGAGCAGCGGTGACTCTGGTATCGGCGTGGGTATCTCAAGTAGCCAAAGACGAGGAACTTGATCCAGCCCTACTCGCTACCCGAGCCGACATCGTTGACTTGTTAAGGGGAGCTAAAACCTCCCGACTAGCTTCCGGGTGGCGATCAGCGCTGGTTGGGAGTCGCATTGAGGATCTTGTCACGGGCCGAGCAGCTGTGGCATTCGACCGCCAAGGAGGGTTGGTTCTCGAACCCCGATCAGAGCGGCAACATCAAAAGAAAGAGAAATTCGATGGTTAACGACTCCGATTCCTGCGCGTAAATCTGCTAAAACGGAGGGGGTCGCAGTGCGTTGATTCAGCTAGCTGGTTTAGCTGCTACGCGACGAAGAGGGTGATTTGGAGACGAGGAGCCATCCGTGAAGAAGGGTCGTCACCGCCGCTACGAAGAGGCGCGTAAATTTCAACGAGAAAATGCGGCAGCTTTTACAGTTGAGGATTTCGAATTTGACGAGCCAGATCTGTTTTCTAAAGAAGAAGAAGACACTCCAGATGACCAATACGGCGGTCTAGCCGAAAAATACGATGACTACTCGGAATTGGCGGCGAAATACGCAGATTTAGACGAAGTCGATGGAGACACAGCCTGACGTAACGAAATTAAGGTCGTCTAACGGTGGGGTGTGGCAATAGCGAGCTTTGATCTTGCCGTTTATCTAGTTCGGTTCGTAGCCATCCATAAACCACGGACCCACATATAGAAGACAATTCCTGCTCCATTTGTAGGTAGACCGGCTGCTTGCCGACATGAGCTTGACTCTCGCTTGTGCACCACCACCAAACGTCAGTTTCTTCACCGCCCCAATCTCGCCGTTCCCATTCACGGATCATTGTGTAGATGTGCCCTGTCACAGTTTCGTGATCTTCACGGCGAAGCGGTGCTTGCCAACAGATTTCGGGCTTAGTCTCCATCGGTAGCACATCGGACTGAATCGCAAGGTGATGGAATGCGCAACCCGCTCCGTTTGTGTGGTCTGGTCGATTTTGGAAAATGCACGCCCCATCGACTACTCGAGTTCGCCAGTAGCCGTCCTCGTCTTGCCACAAACCTCCGCCAAGGCTTTCTGCTGCATCGATGTATTGCCAGAGTTCACCTGTCAACCGATCGATTTGATTCCGCACATGTTCCAGGTCTTCGACATCCGAAATGTACGCCCCATGAGTGCAACAGCCCAGTTGTAGGTCAGGAGCAGGTTCGGGTGCGGTCCCAGGGCAACCTGCGCCATAGATGCAAGTCCAGTTACTCGCAAGGAAAGTAATATCGAACAACCAGGTGCGATGTTCTGCGGGATCTTCGAAGGATAACCATTCGCGATCATGACTAGAAGACGTTAACGGCGTCGCCACAGGCCCAGCCTACGGTACGTTCATCATGGTGCCAGTGTCCCCAGACAAGCCTCTCCTCGACGAACTTCGATCGATTATAGGTGATCGTGCGAGAGCTGGAGATTTTGAGTTAGGCCTATATGGCAAAGATGGGTCAGTTCTTGAGGGTCGCCCGTCGATCGTTTGCTTGCCTGTAAGTACCGAAGAAGTCCAACAGATTGTCGGTGCTTGTCGAAGACACGAACGGCCGTTCATCGCGCGAGGATCTGGAACCGGCTTAGCCGGCGGCGCTGTGCCAGTCGGGGATCCCGTAGTCATCGCTACTGCGAAAATGAACAAGATCATTGAAGTAGATCTCGATAACCGCGTTGCATGGGTGGAACCAGGAGTACTTAATCTCGACCTAACTACCCAGCTGAAGCCTTTGGGGTTTCATTTCGCCCCGGATCCGTCAAGTCAACAAGTATGTTCCATTGGAGGAAATGTCGCTACCAACAGCGGAGGACCTCACTGTTTGGCATACGGCGTGACCAGTTCCCACGTTGCAGCGATTGAGGTTGTGCTTCCCGATGGCACGGTCACACTTTTAGGCGACCTCACCCCGGAGCCAGCAGGGTATGACCTTAGAGGGCTGTTTATCGGTTCGGAAGGGACTATGGGTATTGCGACCAAAATCGCCGTTCGCTTAACCCAGAACCCACCCGAAGTGCGTACCTTGTTGCTGGATTTTTCAGACGTGAGAGACGGCGCGGCGGCGGTTTCAGCGATCATTGCTGAAGGTCTGATTCCGGCAGCGTTAGAGATGATGGACCATCGAGCAATTGAAGTAGTTGAGGCGTTCGTAAACGCGGGCTATCCAACCGAAGCTGATGCTGTGCTCTTGGTGGAATTGGATGGTCTTGCCGGGGGAGTTGCAAGCGGTGTCGAGATTGTTCGCCGCGTGGCAGACGCGCATCGTGTTGGCAATGTGCGAGTGGCAGCCGATGATGCGGAAAGAGCGCTGCTCTGGAAAGGTCGGAAGAATGCATTCGGGGCGGTCGCTCGCATAAAACCTGACTATTACCTACACGACACTGTCGTGCCGCGAGGCAAGCTGGTTGAAGTACTGGAAAAGGTTTATCGCATCGCCGATGAGTACGATTTGATTGCGATCAATGTCTTCCACGCGGGCGACGGCAACCTGCATCCGATTCTGGCATACGACGCTCGAGAACCCGGTGTTCTCGAGCGAGTGCACGCAGCAGGAAAAGCAATCATCACCGCATCGATCGAGGCTGGGGGCGTGTTGAGCGGGGAGCATGGGATAGGGCTTGAGAAGCGGGATTACATGGGGATGCTTTTCAGCGAACACGATATGACTACTCAAGATTTGGTTCGCGAGGCCTTCGATCCAGATGGTTTCGCGAACCCCCTGAAGGTGCTCCCTTCAGGTTCCCGATGCAGCGATTCATTTGGACAGCACGTGCCGGAAGGAGCGTGGGTGTGAACACGCAACATTCGGTTGAAGAACCAATTCTTAAGTATGCAGCGGACATTGGATCGTTAGGGCCCGTCACCATCGTTGGAAGCCGAACCCAATGGGACGTAGGTGGGCTTCCGTCACCTGGTTCGCGCGAAATTCGTGCTCCAGCCGGTGTGTGGTCTCATCAACCGGAAGAGATGACCGTGCGATGCGGAGCTGGAACTTCCATCCGAGAGTTGAACGAGGAATGTTCACGATTCGGACAGATGGTCCCGTTTGATCTCAACCCGGAAGCGACGGTTGGCGGCGCGCTTGCGGTGGGAAGGAGTGGTTTTCGGCGCTTACGTTACGGACATATTCGCGACTTGGTGCTCCAAATCAGACACGTGGACCACAGTGGGTTGTTGGTAACTTCCGGCGGGCCTACCGTAAAAAACGTCTCTGGGTATGACTTGTGTCGTCTTCTGGTCGGGTCACTAGGCAAATTGGGCTGCATAGCAGAGGTGACCTTGCGATGTTTACCGATCCCTGAGACAACCTTGTGGCTTACTGGAACGGGCGACCCTTTCGAGATTTACAATGAGTTGTATCGACCCCCTTCGATCCTGTGGGATGGCGATCAAGTTTGGGTTGGTCTTGAAGGCGTTAAATCAGATGTTGAGTCCCAAGCGGCACTCCTCAAACTTGATCAGACGGACTCACCTCCCCCGTTTCCTGAGGGGGGAAGACGGTCGCTTGAACCCAAAGCTCTTCGGGGTCTCGTCGAAAGGTCCGAGGGTTGGCTTGCTGAGATCGGCGTCGGTGTTGTTCACTACACCACGCCACAAGTGCCAGAACCACTTTCAGACCCTAATAAGCGTTTGATGAGTGAGCTCGAATGTCGTCTTGATCCGCGCGGTCGTTTAAACCCGGGCCGACAGTTGGTCGCCACGTGAAGAAAGTTGCTGTGAAACTCGGAATCGATTCGGAGGACTTAGCTTCTTGCGTCGCCTGTGGTCTGTGTCTGCCGCACTGCCCCACGTATCGTGTAACTCAAGAAGAGTCAGCTTCGCCGCGTGGACGGATTGCCTTAATGAGGCAAGCGGAGACCACGGGGCTAATTGACCAGGAGTTCGTCGAATTTATGGATGCGTGCGTCCAATGTCGCGGATGTGAAACCGCTTGCCCAGCGGGTGTCCCATTCGGCTCGATGATGGAGACAACACGCGAAGCGTTGGCTGAGCAGACCCGGTATCAACCATTGTGGCGACGTTGGGGTTATCGAATTCTTGGATGCCCCAAGATTCTGACTTTAGGTTCGAAAGTGTTAGCCGTTCTGCAGAAGCTCAACCTTCTGCCGTCTAAGTTGGCGCTCCCGAAGATCCCTCTCCTGCAGGGGCGCTTGGTTCCCAGCGGCCGAGATGTCTGGTTGTTCACCGGTTGCGTAATGGACGCCTGGATGCGTGATACGCACCGAGCCGTTCAGCGCGTTATTGAGGCAGCCGGAGCAGGAGTGCGTTTTCCCGACAAACAGGCGGCATGTTGCGGCGCTCTTCATGTTCATGCAGGCCTAGGACATGAAGCCCGCCGTCTAGCGGAGCGCACCATGGAGGCCTTTCCCGGTCAGGCGCCGATCCTCGTCGACTCGGCTGGCTGTGGCGCGCAACTAAAGGAATATGGCCGTTTGTTAGATAGCGCGGCTGCACACGAGTTCAGCCAGCGAGTGCTAGATGTTCACGAGTGGCTGGTGAATCATCTAGATGCGCTCCCTCCCGCTCACGCCGACGCCCCGAGAATCGCTATTCAAGATCCGTGCCACCTTCGACATGTTCAGCAATCCCACGATCCTGTTCGAGTTGTCTTAGCCCGATACGTCGAACCGGTAATCCTCGATGATGAGGGTTTATGTTGCGGCGCCGGCGGCGCATATTCGATGCTTCACGCTGATACAGCAGCAGCGGTCAGAGAGCGGAAAATTGGCTCTATCGAACGAGCGCAGGTACAAGAAGTAGTGAGTGCTAATCCTGGGTGTCTATTGCATCTCCGAGCCGGAGGAGTGACAGTTCGCCATCCACTGGAAATAGTTGACGATCTCATGAGGAAGGACACTTGACGTGGAGGAAAAGCTTGAAGAGATCAGGGGTCGTCTAGAGAATATTTCCGAAGAACTCGCCGATATTGGAATGGAAGCGTTGAGGGAGGCCCTCGACGCTCAGGAAGCCACGCAACGCCCAGAGATCGAAAAGCGGCTGACTCGAGCTCGTCGAGCGGTCGATAAGGCGACTGCGATTATCAGTGGCGGTCCGGAATCCACTGTTATCTAGCGATCCGGGTCTATTTTCGGGGCAGTTGACTCGTTAGCGAATTAAACCTGATCGCCAAGTGCAGCAACGGGAATGAGTCTTCGGTCCGTTGGGTTGTCGGGCGAAATGGTCGCAGTGCTCACCACCGTTGGTGCTCCGTCGGCTTCGCCGTAGGAGGTTGTGCGCTGCCGAAGTGTTCGCCCGAGTGGTTCTGCAATAGCTCGAAAGTCGTCTTCAACGAGTCCTTGCCCGTGTTGTGCTCCTGCCGCACGGCTGATGTTTTCATCCATAAGAGTTCCGCCAAGGTCGTTGGCTCCTGCTCTCAGGATTTGTTTCGCGCCCTCAATTCCGATCTTTACCCAAGACACCTGAATGTTGTCGATAAGACCGCGATACGCAATTCGCCCGACGCTGTGCATCAGCAGTGTTTCTCTAAAAGTTGGCCCTCGTCGAGCCTGTCGCTGCAGGTAGATCGGGCTTGCCATGTGCACAAATGGCAGTGGTACCCATTCAGTAAAGCCGCCGGTACGTTTCTGGAGTTCGCGTGTTCTAATGATGTGGTTGGCCCAGTGGCGTGGCTCTTCTATGGAACCGAACATAATGGTGATGTTCGAATGAAGGCCAATAGCGTGGGCCGCCTCATGGCATTCAAGCCACTCTTCTGTTGAAATTTTGTCGGGGCAAAGGATTTGCCGGACCTCGTCGTCAAGAACTTCTGCAGCCGTCCCGGGAAGTGATTTGAGTCCCGCATCTTTCAAGCGCGTCAAGTACTCAATCAAAGATTCGTTGAGTCGACGAGCACCTTCAATAACTTCTAACGCTGTGAAGCCGTGTAGATGCATGTCAGGCACAACGTCTTGGATTGCCTTACAAACATCGATGTAATAGTCGCCATCGAAACTGGGGTGGATACCGCCCTGGAGGGTTACTTCCGTAGCTCCTAGTTGAGCCGCCTCGATTACGCGTTCTTGTATGTCTTGCAATGTAAGCATGTATGGGGTGCCGCGGAGATTGAGTGAAAGTGGACCTTTCGAGAATCCGCAGAATCGACATTTAAATGTGCAGACGTTGGTGTAATTAATATTCCGATTGTGAACCCACGTCACTTTTTCCCCGACGGCTTGTCGGCGTAGGTCGTCAGCAACTTCGGCGATTGCCACGACCTCAGGTCCCCTCGCTTGAAAGAGGGTAATGATCTCTTCGCTGCCGACTTCTTGACCTAAGAGGACTCCCTCGAGGACTTCGTTTACCGCGCCTCGCGCAAACGATTGACCGGGAACGATTTTGACCGGTGGATGGTCCGCTCCTCCCGAGTACCACTGGGTGCTGTCTTGGTCAGCTATCAGAACATCGGCTCCTGAGCCCGCATCGCGGTTCTCCATTGTCCTCTCAGGCATTTGCCCGCCAGGATCGTCTCGGCCGAGGCCTTCGGCGTCGCTTCGGTCGAGAACAGGAAAACGATTCTCTTCGTCAAGCCAATCTTCAGGCCGAAGAGCGAAACTTGGATGGATAGTAAGTCTCGGCGCCAGAGTGAAGCCTCGGTCTTCAGTTACTTCCCGAAGTCGATCAAGTTCTGGCCACGGACGTTCGGGGTTTACGTAGTCAGCCGTAACGGGTGATACTCCACCCCAATCGTCGATACCGGCCTCGAGAAGAGTACCGAAGTCGTCGGAGAGATTCGGCGGAGCTTGAAGGTGGATATCGCTTGGAAGCAAAATGCGTGCAAGAGCGATTGCTTGCAAATATTCGTCGGGGGGACATGGCGGGCTTTTATGCATCGCCGTCCCCAGTTTTGGCAAGAAATTCTGGACGATGACTTCTTGAATGTGTCCATGCCTTCGATGACTTTTGGCGATGGCGAGAATTGTCTCGACGCGATCAGCAAGCGTTTCGCCGATGCCTACCAGTAAGCCCGTTGTGTATGGGATTCGAAGTTCTCCGGCCGTCTCGAGTGTGTTCAGTCGTCGTTCTGGTTCTTTGTCCGGACAGCCTCTGTGGCAGAGCAGTTCCTCATTCAGACTTTCCAGCATCATCCCCTGGCTGGGGCTGACTTTTCGCAACTCAGCGAGCTCTTCGTAGTACAACGCACCAGGGTTTGCGTGCGGTAACAAGCCGGTTTCGTCTCGCACCATTCGACACATTTCAATCAAGTATTCGATTGTGGTGTTATAGCCGTGGTCATGAAGCCATTGCTGGGCTACTGGATAACGCAGTTCTGGCCGTTCGCCAAGCGTAAACAACGCCTCGTGGCATCCGTGAGATGCCCCGTGACGCGCGATCGATAGGACCTCATGCGGTTCGAGGTAAGGATGATCGAGATGAGCTGGTGGTTGAGCGAAAGTGCAGTATCCGCATTTGTCTCGGCACAGCATGGTGAGGGGTATGAAGACCTTGGGGCTGTATGTCACCCGAGTTCCATGGGCCGCATCGCGAACAGATGAAGCGCGTTCAAGGAGGGATTGGAGAGGGAGGCCGAGCAACACATCAATTTCGACAGAAGAGTCAGTACTTGTCGTCATTGGTTTCCGTTCTCACGACCCGACACTTGCGCCCGGACCAGGTCGGCTGCGAATTTCATCGGGATCGAGTGATTCGTCGCAGGTCGGACATTGAGTGATCTGATTAAGGGGAGTTCCGCATTCAGAATGAACTAGAAGTGTTGGAGGTGTCCTATCGTTACACCAGCGATCACCCCACCGCATTAGAGCGACGAGGCTTGGTGACAGGTCTCGGCCCTTTCGGGTGAGAAAGTACTCATGCCGGATGGGTCTGTCTTGGTATGGAATTTTCGTCACGATGTCTGCTGCAACAAGCTTCGATAAGCGGGAAGCGAGAAGGTTCTTCGCGATACCAAGATTGTCTTCTAGCTGACTAAACCGTCGCACTCCTCGAAAGAGGTCGCGAAGGATGAGAAGCGTCCAGCGGTCTCCGATTACATCGAGCGTTCCTTGGATGGAACAACCATCGCGCCGTTCTGATATTTGTCCCATGCGCACGAAGATAGGTGAGTCAGTTTCGATTTGCAACCGACTGATCGTTAAGTCAATGAATCGGCTTTCGCCGACAGACTCGACAGCAACTCGTCGAAGCTTTTGACGAACGACGCAACGCCTTCTTCTTCAAGTAGCTCGGCTACGTCATCAAGGTCGATGCCGAGAGTTGATACGGCATCGAGCACTCCTTGAGCCTCAACTGGGTCTGCATCAACTGTTCGCGCGACTGTCCCTTTTTCCACAAACGCATCGATGGTGTTATCGGGCATCGTGTTCACCGTATTGGGCCCAATTAATTCGTCGACATACAAGGTTTGGGAGTAACTCGGATTCTTAGTGCTTGTGGAAGCCCAAAGCGGTCGTTGAAGTTGAGCGCCCTTGTGCGCCAAGGCCTGCCAGCGGGGACCGTCAAAGGTGGTTTTGAAAGTCTGATACGCGACCTGAGCTTGAGCTACTGCAGTTCTCCCGCGCATAGAAAGGGCGGCATCTGTCCCGATTTGCTCAAGGCGCCGGTCTACCTCGCTGTCGGTCCGAGAAATGAAAAAAGATGCGACGCTGGCAATCCCGGAGAGGTCGTCCCGGCCAGCTTCGACGGCGTCCTCCAATCCAGAGATATAGGCCTCCATGACCTCGCTATATCGAGGCACCGAAAAAATCAACGTGATGTTGATTGACCTGCCTTCGCCAATCATCGTTCGCACCGAAGGGAGGCCTTCAACAGTGCCGGGAATCTTGACCATAAGGTTCGGCGCATTGAGCCGGTCGTGAAGCGCTCTTGCCGCTTCGGTGGTCTGGTCGGTCTCTCTCGCGAGCGCGGGATCAACTTCTACTGAAACAAAGCCGTCTGTCCCATTTGAGGACTCATAGACGGGGAGTAGAGCGTTAAGAGCGCCCCTAATGTCGCTCGCTACTAAATCCCAGTAGGCGGAGTCCACGGCAACACCATCAGCGATCAATTGACCGAATTGTTGGTCGTAGTCTGCGCTCCCCTCAATAGCTTTTTGGAAGATAGCCGGGTTAGAGGTAAGGCCTCTGATGCCAGAGGACACCCATCGATCCAGTTCCCCAGTGGTGATCCACCCACGGCGAAGGTTGTCGAGCCAAGGGCTCTGGCCTTGCTCGTCGTGCAGAGCTGAAAGCTGAGTGTTCGAGTTGGTGGAAATAGTCAAGCTGTCTCCGATCTAAGGATCATGTAAGTAACGAGCGCGCGGCAGCTTCAACGGAAGCAACGGTGAATCCAAATTTCTCCATAACTTCGCCGCCGGGTGCACTCGCTCCAAAGCGATCGATCGTTACAGTTACGTCTGCCCAGCGGTCCCAACCGAGGGAAATACCGGCTTCCACGCCCACTACGGGCAGGCCTTGAGGAAAGATATCCTGCCGGTAGCTCTCGTCCTGATCGAGAAATAACTCCCAGCAGGGCATGGAAACCACTCTCGATGCTATGCCCGCTGCGGCAAGAGAGGCTGCGGCGCCGACACACAACTGAACTTCGGAACCAGTTCCCGCCAAGACCACCGCGGGATCTGGCGCATCGATGAGCACATAAGCACCATGTTCGACTTGGTTCGGTCGTATGGTGCCCTCGAGGACAGGCACATTTTGGCGGGTAAGAATGATCGCAATCGGGCCGTCATTTTCGACTGCAAATTTCCAAGCCTGGGCTACTTCGTTTGCGTCAGCTGGTCTTACCACAGGTAAACCTGGGATCGCTCTCAGCGAAGCCACATGTTCTACGGGTTGATGGGTAGGTCCGTCTTCCCCGACTCCGATGGAATCGTGGCTCCAGACGAAAACCACTTTGGCCGCGCTTAGCGCAGCCATGCGAACGGATGGTCTCATGTAATCGGCGAAAACAAGGAACGTCCCAACGACAGGAAGAATGCCGCCATGCAGTGCCATGCCGTTAGCGATGCCGCCCATAGCGTGTTCCCGGACCCCGTAGTAGAGCTTTCGACCTTCAGGTCGGCTCGGAGTTAAAGGTTCGGTCGCCAGATTTGTTCCCGTATTCCCGGTGAGATCAGCGGACCCAGACAGCAACGACGGAACCACGTCCACTAGTGCGTCAATAACGTGATTGTTCGCGTTGCGAGTTGCGACTGAACTCCCCGCCTCATACGTCGGCAATTCTTCTAACCAATTCGGCAGCGGCTTTCCTGTTAGTAAGGCATTAATCCAACCAGCATCAAGATCGCTCTCAGTAACCCGGAGTTTCCATTCGGCGTGCGCCGCAGCGCCCCTCGCGCCAGCTTCCCGGTAGGCCTCTAGGACATCGCCATCAACCTGGAAGGCCATTTCTGGGTCAAATCCCATAGCGAGTTTTGCGGCCGCGATCTCTTCATCGTCCGTGATGGCCCCGTGAGCTCCTGGGGTATCCACTGCAGTCGGCGCCGGAAACCCGATGTGGCTTCGCACGATCAACAATGAGGGTCGCTCCTCTAAATCAGCGGCTTCCATAAGTGATGATTCAAGAATTTCCGTGTCCTCGGAGGCTTCGCCAAGGTTTCGAACATGCCAGCCGTATGCCTCAAAGCGCTTATGAGTGTTATCCGAAAATGCCAGATCAGTTGACCCATCGATGGTTATTTGATTGTCGTCGTATACAACGACGAGCCCTCCGAGTTTTTGGTGACCAGCGAGGCTGGCGGCTTCGTGGCTTACGCCCTCCATAAGATCGCCATCACCACAAATTGCCCACGTTCGGTGGTCGACAATTTCACTTCCGAGGCGAGCTCGGAGGTGTCTTTCAGCGAGGGCCATTCCGACGGCGTTTGCTATTCCTTGGCCGAGAGGGCCTGTTGTGACTTCAACACCGGGAGTAAGCCCTACTTCTGGATGGCCAGGAGTGAGAGACCCCCATTGGCGGAAGTTCCGGATGTCGTCGAGAGAAATTCCGTATCCGGTCAAGTAGAGCATCGAATACAGAAGCATTGAAGCGTGACCTGCGGAGAGAACGAATCGGTCTCGATCCGCCCACTCAGGCGTTGCCGCATCGTATTTCAGAACCTTTGTAAATAAGACGTCGGCGAGAGGAGCGAGCGCCATTGCTGTCCCTGTGTGTCCGCTGTTCGCCTTTTTTACAGCATCGAGCGTAAGAGCTCGGATCGTGTTGATCTGTCGAGTCCGAAGGTCGCTGGTCACTTAGCCTCCCAAGTGGCGATCCTAGCTTGACCTTCTGACAATTCTGGGGAGGTTCAGTCGCGGAAAATGGCGGCAGAAGCAGTGAAGCCATGAAGGAACGAATGCTCGCCAACGGGCCCAATTTCACCAGCGCAAAACATCCCTGCTACAGCTTCACGTCGGACCAAATCAGCGATGATTGCAGCATCGTGATCTGGATGTTCGAACAGATGAGATCCTCTTCCGTTACAAGTGAAGACCAAGGCGCCATCAGCAGAATCAATTGGCTCGACTAAGAGACGTAAATCTTCGTCGGCTGACTCTGCGTCGCGTACTTGGAATTGGACCGTGCTCCCTACCGGCGCATTGTCACCGATGGCAAGACTTCCAGTTCGCTGATCCGCGCCCAAAACGGCTCGAATCAGGAAATCACCGGTGCCAAATTCGACCTTATGTTCGTCGATCACTCGACCGATGTGAAGTCCCTGGTTCACGAGTAATCGCTCATTTTCGCTCAAGCCGTTGAACATTTCCTCCAAACGCCTTAAGGCGGGTTTCCCACCCAATTCCTGAATCAAATTTCCTTCTGCTGCCGTGACGATTAGCGGCAACCCCACTGGTCGGCAACCCTGAGAGACCAGAGGTTCGACCTGGGTAGCACCCCCAATTAAAAGTCCAACTGCTCCAGCGTCGTAAATCTGATCATCGAGTAGAAATCTATTTCCATTAGGCGTGTTGGCCCCAGAGGCTAAACCGCCGATGATCTGGAGGTCAGGCCGCGAAGTGGACCACGCGTCGACAGCCAGCTCGGCTGGAAAACTAAAAGGATCAGCTAAAAGAATCAATGTGTGTGCTTCCGCGTTGGACAGTTCATCAATCTTGATAACGCCGTCCGGTGCTTGTCGAGCTTCAAGTCGAATGGTCGACACCGTTCCAGCGAATTTGCCAGCCCACACGGCTACAGCGCCCTGCTCTTCAACTTCTCTCGCTCCTGCTATGACAGAAACTGCTGTGGTTCCGACAAGTGTTTTCGGTTGGAGTAGTTGATGTGTTGCCGCTAAAAAATCTTTGGCATGAATAATGAAATCGCCCGAGATAAAGACCGCCACAGCATCTGGGGCATGCCCAATAACCTCCAAGATCTCGCCAATAGTTTCGCCTATAGCGACTCCGGGGTCGTTATGTGTTGAGAGGCTCGAAGCGTAGGGCATGGCTATTGTGGAGATTCTTCAAGAACCGTGAGTGGCACAGTTGTCACGGCCCCGGTATCTACCCTGCAGTGGGCTTCAATGGTCATGGGTCCAGCGAGTTCTACCGTCGCTTGTACGAGGTTGTAACCAAACTTTCCGGGCTCAACGCTGACTGGTTGAACGTTACGAACGCCCATCGGCTCTCCGTCTGAATGAAAGGTAACTTCAAGCGCTGCAAGTCCTTGGTGGTCGACTGGACACCTTAAGAGCACCATCAAATGAGGTTGTATGGTGACCGGAAATTGACCTGGAGCATTGAGCGAAAAGTGCACGCCTGACAGATCAAGACGCGCTGTTCCGCCTTCAGCTTGACGCATTTCGAGGTGTTCTAGGAATAGTGCTGCGATGATTTCCACAAATTGAGACTATGCGAATTAGGGACCGGAGACTCCTGCCTCGCTGCGAGCTTCCTGTTTCGGCCTACTGTCTTGGATTGTTAGCTTTAGAGAATTTCGCTACAGAGATGGGCCAACCCCAAATGACGGAACATAGCCACCGTTTCCGAGTCGAAACACCGATGTTTCCCCTTGGCAGCGTTTTGTTCCCAGGAGCCACTCTCCCTCTCAACGTATTTGAAGAACGTTACCGATCTCTAGCCCAGCGCTGTGTGGGCAACGAGGAACTCTTCGGGGTTGTTCTGATCGAAAAAGGGCACGAGGTTGGGGGAGGGGACGTCCGTTCCTCGGTCGGGTGTCTCGCCAGAATCTTTGAACATCGAGAATTTGCAGATGGACGATGGGCTTTGTTAGTTCGAGGCGAAACCAAAATAATGATTGACGAGTGGCTCGCAGACGATCCCTATCCCGTAGCAATTACAAGCGACTTTCCTGATGATGTCAACGACGGATCCATAGAGCAAGGTATGGAGGTTCTGAAACGACTAGCGGACCTCATAGCGAAGGCGAAAAGTGTCGGCTACGAGATGCCAACCATTGATCCCGAAGCCTTCGCTGTCGGAGCCGACGCGGAAGAACTCGGATATCGGATAGCGCAGTTGACTCCGTCGGGGCCATTTGACCGCCAAAAAATTTTAACGCGAAGAAGTTGCGCAGAAAGACTTAGCTGCGTTGAAGAACTGATTATTGGGCTTGAAGAAGTTCTTGACGCAACCAGAGGTAACAAATGATGGCTGGTGGGGTCGGACGTCTTGTCTGGCATGCTTGGGAATCGTCCAACCCCCATAAGTAGGGCGCAGTGTCGGATCAACATCGAGGACTAAGAACTGACGTTGAAGGTCTACTTGCGACCCTTCGCGCCTATGTGGCGCAGGAAACCATAGGACCCCTACGGGGTCTCGGTCGCTATCTCAGCTTTGGAGTCGCCAGCTCCGTCTGTTTCGGCGCAGCCGCCATCTTCTTAACCCTGGCGGCTATTCGTAGCTTGCAGGAACTCACGACAATCTTTGAGGGCACGTGGTCGTTCGTGCCATATCTGGCCGGAATCGCAACAGCGCTCTGCTTCTTTGTTCTGGCTTTACTAGCGATAAAGCGCGATGGAAGGCGCCGTTGAAATGGTCGATAAGGAAAACAACAAGACCCCGCCAGTTAGCACCGACGATTTGCTCCACAGCTTTGAGCGCGTCACCGGCGAAGTCGATGAAAAAGCGACAACGTTTCACAGGCCCGGGATCGTTATCGCGAGCGTCGTAGTTACGGGGATAATTCTGATCGCGTTCGCCCTGGGGCGCAGGGCCGGACGAAAACGTTCGACTGTTGTCGAGATTGTCCGAGTCTGATGAGACTCCTTGACGACATAAGAGAGCGGCCTCCTGGTCGGATCATTAGATCGGCTTGGCGACGGGGGCGATTGGGTAGCGGGACTTGGATGGCCTTAGCAATCTTGGGCACAGGGTTCCGCCTACTTAAGTACCTAAGCCGTCGCCGATCTGAAGTTGCTCATCGAGCTGAATTGAGACCAGGAGAATCTCTAAAAATCAGACACCTCAGCGAAGACCGACGCGGTCAACAGGTCTAGGCATGGCGAAGTCCGAAGCTTCGGCCACTCGCGGCACCGTGCTTGAGGTCGGCGAGCACGTCATCCTCATCGATAATCGCCAACGTCGCTACCTCATTCAGTTGGAAGAAGGCGGTGAATTTCACTCCCATGCAGGGGTGATACCACACGATGTGATCATCGGAAATTCGGAAGGCAGCGAGTTTCGCACCGCGTCAAACGCTCGGTTTGTTGGATTGCGGCCAACGCTTAGTGACCATGTTCTAAAAATGCCTCGAGGAGCTCAGGTCATTTACCCAAAGGACCTTGGACCGATCATTATTCTGACTGATATCTCTGCTGGTGCACGTGTCTTTGAATCCGGCGTCGGTTCCGGGGCGCTTTCGACAGCGCTCTTGCGTGCAGGAGCTGACGTGACGGGTTACGAGATTCGTGAGGACTTTGCTGCAAAGGCCCAGTCGAACGTTGAAATGTTTCTTGGAGCCAGCGCTCTTGACCGATACGAAGTGAAGATTCGCGATGCCTACGAGGAACATGAAGATCGCGATTTCGATCGTGCTGTTCTTGACCTACCTGAACCGTGGCAAGTGGTGCCCCATTTGGAGAAGTCTCTGAGGCGTGGTGGAATTCTTGTTGTCTATAACCCCTCGATTATCCAGGTGCAGAATCTCCGCCAACGGCTCGCTCAAGGTCCTTGGGCCATGATCGAAACGATCGAGGTCCTGCATCGGACATGGCACATAGAAGGCCACTCTGTGCGACCTGACCACAGAATGGTCGCTCATACTGGATTTCTTACCCATGCCCGACTACTGGCAGTTTGATTGAGCGATAGTGGTCGTCGATCTCATCTTCGGGCTCTTGTTGGCGCTTGCAGTCTTCACTGGGTGGACCGGTGGGCTTATTGGCCGCCTTGTCAGTTGGGTTGGGTTTACCGCAGCTGCAATAGCGACCGCTCGCTGGGCGACAGTGACGCTCGACGCGTTGAATATCACGGGTAAACATCAACGCCTTGGTGCTGCTTCTGTAGCTGTGGTGCTCGGTGGTGTGCTCGGCCATGCAGTCGGGTGGCGGGTAGCGCGCGGTTTGAGGAGTTTGGTTCCACGGCCCCTGCGATGGCTTGATTCGCTCGCTGGTGTCGTGGTCGGGATTGGCGCTGTTGTTCTTTTAGTTTGGATTCTCGCACCGGCTCTTCTCTCCGTACGTGGCTGGCCTCAGGACCAAGCCAGAGCTTCCAAAGCGATCGAAGTAGTAGAACGATGGACTCCGACGCCTTCATATGGCGGAGGTCTTTTAGGTCGCCTTACCCAAGATTGGGGCGTAGTTCCGACTTTTGGTTCCGACACACCCGCAGTCGATGTGGGTGAGTTGCCTAGAGAAATAGTGATAAGTGCAGAAGTATTAGAAGCTGCCGCCGCGTCAATAATTCGAGTCAGTGCCGTCGCTTGCAGCCAAAGACAGAATGGAACGGGTTTCGTTATATCGCCCGGGATGGCGTTAACGAACGCGCATATAGTCGCCGGGTCACAAAAGGTGGAGATAGCGCTACCTGGAAGGACACTTGAGCAGGCTTCGGTGCTGGCATTTGACCCGGAACGGGACCTTGCCCTGCTGAGGGTGGACTCGACCATCGCACCCTTGCAGCTCGAATCACCGCTAGCCGGACAGTTGGCAGGAGTGATCGGTCATCCAGGCGGCGGGCCGTTACGAACCGCCCCCATACGTCTCGTGGAACGCGTTACTGCGCATGCCCGCGATCTTCACGACTCGGTGGATACGACTCGCAAGGTCTGGTTCGCCGCGGCGAAACTACAAACGGGAGACAGCGGTGCGCCAGTCATCGACACTAACGGCGCAGTCGTGGCCGTGATCTTCGCGGTAGCACCTCCCAACGCGTCAGATTACGAGCGGACTGCCTATGCATTGGACAGGTCAGAGATGGCAGGGTTCATGGCTGAGGTCAGAGCATTTGGTGATCGTACCGTGGTGAATACCGGAAAATGTTTGGGTTAAAGCGACCCAATAAGTGCGAACGAATGACCTAGAGAGGCCCTTAAGATCGCCTGAAGCGCGATACCAGGCCTACTAAGCCTCGATGTAAATACATTCGCCAGGGCATTCCTCGGCAGACTCAATAACNGCGTCAAGTTGCGAATCGGCGAAATTAGCTAANGCTTCNGCCCCACCCGGGTCAGACATCACATTGCCATCTTCAACCACGTANGCNAGTCCATCGTCAAGCAGAGTGAACNCATCAGGTGCAATCTCCTCGCAGAGACCGTCGCCNGTGCANAGATCCTGATCGATCCAGACCTTCATGATGGTGCCTTTCTTCTTCCTGAANTGAAGTGTGGCGNGNACGGGGGAACACCACTNGGAAGNGCTCTCTGCCGAGCTANGTTTCAATTTACCTTGCTNGAGGCCNGCACNCACACAACCCGTNTCGAGTTATCGATTCTGTTTGTNGCACAAACATGTGGCAACTTGTGNNGCTGATTCGTGTAGCTTCCGGTTNAGACAACAGCGAACCGAGGTTAGTGATGTCGAGTGACGACGAACTGACTGATNANAAAATGCCGATGNGCGAATTAGCAGCGCTACGCAGTCAAATACGNGCNATGGAGTCCGAGATCGCTTTGCTGAGGCGGAAGCTCGTTGACACTCCGAAGAGGGTAACGACCCTCGAGGAGCGTTTACTTGAGACGAAGGGACAACTTGCTCAGGCAGTGTCGCAAAACGAGAAACTCACATTCACTCTGCGCGAAGCGCGTGAACACATTGCAACTCTTCGAGAGGAAGTTGACAAACTTACGCAGCCGCCATCTGCCTACGGAACGCTCATCGCTGCAAACGAAGATGGAACAGTTGATGTGCACGCGAACGGTCGAAAAGTACGAGTAAGCCTGCACCCCGATTTGGCGGAACAGGAATTAGCAACCGGTGCTGAAGTTGTTCTCAACGACTCGTTGAACGTTGTGATGGCGCGCCGCCCTGAATCCTCAGGCGAAGTTGTCACGCTTAAAGAGGTCTTAAGTGATGGCGAACGTGCCCTGGTCGTTGGAAGAGCAGACGAAGAACGCGTCGTCGAACTCGCCGGACCCTTACGTAACCAAACCATGAGGTCCGGAGACAGCCTATTGCTGGACATCCGAGCCAACCTGGTGCTTGAGCGCTTACCTCGCCCTGAAGTCGATGATCTGTTACTGGAGGAAACTCCAGATGTGACCTACAACGAGATAGGCGGACTAGATAGTCAAATCGAACAAATCACCGATGCCGTAGAGCTGCCCTACCTCCATCAAGATTTATTTCGCGAATACGAGCTCCCCGCCCCCAAGGGAATATTGCTTTATGGACCACCGGGCTGCGGAAAGACATTGATAGCGAAGGCTGTAGCAAATTCATTAGCGAAAAAAATTGCTGATGTCGCAGGTGATGGGCAGGCCCACAGCTTCTTCATCAATATCAAAGGCCCGGAACTATTAAACAAATATGTCGGGGAGACAGAGCGACAGATAAGAAAGATCTTTCAACGCGCCAGAGAGAAAGCAAGTGAAGGCTGGCCGGTGATCGTGTTTTTCGACGAAATGGAGTCGCTGTTCCGTACGCGTGGGAGCGGCATCAGTTCCGATATGGAGTCGACCGTTGTCCCCCAGTTATTGGCTGAAATCGATGGTGTAGAGGGCCTCAGGAACGTCATCGTCATCGGTGCATCCAACAGGGAAGATCTGATTGATCCGGCAATCTTGAGGCCGGGTCGTCTTGACGTGAAAATCAAGATTCACAGACCAGATGAAACTGCGGCAGCCGCAATATTTGCAACGTATCTGAATCAGCATCTTCCAATCGACCCACTTGAAATTGACGATCTAGGCGGTGGGGATCCAGACAAGACAGTTCGAGTGATGATCGAGCGAACGGTCGAAGAAATGTATGGAGCTGAAGAACACAACCAATTCCTAGAAGTCACTTACCAGAACGGTGACAAGGAAGTCATGTACTTCAAAGACTTTGCCTCAGGCGCCATGATCGAAAATATTGTGCGCCGCTCGAAGAAGAGCGCTATAAAGCGCGCGATCGCAACCGGAAGCCAGGGCATCCGGCTGGATGATTTGCTCGCTTCAATTCGGCAGGAATACAGAGAACACGAAGATTTGCCTAACACCACGAACCCGGATGATTGGGCAAAAATTTCAGGAAAAAAAGGTGAAAGAATCATTTTCATTCGCACGCTGGTAAGCGGGGACGACGAATCCGAGAGCGAAGGTGGGCGCGCGATTGAACGGGTTCAAACAGGCCAGTACCTGTAAGCCCGCTTCCGGCGATAAGGTCGCCCTGTGGCCGTACACAAAGTTCTCGGGATAGAGACAGAGTTCGGCATTCTTCACCGCAACGAAGGTGACTCAAACCCGGTAGCGGCTTCGTCGATGATCATTAACGCCTATGTAAACGGCTACCTGGAACGACGCGTGGGTTGGGATTTCGAGGATGAACATCCAGGAGTGGACGCACGAGGTTTCAACGAATTTGACGCTCTTGCCCCAGAAATTGAAACGCATCTAGTAAACGCGGTTCTCACCAACGGAGCCCGCTACTACGTCGACCATGCGCATCCGGAACTCGCAAGTCCAGAGTGCACCGACGCTCTCCAATGCACTATTTACGATCGTGCTGCTGAAGAAATTCTGATTCGTTCAATGGATAAAGCAAATCAACTCCTCCCAGACGGTGAAGAACTGGTGATCCACAAGAACAACAGCGACGGAAAGGGTAATAGTTACGGATGTCACGAAAACTATTTGGTCGATAGAAGCGTCCCTTTCGGTCGGATCGTCCTCCAAATCATGCCCTTCTTCATCACCCGGCAAGTTTATTGCGGAGCCGGCAAGGTCGGCTCAGAAGCGGCCGGGCTTACCCACGAGGAAGTGCCATTTCAGATAACGCAACGCGCAGACTTTTTCGAAGAAGAAGTTGGTCTCGAGACCACGCTGAAGAGGCCAATCGTGAATACGAGAGACGAGCCTCATGCAGACAGCAAGCGCTACCGACGTCTCCACGTGATCGTTGGCGATGCAAATATGAGCGAGTTGCAGACGTATCTCAAGCTTGGAACCACTGCAATCGTTCTCGCCATGATTGATGACGACATGGCCCCGAGTAACTGCGCCTTCGAGGTCCCCGTGCGTACTTTGCGCGAAGTGAGTTATGACATTGATCTTGCGGCGACTCACCGCTTAGCCAACGGCGCAACTGTCACGGCATTAGAAATTCAATGGGTTTATTACGAAGCTGCCGAGCGATGGGCAGACCGACATGGATTTGACGTCGTCGGTGGAGAGGAAGTCGGTACAGATTTGATGGAGCGTTGGGCCTCGATCCTCACTGCTCTCGAAGAACAACCAGATTCACTTGCCGATTCGATCGACTGGATAGCAAAGCGCCGCCTTTACGAAGGATTCCGCTCTCGCCACGATCTCGAGTGGTCTGACCCAAGAATGGCAGCCTTAGACCTCCAATATCACGACCTTCGACCTGCCAAGGGATTAGCTCGCAGGATAGGGCTCACCAGAATTTCCGATGACTCGCAAGTTGAGACCGCCATCACTCAGCCTCCAATGACTACGCGCGCATTTTTTCGGGGGCGCTGTTTAGAGAAATATCCTGACCAGATAGTGGCCGCAAACTGGGATTCCATGGTGTTTGACGTCGGAAGTGACCCGTTGCGTCGGGTCCCAATGCTTGAACCATTGAGAGGCACAGCGGCTCACGTGGCTAGCTTGTTGGATGAATGTGACGACGCGGCAGAACTTTTGCGGCGGTTGGGGACATGACACCCGCATAGGATCAAAAGAACGTAGGAGACCTAGATGGCTGAACGAGAGCAAAAGCACCGGCCCGCCCCTCGAACTGAAGAGGCCGAGGTTGACGAAGCCGGGCCAAAAGAGGCAGGGCAAGAGCTTAAAGCCGAGTTGGATGACTTGTTAGATGAGATCGACGACGTCCTAGAAACTAATGCTGAAGAGTTTGTGAAGAACTATGTACAGAAAGGTGGGGAGTGACCGCAATGCCGTTCTTCGTCCCTGGGGAAGATCCAGGAACTGATTTTCTAAACCTCTTACGACAAACCGGGCACGAACCGTTCCCAGCCGATCTTCCAGGTGTTATCGACGCTGGACACGCTACGACTGTCTTGGCGGTTCGCTGTGCAGGTGGGGTAGTGGTAGCGGGTGATCGCCGCGCGACGGCAGGGCATCTAATCAGCCATCGTGACATGCAAAAGGTTTTTCCCGCTGATGAACACTCAGCGGTGGCCATTGCCGGCGCTGCCGGACCCGCAATTCAGATGGTACGCGTGTTCCAACTTCAGCTCGAGTACTACGAAAAAATTGAAGGAAAACCACTCACTCTCGAAGGTAAAGCTAATCAGCTTGCTGAGATGCTTCGCGGTAATCTTCCACAGGCAATGCAAGGGTTGGTGGTAGTGCCAATTTTTGCGGGGTTTGATCTCTCTCTAGGGTTAGGTCGACTTTTTCAGTTCGACATAACCGGCGGCCGTTATGAAGAGCAGGACTTTGCTACGAGTGGATCCGGCAGTCTTCACGCGGGAACCGTTGTAAAGCTCGGGTATGAACCTGATCTCTCTATCGAGAACGCTCTTGCATTGGCGGTTAAGGCCTTGTGGCACGCCGCGGACGAAGATAGCGCTACTGGAGGTCCCGACCCTGTACGCGGGATCTACCCAATACTGGCAGTCATTACCGAAGACGGTTTCCGACAACTCACTGACGATGAATCTGGGCAGGTCTTTGCTGAACTTCGCACAGAGTTAGGGAGAGGGGAAACCCGATCATGACTATGTCAGGGATGTATGTAAGTCCCGAACAGCTGATGCAGGATCGCGCTGATTATGCGCGTAAAGGAGTAGCACGCGGTCGTAGTCTTGCTGCAGTCGAATACCAAGGCGGTGTTGCACTCGTCGCAGAGAACGCGAGTTCGACGCTGCGAAAGGTTTCAGAAATTTACGATCGGATCGCTTTCGGCGGCGTCGGTCGTTATAACGAGTTTGATCAACTCCGGATAGCGGGCGTTCGATATGCGGAGCTAAAGGGATATCAATACAGCCGCGACGATGTTGATGCGCGAAGCCTCGCAAATCAGTACGCCCAGATGTTGGGACAGATCTTCACACATGAGATGAAACCTATGGAGGTGGAAATAGTGGTGGCGGAAATCGGCCGTGAAGGTGGGGCTGAGCTGTATCGAATCCAGTACGACGGCACCGTCGTTGATGAACAAAACTGGTGTTGCATAGGTGGGGACTCAGAAGCTGTTCTTGGACGGCTGAGTGATGGTTGGTCCGCTGATTTCGACCGCGATGGTGCGGTTCGTCTTGCTGTTGAATCACTCGCCGGACCGGATCGCTCCATGTCGGCGGAAGATCTAGAAGTTGCAGTATTGGACAACGGTAATGGTCGTCGTTGCTTTTACCGGCTTGACGACGACCAAACCTCAAGTCTGCTCGCTGGGTAACGCCAAGCAATGCCGGCAAGTTCTCGGCGTCTGCTCAACCACTTCCTCCGAACAAAGATACGGTGTGGCGCGTGCAACGAAGAATCATCGGGCTTGAGAACGAGTATGGGGTCACGTGCACTATTCGAGGCCAGCGTCGACTGAGTCCTGACGAGGTAGCCCGGTACCTATTTCGCAGAGTCGTGTCATGGGGACGATCAAGCAACGTGTTTCTTGCTAACGGAGCACGTTTATACCTTGATGTGGGGTCACATCCTGAATATGCCACCCCTGAATGCGACTCGGTCTACGAAGTGATTAGCCACGATCGAGCTGGCGAAAGAATCCTTGAGAAACTCGTCAAAAATGCTGAAGAGCGACTTGCCGAAGAGGGCATCACTGGAAGCACGATCTACCTCTTCAAGAACAACACTGACAGCGCAGGAAATAGCTACGGCTGCCACGAGAATTATTTAACGAACCGGCGAGAGGATTTCTCGCACTACGCCGAAGTGCTCATCCCATTCTTGGTGAGCCGCCAGATCTACACCGGTGCGGGGAAAGTGTTGCAGAGCGCTCGGGGAGCGATGTACAGCATCGCCCAAAGAGCAGAACATATCTGGGAGGGAGTCTCTAGCGCCACCACCCGTAGTCGACCAATTATCAATACTAGAGACGAACCGCATGCCGACGCAGAGCGATACCGACGCCTACATGTGATTGTGGGTGACTCAAATATGAGCGAATACACCTCGTTTTTGAAGGTAGGGGCAACGTCTCTTCTGCTTCGGATGATGGAAGACCCAGCGGTTGTACTTCGCGACTTGACTCTTGAGAACCCAATTAGAGCTATTCGTGAGATCAGTCACGACATTACCTGCACGCGACGTGTTCGTCTGGCGAACGGACGAGAAGCAAGTGCATTCGAAATTCAAGCCGAGTACTTGGAGAGGGCGCAACGATTTGCCGATACCAACGAATTAAATGAGGAAGAAAAACAAGCTCTTTCCATGTGGGAACACTGCATGCGAGGCATTGAACAGGATCCTCTCACCCTCAACAAAGAGATCGACTGGGTGATCAAGTACCACCTTCTGGAGAGATACCAAGCGAAACACGACCTGAAACTGAGTGACCCTCGAACGGCATTACTTGACCTTCAGTACCACGATGTGAACCAGAGTCGGGGGGTGTTCTATTTACTTCAGCGGAATGGTCTAGTTGAACGTGTGTTGAAAGATGCTGACGTTGAGACGGCGATTGAGCAACCACCTCAAACAACTCGGGCGCGTCTTCGCGGGGAGTTTGTGAGNCAGGCGAAAGAAAAGAAACGTGATTACACCGTCGACTGGGTTCATTTGAAGCTAAACGACCAAGCNCAGAGAACCGTNTTGTGTAAAGACCCTTTTCTGGCTCAAGANGAACGNGTCGACGCCCTGATCGCGTCGCTTTGAGGTAGCTACCGTGCCAACCTTCCAGTCACTACGAGTGGCNAAAATTTTGGAAGTTCGNGACGGTCTCCAACGAATGCAACTCGAAGACGGCTCTAAGGCNTACGCGTTGGTAGCCGTAGTTGGTGCTGTTGACGTTGACGACCTTGTCGTGGTGAACACCACAGCCGTCGAGCTAGGGCTGGGTACCGGAGGGTGGCATGTAGTTCATTCGATCCAGACCAGGACCGAATGGCAGACACCGAATAGCGGGCGGGTGTTGAAAGCGCGTTATCTGTCCGAACAATTAGAGGTTGAGCCACATGTTTCGACGCGCCTAGACCTGATTGGTGCTCGAGTCCTATTATGCGTCCTTCATAGTCATCTTGGGGCAGTTTCGGTGGCGTTGAGTTCGCCAAATTTGGGGTACCTCATGACAGACCAAGCGGCACTTCCGCTGAGCCTTAGTGATTTAGTAGCGCAACTGAAAAGCCAAAAGTTCCTCAACTGCACAGCAACTGCAGGTCAAGCCTTTGGTGGCGACCTTGAGGCAGTGAGCGTGCCGTCAGCTGTGGCGGCTCTACTTGACCGTGGGTGCTTGCAGATAGTCCTGGCTGGGGGACCAGGTCATGTTGGAACCTCTTCAACACTCGGGTTTTCTGCAATGGAACTCGCAGGCCACGCATCGGTTCTAGTTGCACTCGGGGCGCAAGTAGGACTCTGCGTGAGAGCTTCAAGTAGAGATGACCGCTCACGTCATCAAGGTATAAGTCATCACAACCGAACAATTCTGAGCGGTATCCCCGTACCGATTGACGTGCCAGTTCCGGTTGGCGATGACTCATCTTGGATCTCCAGCGCTGGTCACCGGCCATTTCCTGTGGAGCCGATTGATATTCCGACCGCTATTGCTAATTCGGGCATAGCGATATCCACGATGGGGAGGTCTCTTGCAAAGGACCCCATAGCCTGCGCTCACATCGGCGCCGCGGCTGCATGGCTGAGGACCCTCGCTTAATGGATACCAAAACTAACGACGATGCAGGATCGAGCCGCGCTGCTCGGTGGCGTTCAGCGCGCGAATGGATTGCTGTAATAATCGTTGCTCTTCTCGCTGCTTTTGTGATTCGAGCGGCTGTTGTTCAGACGTATTTCATTCCATCAAATTCAATGGCGCCGACGTTAGAAGTGGGCGATCGACTCATGGTCTACAAGCTTGCCTTCCGCGTGGGTCAAGTCGATAGGGGTGATCTTGTGGTGTTTAACCGGCCACCATCCATCGAAAACTCCCAGATCAAGGACTTCGTCAAACGCGTCGTAGCCTTGCCCGGGGAGCAGATCCAAGCTATCAACGGAGTGATCTACGTCGATTACCTCCCGTTACACGAGGAATACCTCAGCGAAAATTCATTGACCGCCGACTTCGAGCCAATCGACGTACCTAAAGACCACATTTTTGTCATGGGTGATAATCGTTCCAACAGCCGCGATAGCCGTTGGTTTGGGCCAATCAACGTTGACCTACTCGTTGGAGAGGTGTTCGTCCGCATATGGCCACTTAGCAACGCTGGTCGGCCGTAGATTCCCGCTGCCCCGAAACTAGCGGTCCGCTTGGTCGAACCCTTCATGCAGGCGGTCAACATGGTCGCTGTGAATGGCGTCAACGCCCATGCGGACTAGATCGCTGATCACCCTTTCATGTTGGGCGTCCCAGGCGATGCAGTAACGACCAAAGCGATGGAACAGGGTGGTGAGTCCACCAGTCCAATCGGTGTGGTGGAGGTTGACGGCGTCAACTCCTGCATCTGATAATTCTGCGGCCCGCCGCTCGGGGCCGTCCTTCATTAAGCGCAAGCGCGTGGAATTCACCAAACGAGCGCTCGTCGAGTCACGCCATTGGGCCGCGAGCCTCCAGTCCTCATGACATAACCAAAGTTTGCTTTCAGCTTCGAACTCACGCGAGGTGTTGATGATCGATTCAAAAGCCAAAGGATCTTTGACATCTATCGACAGCTCGAACTTGTTTCCGCAATTTCGGTAAAGCTCCTGAAGCGTTGGAATGTGAGGCGGTAAATCTTGGTGCAGAAAAGTTCCAATCTTGCGTCGACGAAGGCCGCTGCGTAGGAGGCCATCGTGATCCAAGACCGGAATACCATCCGAAGTCAGCCAGACATCCGTTTCAAGGCCTGTGGCACCTAATCGAAGAGCCAGAGCGAAAGCGTCAAGCGTGTTTTCCCGTGCCTGTGCTCGCGCTCCTCGATGAGCAAATTTAATCGGAGGTTGGCGCAGCGAAATCAGCCTTTGTTGCACTCAAGCATCTTGCTTGATTGAGGCGAAGAGTTGCAACCGAACCTCTAACGTTAGGTCGTGGACGCCATGTGGATTATCGTCGCTGTTTTGATGTTTAGTCTGTTGCTGTTTATTTGGCGCGTAGTGCTACGCGTGGTTCAAGAAGCCAAAAACTCTCTCGAGAGCGCAGATCGCGCTGAGGTGGCGTTGGGCGTGCTGGGGCTTCAGATCGGGCGCGCCAATAGACATTTGTCACGTATGTCGAGGACACGACTTCGTCAAATCCTTCTTCGGCGGATGATAAGGATTGGCGGCGCAACGTCCGGTCCGGGCAGCAAAGACATAGCATCTGAGTTGTGAATCTCACGCCAAACGAGGTGCTGATTATCTCGCTGGTCGCTCTCATAGCGCTCGGCCCCAAACAGCTTCCAGAAGCGGTGCGGCGCGTCGCAAAGGGCTTCGCAGATCTTCGCCGTTTTAGTTCACGAATTCGCAGTGAACTTGATGATGTAGTGGAGGGTGCCGTCGAAAAGTCGCACGACGAAGAACTGCGTCGACAAAACGTTGGGCTTGACTCATCGGCAAATCTCAAGGGAAATGACCGGGAAACCGGCGAGTCATCACCTCCGAAATGAAACTACGTCGTCGCCCCAAAACTGGTTCCATGACTTTCTGGGATCACATGGCAGAGCTGAGGGTGCGTTTGATTTGGTGTGTTGGCGCGGTGCTTCTCGGCGCCATAATCGGCTTGTTTCTATATGACTGGATGCTTGAAACGGTCTTCTTGCCGCCTTATTGCAACGTGTTGGACGCGCAGCACATCGACAGACCTTGCACCCTGGTGATTACCGAACCCCTTGACGGGTTCAAAACGCGAATCAGAGTTTCTCTCTATGTAGGTCTGGTCTTAGCGATGCCGTGTGTGCTTTGGCATTTGTGGCGGTTTGTTACTCCGGCCCTAGACCGCAGGGAAAAACGCTACATAGTTCCTTTTGTCGTTTGTGCCCTGCTGCTGTTTTTCTGCGGGGCCGCACTGGCGTATTCAACTTTCGAAAGAGCCCTTGATTTCTTGATCTCCTTTGGAGGAGAGTCAGTCGACCCCTTGTTTTCGCCAGGTGCTTATCTCGGTCTGATCACTTACATGATGATGGCTTTTGGAATTGGTTTCCAGTTCCCGATCTTGTTGCTCTTTCTTCAAATTGCTGGCGTGGTGCAGCCGGCACAATTGCGCCGTCTTCGCCGTTACGCGATCGTGGGAATAGTTACCTTGGCGGCGATTCTTACACCATCGGGCGACCCGGTTTCCTTGGCTGCGCTGTCAATCCCGATGTATGTGTTCTTCGAATTGTCGATTGTGATAGGCCGACTCCTAACGCGACAGCGAAGTCGCCGAGTTCTCTCCACTGGGACTGTGGGTGAACAATGACGAAAGCAGGGGCGCCCTTCCGTTTGGGACTTTTAACGGATCGGGGATTCACACCGGATGATTTTCAGGTTCGGGCATTTGAGGTAATCGACGACGACAGGTCGGTGTTGGTCACTGCTCCGACCTCTTCTGGTAAAACGCTCATTGCTGAGTACGCGATCGCTAAGGCGTTAGAAGATGGTCGGTCGGTCGCGTACACAACGCCCATTAAGGCTTTGTCGAATCAGAAGTTCCGCGACCTTGCATCCTGGTTAGGGCCAGACCGAGTGGGACTCTTGACGGGTGACAACGCCATCCGACCCGAGGCTGATGTGGTCGTAATGACCACCGAGGTCCTTCGAAACATGATTTATGCGGGCTCTCCCCGGCTGGAAAGTTTGGGCCTTGTGGTTCTCGACGAGGTGCATTTTTTGCAGGACCCCTACCGAGGCCCTGTTTGGGAAGAAATCATCATTCAATTGCCATCCACCACGCGGTTGGTTTGCCTCTCCGCCACAGTGACTAATGCCGACGAACTAGCTGGATGGATTGGCGAAGTGCAAGGGAGTTGTGAGGCCATAACTGAACCAACCCGACCAGTTGAGCTACATGATCATTTCTTACTTTTCGACAAAAGGCACCACAGACTGCAAGAATTCCGGACTCTCAGACACGGCGAAGTCAATATCGAAGTTGAACGTTTCCTGGGGAAATTGGGTGGCTACAGGCGACACGAGGGTCGGGGTCGAGGCGGGGCAGTGGGCCGACCGCGGCGCGGCGAGGTAATTGAACACCTAGATGTCGCGGGGCGACTACCGGCGATCTTTTTTATTTTCTCCCGGCAAGGCTGCGATGATGCTGTTCGGAGTTGCCTCGAACAAGGGATCAGTTTTCTCGATGGCCGAGAGCGGCAACGGGTCGAAACAATTGCTGAGCAACATGTGCGAGATATTGGAAGCGCTGACCTTAGCGTGCTCGGCTACGAGACTTGGCTAGAAGGCCTAAAGGCGGGAGTAGCCCCGCATCATGCAGGCATGGTCACCCCATTCAAAGAAGCCGTCGAAGACTGTTTTGCCGCCGGCTTACTTCGGGTAGTTTTTGCCACCGAAACCCTTGCGATGGGTGTCAATTTGCCAGCCCGTTCAGTCATTGTGGAACAACTGAGCCGCTTTCGCGGTGAAGGGCATGTGGTGCTGACACCCGGGGAGTACACCCAGCTAACAGGGCGAGCTGGTCGCCGGGGTATTGATTCCGCCGGGCATGCGTACACGCTGTGGAGTCCCTACGAATCTTTCGATCAAGTAGTTCGGCTGGCGTCCAGCAAAGAATTTGTCTTGGAGTCAGCCTTTCGGCCCACCTACAACATGGCCGCTAATTTGATGGCTCGAGCGGATCGGCAACAAGCCATCGAGCTTTTGGAGCGGTCCTTTGCTCAATACCGATCTGCACGAAGCGTCGTCGAATTGGTCACCCGGCTCGAGAAAGCCAAAGCATCGCTTCAGATGTCGCAGACGGAGTTAAAGCGACTTGGGGTCACTCGCTCATCTCGAAGCAAACCCGAAACAAATGGCGCTATGTCCGTCTCGGAGGCTCTACGAAGACTTCGCCCAGGAGCAGTTGTGGAAAGAGTCCAGGGCACCGACTCACAGCATTTGTTGGTCTTAGGGACGACGAATCGGCGAGGAGGCGACAATCGAATTCGAGTAGTGACGGCCCGAGGCAAAGTGATGATGCTTGGCGAATCCGATTTCGACTCATCACCGCAGGCAATTACAACACTCGATTTACCGAAGCCTTACACGCCTAACCGGCGCGAGTACCAGCGCATCGCAGCGCGGATGCTTAAAAAGCACCTCAACGATTTCGGCATCGTCTCAGAAATGAGGCGCCCTGATCGAGATCTGCATCGAGCTCGCCTTGAGGCAGAACGCCAGGTCCTACAAGCGGAACTGAGAATCGAAACGCTGGAATCTCAAATCGAAGTCGCTGAAGGCGGTCTAACTCAAACCCTCGATTCCATTGTGGAAGTGTTGGAAGTGTTTGGTTGCGCGAGCGGTTGGCAACTAGAAGAACCCGGTCGACGTCTCCAAGGAATATTCCACGAGATGGATTTACTTGTTGGCATTTGTATTCAAAACGCCATTTTCGATGACTTGCTTGCAATTGAGATTGCGGCGATTGCGTCTGTCTTGACCTACGAACACCGCAGCCGGATCGAACCGCCGCCCCCTTGGTATCCAAATAAAGGCGTTGAGAAACGCGTCACATCAATCCTTGCCTACGCAACGGCGGTTCGTTCTGAAGAACGAGCGAGAGGCTTACCTGAGACCAGGACGCCTGACCCGTCGATTTTGGCGCAGATCTACGGATGGGCATCAGGTCACGATCTTGAGCAAATTCTCGGCGACGATATGTCAGCGGGCGATTTCGTGCGCAACGTTCGACAAGTGATTGACCTCCTCAGCAAGGTCGCTGAGGTTGTGCCCGACAACCAAACAGGAAAGACCGTCAGAAAGGCCATTAACGCGATTGATCGAGACTTAGTGGCGGCATCAGCCCGCCTTCACGACGACGCCGGGGATCGGACTGACGAGAATGCCGATTGAACGAGGAAAAGATTGGGGCACTGTCGCTCCTCCTGGCTTGGTAGATGTAATCGCGACGACAGATGCCGAAGTTCGGACGGTCGTGGAACATTGTTGGGCTGCTGGAAAGGAGGTCCCTCCCATAGCAATAATTGGCGGTGATTTGTGGCGGGCAGTAGGTGCCCCAGGGGGTGGGCTGGAAAGAATTCGAAGCGACGAAGCAAGGATGGTGCCAATCGACGCGGCCCAGGTACAACTCGACGATCGTTCTTGTGTTTCGGTTGCTCATGTGTTTTGCCTGAGGAGTTGGTGGGTAGGGCCGGTAATCGCAGTGGTGAATTCTGAATGGCGCGATGAATGGCGAGTCGCGCCCAAAGCGCATCCGAATGATGGCCGATTCGACCTGCTCGAAGGCAACCTTCCTATTAGGCAACGTTGGCTGGCTAAGAATCGCCTAAGAACAGGTGATCACCTTCCCCATTCCGGCATCCGGAGCGAAAGAGTCACTCAGTTGGAAAGGACCTTTGAACGTCCTCTTCGCATCCGGATCGATGACGTGGATGAGGGACGCCACCGTTCGATTGCGCTCAAGGTGGTACCTGACGCGTTCTTCGCAATATTTTGATTTTCCCAAAGACCTTGAGGGTGCGCGACTAATGCGTCGGATCGTCCTACGATCAGTTTTACTTACTGAGACATCCGACCCTTATCCCACTGACTTTCGAAATTGATCTTGAACAACTACGCAGTCGAGCAATTTACGGCGAACGAGGAAGATGTTCTTCGTCGTTACTTCACCAACCTCGACCAACCAGTGTTTGCACTTGTAAACCTGCCCGAGGTGGTTAAGGGCGCGCTTTTTGCGCGGTACAGCAGAACTCACAAGAGTCTCAGGCGATTGTTTCTTGATGAGTTCGTCGATGATCTGGATGTTTCCGGCGATCAGTCGATTGATGCCACAGTCGGGCTTGCGAAAGCCGAGGAGCTATACCAGCGAATTTTCGTGGAATACGGCGATGACTCAGTTGCGCAGCTCGGAGGAGTGCATCTGGCATGTGAACAGGCTTCTAATATTTTGACCAAAATTCTTGAGTGGGGACGGCTGATGTCCTACCTCGAGCAATCAACTCGCTACTTGAGCTACGACACCCGCATCGATGGACGGTATCGCTATCACCGAGACCCGGAAGTGCTGGCCTCTGGGTTTGGCACTCGTTATGTAGGTGACCTCGATCGAATCTTCGACACTTACGCGGAGCTAGTGCCGCTGATGCAGGACTTTTATCGAACTCATCATGCTCAAGGAGCAGAAATCGGCGATTTGGCCTACCGGCAAACGATACGGGCAAAGTCCTTTGATGCGGCACGTGGTCTTCTTCCTGCTGCAAGTCTCTCGAATGTCGGGATCTACGGGACAGGACAGGCATACGAAGCTTTACTAATCCGGATGCGATCTCACCCTCTTCCTGAAGCTCGCTCATACTCCGATCTGATGCTTTCTGAATTGCGAAAAGTGATCCCATCCTTCCTTCGACGTGTGGATGTCGAAGATCGAGGCGTTCTTTGGTCCAACTACTTTGAAGCCAATCGCGACTCAATGAGGGAACTCGCGGACCAACTGTTTTCGGCGATAGATCCTGCGCCTGTGGGTGAGGTCGAACTTATCGATTGGGACCCCGATGGTGAGCGAAAGATGTTGGCCGCGATGCTGTATCCGTACAGTCACCTTCCCGAGACGCAGCTAATTGATGTAGTCGACAACCTGACATCCGATGAGCGCATCAACTTAGTCCGCCGTTACGTCGGCGACAGAGGCAATCGACGTCATCGACCCGGGCGCGCTCTGGAAAGATTGGACTACCGTTTTGACGTTTTAGGTGATTACGGCGGGTTCCGAGATTTACAGCGGCATCGTCTACTGACGATTGAGTGGCAATCGCTCACTCCCGATCACGGGTACGAAATACCAGAAGCGGTCACGGGTGCCGGTTTGGCTGACCGGTACGACGGAGCCATGGAACGATCGAGGGCGTTGCATGAGTGCCTGCTCCCTGAGTTCCCCGAACAAGCCCCGTATGCGGTGTCTATGGCCTATCGCGTCAGGTATGTGATGCAGTTCAATGCCCGTGAAGCCCTTCACTTGATCGAACTACGGAGCCAGCCACAGGGCCACCCTAATTATCGGCGCATTGCGCAGGAGATGTATCAGCAAATAGCGATGCGCGCTGGGCATCGAGCTGTTGCAGAAATGTTCAGTCACGTCGACCTCACCGAGGGAGAAGATGGGCGGCTTCAAGCGGAGAAAGCGTCAGAAGCTCGGCAGGCATCGCAGTGAACGTGTCCGTCCGATCGGCGGTATCAACTGACGTTGAAACGCTTGCTGATTTCGCCACGAAGGCGGTCGCTGAGCAACACGAAAATCGCGGCGGTTACGTGTGGAGTCGACGGGAGACGCGGAACCCTCCCTACGTTGCAAGTTTCGACTCAGCGCTGCACGATCCCGACCAAGCCATCTGGATTGGGATGATTGATGATGCCGCTTTGGGATACGCCGTCTCCAAACTTGAGTTACTTCGAACAGGAGAAATCTTGGGTCAGGTAACTGATATCTGGGTTGACCCGGAGGCCCGAAGCGTAGGAGTAGGTGAGTCGCTTATTGACGCAGTTATCTCATGGTGTACTGAACGTAATTGTGTAGGAATCGACTCCTTGGCTTTGCCCGGCAACCGTGCCACAAAAAACTTTTTCGAAACCTTCGGGTTCAAGGCGCGCCTCCTTACCGTCTACAGACCACTGGATGCGCCCTGAAGTGCAATTTCGGCGGATGCCAGAGCCCTGCGTTGGTGCGGTGGTGTTTTGGGATAGAGAATTACTCCTTATCCAGCGAGGGCAGGACCCCGGTGCCGGTCAGTGGTCGCTTCCAGGTGGTCGCTTAGAGCCGCGAGAAACCTGGCAAGACGCAGTTGAACGCGAGGTCAAAGAAGAGACTTGCCTTGAAGTGAACTGCGGGGAATTCGTCGGTTGGGTAGAGCGCGAGGCATCTGGTCGTAGGTATCTCATCGCCGACTTCTTCGCTACAACTGATGACCCCTCCGCCGCAGTTCCGGGTGACGATGCACAAGATTTGGCATTTGTGGCAGCGAATCAAATCAACCGATTTGACCTAACCGCTGGATTGAAGGATTTCCTTCTCCAACACCGTCTTATAACTCCCTAGCGACCCTTCCAAACTGGAGCTCGCTTTTCGACAAATGCCAGAGGACCTTCACGAAAGTCCTCAGTCTTTACGACGACCCGAAAGTGGTCCTTCGTGATTTGCCAGCCGTCTGCATCAGAAACACCCTGACTTTCCAGGACGACCTGCCGGCTCTCTCTCACAGCTATCGGCGCATTAACAGTGATGCGTTTAGCAAGTTCTAACGCAGCATCAACGACAGCGCCCGGCTCAGCGAGTTCGTTCACTAGACCAAGTTCGAAGGCACGTTCCGCAGAGATGGGATCGCCAGTGAGTGCCAACTCCATAGCGACATTGCGAGCGATCGAAGCTGGTAGGCGAAAAAGCCCGCCGGCACCGGCTATCAGACTCCGCTTGACTTCAGGAATGCCGAAACGAGCGGCCGAGGACGCCACGACCAAGTCGCACGCTAGGACTATCTCTAAACCCCCAGCTAATGCAGGCCCATCCACGGCGGCGATCAAAGGTTTTGTCCTCGGGTAGCGCACTAAGCCGGCAAATCCGCCTTTTTTGCTTTCAATTGTTTTGCCGCTGCTGACTGACTTCAAATCAGCGCCAGCGCTAAAAACCGGACCATTTGCGGCAAGTACCGCAACCCAGGCGCTCTCGTCGGCTTCGAAAGTGTCGAGATGCGCTTCGAGTTCGGCGGAAACTTCGTGGCTGACGGCGTTTCGAGCTTCAGGTCGATCAAGAGTAATCACCCTTACGTTGCCGACCTCTTCGTATGTTACGACCATCTAGTGTCCTTAGGGCTGTCCTCTGTACTCGTCTTTTGGTCTGGGGTTGTTGTGCTGTTTGGTGGTGTGTCTGAATCGCTGGGCGTTGTGTGGTCGGTGGTTGTTGGTGTTTCGGCG
>PBHE01000018.1 GCA_002719335.1 Acidimicrobiaceae bacterium
GCACGTAATAGGTTCGATTCTGTCAAGTGTTGTCAGGGTTCTCCCTGATGGCTCGACCGGTAGGAGGTCAGAAATGGAGTTCGGCGCAGTTTTTCCGACGTGCGAAATAGGTAACGACCCGGCACAGATCCGTGCTTGGGCGCAGGCGGCAGAAGACCTGGGTTATCGGTACATCGTGACTTACGACCATGTTGTTGGTGCTGAACATTCGGATAGAAGTCCTAAACTCACCGGCCCCTACACCCAGGACGATCCATTCCACGAACCCTTCGTACTCTTTGGGTTTTTGGCGGGGGTCACCAGTTCCATCGAGTTTGAGACGGCTGTGATTATTCTCCCTCAGCGGCAGACTGTCCTAGCTGCCAAGCAGGCAGCAGAGGTGGATCTGCTATCTGGAGGACGTCTACGGTTGGGTGTAGGTACCGGCTGGAATCATGTCGAGTACGAGTCCTTGGGAGTCGCATGGGCCGGGCGAGGGCGTTTGTTCGACGAACAGATTGAGATCATGCGTCGTCTTTGGAGTGAGCAGACGGTTGACGTTGACACTTCCTACCACCGAATAGAAAGGGCCGGCATCGCTCCGCGACCGGAGCATCCGATACCGGTGTGGCTCGGAGGATCGTCAGAAGTCGCGATGCGGCGGGCAGCCCGGTTGGGTGACGGATTCACCTTCGCCAGTGCGGGGAGTCGCACCATTGAGCTTGCCGATCGACTGCGAGAGATGATTTCGGAGGAGGGTCGCGAACCCTCAAGCTTCCCGATCGAATTCAACATGCCTTATGGCCTGGGTGCAGAGAAGTGGGTTGGTCTGACAGCCCAAGCACGAAAGGCCTCAATCTCTCACCTATGCGTCAACACGATGAGTGTGACATCGGCCTGGTCGGGTACGCCCCCTTCAGGTCTTGAATCGGTAGATGACCACATAGCCGGTCTTGAGAGATTCATCACGGCCGCTGGCTGATTTAGCTTTTAGGTAAGTAGCTCTGCCACTGCCCGTTCGACCTTGGTTCCGGTGAAGAAGTCAGGGGCATTCGCCGTCCAAAATTTTGCCGGATTGGCAAAGGTGAATTCACGAAACTCGTCGCGGCTCATCACCCCATCCTCTACTAGCTCCCAAGCGTGGGGGAGGACTCGATCCATGTGCACGACGTCGAAGTGCCCAATGTCTGAAGAAAACAGCGCGTTTATGCGAGATTGAAAGGGGTTGACATCGGTGTTGAACGCGGCGGCGTTCATTCGGTCATCGGCTTCGCAGCCAAAGTAGAAGTTTGGAACAAAAAGGTCCGCGATGTCTTCCTCCGTTTGGATGCCGCACGGGGCGTAATCATCGAGCTCGGCCTGGCCGCCGTCATGAGTGGAAGCTGCACTGTTGAGCGCCGCGAACAGCGCATTGTCGAGGTCCGACATGAGTTCGGCCATGTCGTCGGGCCCGAATCGATGCGCGAGTTCAATCATGAGTTGATGGTCAAGAGTGGCAGGGTCGTTGAACTCAAGTGCCACTCGGTTACGTTTTTCCCAGTGTTCGATGAGGTCGACGAAGAGTTGGCAGGCCCACGCAGCACCCCCTTCGAGAAATCCCATCCGAATATCGGGGAAGCGGCGGGTTACGCCGCCAAGGAACATGCTTTTACAGATCGCTTCGGCTGTGGAGGCGAAGTGTCCGATGTGGTTGTAGGTGAAATTGGTTGGGGACCGCCGAAGGGCATAGCCCCGACCGCCTGAATGAAAGGTGGGTGACACTCCGTATTCGATGCACGCCTGCCAGACCGGGTCATAGTCATAGGGGCTATCAATACCGAAGACGTCGTAGGTGACCGATCCGAGCCGATGCGCTTTGTGGTTACCCGTCTCAGCTGCGGGCACTGCTCGAGGGATCATTCCGTTGAACAGGCACGCCTTCAAACCCAATTTTTCGCGAATAAAAACGATTTCGTCGATTGCTTCGTCGGGGGTGTGCATTGGGATGAGGGCCACGGGAGTCATGACGTTGGAGTAATCACCAAAAAACTCGGCGCTGAAGATATTGAATGCGCGGCTAGCCGCTCTTCGAACTTCGTCATCTGCTTGCATCATGGTGGCGAATCCGCCTGTGGGATACATAACGCAAAAGTCCAGACCGAATTCATCCATCCGTTCCGACAGCAGCTTCGGCATCATTGCTGTAGCCCGATCCCGAGTGTTCTTCATTGGAAGCATCCAAAACCCTGGATGTCCGTATCCCATGTGCGCCCGCCCGGTCGGTCCCATCTCTTGTAGCGGCACGATTTCTTGATTGCCGGTGAAGCCCTCTAAGGCTTTCTCACCCCCAATTTCGTACATGCGTCGCTGCACCATCGGCCCGAATTCGAGCCAGTGGGCATCTGAATCGATTATCGGATGACTCAATAGACCGCGAATTTCAGCGGCGCTCGTTTTGCTTTCGTCTGGTTCAACGGCATTCATCTGGTCCCTCCCAAGTCGCAACTGGTTCGACACTAGCCAGGTTGTCCATTCAGGGCTTCGGATCGAAGATAGCGGGTCTATCTGAGCACTCTTTCCCGTCGGAGTTGCCGGATTCAGGTAACCAAGAAAACGCGAGCCCGTTGGAGCCTGCTAGGTTCCTCACCATACTTTTGTATAGCTGGTGGTCATCGGGACCGCCTCAAATGGGGGGAAAAATGAAGCGAGGGATTTTGCGCTTATTGGCGCTGCTCTTGGCGTTTGGGATGGTTGCCGCGTCATGCGGTAGCGATGACGACGGGTCTGCGGGCTCCGACTCGTCTGCTACGGCTGATGCTTCTGATGATTCGGGTGACTCCGAAGAAGCAGAAGAAGAGAAAACCGGCACTCTCTCTCAAGAGGACATCGAGGAAGCTCTCGAAGCTGACGATGAAGAAGAGGCTGAAGAGCCCGAGGTCAGCTTTGATCGATCAACGATCGAAGGGATCTGGGAAGAAGCTGCCTATAACCGGCAACAGATGGTCGACAAGATCACAGCCAAAATGGACGCTGGTGAATGGGGCATCAACGACGACAACGTCCTAAAGGGCCCTGGAGGCTTCAGGATTGACCTCAACGACTGTCCGGGCGACTGGTCCGATACCCACGGCATTACCGACAGCGAGATCCGTATTGGGCACACGACCGTTCAGTCCGGCAACCTGGCCGCATACGGCAACCTTGCTGTTGGCTGGGACAGCCTCAACCGATACGTCAACGAAAATGGCGGTGTCGGTGGCAAGTCAATTAATCTCATCATCAAGGACGATGGTTACGTCTCGGCGCAAACCATTGAATTCGTTGACGAACTCATCGAATCAGCAAATGTGTTCTCGATTCTGACGTTGGGTTCACCCAACACGCTTGCTGTATACGACAAGATCAACGAAGAATGCATCCCGCACCCGTTTGTGATGAGCGGCCACCCGGCTTGGGGTGACCCCGAAAACCATCCGTGGACAACCGGACTGCACATGTCCTATTCCACTGAGGCGGTTCTGTGGGGCACCTGGATTAAGAACAACCTTGCCGACAAGCTTCCTGTGAAGGTCGCGGGGTTGGTGATGGATAACGACTTCGGTCTTGCTTACGAGATTGGCTTCCAGGACTACACCGATAAGAACCCTGATGTGGTGGCGGAGTACTTGCCCGTACGTCATGACCCGGCGGCGCCGACGCTCACGAATGAGGTGACAACCATTGACGCCTTCGACCCTGATGTGTTCATTTCCATGACCGCAGGAAACCCCTGCCTATTGGCGATTCAGGAAGTGGAGTCCTCTGGTCTGTTGTCTCGACTCGATGCAGCGTTCACACCTTCGGTGTGCAAAGCCATCGCGGCTTACATGAAGCCAGCAGGAATGGCCGCACATGATTGGTTAGTGGTTGGTGGTGGAAACAAAGACTCCACCGATCCGAAGTACGCCAACGAACCGTTTATTGCGTTCATCAATTCCACGCTTGAAGAACATGGCTTGGATCCCGCAATTTCGCTGTATGCGGCCGGCTATAGCTATGGCTATCCGTATCTCGAGATCCTGCGTGTTGCAGATGAGCTACCGGGCGGTTTGAGCCGAACCAACCTGATGCTTGCGGCGAGAAACCTCGCTATCTATCACCCGCAGATCATGGATGGGATCAATACCGGGTTGAGTGGAGCGACAGACGCTTACTTCGTTGAAGGTTCCGACTTCAGCCGATTCGATGCCGAAGGGCAGACATGGAACCAGGTTGGCGAGATCTTGGACTTGAACGGTGGAACCCCGAACTGTAAGTGGGACAAGGATCAAGGCGGATGCCGGTGAGCTGAATTAGCTCAATAATGTCAATCGGATGGGGCGGGGCCTTTGGGCTCCGCCCCATTTCGTTTTCTAGCTGACGCCTACGCGCTGCGTCTTGTTCAAGTAGGTGTTGGTAGATGGCGCTGACGCGCCGCTTCCCACGCTGTTTCATCATTGAGGGCTACGACGCGTTCATCCCCGCACCGAGGAGTGAACTTGATGCGGTCATGGAGCAGAGTGACTCTACCGTCGTCGGTGAGTCGCGTGGAGAATCGTTTTTCTGTCCAGGACAATCCGGAAGTCATCAGGTAATCACTTGCGTCGCTGAGATCGGCAAGTTCGCGAGGATGAGTAGTGAAACGGTAATCGGTTCGCCAGTACGGCTCGCCGTCGACGTGCTTTTCGGACTCCAGTTCGTAGCGCCCGTCATCACTGCGGACTAACCGAAATCGTCGGCCAGCCGCCACGTCATCGACAGGATCGTTGCTATCGAGTGGCAGTGGGCGGGTAAACGATTCCCCGAACCCCACATCAACTAGCCAGGGTCGATCTAGATCGACTCGAATACAGAGGTGGTCCTCCATCGGTGATGGCTTGTCATTCACCACCAACGCCCCCATACAAGTAACTCGGAAGCCCAACCCATCGAGTAGAGCGGCGAAGGCCCCGTTCAACACGAAACACCAGCCACCACGACCCTGAAGTACTGCTGGCAGTGACCAGTCGAGCGATGTCGTCACGGGCAGCTTGTCATATACGTCGATATTGGTGAACGGCACAGTGGTCAGATGTGCGTATTGGAGGACGGCTAGCCCATCGTGATCCACCGCCACAGCGGAACGTTCCACGCCGATCCGCGCGAGGTACTGATCGACATGCTCATCAGTGAGCGCCGAGTTCATCTCTGAAGCCTATTGGGCGGCACATGATCGAGCAGGGAAGTTTTCGGGGATGGAACGCCTGGCCGTCGAGGCAAAGGGAGGAACGCTCCACCCAACAGAGATCCTTGTACTGAGGCGGGTAACTGTGCGGGTACGTTGATCCGATTCGTCTTAGTTCGCGGCAATGGGAGGTACGCGGTACCCGCCCAGAAGACTCTCGACGTATTTGGCGAATTCCAAAGTGGTTCGATCGCCCAGATATGGACCAACCACCTGAATGCCGACCGGCCGTCCATCATCTGTCCATCCGACTGGAACAACGGTGGACGGTAGGTACACGTACCCGAACTGAGACGTCCAAACGATGAGATCGGCGTACGGGCGAGTTGTTCCGTCGACAGTCAACGTGCGCGTGTACAAGATCCCATCATGTTGATGTTCGAAGGCCGGCACGAACGCCACAGGTGCNAACAACACGTCNAAGTCAGCGAAAAAATCAGCCCATAGAAGGCGGTTTGTGTCGCGTTTNTCGGTGAGNANNAGCCANTCNCGNTGAGANATGGTGGANGNNCGGGCTCGCATACGCATNGTNGGGCTTGCAGAGGAATCAGTGGCGAGTTTTTGTAACGCAGCCTGCTCTTCTTCGGTTCGTCCGGGAGACACTGCAGCGGAAATCAATGGCAGTCCAACTTCGCGCACATCGTTGAACGGCACTGCTGGACGCGCTGAGCGATCAATAGAGATGCCATCCGATTCCATCGCTGCCACCGCATCATCCAACACACCCGACACCGCATTGCTGACAGGACAATCAGGATCGTCGAGCCAAGCAGCAACTCTAAGTTCCTTAGCGGTGCCTCGCGCGTCGGGTAGTTCTAATCTCCAACCGCCGCTGGCCTCGTCACGCGGTCCGCGAATGACGTCGAACAACAGCTCCAGATCGCCGACAGTGCGAGCGAGCGGACCGAAAACGTTGACGTCAGCTTCGCTAAGACCATAAGAAACATGATCGATGTAACCGATCTGTGACACCACTCCAAAGCTTGGTTTATGACCGCATACCCCCGCAAAATGGGCAGGTAGGCGAACCGACCCGCCGATATCGGTTCCAATATCCAATGCAGTCAGCCCCGACGCGATCGCCGCTGACGCGCCACCGGACGAACCCCCGGGACCGCAGTCCAAGTTCCAAGGGTTGTTGGTGGTACCGAAAATCTCGTTGAAGGCCTGCACGTCGCCGGACCAACGGGGGAGATTCGTTTTCCCAAAAATCACTGCACCAGCGTCCCTGACCTTGGTTACCACCTCAGCGTCACGTTCAGGTACGTGATGCTCTAGCTCAACGGCCCCTCCCGTCGAACGAACTCCTGCGACTGCTATTGCGTCCTTAATGGTCATCGGCAAACCGTCAAGTTCACCGACATCTTCGTTTGCCATGCGGCGTTGATCGGACGCGTTCGCTGAGGCCACGGCTCGTTCAATATCAAGTGTCACAATGGCGTTGATTTGGGGATGTAGGGCTTCGTTTCGCTCTAGAAAGTGTTCAAGTAGTTCGACGCTTGAGATCTCACGCTCAGCGAGCATGGCCAACAATTCGCGCGCAGACCGAAGACCCAAAACGTGAGAGCCAGAATCAGATGACATGAAAGGAACCTACCCTCAGGCGGTCATCGGATGCTGTGATGTCGTTGTGTGAAATGATGCTCACTCTGGGATCGGAGATAACTATGACTATCCAATTGCGACGCTACGAGGTTGAAGCAGGCGAATTAGAACGCCTAGTTGACTGGTTTCCTACCATTGCGGCAGTTCGCGACAAATACGGATTCAAAATCGAATTCGCATACGCGGACACGGACAACAGTGAATTCATTTGGGCTGTCAGCTATCCCGGCGACATCGACGCGTTCGAGTCAGCGTTAGCCACATATAACGAATCCCCAGAGCGAGCCGATGCGTTCGATGGCTATTCCTCACCGGTGACTCAGACGCATTTGAGTTATGTAGCGAGAGCGCTGTAGGACGCGAGATAATCAGACCCACGACCAACGAGGCACAATCATGACCGCGGAATACGAGCTCATCGAATTCGAATCTGAAGGCGCGACCCTGCGGGGAAGATTCCACAAATCCGCATCTCCTGAAGCTCCTCTCGTCATCATGGCCCATGGATTCTCGGCGACTGCACACATGTCTATTAATGCCTTCGCCGAACGTCTCTCTGCCGCCGGTCATCACGTTTTTGCTTACGACCATCGAAACTTCGGCACCAGTGATGGTGAACCGCGATTTGATGTCGACCTGTGGTGCCAAATTCGCGGGTACAGCGACGCCATCACTCACACATTGAACCTTGACGGAGTCGCAACCGACCGAGTCGTCGTTTGGGGTGAAAGCATGGGTGGAGCGACCGTTCAGTATGTTGCAGCATTCGACTCAAGAGTCGCAGCGATCATCGCTCACACTCCAGGCTGTGGAGAAAAGTACGCTGAGCCTGCCGCTCACTCTAGTGACTTCGCCGAAATGAAGAACTACTGGGCGGAAGGCGATTTGACCGAGGAACCGGCAGCGAAGATTGCGGTGCGTTTCGCCGATCTGCCTACCTCAGAAGCTCCCGTTCTACTTAACTTTGATGGGGCTCGCGACTACGCGGAAACCTACGGCCAGCGTCCGGGCTCACTCTGGTCGAACGACGTCAACATTGTCGTCCGAAAAGCGCCCGAACTTTCAGTGCCCGTAGTCGCCGCCCAACTCACCGTCCCAACGCTGTTCGTTGTTGCATCCGATGACGAAGTTGCACCGGCGTCGCCGGCAGTTGCCCGAGAATGCTTCGACAGTATCGCCGCGGCGAAAGTTTGGGAAAATATTGATGGAGGGCATTTTGGGTTGCTTTATGAGGACTCTGACCTATTCCGCAAAGTGATTGAGGTGGATCTTGCATTTCTCGGCGAACACCTCTAGCCCATGGAAAGTCCGTCTTCGCCGACAACGCTAAGCGGCAGCAACCAAACAGACCGTCGTGGTGCGGTGAATTGGCAAAAGCGTGGGAAGGCCCTGCTTGTCTTGTCAGCTCTGTTGATCGGATCAGCGTGTAGTAACGCTGCGCAATGGAATGAGTCACACAAAATAAACTTTTTACGAGCCTGCAGAAGAGAGGCTGGTTACGAAAAACAAGATCTGTGCACGCCGCTGGCCGTTGAGATCGACACAAAAATCAAACAAGGCGCATCTAAAACCTGTCTTCTGTTTGCAGCTAATGAAATCGCTGTTGCCGTGGAACCTGAACAACGCGAACGAGCGCGAGAGAAGTTCGATAACTGCTAAATGCCGTAGCCCATGTTTTGCGCCGCGCGAACCTCGCTTAGCGAGCCACACTGTGGCATGGACATGGGAATCGGGCTTTGGTGTCTGCAATCGACTGCCACAAACCCGCGGTCGTTTGCACAGGCTTACCAAGAACTCGTCGATGACGCCCGCTTAGCTGAGAACAACGGTATTCATAGTCTTTGGTTGTCAGAACATCACGCCTATTACGACGGGTATTGCCCGGCGTTGCTGCCTGCAGCATCTGCAGCGCTTGCAGCCACCGAACATTTAGAAGTCGGCACCGGAGTCCTGCTACTGCCACTTCACGAACCGAACCGGGTGGCGAACGCCGTCAATCTTCTCGATGCGCAATCACAAGGCCGATTCCAGCTGGGGGTCGGTATGGGCTACCGGCCCATCGAATTTACGATCAAAGATGAACTCATCAGCAACCGCCGCCAACTGATGAACTCTGGTCTCGACGCGCTCCAGGCGACAGTGAGCACCCCGACATGGGTGGGAGTCAGCAGCGAAAAGGCGGCGCGGCGGGCCGGACGGCGCGGCCTTGGGTTGTTTATCTCGGGCGCGTTTTCACGAGATGTCGTGAATCGCCTCATCGCAGCTCACCGCACAGAATGGGAAACATCAGGACCGCCGGGCGGGACACCACCTCCCATAGGACTTCTTCGCAACCTGTGGATCGTCGATACGGAAACCGAACGGCGTAAAGCCCTTGAATGGGTGCGTTCCAGCTACTTGGTTTATGCAGGTCTTGGTTGGGGTGTAGACAAAACAGGGGTCGACTTCGTGAGCCAGATCGAAGCGTCAATGGACGAAGTTGAGCGTTCGGCCACAGTCGGGTCCGCGGAACAGATCGCGGAAGAACTCGGTGGTTACGACGTCGACCTAGTGGTCTGTCGCGTCGGATACGACCAGCCCCCTCGCACAGCGCTAGTCGAAGTCATTGAGCGCATCGGGCGAGAGCTTTCGCCACTCGTCCAAGAACTCGGAGTGCAACGGTGAGACTCGTTCTAGATCTTCGAAAAGTTAGCAGCCACCATGACCGCCGCCGTCTAGCTAGCGACGCAGATCAGCACGGCATCTGGGGGACAGTTGTCACCGGACCGCCTGGCGCCGAATGCGTCGAAGCCGCTGCCATCGCAGCGGTCACGAGTAATATCAGCATCATCGTCGATGTGGACGGCGATGCTGCGCATCCGACAACTTTGGCTGAAGAAGTTGCTGTGCTCGATCAGATCTCGCGACGGCGCGCAGCGCTAATATTTCGTGGTGCGACAACCACGAAACTCTCTGTGGTGGCTCTACTCAGCGGGCTTTCATCACATGGAGTGATTCTTTCACCCCCACCCGCGCAGACTTCGGTGCCGGTGTTCGCCCCCGAGGACATGCCAGAAGCAGATCTTGAAGGTGACCTTGCAAACAGCGCCGCGATTATCGACCAATACCGCGACGCCAACACACCATTTCTGATTGTCTCATGGGGGAGACCGATCAAAGAACTCGCACGACATCTTGTGGGCAGAGCCGCGTCACCAAATTTTCCACAAATGGTCGCTGACCTTGCAGATGAAATCGATCCGATTGAGTAATCAAATTCAATCAACACAGATAGGTTGCAGCGGCGTGCATTCCCGCCTTCAAAAAACTCGTTCCGTGGTCCTTAGCGGCGTAGCGGTCGCACTACTGATGGCCTGCGCACCGTCCGAGTCAAAGCAGGCTGACGAGGCGACACCTACCAACACCACCCAACAATCGGCTGTGAACACCACGCAACCAGCGGTTTCCATCGCGAGTACAACAACGCTTGAGGCAGTGGCCGGTTCCACTCCACCGCCACCCACGTTAACCGCGCCAAAAACAACGACCACAACATCGTCGCCAACGCCGACCACCACCACGATGCTCGCTCCAACCGTCGCCATCACGAACAACGGCATCGTTGTCCGTGTCTCTGAAATAAATGACGACGGATGGCTAATAATTGACCCCTGCGGTGATGTGAAAACGATCTCCACAGCCACACCCGTGCGCGACATCAGAGTCGTTCTCGATCCTGGACATGGAGGAAAAGACCCGGGAGCGCGAGGCCCTACTGGCCTTACCGAGAGTCAACTCAACCTCCAAGTCGCGCTTGCGGTCGCTGGGCTACTTGAACAAAGAGAAATCCCTGCCATGTTGACCCGCTCTGGCGACTATTACATGTCGTTGGATGAGAGGGTCTTCCTGGGAGATGCCATAAACGCCGAAGCCTTCGTTTCGATACATCACAACGCGCCGACCGCAGCAAAATCAAACAAGCCGGGCACCGAAGTATTCGCCCAGACGGGAGATGATGGATCGGCTCGTCTAGCTGGATTGCTACACCAAGAGGTGTTTGAAGTACTTGACGCTATCGAAGGTATTCAATGGACATCTCGCTGGGACGCCGGAGCCCTCCGAGTGGTCAACTCAGCTGGAGATGACGCTTACAGTCTCGTCCGCAAACCACAGACCACCAATGCTCTTCTCGAAATTGCTTATCTCGCCAGCCCTTCGGAAGGCGAATTCCTTGCGACAGAGAACTACGTTCAACTTGTTGCGCACCCGATTGCCACAGCTATAGAAACGTTTCTCACATCAGACGACCTCGGTACGCCGCTGATCGCACGGGCTCGAGTGCACAACCCGACTGGTGGCCGGCGAACATGCCCGACTGTCGAACTTGAATGAAATTCACTCCTCGTCAACGAAAAGTAACGAACCGAGGTCTAGGTTGGGCCGTACCTAATATCGATGGAGGGTCAAGTGGACACCGAACTCAGTTACCTCGCCTGGAGTGCTTTTCTCTGCATCGTGCTCTGGCTCCCATACGTACTCGAACGCATCCAAAGTCAAGGTCTCGGGAACGTTCTGACCTATCCGGAAAACCCGCCGGCCCCTGCCGCATGGGCCCAACGAGCCCAGCGAGCACATCTCAACTTGGTCGAGAATCTGCCAGCCTTCGCAGCTCTGGTGATTATCGCCCACCTAACAGACGTCAACGCAGCCACAGGAGCAGGCATCTTCTTCTGGGCCCGTCTGGTACACGCGGTCGTACACATTCTGGGTATCTCCTACATCCGCACCCTCGCCTTCGCTGCAAGTTGGGTCGGAATGCTCATTATCTTCTTCTCGCTTCTATAACCGACCAGAGCCCCTAAGAACAACGCCAACCGGTTGTGCCCCGACCGGGCGAACCTTGTTTACCTGCACCATACGGCACACGTGTCCGCCACCAGGGAATCGACTCAGAAGGTCACCACATCCCGGGCAGCACCGGAGACGGTTTGCATAAAATCATCTTCAAGTTTTTTGCTCTCAGATAACCAATTGAATGTCAACTAGTGAGATATCGATCAACCGCCGCCAACAGTGATTGTGCCTCTCATGCCCGGATGGAGTGAACAGAAAAATTCGTACGTCCCAGGCTGAGAGATCTCGATAGTTGCTGCTGTACCACCACCAACAACACCGCTGTCGAACTCGCCAGTCGGATTCTCAGGAGTGCCAGCAGTAACGCTATGAGCCTCAGGGTCGGCGTTAAAGAAAGAAATCTTTCCGGGTACGGTCGCCTCCGCTACCTGGTAGTCAAAGTCGGCGATCAGGTTGGTGGTACCGGCCGTTCTTGAACCTATGAATCCCGTCGCAGCGGACTTGGGATCCGACAACGGCCAAATGGAAGGGTTGTACATGGAAAAAGCCCCAAGTTGGTTGTCGTGTTCCCCATCGGCCCAAGCGTGGATCATCCATCCCTCGCTCGCATCACCTTGCGGACGGTCCAAGGGGCCATCGTCCTTCCCAGAACACACCGAAGGCAGCACCGTGACGTCCTGCCCCGCAAGGCGACACAAGTTGTAGTGAATATGCCAATTGTCAAGTGGTCCACTGAACCCCTCAAAATGGTCGTCACCAGTAAAAGCGAACGGCATATAGAACGCTGCACCCGCGATCTCGACCGCGCCACCCTTCCACGCACCGTCCTTACAGCGGCCAAGTGCGCCAAATGGGGGAGCGGCATCATCTGCTGATACGTACAACAGAATTTCCGGTACACCGGGATCAAATTTCCCATCAATGATCAAGGGAAAGTTGGTGAAGTGGGACCCCATATTCGGCGTTTGAGTTCCATCTGGTAGATAACCCGCAGCGCACGCATCGTTCACGTCGCTATATCGCTCCAATGCTCCTGCGACCTCACCCAACTCCGCCACCAGCTTCTCCAGCTCGGATCGATTCATGTTGAGCGCCGCAGGGATCTCTGCCCCAGAACCCAACAACTCTTTGAAATCACGAAAGGAACAGGGCAATTCAACTTGCTGACAGCGCGTCTGGCTGCCTTTGGGGCCCTCGATCAACGCTGGAATAATCTGATCGCCGCTGCGGACGAACACGTATCGGTTGTGACCAACTCGACCCATCGGAGTATCGGGCATCACTGAAGGAGCAAAAGCGTCTGATGAGGGGGCGTTACTCGTGTGATCCAAGCTCAACGTCGGGTCACCTGAAACGACCAACAAGGAAACGCCACTTGCTGCGNTGGTAGTCGACGGAGTTACAGGAGCNACAGTGGTCNTCGGCGCNACCGTGGAATTNGGAACTCCGATGGGGGCNGCACTTGATTCGGTTGGCGCCGCTTGTGGAGAAGTTGAGACGTCATCNCCAGAGCAACTCAGCGCAATGAGACACAGCGCCGTGAAGGAAATTCCTCGAGGCCACNTACNGTNCATGGNCACATTGTGCAACATCCATTCTCCCTCGCGTTACAAAGAAACTGAATCTTTCCTAGTTTTTCAAGTCGCGGATTTTGTGGTTTCAGATGACAAACCAACCAAGTAACTGAAACCATTGAATTTCGACAGGAGGTGCCATGCGTAATTTCGAGGGGAAAATGGCCATAGTTACCGGAGGCGGCACTGGAATGGGTCGCGAGTTAGTGCGACAACTCGCGGCAGCTAGATGCCATGTCGCAATGTGTGACGTCAGCCCTGACAACATGATGGAAACCGAGCGGCTCGCTCTTTCGGAAACGACCGAAGAGATACGGGTGACCTCACATGTTTGCGATGTAGCGGACGAAGCTGACATGTTGGCGTTTCGTAGCCAAGTTCAAGCCCGACACGGAGTTGAGCATGTCGATTTAGTGTTCAACAACGCTGGCATCGGAGGCGGCGGAAGTTTCGTGATCGATGAGGACCGAATGGCGTGGGAAAAAACTTTCGACGTCTGTTGGCATGGGGTGTATCACGGATGTCGTGCATTTCTGCCGCTCCTCATTCGAAGCGAAGAGGGCCATATCGTGAACACCAGCAGCATCAACGGTTTTTGGGCGACTGTTGGACCTGACGTCCCTCACACGGCGTACTGTGCAGCCAAATTTGCGGTCAAAGGTTTCACCGAAGCGCTCAATATCGACCTTCGCCTTCACGCTCCCCATGTGATGGCACACGTCGTCATGCCCGGTCATATAGGAACTTCGATTGCTCTTAATAGCACTGCCGCGCATGGCGGCCCTGACCTCGAACGGATTCGAAAAACTCTGGCTGAACGTGGCGCTGATGTGGACCAAATGAGTGACGCAGATCTGACCGAACTTGTTGTTTCGCGGGGCGAACGGTTTAGAGATGACGCCCCCACCACGGCAGGTGAAGCAGCTGCCATCATTCTTGATGGGGTGCGTGAGAAGAGATGGAGAATCCTTGTCGGTGACGACGCAATCGTGGTTGACGAACTTGTCCGCGAGGACCCTGAATTCGCATACGAACCGGAGTTCCTGCAGCGAATTGTTGATCGCGGCCACCTCAATTATTTTGACTCCCGTTAAAAGGGAACAAAACGAACCGGTAACTTGCCGAATATGAAACTCACTGAGGGACCCAGGGTCAGGTTCTCACCTTTCTATTCCCGGTCGAAGGCCGCGGGGATGGAGGCAGCAACGGTATACAACCGCATGGTTCTGCCCTTAGCCACCGATGACCCAACCGCAGATTATGAGGCGTTAACTCAGAGGGTTTCGTTATGGGACGTGGGCTGTCAACGCCAAGTACAGGTTCAAGGCCCCGACGCTCTCAAACTTTGCCAATACCTGAGTGCCCGCGACTTGTCACAACTTCGAATCGGCACCGCCAAGTACGCGCCACTGTGCGATCATGACGGCCGTCTCATCAACGACCCCGTCGTACTAAGAGTTGACGAAGACACTGTGTGGTTCTCAATCGCAGACTCCGACGTCCTCTTGTGGATACGCGCGATCAGCGGTGAACGCGGCGACGACGTCGAAGTAAGCGAACCTGACGTTTCACCATTAGCCGTTCAAGGTCCGAGCGCAACAGACACCGTCGCTGATGTCTTTGGAGAATGGGTACGAGAACTGAAGTTCTTCCATTTCCGACGAATCCATCATGAAGGCATTCGGTTAGTCGTCTCGCGATCTGGCTGGAGTAAACAAGGCGGTTTCGAGCTCTACCTTGAAGACAGCAGCAAAGGAAACCAACTGTGGGATCTCATCTGGGACGCCGGGCAGGCCTACGACATTCGGGTCGGCGCACCCAACTACGCCGAACGAATCGAAAACTTTCTTCTCTCTTGGGGTTCGGACACCGACGCCGAGAGCGACCCCTTCGAGGCCGCAATTGGTAGCTATGTCGATCTGGGAGCAAACCACGATTTTGTAGGGAAAAGTGCGTTGGTTGCTAAACGAGCCCAAGGACCTACGCGTGAGCTAAAAGGGCTACTGATCGATGGTGAACCACTCGACGCGAATCCGGAACCCGTGGGATTACGAACTCCCAATGGCGCCTACGCCGGTCAGACTCGAGTTGTTGCCTACTCACCGCGATACGAACGAAATTTGGGATTAGCGATCGTAGAAGTCCCACTAAACCTCCCCGGTACCAAACTGCGGGTTCAGACACCTACCGGATGGAGGGCGGCAATCGTCGCGGACTTGCCCTTCGATCTGTAGCAACGTCTCCGTACCGGTAGCCTGACCGAGATCGCGGGCGTAGTTCAATGGCCAGAACCTCAGCCTTCCAAGCTGATGATGCGAGTTCGATTCTCGTCGCCCGCTCAACTTCGGTCGTGGACTGCAATAGGGCAGAAGCTAACTGCCACGATAGAATTCGGCCCTTGTGAAGACCATCGTGACCGAAGTGGACCCCGCTGACCTTGACGTTTCCTCCGAAACAGAAACGTCCGATGATGCGGATGGAGCCGAAGAGCGCACCTTCGGACCCAAGATCAAACTGACTGTCGAAGTCGACGAAGAGACGTTCGACGACGCTATCGATCAGGCTTTTCGAAAAATCGCCAAAGAGATAAGAGTTCCAGGATTCAGGAAGGGCAAGGTTCCTCGGCGAGTCCTCGAATCACACATTGGTAGCGAATACGCCCGAGCCCAAGCACTAGAAGATGCCATTCCGGGCTATTACGCGGACGCGGTCCGAGCCGAAGCTGTTGACGTCATCGCTGCCCCTGAACTTTCTCTGACAAGCGGCGAAGATACTGGGTCGGTCTGCTTCGAAGCAGTGGTGGAGACCCGACCCCGCATCAGAATTCGGGGCTACGAAGATCTCCAAATTGAAATACCGAATCCGGCGCCCAGCGACGAAGAAGTCCAAGAACAAATTGATGTGCAACGACGCCAATCCGCTGAACTCGTCGACGTAGAACGTCCCGCAGCGTCAGGAGATCAGGTGTCTATCGATATTCAAGGAACAGTCGAAGGCGAATCACTGCCAGGGCTCACCGCTGACGACTACCTGTACTCAGTAGGCAGCGGCGGCATCGTCGAGGAGGTTGACTCTCAGCTTGAAGGAGCAAGTGCGGATGACAAGCTCAGCTTCAGCGCCGACCATCCTGTGCAAGAAGATGTAACGATCGACTTTGAAATCAAAGTTCACGCAGTGAAAGAGGAAGTACTACCCGAACTCACCGACGAGTGGGTAGAAGAAAACACCGAACACGAAACAGTTGACGAGTTGCAGGCGGAAACTATTCAGCGCATGCGTATGATGCGAATCTTTCAAGCGAATGCAGCAATGAGAGAAAACACCGCGACTGCGCTAGCGGAACTAGTTGAAGATGACGTTCCCGACTCCATGGTCAACGGAGAAATGTCTGAGCAACTACAGCAACTCGCGATGCGGTTACAGGGCCAAGGAATGAACGTCGAATCTTGGATGCAGATGACCGGGCAGGACCCAGAGTCTTTTAGTGTCGAGTTGCGTGACGCCGCGGAAAGATCAGCAAAAGTTGACTTAGCTTTACGTTCGATTGTCACAAGAGAATCCGTCGAAGTTGACGACGACGAGTTAGAAGAAGAACTGGAGCGCATGGCTGAGCAGTTCCAAACACCGGTGCATGAACTTCGACATCAGATCGAAGACCATGGTGACGGACTCGGACCCCTAATAGCTGAAATTGGTAAACGCAAAGCCTTGGAATGGCTAGTAGCCGAAGTTGGATTGATCGACTCGGACGGAAACACAATTGACCGTGACGACCTCGAATTGCCCGACCTCCCAGGTTCAGACAGCGATTCCGACAATTCAGAAGAAGACCATGGCGCTACCGTTGACAGTGCGGAAGCCGAAAACGAAGACCATTCTGAGGAGGATGACGAACAGTGAGCCCTGAGGCACAGAACTATTTAGTCCCCACGGTCGTAGAACAAACCAATCGAGGCGAACGCGCTTATGACCTGTATTCGCGTCTACTCAAAGAAAACATCATTTTCCTGGGAACCCCGATCGACGACACCATCGCGAACTTGGTGTGCGCGCAGATGATTCACCTTGAATCTGAGAACCCCGATCGCGACATCAACATCTACATCAATTCACCAGGCGGAGACATCAACGCTCTCTTCGCAATATATGACACCAGTCAATACATCCGTAACGACATCACAACTATCTGCCTAGGTCAGGCAGCTTCCGCGGCAGCAGTGTTGCTTGCCGCCGGTACCCCAGGCAAACGGATGGCTCTCCCGCACGCCCGAGTACTTCTGCATCAGCCCTATGGGCAAGCGATGGGACAAGCCACTGATATTGAACTGGCTGCCCGAGAAATAGAGCGAATGCGAGCACTCCTCGAAGGAATTTTGGCCAGCCATACCGGACAAGACCTAGATCGCATCCATACCGACACCGACAGAGACTTCATCTTGGATGCCCAAGCTGCGAAGGAATACGGAATCATTGACGAAGTCATAGAGAGCCGTGAAATCGCTGAGGATGGGCCTATCCGGGCCGTCTGATATTTCCGCTGTTCAGGCGCCGATTCACTCGGTACCCTCAACCTTCACTGCCAAAAGAGAACAACAATGCTTTAGGTGGCCTTTGTAACCGGTCTCAACGTCACCGCGCTCTGACCGGGTTGTGCCATCCTTAGCGGGCGGCTATTGACCCAAATCGGGTTGGATAACCAAAACGAGGAACTGACAACGTGGCGAAATTCGGAGAGGGCGGAGAGCTACTAAAATGCTCTTTCTGCGGCAAATCTCAGAAACAAGTCAAGAAACTTATCGCTGGTCCAGGGGTCTATATCTGTGACGAATGCATCGATCTATGTAATGAAATCATCGAAGAAGAACTTGCCGAAACCTCTGAAGTCAGCTTTGACGATGTCCCCAAGCCCGCAGAGATTTTCGACTTCCTAAACGATTACATCATCGGTCAAGACCGAACGAAGAAGATTCTGTCTGTAGCGGTCTACAACCACTACAAACGCGTCCAATTTGAGGCAAGTCTCGAATCCGACGTAGAAATCGCGAAGTCGAACATCATGTTGATCGGCCCGACGGGATGCGGGAAAACGATGATGGCTCAGACCTTGGCGCGCATGCTTAACGTCCCGTTCGCGATTGCCGATGCCACAGCGCTTACCGAAGCAGGCTACGTCGGCGAAGATGTCGAAAATATTTTGCTGAAACTCATTCAAGCCGCTGACTATGACGTCAAGCGAGCAGAAACGGGCATCATTTACATCGACGAGATCGACAAGATCGCCCGCAAAGCCGAGAACCCTTCGATCACCCGCGACGTTTCGGGGGAGGGCGTTCAACAAGCCTTGCTGAAAATTCTTGAGGGCACTCAAGCGTCTGTGCCCCCCCAAGGTGGTCGTAAACATCCCCACCAAGAGTTCTTACAGATCGACACCAGCAACGTTTTGTTCATTTGCGGCGGCGCTTTCGATGGTCTGGAGCGCGTCATCGCTGATCGGATCGGGAAACGAGCCGTTGGTTTTGGAGCCGACGTGAAATCGGTCAACGAACGAGCCAACCTGGACTTGCTCTCCGAAGTGTTGCCGGAAGATCTCCAAAAATACGGACTGATCCCCGAGTTCATTGGCCGTCTCCCAGTGATCGGAGTGGTCGACCTACTCGACCATGCGGCTTTGACGCGAATACTCACAGAACCGCGTAATGCGTTGGTGAAGCAGTACCAGCGGATGTTCGAACTCGACGGTGTCGAACTTGAATTTACTGACGACGCAATCAGCGCAGTGGTTGACCAAGCATTGCTCCGCAACACGGGAGCGCGAGGCCTACGCGCAATCCTTGAAGAAGTTCTACTCGGCGTCATGTACGAAGTGCCCGGCAGAGAGGACATCGCTCGCTGCATCATTGATCGCGAAGTTGTGCTCGACAAGGTGAATCCGACCCTTGTGCCGCGCAGGGATGACAGCGGTGGCGAGCGCCAGGCGTCATAAGCGGAGTACGAACCGCCGAACTCTAAGCAGTGATATGGCACACAAAATCGGTAGTTATGCCGACGCCATGGACTGGCTCAAAGATCACTACAACCTTGAACAACACCTCGGCGGGAACGGGCTAGCCGTCCCATCTTTGGACCGGATGCGCACTCTGATGGGGCTGTTGGGTGATCCACAACATGAGATCCCTGCGATTCATATCACTGGAACGAACGGCAAGGGAAGTACAGCTCGAATGGTGGTCGAACTTATCGGCGCGACCGGTCTTGATGTCGGTAGCTACACCTCGCCTCATATCGACCGTGTAAACGACCGCATCATGATCGCTAACGAACCCCTCGACGATGATTCGATGACCCAAGCACTTGCCGAGGTTGCCGAGGTTGAACCATGGGTCGTCGAATCAACGGGTGAAACCCCAAACTATTTCGAGATTCTGTGCGCCGCGGCATACAACTGGTTCGCGGCAACCGCAGTTGATGTCAACGTCATAGAAGTTGGTATGGGTGGCCGCTGGGACGCTACCAACGTCATCGAAGCTGACGTTGTGGCTCTCACCAACATCGGCCGGGACCATTTGGAGATCATTGGCCCCACCGTCGCGGACGTCACACGCGAAAAAGCGGGCATTATCTCTCCCAGGTCGCACATCATTTGTGGTGAAACCACACCAGAACTCCTCAACATCGTCACAGCAACCGAACATCGCGAGCTATGGCGCCGGGGTGACGATTACGGCGTCATGGAAGACCGACTCGCGGTCGGAGGCCGGCTAGTTGGCCTGGCTACGCCCTACGGTCGTCACGACGACATCTTTCTCCCCGTCAATGGTAGCCACCAGTCCGATAACGCTGCCATGGCCGTCGCCGTCACAGAAGCGTTCTTCGGTCGACAGCTAGACGATGATGTTGTCTCTGAAGCTTTTGCGCGACTCGAACTGCCTGCTCGGTTTGAAGTGATGCAACGGCGACCTCTCGTCATCGTTGACGGGGCTCACAATGCGCCAGCCGCGATCGTCGCAGCTGAAACACTTTTCGATGATTTTGCTAACGAACAAGCCCCGATTTTAGTTATGGGAACTAACCGACCGCACGACCCGATCGAATTCGTAGACGCTCTCCGAGGTGCACAATTCGCGGTCATCGTCGCGACTGCCGCGAACTGGCCACGCGCTATTGCGGCTGAAACGCTAGGCGCCGCCTTAAAGGAGTGTGGTCCCCCCATCGAGATCGTTCCCCGCGTCGCCGCCGCCCTCGATCGAGCCATCGAACTTGCAGGAGAAAACGGCGTTGTGCTGGTTACCGGCTCTCTCTATGTTGCCTCCGAGGCCCGAGGACAACTCCGTAACACCTCGCGGTAGCCTTACTGGTAACTGACATAAACCTGTTCCAGGAGATTAAGTGCCCCGTACTTTCGTGATTTGTAAGCCTGATGCTGTGGAACGAGGGCTAGTCGGTGAGATCATCGCGCGGATCGAATGCAAAGGACTAACCCTCAGCCGAGCAGAACTACGGACAATTGATCGCGATACCGCCGCAGTCCACTACGAAGAGCATGACGGGAAACCCTTTTTCGAAGACCTCATCAATTTCATTACACGCTCTCCAGCGATGTTGATGATTGTTGAGGGTCCCGATGACGCAGGCGACGACATTTACGCGGTTGTACGCAACCTAATGGGCGCCACCAACCCAGCGACTGCAGCGCCGGGCACGATTCGAGGCGACCTGGGTCTCACGGTGACTGAAAACCTTGTGCACGGATCCGACTCAACCGAATCAGCTGAACGCGAAATCAACATTTTCTTTCCAGGCATCTGACTGGAAAACCATGACCCACCGACCCGTCATACGAAGAGGGAGTATCGCTCAGGAACCGGTGGATGTCCCGACAATTGAGTTTGCGTGCCTCCTATGAGGAAACGCGGCGCAATCAGGAGCCTTGGCGGCAGGGACATAGCAGTAGATCTCGGAACCGCCAACACACTCGTGTACGTCCGAGGTAGAGGAATCGTCTTAGACCAGCCATCGGTCGTAGCTCTCGACGTCACTAACGGAACTCCGTTGGCTGTAGGGCACGAAGCAAAACGTATGGCTGGCAGAACCCCAGCCCACATACAGGTAGTTCGGCCCCTAAAAGATGGAGTTATCGCCGACTTTGACGTGTGCGAGAAAATGCTTCGTTATTTCATTGAGCAGGCAGCGGGAAGTCGTTGGGGTAAGCCACGCATGGTCATTTGCGTTCCGTCGGGGATTACAGGCGTTGAACAACGTGCTGTACAAGAAGCCGCTGAATATGCCGGCGCGCGAAAACCGGCATTCATAATTGAAGAACCCATGGCAGCGGCTATCGGAGCGGGTCTACCGGTTCAATCACCGTATGGCAGCATGATCGTCGACATAGGTGGTGGAACCACCGAAGTCGCTGTCATCTCATTAGGGGGAATCGTCGCTGCCCAATCGGCGCGCGTGGGCGGCGACCTTCTCGACGACTCGATCACCCAATACGTGAAGAAGGAATACAGCGTCGCCCTCGGTGAGAGCACTGCCGAAGAGGTAAAGATCGCGTTGGGTTCAGCGTGGCCGCTAGCGGACGAAATGTATGCAGAGATCCGCGGGCGAGATCTTGTTAGTGGTCTGCCAAAGACCGTTACGGTGAGCAGCGTTGAAATTCGCGAAGCGCTAGAAGAACCCCTCAGCTCGATCATCGACGCCATAAAATTCACGCTTGATCGAACGCCACCAGAACTAGCGGCGGACATCATGGGTCAAGGAATCATGCTTGCTGGCGGAGGGGCGCTGCTCCGCGGTTTAGATCAGCGGTTGGCGAATGAAACAGGGATGCCCATCAGAATTGCCCTCGACCCCCTTTTCGCGGTTGCTCGCGGTTCGGGACAGGCACTCGAAGAGTTCGAAGTGCTTCGCGGTGTGCTGTTCTCATCGGGCGATCAATACTGAGCGGATTTGGTGGTGTTGCGTCGCACAACTACACGAAGGAGCCGGAGCTCGCGATTCCGACTCGCTTTGCTGGTCCTCACATCAATAGTTCTAATCACCATCGACGTTCGCACCGAGGGCGGAGCAATAGACACTGCCCGTGGCGCAGTGCTTGACGCCCTAGGTCCCCTTCGGTCGAATTCATCTCGAATCTTCGAACCAGTTGGAGGAGCGTGGGAGGCGGTCAGTAGCTACGACGAACTTGAAGCACAAAACTCGTTGCTGCGAGCGAAAATTGCGGAACTACAAAGCTCAGTCCTAGAAGTCGGAGAGATCGAACGCGAACGCAAGTCTTTGTTGGCGCTGCTCGGGGCAAGAGATCGCGTAGCTCAGGTAGGACGCCGAACCGCACGCGTAATTGACGCGCCGATATCGAACTACCAACGCACCCTCGAGCTTGACAAAGGTTCACGTGATGGTGTCGCCATCGGCATGCCCGTCGAGACTGGGGCAGGTGTTATTGGGAGAATCTCCAATGTCTCAGTAACTCGATCCCAAGTCGAGTTGCTCACCGACCCCAACTTCGATGTTGGAGTCCGAATGGTTCGATCAGGCGACGACGGCATCGCGTCCGGTCGTGGACATAACCGCGAATTAGAAGTCAGTTTCATTGAACTCGACACGGTCGTCATCCCAGGTGAGACCGTGGTGACCAGCGGCTTTCAAGGAAGCACCTTCCCCGAAGGTCTTCTCATCGGTACCGTCGTCGATGTAATACCCAACGCGGTTCAGGGAACTCAGCGCATCACAATTCATCCGGCCGCTGACCTAGACAGACTCCGATGGGTTCAGGTGCTGTTGTTCTACCCGGACGCTCCCGAGCCCGTCATCGTCGATCGAGTACCCGAAGATGAAAGCGTAGACGTCGAACCGGAAGGTTCCGCGCCATGAAATTGGGAGCGAGCGTCGCCTCCAGGCTTGGAGCGATTTTCGCCACCGTCTTTGTGCTCCAAGTATCGCTTGTCCCGCATTTTCGGCTAGGTGGCTATGTAATCGATTTGCCTCTGATCGTGGTGGTGTTGGTGGGCTTACACCTCAATCCACAAACTGGTTCGCTCATAGGATTCGTTGTCGGGCTCATGATTGACCTGGCGTTGGAAACCCCATTTGGGATGACCGCCCTGACGTTCTCACTCATCGGCTTCGCTGCAGGTTCGGCATCTCCTCACCTCGCAGAGCGGAACCTGATCATCCGCTCCCTAACAGTCGCTTTACTTGGAGCTACAGCGACCGCCTTATTCGCCAGTTTCGGTGTGCTCATTGGCCTTGAATATGTGACTCGGCGAGAACTTGGGGCAATAGCTCTAGTGACTTCGGCAGCAGCCATTCCAATAGCCACACTGCTGAGCCCTCTCATTCGTTGGTCACTTGCTCTGAGATCCTCCTCAATTAGGTCTGACCAATGAACGAACAACTGAGTCGAAGGCTTGCATTTATGGGCGTGCTCATCATCGCTCTTTTCGCAGCTCTAGCTACTCGAGCCTGGTATCTGCAAGTGTTAAGGACCGAAGAACTATCAGATCAAGCCCTTCTCAACCATGTCGAAATTGTCGTCACTCAACCCACTCGAGGTCGCATTCTCGACCGCCATGGAGTGGTTCTCGCCGACAACGTGCGTACTGGGGTCGTCACGGTAGACAGATCCAGATACGCGCCAGGCCAAATCGACTACGTACTCGAGCAACTATCCCAACTGCTCGATATCCCTGCCGCGACATTGGCATCGCGTCTTGACGACGAGCAAACTCACCCGCTTGCCGAGAAAGTCGTCGCCTCCGGACTCGATGAATACGGCCTATTGCGGGTCGCTGAGCAATCCCTGCCCGGAGTTGAAGCCAAGTGGGCGATGAGTCGCACTTACCCTCAAAACGAAATTGGTGCCCATGTAGTCGGATACGTCGGGGCGATGTCACCAGGACAACAAGAGAGACTCTTAAAAGCTGGCTACCTCCCAGCGGAACGGGTAGGAAAATCAGGGATTGAACAAATCTTTGAAAATGATCTGCACGGCCAACCGGGCCGTACCGAACTAGAAGTTGACAGCACCGGCCGCGTGCATCGCGTCATCAGCGAAGTTCTCGCCGAACCAGGATCAGATGTTTTCGTTTCCATCGACGCAGATCTTCAAGCCGCGACGGAGTCATACCTCAGACAAGGCTTGATAGCTGCTCGAAAAACTGTGAGCGAAGACAGCGGATTTTTCTACCCGTCTATTGGTGGCGCAGCGGTGGTGATGGATTTGCGTAACGGTGATGTACTCGCAATGGCATCGCATCCAACCTTTGACCCCAATTGGTTGGTCGGCGGGCTAACGACCGCTGAATACCAATCAGTATTTGAGAACCCCTATGCGCCGGGCGCCCTCAACAACAGGGCAATTCAAGGGCAATATTCCCCTGGATCGGTATTCAAACTCGTTACAGCCCTTGCAGGTCTTGAGGCACGACTGATATCACCGCGCGCCGCCTACTACGACATCGGTTATTTCAAAATTCCTGAAAAATACGGTTGCACCGGTCGTTGCACCTTCTACAACGCCGACAAAGCGCCTTTGGGAATTGTTGACCTGTCCTCGGCGATCACCCGTTCAAGTGACGCCTACTTCTACAAAGTAGCGCACGATCTCTATTGGATTAGAGGCGAAGAACAGTGGGCAATCCAAGACATGGCGCAACTCCTCGGGTTCGGAAGCCAGTCCGGAATCCAACTGCCCTTCGAAAAGAAGGGACGGATTGGTGATGAAAAAGTTAAACAGCAACTTTTCGAAAGTAATCCAGACGCGTACAACCCCTACGGCGAATCTTCTCAGTGGCTACCGGGCGACAACATCAACACCGGTATCGGGCAAGGCTTCGTCTCAGTTACACCGGTACAACTCGCCAACGCGTTCGGCACCTTCGCGAATGGCGGAACGTTGTTCAGCCCTAACATCGTCGAACGAGTCGTATCTCGTTCCGGTGACCGGTTCGGAGAGTCCGTCATCGAGTTCAACCCGCGTATCCAACGCATCGCCGAGTTCCCGGAGGGCTCGGGAGTTGTGCGAGAAGGCCTGCATGGAGTTGCAAGCAAGAGCCGACGAGGCACAGCGTGGCGCGCCTTTGAAGGGTACGACAGCAGCGGTTACGCGATAGCGGGAAAAACGGGAACCTCCCAAGCTGAGGGACGCAACCCGGTTCTACATCGCAAAAAAGAAGACTCCGCTGTTTTCGTAGCCTGGGCTCCCCAACACGACCCCCGTTATGTTGTCGCGGTAGTAATGGAAGAAGCCGGTTTTGGCGGTGATGCTGCTGCGCCTGTTGCTCGACGTATCTTTGAAGCGTTGCGTGCATACGAACAACGGTGGCCAGACCCACAGGTTGCTTTCATTCCGCCTCAGCCTGAATGCCCCCAGATACCCGAAGCGCTGCGAGGATACGAGGCGTTTATTGGCTACGTACCCGAAGGCTGCCCATGGGGAATCCAGGTTCCGCGCGCAAATACCCCCGAAGACGTCGACGGAGATGGGGTCCCAGATGTTGAGGAACGCGACGAATGAATCTGCCGCTCCGTAAAGAACTGCGTTCACCTCTTCGCTACGCCGACTACTCACTGGGCCTAGTAGCGGTTGTGCTGGCTGCGATAGGTGTAGCGCTGAACTATTCCGCGACCTGGCGCATACTCGAATTCAACGGTCAAGACCCGGCGACATTCGCTAAACGTCAGATTCTTTTTGTCGCCATCGGAATAGTGGTGATGCTTGCCGCGACATTCCTCGACTATCGCCTCTACAGAGACTTCGCGAATTCCGCCTACTTAGTCGTCATGCTCGCGCTGGTTGGGGTGCTGTTCTTCGGAGTTGAACGCAACGGAGCCAGAGCTTGGTACGAGCTACCAGGCCAAACCTTTCAGATTCAGCCTGCTGAATTCGCCAAAGTCGCAGTAATCGTGGCGCTCGCCGCCTTTGTAGCTAATCAGGGTGGCCACCTTCGACTGGTCACCCTCTCCAACGCCTACCTGATGCTCGCTGTCCCGCTAGGACTCATCTACCTCCAGCCAGATCTCGGAACCATGCTGGTATTCGTCGCGATTGGTATGGGTGTTCTCCTTGTCGCTGGAGCGCAACTCAAACACATATTTGTGACATCGCTGATCGGAGTGGTCGTTGTGGTCGCCATGTTCAGCAGTGACAATCTGGGCGGGCCAGCGCTCCTTCGACACACGCAAGAACAGCGACTCACTGCCTTCTTAGATCCTGGCTTTGACGTCCAAGGAGCGTCATACAACATCAACCAGTCCCAAATCGCAATAGGTGCGGGCGGCCTCAGAGGGCAAGGCTGGTTGCAGGGAACTCAAACGAACCTGAACCTCGTCCCTGAACAAGAAACAGACTTCATTTTCACAGCTCTCGGCGAGGAGTTCGGTTTTGTTGGGGTGAGCGTTCTTTTGTTGCTCTACGCCTACATGCTCGCACGAATTTGGTTCATCGCTCGAGCCTCGAACGATCTATTTGGGGCCTTTGCCTGCGTGGGGGCCTTATCCATGTTGACCTTTCAAATATTCCAAAACATTGGCATGACCATGGGCATCATGCCCATTACCGGCATTCCCCTTCCTTTTCTGAGTCACGGTGGTTCATCGACGCTCGTAGCATTCGGGCTTGTCGGCCTCGTGATCAACGTCAGCGCGCGCCGCCACTTGACATAGCGTTAGCCAACTCCACTCATAATCAGGAAACCGCCGGTGAGGGCTGTATCATTGCGAGGCAAATGACCTCGCTGTGGCCCCGGCTCGAGCCGCTCCTCCCTCGGGTGGAAAAGCCCGCCCGCTACATCGGCTGCGAGGACGGAGCCCGTACCGATATATACAAGCCCGAAGCCACCTCGTGGCTTCTCACCTACCCCGACACCTACGAAATTGGGTTGCCCAACCAGGGCCTTCAAATTCTGTACGAACTTCTGAACGAGCGGCCAGATGCCTTCGCAGAGCGTTCTTACGCGCCTTGGACTGACTTAGAAGCAGAGATGCGGCGTGCCCGCCTACCGCTCTTTTCAGTCGACACCCACCGACCCGCCGCCGAGTTCGACATCATTGCTTTTAATTTGTCTGCAGAACTTGTTTATACCAATGTTCTTAACTGCATTGACCTTGCCGGACTGCGCGTACGAGCCTCTGAACGCGATGATTCTGACCCGCTCGTCGGCGCCGGCGGACACTGTGCCTACAACCCAGAACCGCTGGCCGACTTCGTGGATTTCTTCGTCATGGGCGATGGAGAAGAAGTCATTTCCGAGATTACAGACATCGTCGGAGCATGGCGAGTAACTGGGAAACCATCTGGCAGTCGCGACACCGTTCTGCATGCCTTAGCTCGAATCGACGGTGTTTATGTTCCGTCTATGTACAACGTTGTGTACGACGGACCGAAACTAGTCAGCGTCGAACCCCGCCACTCTGACGTCCCCCCCATAATCCAAAAACGCACAGTGGCTGATCTCGCAGATTGGCCCTACCCGCGCAACCAGTTAGTTCCACTCACCGAAGTCGTCCACGACCGACTGAACGTAGAGGTGTTTAGAGGTTGCACCCGAGGATGCCGATTTTGTCAGGCCGGAATGATTACTCGACCCGTTCGTGAACGGCCAGCCAGCCAAATACGTGAAATGGTGTCAAAAGGACTAGAACGAACCGGGTACGACGAGGTCAGTCTTACGTCGCTGTCCACGGCAGACTTCAGCGACATCGAAAAGGTGGTAAGCGACACCATCGATGAACCAGGCACATGCGGACGAGTAAGCATTGCTCTGCCGAGCCTGAGGGTGGACGCTTTTACCGTGGGGGTCGCAGCACAAGTTTCACGCGCCCGCAGAACTGGCTTGACTTTCGCACCTGAAGCTGGCTCTTGGAGAATGCGGCAGATCATCAACAAGTTGATCACCGAAGACGACCTCTATGGCGCAGTTCGCTCCGCGTACAGCCAAGGGTGGCATCGAATGAAGCTTTACTTCCTCACTGGGCTTCCTTCTGAAATGGATGACGACACACTCGGTATCGCCGAGTTAGTGCAGAACTGCGTCGAGATCGGCCAGGAGTACACGAAGAAGGCCTCGGTAACTGTCTCGCTTGGGGGTTTCGTTCCAAAGCCACACACACCTTTCCAATGGTTCGGTCAAAATGAGCCTGAGGAGCTACAACGTAAGGTCGACTTGCTTCGGTCAAAGGTTCGACGCAACAAACGCATTCAACTCAAATGGCATTCACCGGGCGCCTCAACAGCTGAAGGCATCACCAGTAGAGGTGATCGTCGAATAGGTCGCGCAATCGAATATGTGTGGAGACGAGGTGGAGTCTTCCAAGAGTGGAGTGAACACTTCGACCTGGCCTTGTGGCAGGAAGCGATGAATGCCTCGGGTCTGTCTTTGGAGTGGTACGTACACCGACATCGAGAAGAAGACGAAGTTCTCCCGTGGGACCACATACACGCGGGACTTCACAAAGATTTTCTATGGCAGGACTGGCAAGACGCATTGGCTGGTTACGGCCTTGAAGACTGCCGTTGGACCCCTTGTTACGACTGCGGGGCCTGCACTGAATATGGGATCGAACACGTGGTTGCGTCGCCGGCTCCTCCTAACGGAGGCAGCCAAGGCACCGGCCAAGACCTAGCAACGGGCCATCTGGTACCAGTTGAGCTCCGCCCCCGAGCGGGCATAGGAGGTACGTGATGTCACGGACCTCTGCAGGTCGACGTGTCGCTCCCACCCCAACGGGTGGGGGACGCTGGTGCGGCTAAGACTCCGATTTTCCAAAATTGGCAAAGTTCGCTTCGTAGGTCATCGCGACGTAGCCCGGATCATTGAACGGGGCTTGCGACGTTGTGGTGTCCCTGTCACTTACAGCGAGGGTTTCTCCCCGCGCGTGCGTTTGAGCTTCGGATTGGCGCTTCCTACTTGCTATGAGTCTGAAGCCGAGTACCTAGACATACCTTTAGACCCCGAATCCGTTGTTGATGGTGATGTCGTATGCACCGGCTGGCGCGAAGGAACTACAAATAGTATCGAACAGCTACGAACGGCTCTGAACGAAGCTTTGCCAACAGGTTTTGAAGTTGTAACTCTTGTGATCGAGCCAAAGGTTGGCCCGTCATTACAAGAATCAATTATCAGTTGCACCTGGCGGTTCGACATACGAGGTGGGAATCTCGAACTCGTCCAAAGAGCGATCGTTGCCGCTCTTGAAAGCTCTACGGTAGAGGCCGACCGAAAAAAGAAAAATGAAATTCTGCGCGAAAATATTCGCGACGGTATTTATGACCTTCGGGCCGATGGTACGTCGGAACTTGGCCCAATAGTTGTGGCTGAGCTCTCAGCGAAACCACGAGTCATTAGGCCGAGTGAACTCGTGGAAGTTCTAGCGCCGGGTAGTGAACTTGGAGTCGCTAGGCGCACACACCAATGGATCGAACGCGAGGGCGCGCGGTATGAACCGCTAGCGCTAAATAACTCGCGAACAATTAAGGACCTTGCATAATGGATAACAACGAACCCGATAACGGGTCACAAGAACCAAACGACATGACTACTACTAGACGACGCAGAACTATTGATGGGGAAGCTCGACCTCAGGAGGATCACAGCTCAAAAGAAGGGAATGATCCCAAACCAGCTAAGACACCACCTCGAAGTCGAACTCGCACGCTCTCAACCCACCCAACAGCTGAAAGCAAATCGAGTTCTGGGCGACGACGGACTCGAGCACGGGGGCTCAAGGCGGAGATGCCAGCGACTTCGCCAACCAAACGTTCTGAGCCCGCCGAACCCTCAATTAGCCGTGCGTCGGCCCCGCGAAAACCACGAGTCGGAGACACTCGAAAACCATCAGGTAACGGGGCTGAACAGGCCGCTACGAACGAACCGAAAATAGCGGAACCACCTCGAAAACGACGCCGTCGAGGCGGGAAAGGACGAGGAAAAGGTGACGCGAACCAATCGCGTCGACAAAAAGGCGGACGATCGACGACGCCGATCGAAATGATCATTGATGACACACCTGTCGCGCTTGACGAACGCCAACTCGAACGACGTCGTGGCAAGGAACGCAAGGGACGTCCTGTAGGTCGCTATCAAATGTTGGTACATGCCCACGAAGGAGTTACCCACATAGCGGTACTCGAGGGGCGGTCGCTTATCGAGCACTACGTCAGCCGCCCAGCGGACGACGTGAGCGAAATACACGGCAACGTCTACCTTGGGCGAGTCCAAAACGTGTTACCCGGTATGGAAGCCGCGTTTGTTGACATCGGCACCCCAAAAAACGCCGTCCTATACCGCGGAGATGTCACCTACGACGTTGACGACATAGAAGGCGGAACATCTGAACCCCCTGCCCCGAAGGCAAAAAAGCCGAGGCCGCGTATAGGCCACAGAAAAGGCGAGGCACGGATCGAAGATCTCCTGAGCGCGCGTCAGAGCATTCTGTGTCAAGTAACCAAAAACCCGATCGCTCACAAAGGAGCTCGGCTTTCGACCGAAATTAGCCTTCCGGGGCGTTTCGTTGTCCTCATTCCAAACAGCGACACATACGGCATCTCGAAACGGCTTGGTGATCGAGAACGCCGACGGCTTCGGAGCATCCTTGACAAAGTGAAACCAGCCGAGCATGGGATCATTGTTCGTACAGCGGCGGAAGATGTCACAGCAGAAGAAGTTGAACGCGACGTTCGAAGGCTTCTGGAACAGTGGGAAAAGATCAGTGATCTTGCTCGCAAGGCAAAAGCCGCAACACTTCTATTCCGCGAACCTGAACTCGCGGTCAGGGTCATTCGGGAAGAATTCAATAAGGATTATCGCGGAGTAGTAATCGACGACGCTGCCCTGTACCAGCAAGTGAAGGGCTACATGGAGACCATCGCTCCGGCCCTTGCTGATCGAATTGAATTCCATGATGCTTCCAAAGAGCCACTTGCACTTTTTGAGCGGTATCACGTCTCTGAACAGCTCCGTAAGGCTGTAGACCGAAAAGTCTGGTTGCCCTCGGGTGGTTCCCTTGTGATTGACCACGCTGAGGCACTCACAGTTATTGATGTCAACACCGGCAAGAACGTTGGTAAGTCAAACCTCGAAGAAACCGTCTTTCGTAACAACCTCGAAGCTGCAGAAGAAATAGCGAAGCAATTGCGGCTGCGAGACATCGGCGGAATTATCGTTATCGACTTCATTGATATGGAAATAAAGAAAAACCGTGATGAAGTCGTTCAGACTTTCGAACAAGCGCTAGCTCGCGATAAGACACGAACTCAGGTATCGGCCATTTCGGATCTAGGTCTTGTCGAGATGACCCGCCGACGAATCGGAGAGGGGCTTTTGGAATCGGTGAGTAGTACGTGCGAACACTGTGAAGGAAGAGGCGTTGAGCTGCAGCAGGCGTTCCTGAAGATCTAAGCCAAGTGCACAGTTAGTTTGGGTCTCTGAACACACCCGATAGCATGAAAAGCCTTATGTACGCAGTTATCGCCACCGGCGGCAAGCAAGAAAAAGTTGAGACTGGGCAGGTTCTTAATGTGGAGCTGCTTCACGCTGACGAAGGTTCAGAGGTGAGTTTCAACCCCATACTGTTGGTAGATGACGGCGCGGTGATGTCGACTGCCGATGAGCTATCAGGATCTTCGGTTACTGCTCGCGTCGTCGGCGAGACTAAGGGCGAAAAAATTCGCGGTTTCACCTACAAAAATAAGACCAACAATCACCGCCGATGGGGCCATCGGCAGCGTTATACCACCATCGAAATTACGAACATCGCGAGGGGCTGAAATGTCGAAAACCAAAGGCGGAGGCTCAACTAAGAACGGCCGCGATTCCAACGCCCAGCGACTCGGCGTCAAAGTGTTTGCAGGTCAAGCCATTAATGCCGGCGGCATCATTATCCGCCAGCGGGGAACTAAATTTCACCCGGGTCGCAACGTCGGGATCGGAAAAGATCACACTCTTTTTGCGACTTGTGATGGTGTAGTGGAATTCGGTTATCGCAAGGGTCGCCGGCTCGTGGATGTCATCATCAACTGATTCCCAGCTAATCAGTCTCTCCCCGATAACTAACTAACTTCGTCAAGAAGACGCATATCTGTTTCAGGCATCGCGCTGAGTCCACGTATCCTCAATCTCTATGGCGGGTTTCGTGGACGAGTGCAACCTTCACGCAAAAGGTGGAGACGGAGGCGCGGGATGTGTCTCTTTTCGGCGAGAAGCTCACGTCGCGCGCGGAGGCCCAGATGGTGGTGACGGAGGAACAGGGGGAGATGTGTGGCTAGTCGCCGACCGAAACGTTTCTTCGCTTCTCGCCTTTCAGGACTTCCCCTTTCGTCGCGGTGACGATGGCACGCACGGTCAAGGGAAAAAGAAACACGGAAAAAATGGCGAAGATCTAGTGGTGAAGGTTCCTGAGGGAACCGTGGTGCGTGATTTTGAGGGTGAAATTCTGGCTGACCTAGTTGCCCCTGGCGACCGCTGGTTAGCTGCTGCGGGAGGTCGAGGGGGTCGCGGCAATGCCAAATTCCTCTCGAACAAGCGAAGAGCACCCGCCTTCGCTGAACAGGCAGAAATCGGAGAAGAACGGTGGTTTCGGTTAGAGCTCAAGCTGATGGCGGATGTGGCTCTCGTTGGGTTTCCGAACGCCGGGAAGAGCACACTGATTTCGAGAGTTTCAGCCGCCAAACCCAAGGTTGCTTCTTACCCCTTCACCACTCTCTCGCCGCATTTGGGTGTAGTGCGACTTGATAATGACTTCGAGATGGTCATCGCGGACATCCCTGGATTGATCGAGGGCGCAGCGACAGGAAAAGGATTAGGCCATCAGTTTCTCCGCCACGTTGAACGTGTCAGAGTGCTTCTCATCCTCGTTGACCTCGCCGAAGTGGGGGGTCGAACCCCAGATTCGCAGGAAGAAATTCTGATACGGGAACTCACCGAATACGACGCGATCTTGTCGAATCGCCCTCGTGTGGTTGTCGGAACCAAGTCAGATGTCGCGAGCCTCACATGGTCAGGCCCGACTATTTCATCTGTTACTGGGCAAGGAATCGACACTCTCGTTGGGCAACTCCGTCGACTGGTCGAAGAGGCGCGAACTGGTGATGAGCAACCGACGCAATACGTTGTTCATCGACCGGTTCCTGAAGGAATTCAAGTAGTTCGGCGCGATGACCGAAGCTTCGAGGTTCTCGGCAGACAGGCTCTAAGAGCAGTGGCTCTCTCAGATCTCACCAACATTGACGCAATGAGTCACGCCCAGGAGCGTTTGGACCAACTGCGTGTTCCCCGAGCTTTGGCTCGAGCAGGAGCAGTAGAGGGGGATGTTGTAATTATCGGAGCGTTCCAATTTGAATATGAGCCCGATCGTTAATCGATGAGATTGGGCTAGGAAGGTACAGATGCGCGTCATCGTCAAGATTGGGACATCATCGCTGACCAGTGAGAGCGGCGAAGTTAAAATGTCGTCACTCTCCAAGCTGGTTGATGAAGTCGTTGACGCGCGTCACGCGGGCCATGAAGTCATCGTCGTTACCTCAGGTGCAATAACTGCTGGCGTTCAACGACTCGGAATCGGCCGGCCCGATGCACCTGAAGTCTTGCAAGCTGTCTCCGCGGTGGGTCAGATCGATCTCATGCGGGCCTACGGCGACTCTTTCGATTCCCACGGGGTTGCGACCGGTCAGGTACTCCTCGCGCCGCATGACTTCCGAGACCGGAACCAGTACCTGCATGCTCAAACTACCTTCGAGCATCTATTGAACCTCAATGTCGTGCCTATCGTGAATGAGAATGATGCAGTCGCTGATGATGCCATTCGATATGGAGACAACGACCGAATAGCAGCGTTGGTAGCCAATTTGTTGCGAGCGGACCTGTTAGTGCTACTTACCGACACTCCGGGTGTGCTCACAGCTGACCCTCGAATCCAACCCGACGCGACCCTTATTGAGGAAATCGCGGCTACCGATCAAGCCATTGAAGAAGTCGCTGGAGATGCCGGAGTTCGAGGAAGCGGTGGCATGGCGTCGAAACTCGCAGCCGCCAAGATGGCATCGTGGAGTGGCGTCAGGACGGTGATCGCTGCAGCCGATCGACAAGACGTCGTCGCCGATGCGATCTCGGCGGTTCCGGGAACCGGAACCTCGGTCCCTGCACGAGACACTCATGTAGCGGCCAGAAAGTTGTGGATCGGATTTGCTGTTTCGGCGCGCGGTCACATAGTTGTCGATGACGGGGCAACGAAAGCACTTTCAAGTGATGGCGGTTCGCTGTTGGTTGCCGGAATCATCGGAGTTGAGGGTGACTTTGGACCTGGCGATGCAGTGGAAATTGTTGACCGCAGTGGAAAACCGTTCGCCAAAGGCTTGATGTCTCTCGATAACAACGTCGTCGACCAGTGGAAAGGAAGTCGCACTGAAGACCTCCCTTCAGGCATGTCACCCGTCGCCGTCCACAGAGACGACCTGGTCTTACTGAATTCACCAGAATGACAGAGCTTCCCTAGGAACGGGTCTATTGGCAGATAGGGCGATAGTCTGCGGAAGTGCCCAAAACAGACCTAGCGAGCCACATTTCCCCGATGCGAGAACTTGGGGTCCGGGCTCACGCTGCATCTGTAAGCCTTGTTATGGCTTCGACATCGGAGAAAAACGAAGCTCTACGAACAGCGGCTGACTGCCTGGCCGCCTCCGCACTTGAGATTTTGGAGGCCAACGCGGTAGACGTGAAACGAGCCGAGAATTCTGGCACTCCTGATGCGATTATTGACCGGCTTCGACTCGACTCCACCCGAGTTGACGCGATGGCTCATGGTCTTCGCCAAGTCATAGACCTACCTGATCCTGTCGGAGAAGTCCTCGAAAGATGGACCCGGCCCAACGGGCTAGAAATCGAAAAAATTCGAGTTCCTCTCGGGGTAGTGGCGATTATCTACGAAAACCGTCCCAACGTGACGAGCGACGCATTCGGTTTGTGTCTCAAATCTGGTAACTCTGCCTTTTTGCGAGGTTCTTCAGCGGCGATCGACTCCAATGTGGCGATAACCCGCGCTTTGCGAGAAGGGATTGGTAAAGCCGGTCTGTGCGAAGACGCGCTTTTGTTGGTAACTGATACCTCTCACGAGGCGGCGGTTGAATTCATGCAACTGCGTGGATACATCGATTGCTTAATCCCTCGCGGCGGCCCATCGCTCATCAAATCAATCCTCGAAAACGCCAAAGTCCCCTATGTCATTGATGGCGACGGCAACTGCCACATTTATGTCGACCGCGCTGCAGATCTCCAATTAGCGGGCAATGTCGTCGTCAATGCAAAAATGCAGCGCCCGTCTGTCTGTAACGCAGCGGAGTCACTTGTGGTCCACGCCGATATAGCTGAACGTTTCCTCCCTGAAATAGCCGCGGCCCTTGAGGGTGTCGAACTTGTTGGAGACGAAATAGCCCGAGCAATTGTTCCTTCTATCGGCCCGGCGACCGAAAGCGACTGGTCTACCGAATACCTTGACCTGAAAATGAGTGTGCGCGTAGTCGACACTCTTGATCAAGCCATACATCACGTCAGTGAGAACAGCACAGGTCACAGCGAGGCCATCATTACTAACGATGAAGACGCTGCCCGCGAGTTCGTGCGGCGGGTCGACGCCGCCGCCGTACTCATCAACACTTCAACTAGGTTCGTTGATGGAGAAGAGTTTGGATTTGGTGCCGAAATCGGCATTAGTACCCAGAAGCTGCACGCACGAGGGCCTATGGGCCTTCAGCAGTTGACAACCACCAAGTACATCGTGAACGGACAGGGTCAAACTCGTGGATGACCTAACATCCGGCACCTGACAAGGAGACACCTAAATGGGCGACACAATGTTCGGCGACCTCGCGTCCGTCCGCCAAGATCTAAGAGATGTTGGGTACCTAGCCGACGATGGAATTGCGAGCGTTGTCTTTCTCGCGGAAAAACTGGGCAAGCCAGTGCTCATTGAAGGACCCGCTGGAACCGGGAAGACCGCATTAGGGCAATCAGTCGCGGCGATGACAGGAGCTCGTCTAATACGGCTGCAATGCTACGAAGGCTTAGATGAAGCCAAAGCGCTTTATGAATGGAACTACAAGAAGCAGTTACTTCGCATTCAAGCCGATCGGGGTTCCGAATCGAACAATGAGGACTGGGTGGATATTCAGGACGACATTTTCAACGATGAGTTTCTACTAACCCGGCCACTGTTGGAGGCGATTAGCGCCGAAGAGAAAGTCGTGTTACTTATCGACGAGGTCGATCGAGTGGAGGTCGAAACCGAGGCGTTGCTGCTTGAGATTCTGTCGGAGTACCAAGTTTCTATTCCTGAGCTGGGCACAATCGAAGCTAAGCAGATCCCTCTCGTGTTTCTTACCTCTAACAACACTCGAGAACTTTCCGAAGCACTAAAGAGACGCTGCCTGTTCCTACACATCGACTACCCGCAATTAGAGCGCGAGAAAGAAATTGTGCTCACCAAGGTTGAAGGTATTAGCGACAATCTGGCAGAACAGGTAGCCAGAATTGTTCGTTCGATCCGACAGATAGAGCTGAAGAAGAGCCCATCGGTTTCCGAAACCCTGGACTGGGCCCGCACCTTGGTACTCCTAGGTATTGAAAGCATTGATGTAGAACAAGCCAAAGAATCGCTACATATTCTTCTCAAATATCAGTCCGATATTGAGAAGACGGCCAAGGAATTGACGGTCGAGGCGTAACACGATGCTTGATCTCCTGAGTGGCTTCGTCGTCGAGTTACGCAACGCTGGACTTCCCGTCTCTCTGACCGAAAATCTTGACGCCATGGAGGCCGTCAAGCACATCCCCGTCGAAGATCGAGCGGCATTTAAATACGCGCTCGCGGCGACTTTGGTTAAAAATGAGCAACACTGGAAGGCTTTCGAAACTGTCTTCGAGGTGTACTTCTCTCTTCGAGGACCTGAGTACAACGTTTTTGACGAAGATGGCGAGATCGACGAAGACTCCCTAGAAGAGTGGATGTCTCAACAAATGCGAGGCATGGGCGGCCAGGGGTCGGCAGAGGACATGAGTCCTGAAGAAATAGCTGAAATGCTCTTTAGAGCGCTTATGAACGCGGACGAGGCCATGATGGCTGCGATGGCTCGGGCTGCCGTGACGCAGTTCGCTGGAATGGAACCAGGCCGGCCGGTTGGGGGTACCTACTACCTATACAGAACGCTCCGCAATCTCGATCTAGACGGCATGCTGGACCGGCTGATGGAAGAAGCGCAGCAAAGATCTCAAGACGATATGACGCCGCTCCAAGAACGTCTTGAACGCGAGGAGTATGAGCACAGAATCGAAGCTCTGAAACGAGAGATTGAAGCTGAGATTCGTCGAAGGTTGGTAGCTGATCGCGGCGTTGAAGCTATGGCAAAAACCCTGCGCAAACCGCTCCCCGAAGATGTCGACTTCATGCATGCTTCTCGGGAAGAGATGGTGAGTATACGAAAAGCTATTCAGCCTCTCACTCGAAAACTCGCAGCTCGACTGGCACGAAAACGTAAGCATAAGCGTCGAGGCCCATTGGATTTCCGGGCCACGGTCCGGCAATCACTCAGCTATGGGGGAGTGCCCGCAGAACCCCGTTTTCGTCACCCTCGCCCCAATAAACCTGAACTTGTCGTTGTCGCTGACATTTCAGGCTCGGTAGCCGCTTTTGCTCGCTTTACATTGCACCTCGTTTACGCCTTACAGAACCAATTCAGCAAAGTGCGTTCATTTGTGTTCATTGACGGTATTGATGAAGTCACCCACATGTTCCAGAACGAAGAAGACATCACTAATGCGGTTCACCGAGTAAATACCGAGGCCGACGTGGTGTGGGTTGACGGTCACTCTGACTACGGTCACGCTTTCGGAGTGTTTTGGGAGAACTACGGATCGCAAATCAACTCAAAATCAACTGTGATGTTCCTCGGGGACGCGCGTAACAACTATCACTCAACCAACGCTTGGGTGATTAAGGAAACGGCGAAGAAAGCACGATCAGTTTTTTGGCTTAACCCGGAGCCAAAGTCGTATTGGGATACTGGGGATTCAGTAATTACTGAATACGCGACGCACGTTGACGGAGTGTTCGAGTGCCGAAACTTGCGTCAACTAGAAGGTTTCGTTGATCATTTGGCTTAGTCGTGACATGTCACGACAATTGATCAACGAAAGTCAGTGAGAAGTTCGGCTACATGGAACGCTAAATCAAGTGATTGGCGGCCATTGAGGCGGGGGTCACACATGGTTTCGTAGCGGTCACCGAGGTGCTCAGCCGCCAAAGCGTCGCCGCCCCCTACACATTCGGTGACTGCGTCGCCAGTTAACTCGCAATGAACCCCTCCGGGCCACGTGTCCTCTGCTTTGTGTACTTCGAAATATTCGCGGACCTCGTCCATGATGACGTCGAAAGCTCTCGTCTTGAAACCCGTTTCAGTTTCATAGGTGTTGCCGTGCATCGGATCACATTCCCAGACAACTGGATGGCCGGCATCAGTGACCTTGCGCAAGATTTTTGGCAACACATCCCCAACTTTGTCGGCTCCCATTCGACTGATGAGAGTCAGTCGCCCAGGAATTTGATCTGGATTTAATGCGTCACACAAAGCGAGAGCGTCTTCAGGCGAAGTAGAGGGCCCGATTTTGCAGCCGATCGGATTGTGCACTCCTCGGAGGAATTCGATGTGCGCTCCGTCGAGTTCACGAGTTCGCTCGCCGATCCACAACATGTGCGCGGAGCAGTCGTACCAATCGCCAGTGATGCTGTCCTGACGTGTGAGAGCTTGTTCGTATCCCAATAGCAGAGCTTCGTGACTTGTGTAGAGCTCAACCTGGCGCATAGCCGCGTCGTCAGTGTCGAAACCACATGCGGTCATGAATTGTAATGCCCTCTCGATCCCTTCCGCGAGACGTTGGTAACGTTCCCCCACTGGGCTCGACGCCACGAATTCCTGATTCCAGTTGTGAACTTGTCGAAGGTCGGCGTAGCCACCGCGAGTGAATGCCCGCAAAAGATTTAAGGTCGCCGCCGAGGTGTTGTAAGCCTGAAGTAATCGCTTGGGATCAGGTCTGCGGGAATCTTTATCAAACGTAATGTCGTTGATTATGTGGCCACGGAAACTAGGGAGAGTCGAGCCGTCACGTGTTTCGGTACCTGATGATCGAGGTTTCGCAAACTGACCGGCTATGCGTCCCACCTTCACCACAGGCAAACCAGCGGAGTATTGAAGCACTACCGCCATCTGGAGAATGACTTTCAACCTGTCACGTATAGCGTCAGCGCTGCTTAGATCGAAAGACTCAGCACAGTCGCCCGCTTGCAGAACTACTGCTTGGCCCTTGGCCACCCGCGCGAGCTGATCTGTTAGGCGACGTGCTTCACCCGCGAAAACGAGTGGGGGACGCGCTTCAAGTTCATGTAATGCCTCATCTAAAGCGCCGAGTTCAGGCCATTCGGGTTGTTGGCCCGCTGGGCACTCATTCCAGGAACCGGGATGCCAAGTGGTGGTCACGGTATTAAGTGTGCAGGTTTAGGAACTGTTATGCCAAAGAAGATTCGCGTTTAGGTGTTGATACCCGTTAAGCGACGATGACTAGAGCGTCCTCTCGAAGTTCGTCTACTGCTCGTTTTACGAGCCGTCGGGCTGCCTCAGCGGTCACTCCAAGTTCCTCGCCGACTTCCCGATAGCTGTGGCTTTCACCGTCGATCAAACCAAATCGGCGGGCTACCGCCAACTGCGCCCTTGGATCCAGACGATCTAGAAGTCCCCGGATCATTTCCTTCCGATCATTCTCTAGAGCGTGATCTTCAGGGCTTGGCGCATCGTCGCCGATGAGATCCACCAACGTGCTGTCACCGTCGTCTCCGATGTTTTTGTCAAGGGAAGTCGGAGTGCTAATGCGCTGGAGCCATGCGTTTTCGTCGTCGAGCCCGTCGCTGTCTCCGCCGCTGTGGCGCAGCGCAGCGCGAAGGCTTGCTGACCGGTCGCTAGGCAGACGAATCAGGCTCGCTTTTTGATCCAGGGCTCGACCTATGGACTGCCGAATCCAGAACGTGGCATATGTCGAAAACTTGAAACCTCTACGCCAGTCAAACTTCTCCACGGCGTGTTCCAAGCCGAGGTTTCCTTCCTGGATGAGGTCGAGGAGCTCCATGGCAGGGGGGAGCGGATAGCGGCGAGCGATGGACACCACGAGTCGCAAGTTGGCTCGAATGAAACGATCGCGAGCAGCAGCAGCTTCACGGACCTCAACACGCAGGGAGCGACGTTCCGCTGTAGTTAATTGTTCTTCACTCTCTAAGGTCACCCGAGCATCTCGCCCGCGTTCTATTGTCTTCGACAACATCTTTTCGTCGTCGGCTGTCAGTAAGGCCACTGCACCAATTTCGTTTAGATACTGGCCTACGGAATCACTCATTATTCTTCATCTCCACCGGCGGGGGACCGGGTCTCGTTGACTCGAGGGGGGCCTGCGAGTCGTGGTACCTCCGCATAAGAGGGACCGATTTACGTTGCCGTCTGAAACCTCAGGGGCATGTTGTTGGTTGTTCTGCGATCTTTCTCGCTGGTTCTTGGTTGAGGCAGCGCCGTGAAGGAGCGTCCTCTGTAACTAATGGTCAGGTTGGCGCTGCGATATAAATACTCCCGCCAAACGCCGGTCAGGGGCTTGGCCGAATCGCAGACCAAACCACAATAGTGCATGGAATCAGGAGATGCTAATCACTAGGCCTCTAAACTGTGTGCATGGGTCAGCGAATCGGGTTATTCGGTGGCAGCTTCGATCCACCCCATACAGGTCATTTGTTAGCAGCGGTGGCGGTCCAAAGCGCTCTTCGACTAGATCGAGTCATCCTTGTTGTCGCTAACGATCCGTGGCAAAAGTCGACGCAACGGCACATAACAGATTCCCATCATCGCTTGGCTATGGTCCGGCTGTTGGTGGAAGAGTTCGAAGGTATTGAGGTGAGCGATTTAGAGATATCGCGCGGGGGTCCGAGCTACACAATAGAAACCGTTAACGAATTACGAGACCGAGGTGATGAAGTGATCCTGGTCGTCGGAGCAGATGCTGCTGCAGGACTAGACACATGGGAGCGTTCGGATGAACTTCGTGAGCTCGTGGAGGTCGCTGTGCTGGACCGGCCCGGCTATCCATGGCCTGAACTGACCGGTTGGCGCCTGCATCGAGTGAAAGCTGAGTCATTAAATATTTCGAGTTCCGGAGTTAGGCATCTGGTGGGTGACGGAACCTCAACTCACGACAGCGTGCCGGCTGCAATTCGAAGCTATATCGACCGCCACGGACTTGAGTGGTCGTAGATCTGAAACGACGATCCTGGCTCCAAGCGAGGGAAGATGCGAGGATGCTCAACGATGAACCACCGTTCGGACCCAGAAATGTTGCCGGCGCTACTGTTAGCGGCGGCGCGCGGTGCAGCGGACCTCCAAGCCACGGATGTTATAGCGCTCGCTGTAGGTGACGTTTTAGGTATCACTGACTGGTTTGTAGTTACAAGCGCATCCAATATGCGACAAGTTCGGCGGATAGCGGAACATGTAGAAGAAGCCGTCAAAGAGGCTGGAGGTGAGGGCCCGCGGCGAATCGAAGGATTGGAAGACGCGACATGGATACTCCTCGACTTTGGTTTATTTGTGGTTCACGTTTTCTATGAAGAAACCCGTTCTTTCTACGACATTGAACGTCTTTGGTCTGACGTTCCTAAGATCAGTTTTGATGGCGACGGAATCCCCGCGAGCTGACTCGGCATAGGTCACGAAATCACCCGTCGGACTCTTTTCAGTTCCAGGTGACTAAAACAACTGACGCCCGTCGGTGCAGCGGACCTGCCAAGCTGTGGCTGTGAATGTCCCTGTTTTCCCTTTGAAACATTCCTCGACGGACATCATCTCGCCGCAAGCTGTACTTGAGGATTGGGCCTTACAGAATCGTTTCGATCCGGCTAACTGGCACGCCAAAGCAGCCATATTGGTCTACGACCGACCCTTACATAGACGACTTCTCGAACTTCATGATCTTCAAGTTCTCGACTTTGGGGCGCCCGGCTCATACCATTCCATCGGCGCGACTCAAGGTCGAGTAGTTCTCGCGGGCGATTTCGGGATCGGCGCCCCCGTGGCAGCAGTTGTCGCTGAGACCCTCATCGCGTCGGGCGTCAATCAAATTGTCTCCGTGGGGACCGCAGGCGGCCTTCAGACCGATCTATCTCCAGGACAAATTATTTCGATTCATGGTGCGATTCGCGACGACGGAACTTCGTACCACTACTTACCGTCCGACGTTGCTGTCAGACCCGATGCACAGCTCACGGCGCGCCTCGAGGCGTCATTCGGGGACGCCCTTGGTAGGAGGGGATCAGTTTGGACCACTGATGCACCCTTTCGAGAGACTGTCGCAGAATTACGGTTCCACCGAGACGCTGGCGTACTCGCGGTGGAGATGGAGGCAGCGGCACTGATGGCGGTGTGTGAGCTGCGAGGCGTAGCGTTCGCCAGCTCGGTATGCATCTCCGACGTCCTCAGCGAACAAGGTTGGAAGGCACTCTTTTCTGAGGCGTCAGTGCGCGAAGCTCTTCACACTATGTATAGCGCCGCGGTGACGACGCTGACGGAGGCCTGATGAAAATACGGTTCGGTTTCACATGCCGCGGAACAGCCGATCTACCTATCGAGGAATTTCCGGGACTATGCCACGACCTCGAGAGACTGAATTTTGATTCGGTGTGGCTTCCCGAGACCATGTTGACGGGCTCCTTCGACCCCCTTGTGGCTCTCGCCTACGCTGCCAGCTCAACGGAACGACTCAAGATCGGGAGTCATGTTGCATTTCCGGGCAGGGCACCGGTCCGACTGGCACGCGAACTCGCGCAGCTCGACCGACTGTCGGCGGGGCGGCTCCTGCTAATAGCAGTCCTTGGTCTTCCTGATGCGCGTGAAGTTGCCGCTCAAGGTGTGATGTCTGCGGAACGGGGCTCGATGTTGGATGAAATGGTTCCCCTCATGCGGCGTTTATGGAAGGGCGAGACAGTCAACCACTCAGGAACTTTCTTCGAACTCTCAGAAGCTTCGATCGATCCCCTCCCTGTGCAAAAGCCACTGGAACTATGGTTCGGCGGCACCCTTAGAGGAGCTCTCCGTCGGGCTGGCCAAATTGGGGACGGGTACATACCGGGCCTGTCGACACCTGACGAAGGAGCAGAGAGAAAACTGCTCGTCGAAGCCGCTGCGAGTGAATTCAACAGAACCATAGATCCGGAACATTTCGGTGTGAATCTGACCTACAGCCGGGGTTCTCTTTCGGTAGCTGCTCGCGATGCTCTTGTTCAACGGCGACCCGATGTTGATCCCAATAAATTGGTACCGAGTTCAAGGAACGCGCTTTTGGAAACGATCGACGCCTGGATAGACGCTGGTTACTCTAAGTTCTTGCTCCGCCCAGTCACTCCGCCGCCCAATTGGACTGAGGAATTAGAGCTGTTGGCGTCTGAGGTATTGAGTCGCCAGTCGTGAACTCACTTGCGCGCCAAATGTGGGAATCGGTAGAGCGTTACCACCAGCTTTGTTACTGGGCTCCCGAAGTTCGCGAAGAAGCGACTGATGTCGGTCTGAAAGGTTTCTTCATGAATTATTTCGCGACCCGAGTGGCTCCACTTGGAACTATTTCTCCAGAAGCCGTACAGTCACTGGTTTTCTATTACGCCCCTCAACGAATCCACCGAGCGATACCTGACGCCTGGAATTATTCGACCCCTGAAGTAATCCTCGACGCGAGATATCGGGGTATGGACCGGGCACTTCAGCGAGAACTTGCCGGGTTGATCGACGGCCCTGAAGTTTCCATTGCGGCTGAGATCACACGAAAAGCTGTTGAAGCCATCGATGGAACGGGAAGGACACTCTTCGCTGGTTGGAACGCTCGTCGCTGGCCACACATTCCTCACTTGGCGTTGTGGCACGGATGCACCGTGTTGCGCGAGCATCGAAGCGGGTGTCATCTCATGGCCCTCGCAATAGAAGGACTTGATGGTTGCCAGTCGGTCATCACTCAAGTAGCAGTTGACGAAGCTCCGGCTCAATGGATCCATGATGAAGCAGGATGGACAACCGAAGCGGTGAAGCAAGCGCGGTTCAGGCTACGTACGAAAGGGTGGTTGGACGATGAAGACCGCGCGACGTCGAAATGTTACGAAGGACGGCAGCGCGTTGAACAACTTACCGACCGGTTGGATAGTGAACATTGGATTGAGATAGGTTCCGAGCGCTGCGACCAGTTGCGAGAAGCTCTCGCCATTCTTAACAATCACTTACCTAAAGACGACCAACTCGATTGGCGAGAAATTTACGACGGCAACGAGGATTAAACGCAACTTCGGGTTATCCCTGACTCGTTTCGATCACTGAGGCGGTTTCTGCGCGGGGCAAAGCGATCCACGTTCGGCCCGGCGTCAATTGCACCGTCGCCCCGTCCACATCGCGGAACTCTGTGATGTCGGTCGAAGTGGGCCGATTCCACGTTGCCTCGATCAGGTGACCTTTGGTTAGCACCCACGCCTCCCCTCGACCGACGATCTTCACCTCCGGGGATCCGGCGTAGGCGACACTTTGACCATATTTCACGAACTGAACGATCACATTCTCCGGTGCAATCTGTACCCCATCGTGGTCAACGTGATCGGTGTCTTCTTGGGTGCGAGCCCATCCCTGTAAGGCGTCATCCCATCGGTACGTAATTTGGTAGCCGCCGTAGTCAATGTCGACGCCCACAATTTGTTGCGCTGAAGGAGGTAGGGGGTCTCCTTTAGACCTATAGGAAAACATTTGCGGTGGAGTTCCGCCCCGACCATCGGCGGCCGCGTAGATCTCGCCGGTGCTCGTCAACAAATTGTGAGGCGCTTCTTTCTCTTCAATTCGTCTGTAGGCTGCCCGCCCAACGCTGGTGTCGCCCACCAGCACCATGTCAACTTCATCGAGTAATCGCATGACGGTCGGATTCCCACCAGAGTTGCCGAACAACGGCGTGTTGAGGTTCGCGAGAAGGTCAAAGTCGCCGGTTCTTGCTGAGCGCACAGGCCCAATATCTGGGACATTGCGACTATGGAAGATCGCGGCAAACCGCGTCATGTTGGCCTCAACCAACTCTTCGAACACCACGTCGGCTTGATTGATACCCCACTGAGGCCGAGCAAGCTGATGATTATCGATTTTGACGAGGAATGCGGGTCGGGTAATTAGTTCGACTGTTTCTTCGCCGGTGAATTGAGCGACGGGAGCCGGTGGAGCTTCGGTTGTTGTCGTCGTTGCAGGGGGCGAGGTCGTCGTGGAGCTCACCGCCATCGTTGTCGTTGTTGCAGGGGGCGAGGTCGAAGTGGTTTCGGGCGCGCCGAGACGCGGAAGCAAACTTGTTCCTCCACCGCTACAAGCAGCAAGCGTGAGCGAAAGAACGATGATTGGTGTGATGAGGGGGGTGTGACGAGAAGACAACGAGGTTCCTCAGCGCAAAATGATTACCGAATGCCGAGGGTAACCCTTAAGGATGGTTCATATGTGTACCCCTAGGTGCAACAAATTGGTCGGTGTAGCGTCTGGCTGGTGCGCACCCCCTTTGTGACCGAGGTCTTGGTGGACCTCATGACAAAAGGACGAGTCAAACGTTCAGACGAACTGCTTGTAGTTGCCGGTGGGCGAGCCGAGCGAGACTTGTTTCAAAGATTGGGATTCGAGCAGGTCACAATTACGAATCTTGATTCAGTGGAAGCGTCCGGACATTTAGCCCCATATCAATGGGCGCACGAAGACGCCCAAAATTTGAGTTACTCCGAAAAGTCGTTTCCCTGGGTAGTCGTCGTTGATGGGTTACACCACTGCACGTCGCCTCACCGGGCTCTCACCGAGATGTATCGAGTGTGTTCCGTGGGTGTTATCGCTATAGAGGCGCGAGATTCATTGTTAATGCGCTTAGCCATTCGACTGGGTTTCAGTTCCAGTTACGAGTTGGAGGCGGTTCAAGCTCAAGGGGGACTGTCAGGAGGGCTCGAGAACGGACCAATCCCCAACCACATTTATCGCTGGACCGAGCGAGAATTTCAAAAAACGATTCGCTCATGTGATCCCACCGGGAAACACGACTTCAACTTTTTTTATGGCCTGAACCTGCCCTACGAAACAGCGGATCTCCGAGGCTGGACCCTGCGGAAACTCTTACTCAAACCGGCCGAACAAGTTCTGCGTGTGTTCACTTGGCTTCTACCTAAACAGCGCAATTCGATCGCAATGATTGCCACCCGACCGGACTGCTCGCACCCTTGGATCGGCGCCGCAAGGACGAATTAGCCCAGTTCTTGGCTGCTGCTACCGACAATCTTTCATAGTCAGGACAGTGAGACCGTTCCCTTGGGTGTCTGAAGGATGATTTCTAATGACGATGGGCCCTCTGAAACTTTGATGTTGAGCCCAAGTTGCTGATGCAAAGCGGTGATGTCATTGGGTTGAGGGTGAGTTCCACGAACTTCTGTCAGCAAACATCCTTGGGGAGTGACTGTCGCGGGATTGGGTGTATCGCCCCAGTCGATCACAAAAGGCACCAATCCCAACCCGTGTGACCGAGTGAGTCGCCAACTAATTTCCTCACCGTCGGGTTTCACGCGACTCATCGCAGCTACCGGCCCAGGGTCTGTTCCGTGGTTTCGAATCGCTTCAGCAACAGAATCGATGGTTTCGCCGTCACCGGGATGAATCGCGAACGCAGCTAGCCGAGGGCCGCGGTGGTCGTCTATCCCAAATGGGCGAGCAGACGAGGGTTCAGCCTGGTTGGGGTCCACGGCAATGATTTCGAGGTACACGTTGCTTCCGAGTGAGAGCAAGGCGTTGTGAGTTCCGACCCCCGGGTGTGGTCCGCCAGGCGCAGCCTGAACGCCTGTCAAAGACTCGACGCGGGTGACCCCTTCGTCGAGGTCTTGACACGCAAAAGCAAAGTGATCAAATGCTGCCATATCAATCAAATAGTTCCTTCGGTAGATCTTGGTAAGGGTTCATAGTCCAGTTTGCAGGACGCTTTTCAAGAAAGGCGTTAATGCCCTCAACGGAGTCAGGTTGTCGCCCGACCCACTCAAATACAGGCCCTTCCATCTGATGCATTTCGTCCCAACTCAGCGAAAGGCCTTTCCACAGCAACTTTTTCGAGGCCGCTATCGACACCGGAGCCGCGACGGAGAGACGCGTTGCGAGGCTGACGGCCTCTTCTAGCAGTTTCTCGTCGGGGTGCACCGACGAGACTAAGCCCATGGAATGCGCTGTTTCGGCGTCAATTATTTCTGCACCCATCAGCAATCGTGATGCGTTCGAAAAACCAACAACTCGCGGTAAGAGCGCATGCGATCCCAACTCAGGCAACATTCCAATTCGGTTGAAGACAAACCCGATGCGTGCGCTCTGCGCGGCGATTCGGATGTCACACATCAACGGGTAAGTTGCGCCGACCCCGACGGCAGGGCCGTTGATAGCAGCAATCACCGGTTTGGGAACTTGATGGGGGAGCAGCTTGGGAGTTCTCGCTTCGCTGGTGTCTTCGAGATCACGGTCTCGATCGGGGTCGAACGTGTCCCCTCCACCCGACAGATCAGCGCCCGCGCAAAAAGCGCGCCCGGCGCCAGTGACGATCACTGCGCGAACATCAGGGTCTTTTGAGCAGTCCTGTAGAGCCGCATCTAACCCAGAAGAAATTTCATAGTTCCAGGCATTGAGATGCTCTGGGCGATTGAGCCGCAGCACAGCAACACGGTCGACGTAGTCGACCGTTACAGCACCTTCGTCGACGTGTGACTGGTTCATTGCTTCAGTCTCTCAGAATTGAACAAGTCGCACCGGACTGACACAGGTATGGTCTTCAGGTTCTTCTTAGGGCATGCTGTTTAAGTCTTTCCAGTTAGGACTACCGTGCAGATACTCATCCTCCTCATCATCGGTTTCGCCGTGACCCAGGTCTCGACTCTGACCACGTCCGCGTACCTGCACAGGTCGCTTGCCCACAAAGCAGTCACATTTCGCCCAGGATTCGCTTTTTTTCTGCGTCTTTTCTTGTGGTTGACAACAGGAGTGAAAGCTCGAGAGTGGGCCGCAGTCCACAGGAAACATCACGTTTACACTGATGAGGAAGCGGATCCGCATTCTCCAGCACAACTTGGTTGGATTCGCGTTCAGCTCACCAACTTTTGGTTGTATCGGCGCGCGGCGAACGACCCCGTCACTGTTGAGAAGTGGGGGAAAGATCTCGCTCCTGATCGGTGGGACCGACTGATGTTTGATCGCGGTCCGTTGGGTTTACTGATTGCCACGGTGCTTCTTTCCCTGTGGCTGGGATGGTGGCAAGGGCCCCTAGCGTTCGGGTTTCACGTGTTGAGCTACGTCACGCTTTCTGGTGCCATCAACGCCGTCGGGCACACCTTCGGTCGGCGCCCTTACCAAAACAGTGCAACTAACTTGCATTGGCTGGCGGGCTTATCTTCGGGTGAGGGTTACCACAACAACCATCACGAATTGCCAACTTCCGCAAGGTTCGGGTCCAAATGGTTTGATTTGGACGCGGCATGGTGGCTCGTCAAATTGGCGGAACGCTGTGGCCTCGCTGACATACGGGAACTCAAAAACAAGGCCTCATTCGCCTGATTCGATTCCAGTAGACACGCTGACAAGACATGGCTATGTCTGTCGGAGTTGTGGAGCTAAGGGGAATTGAACCCCTGACCCCTTCCATGCCATGGAAGTGCTCTACCAACTGAGCTATAGCCCCGAAGAGCACCCCAAGCTACCAGTGCGCCTCGGTGATGCAACTCAAGCTTCGTAGCGTCAAGCACGGCGCCTAGGCTCTCCATCATGAGCATCCCAGTCGATCCCAACCAACTCGAAACAGAACTGGAACGGTACGGCTACTCAGGCTTCCTGTTGAGTGTCAGCGACGACTGCACTTCCCACGTCGCTCACATGACGTTCCGTTTCGATCAGGGAAACCTGCGCTGCGCGGTTAGTCGCACTGCTGCGCGCAACGTTGAGCAACGACCCAAGGTCGTCGTCTTATGGCCGCCCTTTGAGCCAGGGGGCTATTCCATGATTGTCGATGCTGACTGCATCGTCGACGAAGAAGAGCTTTGCGTCACTCCCACTTCAGGAGTGCTACACCGACCGGCCAATCCCTCAACCCAAGAGGGTGATCATTGCGAAGGCGATTGCGCCCCTCTGGGTAGTTAGCGTGACTGGTCCACTCACGGGAATCCGAGTCTTGGAACTCGGAAGTTTTATTGCTGGTCCGTTCGCCGGTCAACTCCTCGGAGACTACGGAGCAGAAATAATCAAAGTCGAACCCCCCTCCGGTGGGGACCCCATGCGAAAATGGGGTCACTGTGACCCTGAAGGGCATAGCTACTGGTGGCCAGCGATTGCCCGTAACAAGAAATCAATTGTTATCGATCTGCGCACCTCCGAAGGCCGGACAGTGGTGCGACGTTTGGCGACAAGTAGCGATGTTGTTTTGGAAAACTTCACTCCCGGACGACTTGCTGAGTGGCAACTCGGCTACGACGACTTGGTGGGCGATAACCCAGGCTTGATCATGACCCACGTCTCAGGCTTCGGTCAGACGGGCCCTCGGGCAACTGATCCGGGATTTGGCTCCATCGGTGAAGCTATGGGAGGAATTCGCCACACCACAGGCTGGCCCGACCGGCAATCCACCAGAGCGGGGATAAGTCTCGGGGACGCTATTGCCTCCCTGTTTGCAGTGACGGGGACCATGGCCGCGCTCAACGAACGCCAACGGAGCGGAAAAGGGCAAGAGGTCGACGTAGCTATCTACGAAGCAGTGTTTGCCCTCATGGAATCAACTATTGCCGACTACGACCTCGGAGGCCATATTCGAGGACGCACTGGCTCCGTGCTTCCAGGAGTCGCACCATCGAACGTCTATCCCACCCTGGACGGAGCAGACGTTCTAATCGCCGGCAACGCCGATGCGATCTTCGGACGCATTTGTGTTGCAATGAACCGCGCCGAACTTGCGGAAGATCCTCTTTATAGAACTCACGAGAGTAGAGGGGTCAACCAATCAGAACTTGATGACATTATTTCGGCTTGGACATCCAGCCAACGCGTGGAAGATCTAGAAGACGTACTCGATGAACACGCAATTCCCTACGGCCGAATTTTCACGGCCCCCGACATGATCGCCGATCCTCAATTCGCGGCTCGTGAACTCATTGAGCGATATGAAGATGAAATTCTGGGACAAGAGGTGCCGATGGCTGCTCCTATCCCAAGATTTTCTCGTACCCCTGGTCACATCCGATCAACTGGACCCGCCTTGGGTCAACACACTGATCACATACTCGACACCGTGTGCGGCTATGACCAGGAACAGATTCAGCTTTTGCGGTCCGACGGAGTAGTCGCCTAGCCGTTACGTCAGGTAGGAACGGTTCTGGTTCTGGGACCTGAGCGAAGAACTTGAGCGGGTAACTGACGCCCAACTAGTTCCTCGGCGAGATGCCCGCAGTGGATCAACCGTTCAAGGTCAATGCCGGTTGAAGCGCCTAAATCCTCGACCATATGGACGACATCTTCAGTGGCGACATTGCCCGTTGCCCCGGGCGAGTAAGGACAGCCACCCAGCCCGCCGATAGCTGCATCGAAACGGCAAACACCTTGCTGCATCGCGACCATGATGTTGGCCAAACCAGTATTTCGTGTGTTGTGAAAATGAAGACCGATTTGAGCGGCATTAATGCCGACATCCTCGAGTGCGTCGAGCAATTCCAGGACAACTCTGGGAGTTGCCATTCCACTCGTATCACCGAAGGACAATCCGTCGACTCCTGCCTCATCGAGGATTCTTCGCGCGTAGTGAGCGACCCGTTCAGGAGCGATATCGCCTTCGTACGCGCATCCGAACGCTGTCGAAAGGATCGCTTCGACGGGTGTTTGTTGCTGATGGGCCAAATCAGTTAGATCAATAATCTGGCGAACTGACTCATCAGGAGACATGTTTATGTTCTTACGGTTGTGTGTTTCCGAAATCGACATCACAACTTCTATTTCGTCTGTGTCGCACTCAAGCGCGTCTAAAGCTCCTCGTTCATTAGGGACAAGAGCGCGGTACCGAACTCCTGGAACACGAGTGATTCCCTTCATGACTTCGGCAGACCCAGCCATGGGCGGGATTGCTTTGGGGTGAACGAACGAAGCGGCTTCGATGGCAGCGAGACCGGTGCCCGACAGCGCATCAATCAAAGCGATGCGTTCTTCGACGGGAATTGTCGCCTCGTTCTGTAGCCCATCGCGAGGCCCAACTTCGCGGATCTCCACCGATCTGGGAAGATCCGCTTTCACATCAAGTCGCCTTGAGGTCTTCGAATACCTTGCGCCAACGTGGAGCATCGGATTGGTACGGAGCGTAAAAACTCAAACGCTGAACAATGTCACCGAAACGTTGCTTCATTTCCGCAGCGATTTGTTCAGGCTCCCCCACAACCGCGAAAGCGTCAAGAATTTCGTCGTCAACAAGGTTGCCCATCTCCACCCACTTACCTTCCTTAGATAAGGAGTTGAGTTCAGTTTGCATGTCGCCCCAACCATGACACTCCAACACGCCTCTATAAGCGGGAGTTGATCCGTAGAACGCAATCTGCTGACGAGTTCCTTGCTTCGCTTTCTCAAGCTCTTCTTCGTTGTTGCCCGTGACAACAAACAAGGGACCAGAGATCTCGACGTCGGCGAGAGTACGGCCAGCCCTTTCCGCACCTCGTTCCAACGCGGGAAGAGTCTCTTCGCGTAGGTACTTCTCGGTCGTAAAGCCGTGGGCGAGAAACACGTCACAAGTTTCGCCGGCCACTTCCGTCATCAGCGGTCCGACACCGGCCAGAGCCATTCTGGGAGCGCCGTAGGGGTTTTCGCCAGGATGGAAAAATGGCGTCATCAATGTGTGTTGGTAGAAGTCGCCGCGAAAGTCGAGCTTCTCCCCGGAGTTCCAGCTGTTCCAAATGGCTTTGGTCGCCAGAATCATCTCGCGCATTCGAGCAGCGGGCTTAGACCATTCCATCGAGAAACGCTTAGTTATATGGGCTCTGATCTGACTGCCCAAACCCAGAGTGAAGCGACCCTTCGACATCAACTGGATATCATTGGCGCTATATGCAAGGTCCATCGGGTTTCTAGCGAAACCAACCACGATGCTGGTGCCGAGCTCAACTTTTTCCGTGGCCTGAGCCATAAGGGGAAGCATCGTAAACGGGTCATGGCTCGTCTCGGGGACCCAAAGACCGTCGTAACCGATCTCTTCCTGTTCGCGAGATTTGTCCATAATCCCGTCAAACCCACTGTCAACACCTATGCCGCCATCGATCTTCATAGCCTTGAACTTAGTGCAGCCGCCGGCATGGCGCCGCAGCCACAGGGAGGCTAGACGCCAAGTATGTGGGCAGCCCGCTCAGCGAGAAGTACAACGCTGTCTGGGAACACCTCGACCTCAACGGGAATTTCGGGGTTAGCACCGCCGACATACCTGGCATGCACCCCCTCAAGAATGCAAGCTAAACGCCAACTCGCGAACGCAAAAAAGAACTCCATATCGCCGGTGTCGCGTCCTGTTTGATTTTGGTAGATCGCGATCAACTCAGAGCGACCCAAAAACCCCGGCTCGGTAGTCGCCGTATGACCAAGCGGCAGGAAATCATCTGTTAGCTCACTCCAATAGGCAAGCAGGATTCCGAGATCGGCCAAGGGATCTCCCAGAGTGGAGATTTCCCAGTCAAGTACCGCCGCAACCTCTCCCTCCGGTGTGACGAGACAATTATCCAGTCTGAAGTCTCCGTGGATCAGAGTGCCTTCTCGTTGTTCGGGAATATTGTCCGCCAACGCGTTGTGTACTCGTTCGATGATAGGTAACTCGCGAGAAGTCATAGCGTTGAATTGGCGAAGCCAGGTGCGCAACTGGCGAGCCACATAGTCCTCTCGCTTTCCAAGATCAGATAAACCTGTTGATACGAGATCCACCGAATGAACAGCGACTAATGCTGCAATCAATCGTTCTCCTAGCTGCCGACGTTGCGCAAAAGGAACCACCTTCGCTGACTGGGGATCTCTCAGAATGTGGCCGTCGACAAAGTCAGTGACATAGAAATCAGCGCCAGTTACGTCGAGGTCAGTGCAAAGACCCACCACCGTTGGCACTGGAACATCGCTATCGGCTAACGAAGAAAGCAAGCGGTGCTCTCGAACCATGTCATGTGCCCCGCTCAAGACATGATCCAGCGGTGGCCGACGAAGCACCCATTGCTGACCTCGTCGGTCAGTCACCCGGTATGTCAGATTGGAATGGCCGCCAGTGATGAGATCAAACTCAAGTGGTTCACTGAGAGTTTCGATGCGCGCGGACAGCCATTCAGTCACCGCTATTTCCTCAATACCCTTAACCACGGCGCTCCTCGAATCGGTGTGTTCTCGAAACTACCCGTCCTAGGATCTATTCTCCTTGCCGAACCCCAACTGCGCGGAATGAAAGGACAGGACATGATCGATGTCACCGACGAAGACTTCGAACAGCAGGTCGTCGAAAAGAGCCACGAAGTTCCCGTGATCATCGATTTGTGGGCGCCATGGTGTGAACCGTGTAAAACCCTCGGTCCGCTTCTGGAGAAAGTTGTTGATGCGCACGAGGGAAAGGTCATCGGCGTCAAAATCAACGTCGACGAAAACCCCGGTGTGTCAGAAGCTTTCAAGGTTCAATCGATACCAATGGTGGTGGCGTTCAAAGACGGGCAGGCGGTTGATGGCTTCATGGGGGCTCAGGGTGAACCCATGCTGCAGGATTTCGTAGGGCGCCTCGTACCTACCGAAGAAGAAAGTCAGATCGATCTGCTTGTTGCAGCGGGGGACGAGACGTCACTGCGCGCGGCTTTGGACTTACAAACTGACCACCCTGAAGCTGTTCTCGGGCTCGCAGAGCTATTGGTTCAAGATGGTCGCGTCGAGGACGGGCTGAGCCTCTTAGAGCGAATACCTGAATCATCGGAGAGTCGACGCATAGCCGCCGTTGCTCGAACCTCGGATAGTTCAGGCGAATCCGACGAAGTTGATGCTGAACTTCAAACGCTTCTTAGTCAGGTAAAAACTGATGACGATGCTCGACAACGATTCGTTGACCTCCTCGAAGTAATGAGCCCCGACGATCAGCGAACGGCTGACTGGCGTCGCAAACTCTCGACGGCACTCTTCTAACTCTCAGCGCTATTCGCTAGCTTCGCAAAACCAACGCGCAGTCGGATCCGAGGCAAGCATGCAGCTAACGTCGGCGTTGTGAACGACGTTTCGTTTCTGGAGTTCTCGGTCACGGTTCAAGTGTTCTCAGGTCCGGAGCCGTCCCTCCTAGCAGATGCAGTCCGTGACCGGATAGACGAACTGGTTGGCGAGCAAGACCGATCTCTGGCTCTAGAAGAGCTCACCGGTGAGGAGTTCACCATCGACCAGGTCGTAGATGCAGTACAAACACCACCCCTGCTCAGCAATCGTCGGATCGTAGTCGTGCGCGGTTTCAACCGATTCAAGTCCGATGAACTGAAACCGCTAGTTGATCTTCTCAGGGATCCGCCATCAACGACCGATCTGGTAATCGAATGGGGTAGCGGGGCCGTCCCGAAGAAACTCCTGGAGGTTGCGAAGGCGGTCGGCGGTGAACAAATAAAGGTGGCCGCCCCAGGAACCGGGCAGGCTCGCAACACTTGGTTCGAAGAGCGTTTCAACGCTTCCTCAGTGAATCTCGACCCAACAGCCCGTCAACTCCTCAGAGAACATCTTGGTGAGGACGTAGCCCGCTTGACCGGGTTGATGTTGACACTTGAGGGTGTCTACGGCTTCGACGTAGCACTCGGTGAAGCCGAAGTGATGCCGTTCTTGGGCGACGAGGGAGGCGTGCCTCCGTGGGATCTCACCGACGCGCTTGATCGGGGCGACATCACAGCAGCTCTCGAGGTCTTGCAACGCATGTTAAGAGCCGGCGGACGTCACCCTCTCCAGATCATGGCGACACTCCACACACATTACGAGCGAATGCTTCGGCTCGACGGCGCGGGGATATCTAATGAAAAAGACGCTGCAGCGCATCTCGGCATCAAAGGCTCAAGCTTTCCAGCCAAAAAGGCGGTCGTTCAGTTGCGCCGACTGGGACCAAAAAAAATCGGTCGGGCTATCGAGCTACTCAGCGAGACGGACCTAGACCTACGCGGCAAGTCCGCTCTTGACGGTGACATTGTGATGGAAATCCTGGTGGCCCGCTTAGCGCACCTAAGTCGCTAAATCAGTTGTCAGACGACGAACTTTTGGTACTCAGTCGAGATTTCCGCCGGGCTGCCTCGTTTTTGTGAATGACGCCCTTCGAGGCGGCCATATCAAGACGCTTTTGTGCGGCTCGAAGAAGCTCATCGGTGGGCTCTCCATCTGTAACAGCAGCCAAAACAGCTTTTTCTCGAGTCCTTAGTTCACTACGAACCGCTTTGTTCCTGACCCGGCGGGTCTCATTTTGACGGTTACGTTTGATTTGGCTCTTAAGGTTCGCCACGTGTGCTTCTCTTGCTTCAATTCGAGGTGATGTTGTCTTATTTATCGTGCCAAAGTAGCAACGTGCTGCTCCGCCACGGCATATAACAACGGTCTCAGGTTAGCAACCTCACCGTTCAATCACGCAGAGGCCACCGACATTCACATGGCACTTCTTGTGACCACAGAGTCACTCATTTGGGGTTCACGTTGGTACCTTTCAGTGCGAGATGAACCTCAGCCATATCCGCAACTTTTCGATCATCGCGCACATAGACCACGGAAAATCCACGCTATCGGACCGGATTTTAGAGATCACTGGCGCAGTCGACGCAAGGTCGATGCGCGCCCAGTACCTCGATTCGATGGAATTGGAACGCGAACGCGGAATAACCATCAAGGCCCAAAACGTTCGAGTCAATTGGAAAGGCCACGTCCTTCATCTCATCGACACTCCCGGACACGTCGACTTTGGTTACGAGGTCAGCCGATCTTTAGCCGCCTGTGAAGGTGTTGTTCTATTAGTTGACGCCGCGCAGGGAATCGAGGCGCAGACGCTGGCTAATTGTTATCTCGCGATCGAAAATGACCTCGAAATCGTTCCCGTTTTAAACAAAATCGACCTTCCGGCAGCCGACCCAGGCCTGTACGCGAGTGAGATCGAAAATGTTCTCGGACTGCCCGCCGACGCGGTGCTGCACATTTCCGCGAAGACCGGTGAAGGAGTCGCAGAGCTACTTGACGCGATCATCGAACGAATTCCCGCACCCGAAGGTGACGCCGACGCCCCGCTACAGGCCCTTATCTTCGACTCTTACTTTGATCAATACCGTGGAGTGGTGTCCTCAATGCGGGTTGTCAACGGTCGGATCCGCACTAATGACAAGCTTCGATTTATGCAGACAGGCGGCGCCCATGATGCCGAAGAAATCGGGGTACGGTCCCCAGCGATCACACCGGTCAACGAACTAGGCCCCGGCGAAGTTGGCTATCTCATCGCAAGCATTAAAGACGTGGCACAAGCAAAATCTGGTGAGACAGTTACGACGACCATGAACCCGGCACAGGACGCTCTCGACGGGTACTCAGACCCGAAACCAATGGTGTTCTGTGGGCTTTATCCCGTAGATGGCGACGAATACCCGGATCTAAGAGAAGCACTCCACAAGTTGAAACTCAATGACGCATCAGTGACGTTTGAACCCGAAACCTCAGGTGCCCTCGGATTCGGTTTCAGGTGCGGCTTTCTGGGCCTGTTACACATGGAAATTGTGCGAGAGCGACTCGAACGAGAATTCACCCTTTCCCTCATTGCAACCGCCCCATCAGTTTCTTACAAAGTCACTACTGACGATGGATACACAATCGCGGTTGATAACCCGTCTGAACTCCCTGATATGGGAACAGTCGAAACGATAGAGGAACCGATGCTGCGCATAGGCGTCCTTACTCCATCGGATTACACGGGAACAGTCATGGAGCTCTGCCAGGGACGCAGAGGAAAAATGATCCGCATGGAGTACTTATCTCCCGAAAGAGTTGAACTTCACTACGAAATCCCTCTCGCCGAAGTGGTTACCGACTTCTTTGATCAACTCAAAAGTCGCACGCAGGGGTACGCAAGCCTCGACTATGAACCAGCCGGATATCAAGCCGGCAAATTGGTCAAAGTTGACGTGTTGCTGAACGGTGACCCGGTCGACGCTTTTTCCACCATTGTCCACAGTGACGCCGCCTATGACTATGGCCGTCGCATGGCAGAAAAGCTTCGAGAACTGATCCCAAGACAAATGTTCGATGTGCCGATTCAAGCTGCAATCGGAGGCAGAATCATCGCCCGAGAAACCGTGAAAGCAAAACGCAAAGACGTGCTTGCTAAGTGTTACGGCGGCGACATCACCAGGAAACGCAAACTGTTAGAACAACAGAAAAAAGGTAAGAAAAAAATGAAAGCAATTGGGCGCGTAGAAGTGCCCAATGAGGCTTTCGTATCCGCATTACGTCTAGAGGACTGACGCGTACCGGTTAGATAATCTTCTTTTCTGCTCGGTAGCGCGCATAGTATTTGGCCACTACACCATCCTTATGTCGGCGGACGGGACCGGACGTGGACGAACGCAAGGCGACAGTGTTACGAGCTGTCGTGGAAAGTTTTATAGACACTGCTCAACCAGTTGGGTCGCGCGCAGTCTCCGATGCATCGAACCTCGAAGTTTCCGCGGCGACGATCCGAAACGAAATGGCGAGCTTGGAGGCCGACGGCTATCTAGCGCAGCCACATACAAGTGCCGGACGAGTACCCACCGACGCCGGCTACCGGTACTTCGTGGACAGCCTCGGGCCAGGTCACCTGGACGAGACCGAGACCAGGCAAATCAGTTCATTTTTCCGACACGCTCAAGGCCAAATCGAACAACGCCTCGCAGATACCAGCCGCCTCCTATCTCAACTCACTGCGTACGCAGCAGTGGTTGTTGGACCGGCACACGACCCAGCCACCGTCCGATCAGCGCAGCTAGTTGACCTCACCGGCGGGCGGCTCCTTCTCGTCGTCGTGACTTCTTCGGGATCCATCGAACGATCCATGATCGAACTCGTCGCTGGAGCCAAAGTTGACTCTTCCCATATCACTGCAGCCTCTGCGGCGCTTAACAGCGCCTTCGTCGGCAGGTCCCTTGGCAGCGTTTCGGTAGTAGAGCCAACAGCTCAACCCGAAGTTGATGACCTTGTCGCCACAACCCTCGCGGCGTTGACACCTGCATCGCATCAGACCGGAGAACTCTATGTTGGCGGAACCGCCAACATGGCGGGACAATTCGATGCAGTCTCCACCGTAAGGTCGGTTCTGGCCGTACTCGAAGAACAGCTACTTGTGGTGAGCCTCTTAGGCGACCTGGTTGAACGAGGGTTGAGCGTCGCTATCGGCACAGAAACGGGGGTCGCGCCGCTCGCCCAATGCGCAGTCGTCGTTGCGCCCTACAAGGTCGACGGCGAACAGGTCGGTAGCATCGGACTCCTGGGACCAACCCGCATGGATTATCCGAAGGCCCTGGCTGCAGTACAAGTAGTCAGTAGCCGACTCGGTGAGTCTCTGGGTGAACCGCACGAGGACTGAAACAGCTCATGGCAACTGACTACTACGAGTTGTTAGGAGTCGATCGCGGCGCATCGATCGAAGAGCTCAAACGCGCCTATCGCAAACTTGCCCGCGAATATCACCCTGACGCGAACCCCAACGACGAAACAGCCGAAGCCAAATTCAAAGAAATCAGCGAGGCCTATGCAGTCTTGTCTGATGATGAAGCGCGAGCCCGGTATGACCAATTCGGTCACGATGGCCTCCGCAGCGGCGGAATGGGAGGTGACCCATTCAACTTCGACCTTAACGACATCTTCGAGAACTTTTTCGGGGGAAACCCATTTGGAGGTGGCAGAAAACGGGGACCCTCGGGACCTCCTCCAGGGGAAGATCAGGAGATAGTGCTCGATTTGCGTTTCGATGAAGCAGTCTTTGGCGTTGACAAAAAAGTCGAAATACAAACCGCCTTAGCGTGCGACAACTGCGCTGGCTCGGGGGCGGCGAAAGGAACCTCTCCGCGTAGTTGCACCGCCTGTGGGGGAGTCGGTCAGGTGCGCCAAGTGCGACAAAGCCTTCTCGGCCAAATGGTGACCACCGCTCCCTGTCCGACGTGTGGAGGATTAGGAGAGGAAATAGCTTCACCATGCTCCGTCTGTCGGGGAGAGGGTCGATATAGCGACAGCATGTCCTATGAGGTCAGAGTCCCTGCAGGCGTTGACAGTGGATCTACTCTTCGTCTCACCGGTCGAGGCGCGGCAGGTCCGCGAGGCGGACCCTCTGGTGATCTATACGTTCATCTCCGAGTTGAGGAATCTGACAAATTCGTCAGAGATGGCGACAGTCTGCGCGCCCAACTGGAGGTGACTATGTTGCAAGCTGCTTTAGGAGCTCGAATCGATTTCGAGACTCTTGACGGGGTTGTGCAACTGGCAATTCCCCCTGGAACACAACCGGGTGAAATTTTTCGGCTTCGAGAGCATGGTGTGCCGCGGCTAGAAGGGCGGGGAAGAGGACGAGGTGACCTGCTCGTCACCGTCAAAGTCGAAATCCCTTCGCAATTGTCTAAAGACGATGAAGAACAACTCCGTCGAGTGGCAGAACAACGAGGCGAGGAAGTCGCGGACGCAGGCGATCGAACAGTCCTCGGCAAAATCCGTTCGGCGTTCCGGTAGACCGCTCATGGGTTCCCTTCCAGACGGAACGAACGGGCCACATGTCTTTGCACAAGATCTCGAAGCCCCGGAACTTGCCGATGAAGACCGCCACCATTTAGGGCGTGTGCTTCGACTCCGCAAAGGAGACCCGCTCACAATTAGTGACGGCGCCCGCCGCTGGCGTCAAGCAGCATTTGGTGATTCGCTGACCTTACTCGGAGACATTATCGAAGTGCCTGCGCCCTCCCCGCTGATCACCGTGGGTTTCGTTGTCCCCAAAGGTGACCGGCCTACCTGGATCGTCCAGAAATTAACTGAGCTTGGTGTCGACGAGATTCACCTGCTTTCATCATCGCGGTCAGTTGTAGAGTGGGATGTCCACAAGTCAGAGCAACAGCGAAGCCGACTGGCTCGCGTGGCTCGAGAAGCAGCGATGCAATCTCGACAGGTCAAAGTTCCAATCATCAGAGAAATGCGCGACGTTCTCGAAGCCTTATCGATGTTCGAGGGAACGCTTGCCCACCGAGGGGGCAGCCAACTCACCCTTGAGCGTTCGACGATCTACATCGGACCAGAGGGAGGATGGGCATTATCTGAGATTGCTGATAGACCCACGGTGTCGCTTGGACCATCAGTCCTCAGATCTGAGACAGCGGCGGTGACCGCAGGTTCCGCTCTTGCGCTACTTCGCGCAGACTTGCTCGACAACCACTCTCCGTGAACTATGGTCACAGATGTTGGAGAGACGGGTAGGAGTGGACGTGGCCGAAATTAGCTTCAGCGACGACCTCGTCGATGGCGAAAATTACAGCCTTAGGGTTGGTGAACGTCTTCGCCTCGTCCGCCGACAGAAGCGCATGTCCCTTCAAGAAGTGGAGGCCGAATCCAGCTATGAATTTAAGGCGTCAGTGCTCGGAGCTTATGAACGTGGAGAACGAGCAATTTCAGTGCCTCGACTGTCGCGGCTCGCTCACTTCTATGAAGTTCCCGTAGGTCAACTACTTCCGCTGGGTGACGGAATCAATGAGGACTCTGGCTCCATGTTGGATCGTCAAGTCACCATAAACCTAGATCGGTTAGCGCGAGTACCCGGGGCTGAGGCTGCAGTATTGGGTCGTTTCCTGACCATGATTCAAGGACAACGACAAGAGTTCAACGGATCGTCTTTGACCATCCGACGTGATGACCTTCGGACTATTGCATGCATTCTTGACACTGCATTAAATGAGGTAGCTGACCGACTTGACGAGCTTGGTGTACGGCTGGGTGCCTGAAGAGCATCCAAATAGCGACATGGCCTTCCAAGTCGACGGCGTTTATTACCTGACCGGCATCCGTTGGAGGGATAACGAACCGTCGCTGAGGGTCCAAACCGACGCGACGCCGTCCGCCGCGCTGGTTGAGGCCCGAGATCTGCATCTGAGATTCCGCATTGACGTCGAGACACCGAAGCGTTGTGTTGGTCGTGTAGAACGTTCCAGTGAAGGATCCACCCATGTCGACTGCGTATCACCGTCGACTAGAGGACGACAATGCGAACGCTGTCAGATAGTTGACAACGTGTCAGCCGCCAACATGCATCAAGCGCACCGAAAAGGGCGCGACTCGATCGACCAGCGAATGGCTGCATACCTTTCGCATCCCCACAGGCTTTACGTGGCTATCTTCCGAGACGGGTCAACCAAGATTGGAACTACAAGAGGATCCAATGGGGGCCAGAGATTAGTCGAGCAAGGCGCCTGGTTCGCCAGGTACGTAGCTCACGTCGAAGACGGATTTCTCGTCCGGGAACTCGAAGATCTCGTCAGCGAATCCATCAATCTTGGCCAAGCGGTGGACACCAGAAAAAAATTCTCCGGTCACTTACAAGCCCAAACAAACAGTGAACTTCAATCAACCCTCGAAGATTTAACCCCCAAAGTAGGACAGGTCCTAAAGACACAAAACAGAGACGGATGGGTCCCACTTGACGAGACGTGGTCAAACCCCATGTTGGATAACGCACACTGGAAGGATCTAGTGGCTTACCCAGCAGCGCTCACCCACGGCGCTCACGAACTCACCATCCACTCAATGGTCGGCCGCCTCGCAGCATGCAGCCGATCGGGTTTCGAGGAGACCTTTCTGCTCGACATTCAGCCACTTCTAGGACGCCCCCTCGAGCGAGGCGACTTCGAGTTAGACCAACTTGTTCTACAAGAAAGCCTGTTTTAGTGACCGCCCAGGCAACCGAAAGATTTGGTGTCTATCTTCACGTCCCGTTTTGCATTCGACGATGCGACTACTGCTCTTTCGCGACCTGGACCGATCGCGACCACCTCATCGATCAGTATCTCGCCGCTTGTCGCACCCAAGCCAGAACAGCTTCGATCAATCTCCCCGACATCACATCGGTGTTCATTGGAGGAGGCACCCCCAATCTGGTTCCCGCGGACTCCCTGATGAGTATTTTTCGTGAACTCCCCTTAGCTCCGACCGTCGAGTTCACGATCGAATGCAACCCGGATCTCGTCGACGACCAACAACTCGAGACTTATGTAGCTGCTGGAGTAAACCGCGTGAGCCTCGGCGTCCAGTCCATGGTTCCCCACGTACTCGCTTCACTCGGGCGCGAGCACAATCCTGACAACGTTCACGCAGCTGTCCAAACCATTCGCGAAGCTGGCATCACCCGCCTCAATCTTGATCTCATCTACGGAGCCAACGGTGAAAGCATTGAAGATTGGAAGACCAGCGTCGAAAGCGCCTTATCACTCCATCCCGAACACCTCAGCACCTACGCTCTCACCGTTGAACCAGGCACTCCGCTTGCGGAAGACGTCGACCGACACCCCGACGACGATGACCAAGCCGACAAGTATCTCCTCGCCGACGAGCTGATTAAATCCGCGGGTCTAATGAATTATGAGATCTCTAATTGGGCTCGCCGCGGAGATGAATGCCAACACAACATGCTCTATTGGACCCAAGGCGAGTACCTGGGCTTGGGAGTAGCGGCGCACAGCCACATAGCCCAACGACGGTTCTGGAGTGTGCGAACCCCTGAGCGATTCATCAAAGCAATTGAGAAAGGCTCCTCCGTCGAAGCAGGCGCCGAAGAATTAGACCCAGATGCGTGGGCACTCGAAGGACGTCAACTCGCTATCCGCACCAGCGAAGGTGTCCCCCAAGAGTTCGTTCCACACAAAGTCCAACATCTAACCGAGCCCTCAAACGTCGCGGGAAAAGTGAAACTGAGTGTGGAGGGGCGGCTTCTCGCCAACGAAGTTTCCATCAGCCTCCAGTAGCTGTTCGTTGCTAAGAACCAGTCCCTACATCGTGTCCGTCGATGAGTAGTACGCTCCTGAACACCAACGCCCACCTCGCTACCGTCCAGTTCTGCTGGTGGTCGTCATTGGGGGAGGACTTCCGATGTTCAGCAAGTGCCGGACTCTTCGTGCAGTAACAGTCGCAGTAGCGGTGACAAGCCTCTTCGCTATCTCATGTGGAGGTAGCGACTCCGAAGAGACCGCACCTACCACTACAGAAACTGAAATCCAACTGACAGTCGAAGCCGCAGCGGAAGGTTCTGTCGACCTATCGAAAATCGAAAACCAACTCAACGAAGTTCTCGCAGAGGTGAAGTCGCTGAAGTCGTACTTCTCAGAGAACACCGATGGCAGTGTTTCATTCACTCCCGCCACCATCCCCGAAGTCAAGAAAGACCGTACCTACGGGTTTGCCTTCCCACTTCCCTCGACCATTGAACCGACCTACACCGGGATAGCGTCCGACGAAGCCACCAATGAAGAAGGAACGTTGTTGGCATCAGCAGGTGGGGTAAGCGTGCTGCTGCTGTGGAGAACTGACGACGAACCACTAACTCCGGGGGAGTCGGTGGTCGGGTCCTTCGAAGTACTTCAGCAATCCACCGGACTCGCATTTGCTCTTGCCGGTTCTGGTCAGGAAGGATTTGATGTCGACGGTCAAACAGCTTCTTACGCGACCTTCGCCGCAACTGAAAACGACCAACTCATCGGTGTCGCCCTCATCGCGGGATGGACATGTGGAAACAGCGGCAGATCCTTCGCTCTCACGGTGAGCGGTGCGGACCAGACCGCAGTTACTGGCTCCTTCTTTGCTCTGGCTGAGGGTTTCGAATGCGGCAAGAAATAACGAAGGTTAAGCCTCGTCACCGACTTACCGGTGTTCTACTAGCGGGAGCTTTCGTTCTAGCGCCATTTTCCGCCGCGTCCGCTAGCCACCGGAGTGGCGGTGGTGGCGGCGGTGGTGGTGGCTTCGTACCTGCACCTGCACCTGCACCTGCACCTGCGCCCGCACCCGCACCTGCACCTGCACCTGCACCTGCACCT
>PBHE01000019.1 GCA_002719335.1 Acidimicrobiaceae bacterium
GGGGGATGTGGCATCTATACATCGCGTGGTGCCGGCGTCCTCCTGGCCGACCTGGCGTTGGGCGGTGAGCCGTCCGCGACCTTCGGCGGTGCCGACGTGTCGGGCCTCCTGCCCGGACGATTCAGAAGCTCTGGGTAAGCGCTGAAAGATTATGGGCTGGTTGGACGCTCAGGGAGATTGGATAGCCGAACCAAACACGAACCTCTGCCGATAGACAGTATCTGAGACGTTCTTGGCTGTAGCCGAAGGATTAGCTCCAGGGTTTTTCGAAGCGTTGCTTCCAAGGCGGGTCATCTAGTTCGATAGGCGTCCCGCTGTTCTGGTCCTGTTGGGTGTCTGATGAGGGTCGTTTGCCTGCCCACATGCCTATTCCAAAGACAGCCAATGCGAGAAGTAAGCAGTAACTCATGTGCACAGTCTGGCACTCCTTCCCACCCATTGACTCGGCAACAGCGGCTATTTTTTGTTGATCGAGAAGTAAGGAGCTGCCATGCGAGTCGGAGCGACGATTTTCTGTCAAAACTACGCGGACTGGGATCGTTACGAAGCGGCTGAACGGGGTGAGTCAGTACCCGTCCGACCTGAGACTGACGATCGGTCGATCTTTTACGAGGAAATTGAGATAGCGAAGCTTGCCGATCGTTCCGGGTTCGACAGCGTATGGACCATCGAGCACCACTTCACGCCGTACACCATGGTCACCAATCCCTTGCAGTTGCTCACCTACTTGGCTGGCGTCACCGAAAATGTTGACCTAGGCACCATGGTGATCGTTTTGCCCTGGCACAATCCGGTTCGAGTGGCCGAGGATATCGCTATGCTCGACACCCTTTTGGGCGATCGACAGCTCATTGCCGGTGTGGGACGAGGCTTGGGCCGACGTGAATACGGCGGTCTTGGCGTCGACCAGAATGAAGCCCGAGGCCGGTTCGACGAGAGTATCCATATCCTCCGCGAACTCTTAAGCTCCGGAGCCTGCACTTTTCACGGTGAACACTTCCAAGTCGACGACGTAAAGCTTCGCCCCCAGTTGGACGGCGACCTCTCTGGTTCCCTGTATTGCGCCGCGGGATCACCTGAAACAATGGCCGTCATCGCGAAAATCAACGTGAAGCCACTGATGATTCCCACGGTTAGTCTCGACCTTACGTTGCAAGGAGCGCGGGAGTTTATGCGCCTGCGAAGCGAAGCTGGACTGGCTCCGACTGACACCAAACTGGCGCTATGGGTTTACTGTGCCGAATCGGAGAATGAGGCCCGCGCAGGCGCAGAACGGTACATGCGCGAATACGCTGATAGCGCGTTACGACACTATGAGATGACGGGCACTCATTTTGACGATATCAGCGGTTATGAGGGTTACGCCCAACGGGCTGCAGCACTGCGATCCGACCCCACACCGTTCCTAGACGGGTTTTTCGCCCGTCATCCGTGGGGTACTCCGGAGATGGTGGTTGAGAAGATCAGTGAACTGGCTGAACAATTCGGAACCTCCGAGATCATGGGGGTCTTTCGGTATGGCGGAATGGGCCGCGCTGAGGCCGCTCGGAGCATGGCGCTGTTCGCCGAGCAGGCCATGCCAGAGATCCAACGGCTTAATCCGGCGCCCATGAATCTCAGTTCGGTGGCGTGATTAGTTCAGGTCCTCCAACCCTTTAACGAACACGAACCTCCGGCGATAGAAAGAAAAATTCTGTGGGGAAGTGGCGGCATCGTTTCTTTCAGAGGGTCGAAATCAAGACGGCCCGTTTCAGGAGTGATTAGGGTCGCGCACCAGGTCGCGAATCCGGCTGGGCGAGAGGGGGCCGGACCGGACGATGGCGTCAAAGGGTTGGAGGGCGTCTTCGACCGCGTTGGCGAGGGCCGCGGGCGGACCAACCGCGCCCCCTTCTCCGAGACCTTTGACGCCTAGCTGGTTGGTAGGGCTCGGGCAGACGATTTCGTCGAGGCGGATGTCGGGCACCATCGATGAAACCGGTATCAGGTAGTCCATGAATGTAGAGGTGATGGGTTGGCCCTGGTCGTCGTACTGCATGTGTTCGCTTAGCGCGCCGCCGATGCCTTGGCCGACTCCTCCGACGACTTGGGCGTCGGCGATCATTGGGTTAACGATCCGGCCGGCCTCGTGCACCACGACATAGTCGAGGATGTCGAGCCGCCCGGTGGCGGGGTCGACCTCGACGATCGTGGCGTGCAGACCGCTGGCCGTTGCGTAGTTGGGTGGTTGGAAGTAGGAAGTCTCGCTGAGACCGTCGCTGCCGGAGCCTCCGGCGAGCTTGGGGACGATCCGGATCAACTCGGCCAGCGACAACTCCACCGCTGGGGTGCCCTTGACGCTGATCCGGCCGCCCTCGAGCTGCATATCGGCAACTTCGGCCTCGAGGAACTCGGCGGCGTGGGTCAGGATCCGCTGCTTGAGCAGCCCTCCTGCCTGGTTGATGGCGTTGCCCGCGGTCACCAGCGCCCGGCTAGCTATGGTGCCAACGCCGTAGGGGATCGAGGCTGTGTCGCCTGCGACGACGTCGATGTTGGTGAGATTCACACCCAGTGCGTCAGCGAGGAGCTGGGCGAAGACGGTGCGGTGGCCCTGTCCCTGGGAGGGAGCGCCGGTGTAGAGCCGTACCCGACCTGATGGCATGACCTCGACGCGGGCCCCTTCGAACGGTCCCAGTCCGGTCATCTCCAGGTAGAGGGCGAAGCCAACACCGAGATGACGGCCCTCGTGTCGGGCCAGCTCTTGTTTCTGCCGGAACTCGGAGAGTCCGATCATGTCTACGGCCCTTGACAGCATTTCGGGGTAGTCGCCCGAGTCGAACTCCTGCGGCAGTCCGCGGCGGTCGAGCAGTCCGGTGCGGTAGGGCATCTCGTCGGGCCGGATCAGGTTGCGTTCGCGTAGCTCGGCCGGTTCCATTCGGAGCTTCGCTGCCAGTCGGTCCATGGCCCGCTCCATGGCGAAGGTGGCCTCGGGTCGTCCCGCTCCTCGATAGGGCGACGTGAACGTGGTGTTCGTGAGGACTCCGGTGGCTTCGAGGTCGACGTTGCGCACCTTGTAGGGCCCGATCAGGTGGCACAAGGCGTTGTAGGGCACGACCAGGCCGACCATGTTGCGGCATCCGAGGTTCACCACGATCCGGTCCTTGACGGCGAGGAGGTAACCGTCGGCGTCGGCGGCGAGGGTGATGTGGTGGACCTGTTCGCGGGCGTGGGCGTCGGCGGTTAGGTTCTCGTGTCGATCAGCGATCCACCGCACCGCTCGGCCCATGTCGTGGGCGGCGAAGGGGACCAGCAGCTCTTCGACGACAAGAATTCCCTTCTGCCCGAATCCGCCGCCCACGTCTACCGATTGGACACGTACCTCGTCGACGGAAAGGCCGATCGACTCGGCGACGTGGTCGCGCACCCGGTGCGGCGTCTGGGTGGTCGACCACACCATGAGCCCGCCCGTGAACGGGTCACTCTGGGCAACCATGCCCCGGGTCTCGATGGGGGCAGCGACGTATCGTTGGGTGGCGAAGGTCTCCTCGACGACCGCAGCGGCCGCGGCGATGCCGGCGGCGACGTCTCCGATGCTGTGGCGCACGTATACGCCGATGTTGTCGGCCTCACCTTGGAGCGCCAGCGGTGCGTCGGGCTCAAGGGCGGCCTCCATGTCGAAGACGGCGGGTAGAGTTTCGTACTCGACCTCGATGACCTCGAGCGCATCTTCGGCCAGGTAGCGCGTCTCGGCCACGATCATGGCGATTGGCTGCCCGACGTAGTTGACCTCGTCGACAGCGAGGATCGGAGCCGGCTGGATCTTGACGACAGGGTTGAGGGCGGCGATGCCCTCAGGCACCCGCAGCTCCTCTGAGTTGGTGAGAGGCTTGATCCGGTCGACCACGCTGGCCCCGTCGTATACCGCCACGACACCGGGCATGGTCCGTGCCGCGGTCACGTCGATGCTCAGGATGCGGGCGTGGGCGTAGGGGCTACGGACGAAGGCGATGTCGACAACATTGGGAATGTCGAGATCGTCGACGAAGCACCCCTGGCCTCGAAGGAGTCGATCGTCCTCGACCCGGGCCAGGCTGCGGCCGAAGAACCTAGAGCTGTTGCCGTCAGCCACGGCTCGCCTCTTCGGGGCCGGGCAGCCCGAACGCCTGCCGGGCAGCCTTTCGGATATTGACGTAGCCAGTGCACCTACAGAAGTTGCCAGCGAGGTGCTCGTCGAGCTCGTCGGAGCTCGGTGTCCCTCCGTGCTCGGCCAGGCCGGCGAGTGACATTAGAAAGCCCGGCGTGCAAAAGCCGCACTGCATGCCGTGTTGCTCATGGAAAGCCTGTTGAAGAGCAGTGAGGGGTTCGTCGGGTCCGGCCAGACCTTCGACGGTGCGCAGGTCGCGGCCGTTGGCCTGGACGGCCAGGGTCAGGCATGAACGGACGGCGACACCGTCGAGCAGAACAGAACAGGCCCCGCACGAGCCCTGTTCGCAGCCAACATGAGTGCCGGTGAGCCTCAGTCGGTGTCGCAGGAAGTCGGTGAGAAGGAGTCGGGACTCGACCTGGGCGGAGACTGGTTCGCCGTTTACGGTCAGGCTGATGTCATGCCAGCCAGACGGCTCGGACAGTGGCGGCGTGGTTGGGTGGATCTGCCCTTCGCTTCCCCTAAAACTCATGCGCAGCGCGCCCATGCTTCGGCGATTGCGTCGATCGTCAGCTTCTCGGCCAGGTCGCGCCGCAGCCCGGCGGACGCGTGGACATCATCGGCCGGATCGAGTTCGGCCTTGAGTTGGGCTCGTACCTGGTCTTCGACCCTGGAGGGTGAAGACCCCGTCAGGGCCTCCTCTGCCGAGTGCACCCGGGCGGCAGATCCACCGACACCGAACAGCACCAGTCGGGCGTCGGCCACCACCCCATCGCGACGGACGAGCTGCACCGCGACGCCAACGGTTGCGAAGTCGCCCGGCCGCGTCGCGAACTCGCGGAACGACCAACCGGCTCCAGCCGGCGGCGGGGGGAATTCTGCCTCGACGAGGAGCTCGTCGGGGGTGAGAGCGGTCATGAACGGACCGACGAACATCTGCTCGGCGGGGACCGTCCGGATGCGTCGCGACGATTGGATGCGCAGGGTAGCGTCGAGGACAATGGCGGTGGCTGGGAGTTCGGCCGCCGGATCGTTGTGCGCAAGACTCCCGCAGATTGTTCCCCGGTTGCGGATCTGGGGGTGACCGATGTTAGCGACGGCGGTGGCCAACAACGGCCAACCGCGGTTGACGTCAGGGTGAGCGAGCACTTGGGCCTGGGTCGCGGTGGCGCCCACCAGGAGCGCACCACTGTCACTGATCCGGACGTGATTGAGGACATCGAGGCGGCCGATGTCCACCACCAGCTCGGGGCGCCCGAGTCGCATGTTGAGCACTGGCATCAATGACTGACCGCCGGCGATTACCTTGGCGTCGGTACCGCCCGCCAGGAGTTCGACCGCGTGCTCGACGGACCTAGCGGCGACGTAGTCGAACGGCGCGGGCTTCATGTAATCACCATCGAGGAGTTGGGAAACGGATTCATGACTGCTCGGTCACCCGCCGGCCGTCCGAGCCGACGACCCGGCGCACCAACCCACGAGTCTCGAGTCGATCGATGCGAAAGCTCGTCCCATTCGAGATATTCTGCCATGAAGAGTCGAGAGGCTCGTTCAGGGGGCCGGTTTGTCACGAGAAACGGGGTGTAGCGCCACTGGGATCCGCTTGACGCATACGTCACCCCGGCGCGTCGGTGTGCTGGGCTGCGGGGTTGCCATTCTGGCGGCGAGGTGGGAGCTGCTAGCCGTTTCCACCGGTGCCCTGACTAATCGTCCCTCTCCGCAGAACCCGCGATCCTCGGCTGTCGTGCCGTGGGCCGTGGTGCGGTCACCACGCAAGCTTTGCGGGACAACATGGAGGTTCACGTGAGGGTGGCCAACCCAAGTCTCGCTGGGAGACTGTCCCAGTACACAGGGGTGGGCGCCCTGCGGGAATCCCGCCTGCCGTCCCCGTGGCCAGGACCACCGGCCCGGCCGGTGGGCGATCCCCTGCTCGGGGTACGAGAGCGCTGGTACATGCTCGGAACATCCGATCTGGTTGGTGACGACCCGGTACCGGTTCGGGCCCTGGGCGAGGACCTGGTTCTTTGGCGCGACGGCGAGGGCCACCCTCGACTGATGGCGGACCACTGCCCCCACCGGGGGGCCCGGCTCTCGATCGGCGATGTCGTCGATGGCCAGCTCCAGTGTTGGTACCACCACTGGCGGTTCGACGCCGGCGGTCAATGCATGTCGGTGCCATCGCAGGGAGGTGCCTGCTCCCTGGCCGCTCGCACCAGGGTCGAGGTCGCTTACCCGGTCGAGGAACAGGCTGGGTATCTCTGGGCCTGGATGGGTACGGACTCGCCAGCCCCTCTTGCGTTGCCCGAGGAGTTCACCGACCCACGGTGGTCGACCTTCCCCGAGACCGTGGCCTGGTCGGCCAACTGGATGCTGGGCCTCGAGAACCTGGTCGATCTCATGCACGCCCCCTTCCTGCACGCCCGCTCGATAACCCTCAAGGGAGGTATTACGGACGATCGGGTCCTCGTCACCGATCACGACGACGGCTTTGAGGTCACCCGTAAGAATCAGTCCGGAGTGAACTTCGACTGGATCGATGTGCACCTCGGCGCCCTGCCTCATGTCCGGCTCGACATTCCGCTCCCCCCGAGCGCGGGTCCTGGGCCAGACCTGCGCATTATCGGTTTCCTTCTGCCCCGCGACAACGACGAAACGCTGGTTCACTTTCCTCGCTTCCGCGAGGTGTCGGGCGGCGAGCGCCTCATCTGGCGGAGCCTCTACCGGCTCCGGCTCAGGGGCACCCATCTCCATGTCCTCAACCAGGACAAAGTGATGCTCGAAAGCATGCGGACGGTCGAAGAATCCCGCCGCGACGAGCACCTGGCCCAGGCCGACCGACCGGTGATCCATCTGCGGCGAATGCTCGAGCCGGTGTTCGCTGCTCAACGTGAGCGATTTGGCCTCCCCGCGGAGACACCGACCAAGAATGTCGATGACTGAGACCTGGTTCACCACCCACGGTGATTCGTCTGATCCAGCGCTGCTGTGCCTTCACGGCATCGGCTCGTGTGCAGACGCGTTCCGGGCCCAGCTCTCGCTCGCCGATCGGGCGAGGCGCAGGGTCGTGGCCTGGGACGCGCCCGGCTACCGGCGCTCGCCCGATCCGCCTGCCCTAATGGGTCTCGATGACTGGGCTGATGCCGCGGCTGAGCTCATCGAAAGAGAACTGGGCGGATGCGCCGATCTGCTCGGTGTGTCCTGGGGCGGGGTGATCGCGGCCCGGCTCGTCCTGCGTCATCCGGAACTCGTCCGCACGTTAGTCCTGGCCGACTCGTCGGTCGGCGCGGGCACCAATCCCGACCGCGCAGCCGCTATGAGGAGCCGAGCCGATGAGCTTCGGCGGGTTGGCGCAGCGTGTTTCAGCGAAACCCGGGCCCCCCACCTGGTGTCGCCCGATGCGCCACCTGAGCTCGTTCGATCGGTCGCCGAGATGATGGCGGCCAGCATCCGTTTGCCCGGCTACGGCTGGGCCTGCGAGTCGATGGCGGCCACCGACCACCGGCCCGACCTCGGTGGGGTGACGGTGCCAACTCTGGTTCTGGTGGGAGAGCACGATGTGGTCACACCTGCCAGGCGGGCCCACGAGCTGGCCTCGCTCATTCCTCATTCCGAGCTGGCCACCGTTGCTGGCGCTGGGCACCTGGCCAACCAAGAGCGACCTGTTGTGTTCAACGACCTGATCGAGATCTTCTTGAAAGGACACCAACCATGACCGAGAACAATCTCGAAACGGCGATCGACTCCATGGTCGCCAGCCGTGAGAGCAGACGGGAGGACTGGGACACCCTCGCCTTTCAGACCAAGGCCGGTCCCGAATACCGGAGGGCCCAGATCCGGTATGTGGGCTCGGGAGGTACTGGTCATCATGAGAACGACGGCCTGATTCTCGAGGCCGACCACTTCACCTTCTCCAACATGCTCCTACCTCCGGGGGCGATCGGACCCGAACACGATCACCACGATGTTGAGGAGGCGTTCTTCGTGCTCGAGGGCGAGCTCGAGGTGACCATTCACGACGGCGACCAGACGGCGAGTCGGGTCATGGGCTACCGCGATCTCATCAAGGTTCCGCCCAACACGCCCCGGTCCCTGCGCAACATCGGCGACACGGATGCACTGTTCATCGTGATGCTGGGAGCTAAGAAGCCCCAGCTACCGACCTATCCGGCCACGTCGCCGATGGCTGGCATCAACCGCGACTGAGCGGGATCACTTGCTGATGCTGTCGGGTCGACGAGTGGTGGTGACAGGGGCAGGTCGCGGGCTCGGCGAGTCGATGGTGCACGCCATCGCTGCGGCTGGGGCCGAGGTCGTTGTCGCGGAGCTGGTGGCTGAGAGGGGAGAGGCCGTCGTGGACGATCTCCGGGCTGCCGGCCACACGGCCTCCTACGAACCGGTCGACGTCGCCGACGAGGCATCGGTGGCTGGTCTGGCCGAACGGGTGCTGGCCGCCGGCGACGTATGGGGTCTGGTCAACAATGCCGGGCTAGCCGACGCGGTCGGGGGTCGCTACTTCTGGGAGCTCGCGGTCGACGAATGGGATCGAATCCTCGCGGTCAACACCCGCGGTCCGTGGCTGGTCAGCCGAGCCTTCGTCCCGGCCATGCGCGGTGCCGGCCGAGGTCGGATCGTCAACATTGCCTCCGACGCCGCTCTGTACGGCTCGCCCCGGCTCAGCCACTACATCGCGTCAAAGGGCGCGCTGATCGCCCTGAGTCGGGCCATGGCACGAGAGGTTGGCGACGACGGCATCACCGTCAATGCCGTGGCGCCGGGACTCACCGAGGGGCCCTCGACCGACGACATCCCACCCGAACGCCACCAGCTCTATGCCCAGGGACGGGCCATCAGTAGGCCTCAGGTCCCCGACGACGTCACTGGTGCCGTGGCGTTCCTTTTGTCCGATGCCGCCTGCTTCATCACCGGCCAGACCCTGGTCGTCGATGGCGGGTTCGTAATGCCATGAGTGTGTTTGCCATGAAGGAGATCTGATGGACCTGGGGTTGACGGATCGGACGATCATTGTTACCGGAGGCACCAACGGAGTGGGGCTGGCCACGACCGAGCTGCTGCTCGCCGAGGGAGCCCGGGTCGCGGTCTGTGGACGCGATCCCGAACGTCTGGCGGCGGCTATCGAGGGCTTTGACGCGCCCGATCGGCTGCTGGGGGTCCAGGCCGACGTGCTAAAGGCCGACGAGGTCGCGAACCTGGTGACCGCCACCGTCGATCGCTGGGGCGGTGTCGACGCGCTGGTCAACAACGCTGGCCAGAGTCGGAGGTCCACCTACGCCACGACCACCGATGATGCCTGGCGCGACGAGCTGGATCTCAAGTTCTTCGGCCTGCTGCATCCGATTCGGGCGGTCGAGTCCTTCCTCCGCTCGTCCGAGGTGGGCACAATCGTCAATCTCAACGCGGTGCTTGCGCGTCAGCCCGAAGAGGGCCTCGTCGCTACCTCGGCCGCTCGCGCCGGTGCGCTCAACCTGACCAAGAGCCTGTCGGTTGAGTTGGCCCCCGCCATTCGGGTCAACTCGGTGCTGTTGGGCCTGATCGACACCGGGCAGTGGCGGCGGCGTTACGATCAGACCGAGACTGAACTCACCTACGGGGAATGGGGAGCCGAGCTGGCCGGCGACCGTGGCGTACCCCTCGGTCGCCTGGGTCGACCCGACGAGGTTGCCTCTGTGATCGCCCTGCTGCTCTCGCCCCGCGCGGGCTACGTCACTGGGACATCGATTCAGGTGGCGGGCGGAGTCGGTCGTCATGTCTGAACCACGGTCGACCGGCGGCGATCTCCTCGTCGACGTTCTCCGGCTCCTTGACGTCGCCGCCGCCTTCGGTGTCGTAAGCGTCCACAACCTCCCCCTGGTCGAGGCCCTACATCGCGATCTGCGATGGGTTGCCACGCGGGGCGAAGCCGCGGCCGTGAATGCCGCCGACGGTTACGGACGGAGCCGTGACGGTCTGGGCTGCGCCGTCACCTCGACGGGCACGGGTGCCGGAAACGCGGCCGGGTCACTGATCGAAGCACTTGCTGCCGGAGCTCCCTTGCTCCATGTCACGGGACAGATCGACAGTGCTCACCTCGGGCTTGGCCGCGGGTTCATCCACGAGACCCGCGATCAGATCGGTTTGCTGACCGCTTGCTCGAGTTGGGCCGCGACCATCGGCGATGATCCGGTGGCCGACTTCGACCGGGCCCGAAGCCGACTGCGGGCCCCTCTCACTGGTCCGGTCAGCCTTGAGTGGCCCATCGACCGCCAGTACGAAGCTGCCACCGGAGTCTTGGCGTCGGGGGGGGACTTGGCATCCTCTCCCGAGCCGGACGACGAGGGGATCGAGCACGCCCTGGCGCTGCTGGCTGAGGCCGAGAGACCCGTGGTCTGGGCCGGCGGTGGAGCCATCCGGTGTGGCCCAGAGCTCGATGCGTTCCTCGATCGACTCGGGGCAGGACTGATCACGTCCAACGCCGGACGGGGCGCCCTGCCGGAATCTGACCCCCGGGTGGTAGGGAATTTCGCTAGCGCGGCCCATGGTGCCGAACTTCTCAGTGCCGCTGACCTCCTGGTCTCGATCGGCACTCACTTTCGCTCGAACGAGACTCGGTCGTACCGTCTGGCCCTCCCGTCCAACCACGTCCAGATTGACCTTGATCCTGCCGCGCTTGGGCGCTCTTATCCGTGCGAGGTCGGCATCGCCGGCGAAGCCGGTCAGGTATTGAGACGGTTACTTGATGCACCAGACTGGGGTCGCGCCGAAAGGTCGGAATGGCAGAGTGAGATTGGGCGAGCCCGCGCCACCTGTCGGGGTCAGCTTGAAGCCGATATCGGCCCTTACGCTCTAATCTGCCATTCCATGACCGACGTTTTGGGACTGGACGGGCTCCGGGTCCGCGACATCACGATCCCGAACTCCGCCTGGGGCAACCGCCTGCTCCAGATAACTGATCCCCGCACCAACATCTACCCCCGGGGCGGCGGGATCGGACAGGCCCTGGCCATGGGTGTCGGCGCCTCGGTCGGCCGGCCGGAGGTTCCCACCATGGTGCTAATCGGGGACGGAGGCCTACAGGTACAGCTCGGCGAGCTATCCACCCTGGCCGAGGAGCAACTGCCGGTCACTCTTGTGGTCTTCGATGACGGCGGCTACGGCGTACTTCGCAACGTCCAAGACCAGTACCTGGGTCACCGATTCGGGGTCGACCTGTTCACCCCCGACTTCGCACAAATTGCTGCCGCATTCGATCTCGGCTATGCCCGCGTCGAGGCCGCCGATCAGTTCCACGGCGCCTTCTCGGCTGCTGTCGACCGAGGACGGCCAGCCCTGATCCATGTCGACTGTCAGCGGCTGGGCCCGATGCCCAAGCCCTTCTCCCCGCCCGTCGACCTACCGGAGGACACCTCATGATCATCACTCAGGGAGCCCACTGATGGCTATCGACATCCGGCACTTGCGTCGGGTCTCCCTTCACACCACGGAGTTTGAAGAGAGTGTCGACTACTACGGTGGCCCATGGGGGCTCGAGATCGTCGACCAGAGCCCGGCATCAGCCTGCTTGCGAGCGACTGGACCCGAGCATCACTGCCTGGAGCTCCACGCCTCGGGCTATAACGGCATCGAGCACATTGGACTCGGCCTACCGAGCATCGCTGCGGTCGAAGAGGCTGCTGACGAAATCGACCGCCAAGGAGTCCAACTGTTATCGACCCCAGCCGACCTCGCGGGGCCCGGCGGGGGCTACGGGTTCCGCTTAGCCGACCCAGAGGGGAGGGTCATCGAGTTGTCCACCATGGTCGAGGCCGTGGCTCCCCGACCCGTCGGCTCGACCCCCACCACACTTTCCCACGTCGTGCTGAACACGGTCGACATTGACGCCGCGTGTCAGTGGTGGTGCGGCGTGCTCGGGTTCCGGGTGAGCGATTGGAGCGAGCACCAGATGGTGTTTCTTCGGTGCAACACCAACCACCACTCCATCGCGTTCAATCAGGCCGAATGGACGTCGGTCAATCACATCGCCTACGAGGTGGCATCGCTCGACGCGTTCATGATCTCGCTGGGCCGGCTTCGCCATGAAGATCACACTCCCGGCTGGGGGCCGGGCCGCCATGGACCGGGCCACAACGCGTTCGCCTATTTCATCGACCCCGCCGGGCTAGTCCCTGAGGTCACCACCGATCTCGAACAGGTCGACGAGTCCTCGTGGGTTCCTCGCGTGTGGCGTCGGATTCCGGAGCTGTCAGACCTCTGGGGCACCGCCGGTGCACCTTCGCCCGAGATCCGGGGCCACATGGCCGGCACACCCGATCCGACCGCGAGTCGCTGAACCGGATTTGTGCTGCTCTCTGGGCCCGAGGCGGATTTGGAATTGCAGTTGTGGGTTTTGCGGGCGCTGACACAGCGCGTCTCATCGCGGAAATGAACAAAGACAAGCCCGTGAACCATTCCATAGTCTCGTCCTACTCCCATGGGTCTCTCAGGGGCCCCACAGGGGCCCCGGAACTCACGAAGCGGTCAGAATCAGTGAGAACAGATAGTTAGTCAAAACCCTTTCTGACCTGGTGCTTTGCAAGCAGGGGGTCGTCGGTTCGAGTCCGATCAGCTCCACAAACAAAACCCCTGTTGACAGGCCTAAACCACCATTCTCTAACGAGACCGACGGGGGGTGTTTTTTGGGTCTAGGGGCATTTCTGGGGCACCAGATTTAAGGTGGTGAGGTTGAGCAGAAACGGGAGTTAGTGGGGAAGTTGAGGGGAGCCCTCGCAGCGTGCCGCACCAGGTCCAGCGGTGGCAACCTCAGTCGACCGGGGTGGGTGTGTAGCCGAAGTCGCTCCAGTTGCGAACGGCGTCCACACCCCCGAACTCGTCGATCCTTCGGCGCTGGTCTTCGAATGCGCGCTGGTTGGCGGCGTCAACGTCGACGATGGCGCGCAGCCGTTGCTCGAGTCTGTGTCGGACATTGGCATGGTTCAAGGAGCTCGCCAGATCCACGTGCTCGCGCGGATCGGTCCGGAGGTCGAAGAGTTGGGGCGCATGGCCAACGTAATGGACGTATTTCCATCGCGGTGTGCGCAGCATGAAGATCCCGCTGGGTGATGCGCCGTCGTGGTATTCGCTCAGGACCGCCCGGTCCGAGTCCCCAGCACTGATCACCTCGAGAAGAGAGTCGCCAGCCAGATCTGTCGTGTCGTTCGGAATCTCGGCTGCCTGAAGGAATGTCGGGAGGCAGTCGACGAGGGACACGGGCGTGTCGACAACAGACCCCTCAGGTACCCCGGGTCCGGCAAGCATCATCGGAACCCCCACCGAGCCCTCGTACATGTACGACTTTGCCCACAGGCCATGCTCTCCGAGCATGTCGCCGTGGTCGCTGGTGAAGAGGACGAGGGTCTGTCCATCCGGATCGACTTCTTCGAGCGCTCCAAGCAGTTCGCCGACGTTGTGATCGAGGAAGGAGCAGAGACCGTAGTACCCCGCTAGGGCTCGACCGAGGTGCTCGTCGTCGAAGCTGTGTCCGTAGTTGAGCACGGAGGCGATGGTCTCGATAACCGGGTGGTCTGGGCACTGGGAGGGGTCGTACCCAGCCGCCTCGGCGAGCTCGGCCGGCGAGTAGCGGTCGTAGAAGTCGCTGGGCGCTATGAGGGGGAAGTGGGGCGCCATGAAGGACACGAACAGTGCCCAGGGTCGATCCGCGTCAGCCGTGTCTCGGATCCATCTGCAGGCCCGCTTGGTGATGGTCCGGTCGTAGTCAACGTAGCTCGATTCTCCTGGTCCGACGTCGCGGGCGTAGGTGGCGCAGGCCTCGGTGAGGATCGCCGGCTCAGATCGGAGCAGGCCTCGGATCCATCCGACGCCGTCGGTTGCGTGCGTCGCGAGGTGTTCTTCGTCAAAGCCGTTGTCATCGGCGGAGCTGCGGTAGTGGAGCTTGCCGACGGACGCAACCTTGTAGCCTGCGTCCCGGAGTCGGTGGCCCCAGCTCGGGATGCTCCCGTCGTAAGGCGCAGCGCTGTCCCACATCTCGTGTTGGTGGACGTGCAGGCCGGTGGCGAGGCTCGTGCGGGCCGGCCCGCAGATCGGCGACGGTGTGTAGGCGGCGGTAAACCGGGTCCCGCGCCGGGCCAGGGCGTCCAGGTTCGGTGTCTGGATCACCTCGTTGCCCGAACACCCGAGATAGTCGCGGTTGAGCTCGTCGGAGCAGATGAACAGGATTGGGGTCACACCGCTCCCGACGAGAGGAACACGTCATAGTCGTCGCGCCCCAGCCGGTAGGCGAGTTCGCGCCAACGGGCGTGGAACTCCTCCCGGTCGACGACGCAGGTGCGAAGACGGCGATGCGCGCTCGGGTCGAACGCGGTTCGACCGTGCAATACCCGATGGTTATCGACCACCACCACGGCGCCAGGTTCGAGCCGGTGATTCACCTGGAACTCGGGGCTGATGATCCGACGCATGAATTCGGTCTGGGCGTCGAGTAGGGCATCGACCAGGTCTTCGTCGGCATCGAGCGGAGCGACCGACCGGTCGAAGTAGCGGATCCCGGCGATCCGGCCGTCGTCGTCGAGCCGGATCACCCGTCCCTCACCCCGGAGGTCGAAATGGCCTGGGCGACGGCGGATGAACTGTACGGGAACAGTGGTGAGCAAACGGAAGGCCTCCGGTGCCTCTTCCCTTATCGACTCGGCTACAGCGAAGCCGTCGGCGTACGACGAGATTCCACCATCGGCGGTTTCGTTGACGATGCAGTGGAAGATCACGATTCCGGGCGGCGTGTAATGGAATACGTCGTCGCAGTGGGGGTGCTGGTGGATCGCCGTCTCGCCGCCGAGCTTGGAGACCGGCTTTGACTGGACATCGGTGATGTAGCCGTAGAGGGTCGTCTCGTGGAGAGGACCGAACAGCTTCGCGACTCGCTCAGTGCTCTCGATCGCGGTTGTCACTCCGTCGATCCTTACCAGCCCGTGGTCACGCAGGCCCTCGAACATCTCCAAGCGGCACTCGTCATCGCTTGCGACGTCTTCGAACTGGCCGACCGGGAAGTCGTCGATGGGACGTGACTTCCAAGTCACCGGACGCCAGCTACGACGGCGCGTCCGCTCCTCCGATGAATTGGTGTGGGCTCGGAGCCAGTCTCCGCCGTACTCAGATTGGTGGCCGTCGTCCCAAACGATGGTGACCGCATCAGACCCATACTGTTCTAGCGAGGAGGGCCTAACGTTGTGGGGGACAAGGGTGAGGTCGATGGTCCGGATGCCGTCGTTGCAGCTGCCGCAGCTCAGGCAGAAGCAATTGAAGCGCAGCCACCGGTACGAGTGCCTGCTGACGTGACCGTCGCCCCACCGGATCTCCAAGGACCGGTCTCGCTCGCTCGCACCATGGATCTCTTCGCGTTCGGTACTGGTGGAACGGCGAGGAGGCAGGTGGTTGCCGACATACGGATTGAACGTCGTTACGCTTTTCGATCCTGATTTCATCGGGCGAACGTTCCGATTGTTGGGCTGAGCTGCTCGACCAGGGCGCCGACCGAGAACAGGCTGTGGTCGTCGAAGGGTCGGCCGACAAGCTGGGCCCCGATTGGCACGCCGGAGCCGGCTGTGCCCGAGGGGATGTTCAGCACGGGCAGCGCGCTGAGCATGTTGAAGGGATAGGTCAGCATCCAGCCGTAGTCGGCTGCAACGGAGCGTCCGTCGATCTCGATGTCGGGTCCGGCGGGGTCGAAATCGAGCGGGACCGACGGAACCCCGGTGGTGGGACAGATCAGGACGTCGTGGGCGCCCATGATCGGCGCGAGCTCGTTCCACATTTCGGTCTCAACCTCCATGGATCGAACGAAATCCGCCGGCGTCACGTCGTAGACGCTCTCGGCGCAAGCGATCGCATATGGCGTGAGGAGATCCCGGCTGCTTTCCAGATAGGGCTGCATCCACGCGCCCATGATCATGGCAGCGTGGTCTCGGTAGGCTTGGAGGACCTCGTCACCCCAGCCGATCTCGACCTCGTTGACTTCAGCGCCGGCGGCTTCGAGTCGAGATGGGAGTTTCAGAGTGGCGGCGGCGACCTCGCTGTCTACTGCCGCGAACCCCAGGTCGATAGAGACAGCAACCCGGAGAGACGTCGTATCGGCGGGATTTGCTGTCACCGGCGTCCAGTCGTCGCGGCTGAATAAGTCGACGGGTTGTTGTCCGGCGATCGCATTCTGGAGTAGGGCGCAGTCGGCGACGGAGCGGGCTATGGCGCCGTCGTGGTCGTACCAGTCGAGGTTGAAGTAGGCCCCCACAGCGTTCCTGCCGCGCGACGGCTTGAACCCGACCACGCCGCAGGCAGCGGCTGGCAGCCGGATCGAACCGCAGTAGTCGGACGCGTTGGCCAGGGTGGTGAGACCCTTGGCCAGTGCTGCGGCTGCACCGCCGGACGAGCCGAGGCTGTTGAAGGTCGGGTTGTAGGGATTTTTGGTCGGCGGATAGCGCAGGCTTCCGGTGATACCAGCGGAGCCCATGTCGGGGACATTGGTGCGGGCGTGGAAGATGCCGCCAGCGGCGCGCATGGCTGCCACTGGTGGAGCATCGGCGTCGGCGATCGAGTCGGCGAACACCTGGGACCCTGCCGACGTTGGCTTACCGGTGACACCTTTGTCCTCTTTGACAGCGATCGGCAGGCCCTCAAGAGCCCGAGCCGAGCCATTGAACCACGCCTGTTCGGCGGCTCGCGCCGCTTCCATGGCCTCCTCCGCGTAGACCTGGGTGAGCGCGCCGTCGGTGTCCTCGACGCCCAACACTGCTTCCATTAGCTCGACGGGCGACAGCCGGCTGGCGGAGAACTCCGCCAGTGCGTCGACTGCGGAGATGAACGCCAAGTCGCTTTGGTCAGGCACTCCATCCCCCGTCGACGTGGATAGTCTGGCCGGTGATATAACTCGCCCCGGCAGACAGGAACAGGCAGGCCTCGGCGTACTCCTCCCCGGTGCCCGGCCGCCCTAATGGCAGGGACTTGGTGTCCTCGAACACCGTGTCCCACTTCAGCGGGAAGTTGCTCGAGTCGGGGTGCACGTAGCTCGGAGAGATGGCGTTCACCCGTACGTCCGGCGCGAGCCCGCGGGCAAGCTCCTTGGTGAGGGTGATCAACCCGCCCTTCGCAACACAGTACGGCGAGCTAGAGCCACCGCCCCGCCACCCCGACATCGAGACACAGTTGACGATGGCGCCCTTCGACTCCTTCAGGTAGGGCGCAGCGGCATGCGACGTACGGAAGGCGGAAAGCAAGTTAACCGACAGGATCTCCGCCCAGAATTCTTCGGTCTGGGAGTCGAGATCGGTTGCGGGCATGATCGTCAGCGTCACCGGATGACCGGCGATGTTAACTAGGTAGTCCAGCCCATCCATGCGTTCGGCGGCGTCGCGCACCGTCTGGCGGGCCAAGTCGCCGTCGCGGAGGTCGGTGGGCGCAGCAAAAACGTCCAATCCTTCTTCAACGAGCCCGGCAGCCGACTCGTGGATCCGGTCGCCCTCAAGGTCGGCTATCCCTACGGTCGAACCCATCTCGGCGAACTTGCGGACGGTCGCCAGTCCGAGGCCGCTGGCCCCGCCGCTAACAATTGTCCGGCTTCCAGAGAGATCTGCTGAGATCATTAGTACCCCACTTTCGTGTATTTGTTGACAAGGTCTTCGTTCAACTCAAGCCCCAACCCGGGCCCGGACGGCAGCGCGGCATAGCCGTCGACGATTTCGGGTTCGGCCGGTGAGACCAGCTCGGATCGCAGGAGCGATGGGCTGAGCCGGGACGACCGGAACTCAACCATCGGGACGGTCAGGCTCGCTGCTTGCAGATGGAAGCTAGCGGTGTCGGTGATGCCGGTGGCGTAGCTGTGAGGAACGAGCTGGGCGCCGTACATCTCACACATCTCAGCTATCCGCATCAGCTCAGTGAATCCACCAGCCCGGCTCACACCGGGCTGAACGAGCGAGACACCTCCCCGCTCCAACCACTCGCGGACCTCCCAGCGACCGGCAGCGAACTCGGCCCCACCGACCCTGATCGGGGAGACTTCAGCGAGTCGCCGGTGGCCGTCGAGGTCGTCGTGACGCAGTGGCGCCTCGGCGAAGTGGATGTCGTAGTCCTCGATGCGCTTGAGGGTCCAGGCCGCGTCGTACCAGTCCCACCAGCGGTACCCAAAGTCGAGGGCCAGCACGACGTCGTCGCCCACCATCGACCGGCTGTACTCAGAGAAGGCGACGATCTCTCTGTCAGAGACCTCGGGTCCGAACAGGACCGGAACCTTGAACGCCCGGAGGCCCTGGTCCTTGGCGATTTCGGCCTGTTCGCGGATCGGCTTGGCTACCTCGGCGACCGGCTGGTCGTAGATGTCGCCTGGGTACAGCGTCGCGTAGGGACGGACCCGCGGACAGCGAGCTCCGCCCAACAGCTTGTAGACAGGTTCGGCGAGCTGCTTGCCAGCCAGATCCCACAGGGCGATGTCGACACCCGACAAGGCTTGGATCAGAGTGCCGCGGCGACCATGATAGAAGCTTGAGTGGTACACGCGGTCGTAGAGGGCCACCGCCTCGAGCGGGTCCTCGCCGATGAGCAGGTCGCGGATCCCTTTGCTCCAGAAGTTGACGGTCGGCATGTCGATCATGGCCTTGGTGACAGTCGGCGTCGTAATGCACTCGCCGATGCCGTAGAGACCGTTCTCGTCGGTCACCCGAACGAGCACCGTCTCCTCGTCGTCCTCGGCGAAGGCGTTGCCCTCGGCCGGAACAGCGATGACCAGGGCCTCGACCTGGGCGATCATGGCGCGGAAACTCATTGGTGACTCTCCTTGGGGTTGGGGATCGTGGAGGCGCTCAACGGGCCACCCTGGTGAGGCGGTCGTGGATGGCGGTCAGGTCGTTGAACTCGAAGTACGCGTCCTGGGTCTGGTGGTACGAGTCGCGAATCGCGGGGAGCTGGCGGACCGCGCGCAGGTACTGGAGTCGCAGCCGTGGCCCCGGCTCCGTGACGGGTTCAACGTCGATCGGGAGCGTCACCCGATTGGGCGGAGCGCTGATGTAGATGGCGGTCACAGTGCGACTCCAAGGCGGAGCGAATCGACGATAGCGGCGTGGATGTTGCGGGAGGCAACCGCATCGCCGACCCGGAACAAGTCGAACTCCCCGCTACCCGCAGGCAGGGGTTGCTGAGGACGGACCGCCAGCAGGGCATCGAGGTCGGTGGTTCCGTCGTTGCGGGACTTTGGGCACAGGGCGTGGAAGAGATCGTCGATGGGGGTGGTCCCGTGTTCGACGACCACCTGGTCGACGATCCGGTCGACCGAAACGTCGGTGAGAGTATTGGTGAGTGTCACCCGCAGGCCATTGTCGCTTGGCTCGACCTTTTCGAGGCGGTGGTCAAGCGTGACGGCGACCTCGTTGGCATATAGCCGCTTGCGAAACGCCACCTGGGTCAACGGGGGCATGTCGAGCCCATAGCTGGTATCGGGACAGACCAGTTCGACATCGGAGCCCGCCTCGGCGAGGTACTCGGCCACCGACGACGCCTGATGGTCACCGGTGCCGTCGATCACAAGCACCCGGGTCGTCGGCAGGACCCGGCGCTCTAGGATGTCGCTGACGCTGACGCAGTGCTCAGCGCCATTGACCCAGCTGAGGTCCGGGGCCCCGCCGGTGGCGATGATCACCACATCGGGGTCCTCGGCCAGGACCTCGGTCTCGTTGGCCGGGGTGCCTGTGCGTACGTCGACGCCGAGATGGTCCAACTCTGACCCGAGCCATTTGGTGATCGCGTCCAGTTCGTAGCGCCACCCGGCCGTGGCCGCCACCCTCAACTGGCCGCCCAGGTTGGGCATCGCCTCGAAGAGCACGACGAAGTGGCCGCGCTCGCCGCAGACCCGAGCGGCCTCCATACCTGCTGGTCCTCCACCGACCACGACGACCTTCAAGGGCGCGTGGTCGCTCCGCTGGATCAGATGCGGGAGCGTCCGTTCGCGGCCCGTTGCTCCGTTGTGGACACAGGCCCGAGCCTCCGAGGTGCAGAGATTGGCCCCTGCGCAGGGGCGGATCCTGTCCTCCTGTCCGGAGCGGATTTTGGCGACGATGTGCGGATCCGCGATGTGCCCACGAGTCATGCCGATCATGTCGACCAGCCCTGCGTCGATCGCATGGCGGGCGGTCGCGACGTCGTTCACTCGCGCCGCGTGGAAGATGGGCAGCGACACTTCGCTGCGGAACCAGCCGACGTCGTCGAGGAAGGGAGCCGACCGTATCCCCATGCCCGGCATGTTCTGTTCCGCCAGAGCGAGCCGGGTGTCCATTCGGCCGTGCATCACGTTGAAGAAGTCGACGGTGCCGGCCTCCTCGAAGATACGGGCGATCTCCACACACTCCTCACGGTGGAGCCCGTCGGGACCGCCCTCGTGCATCGAGAGTCGCATGCCGACGATGAACTCGTCCCCGACCTCCTTTCGGATCGCGTCAAGCACCTCACGCCCAAAAGCGGTGCGGTTCTCGACGGATCCACCGAGGGCATCGAGGCGGAGGTTCGCGATCGGCGAGAAGAATTGGCCGATTAGATGGGCCGACGCCACGACTTCGCATCCGTCAAGACCACCCCGCTGGCAGCGCCCGGCCGCCGCGGCGTAGGCGGCCACGATCCGGCTGATGTCGTCGTCGTCCATCTCTTTGGGGAAGCTGCGATGCAACGGCTCGCGCACCCGCGACGGTGCCACCATCGGCACCCACTCCTCGACGTAGGCTGAGCCGCGCCGTCCCAGGTGGGTGATCTGACACATGAGGGCGCAGTTGTAGGCGTGGATGCGCGCCGAGAACTGCTGGAAGTGCGGGATGATCGAGTCGTCGCCCACGTAGAGTTGCCCGAACACCGACGGCGAATCGGCAGCGACATTGGACGAACCCCCGAACATCGTGAGGGCCAGACCCCCGCGGGCTTTCTCCTCGTGGTACCGCTGATACCGCTCTTGCGGCTTGCCGTCGACGCCGTAGGAGATCGCGTGACTCGTACTCATGATGCGGTTCTTGAGAGTCAGATGCTTGAACTGGAAGGGACGAAGGAGTGGATCGTTCACTTCTTCGGTCACCAATTCGAACAAACATTCATATAGTGCACCAATCTAAATCCTCGAAACTCGCACGTCCAGAGTTGGCCCGCCGATGACTACCGGTGCCTGCCAGCACCATTTAGATGCCACCCCTACCCGCGGTAATCGCGGCCGAGTGGGCATTGCAGATTTTTGTAGAACGACTCCCGTCGATCTCGGTGTCGACGACGATTGGTCACTCGCGCCTGCGATGGGGCCCCTGTTCAAGATTTTTCAGCAGGACTCGTTGAACCTGCCAAAGGTGCAGCGTGGCCTTAAGTATCAGGAACGGCAGGNGGTGATCTTCGCTTCGTACGGCGAAGCCAAGATCCGCCATTTCTGGCAGAACCTCAACGCGTGGCTNGAGATCGGCGAAACCGACGTTGAGATCCGNGCCTGACCGGCCCGCGCTCAGTTAGTCCGGGAGAAACTCACCGCTGCCAAGATCGTCGACAGCGCTGAAGACGCGATCAACCATGGCATCCAGTAGTTGTTGGCCGCGCTCGTTAGTGGCCGGCACCGCGATAGCCCCGTAAGCAGCGATCATCGCCACGCCAAGCATCGAGCGACGGACGTGGTCCTCGCACTCAGCCAGCGAATATCCCTTCACGCCGGCCTCCAGGAGCTGGGCGTGGTAGCGCGCGATGAGTTCTTCGGCCAGCTCGCGGCGAAGGTCGTTCTGCATCGACCAACCGATGAAGTACGCGACATCCACCGCACCGATCGCCCGGACCGAGAGCTGCCAATCCAGGAAGTACACCTGCTCGGGTGAGAACATCAGGTTGTCCAACCGGAGGTCGAAGTGGGCCAGTGTTTGTGTCTCTTCACTGGCCGCCAAAATCTGGAGCTTCACGATGCGGGTGCGAAGGTCCTCAGCTACACGCATGGCGCCGGGCGAAATGGTGTCGCCGTACTTCTCCGCGAATGCAGGAAAGTGCTCCTGGTACTGGGGTTCAGCTTCCCGGTACTGCGGGTTGTCCGCTGCGGGAAGCCACGTGAGTGATGCCAGGGCGTCGTTTTGCCAGAAGCGGGTGTGGAGCGCCGCGGCAGCGTCCATCGTGGCGCGGGCGTCGTCGGGCGTGCAGCCGACCACCTGATCAGCCATCCGCAGGTGGCCCATGTCTTGAAGGACGAGCGCGCACTCTGCGCCAGACGAGTCGATTTCGGCGTGGTGGCACTCAGCCACATTCGGGAGCTGCGACGCAGCGTGGGTGTAGAAGTTCACCTCCCGCTCGTAGAACCCGTACATCTGCGCGAGGGCTACCAGTTCGGGTACCGGGCTCGACAGCTTGACTACGACGGTCTCGGGACCGGTTCCGTCGGAATAGCGGAGCGTCGCGCGGCCGATCAGACTGATCATCCCGAAGCCCTCACCGATCCGTTCAATCTCCACTGACGCGACGGTGCCACCGAGCGATGCATGCTCGTTTAGCCAATCTGCGGTGATGTCCTCGAACGCCGCAGGGATCTTTCCCATTGTCTCCCCCTCGATTGTGCCCTTCACCAAGGACCGATGCAGTCTCTCACCAACGCGGTGCTGGCGAAAACACTGGCCCAGCTGATTCAGTAGCATGGCGGGCGTGATCGACCAGGAGCCACTCCCTGATCTCGTCGACCTCGCGGGTCGTCGAACCCTGGTGACGGGCGGAGGCAAGGGGATCGGGCGGGCGATCACGACACGCCTCGTTGAGGCTGGAGCGCTGGTGACGATCGCCGATTTCGACCCCGCCGCCGCCGACGCTGCCCGCGAAATCGGCGCCACCTTCGCCGCTTGCGACATTACTGACCCGGGGCAGCTCACCCGCGCCATTGAGACCGCGTGCGGTGACGACGGTACGCTGGACATCCTCGTCAACAACGCCGGCATTTTCCCCACTACCGGTTCGATGACCGAAGCGACCGACGAGTTCGTCCACACCATGCTCGACGTGAACGTGCGCGCGCAGTACAGCGCGGCGAGGGAAGCAGCCAAGCGCATGGTGAGCGGCGCATGCATCATTAATATGGCATCGATCGCTGCACTGGGCGGCGGGGCCAACATCTCGGCGTACAGCGCCTCCAAGGCAGCGGTCGTCGCGCTGACGCGCGCATTCGCGAATGAACTTGGCCCACGCGGCATTCGCGTCAACGCCATCGCGCCGGGCGTCATCGACACTCCTGGGGTGCAGGCGGAGATGGAGGCGCTCAAACGTGGCGGGTTGGACATCGATGCTGTGATCGCGGCCAACCCCTTGCGCACGGCCGGTCAGCCTGATCATGTTGCACGGGCCGCGCTCTTCCTGGCTTGTGGGTTGTCGTCGTTTGTGAATGGACACGTCCTCGTGGTCGACGGAGGATCTCGCGCATGAGCGCGGACCTCCGACGCGGAGCGTCGGTATCGACTCTGCATCGGTCGTTGCCTACGATCTGGACATGACCACAGCCGAGGTGACTCAACAGATCCACAATGCACTCCTGTCCTATTGCAGGGGCATCGATCGCTTGGACCCCGTCGCCGTCGCGGCTGGCTTCCATCCCGGCGCGGAGCTACGGGACTACGGCGCCGACCCGATGTCTATCGAAACGTTCGTCGATCACGCACTGGCGTCGCTTCGGCAGCGCTTCAGCGCGACCCAACACCGCATCAGCAACACGAGCATCGACTTCGACCGTGACGCTACCGGCGCGCTCGTGGAGACCTACGTACTCGCGTTCCATGTCTCCGCTAGCGACGGCGATAGTTTTCTGCACACATTCAACGGCCGGTACATCGACCGGTTCGAAGAACGCGACGGGGCGTGGAAGATCGCGATGCGGACGCTGCGAAACGACTGGTCGAAGATCGAGCCGGTCGATCGAACGATGGGTGGCACTTGGGTAGCGAGCGGCCGGCTCGGTGACTCCGATCCCCTCTGGGATTGAGCTGGCGGTCGGCGAAGCAGCTTGGTTCAACTCCGTCCGGTTTCGATGCACTCGCGGACTCGCAGCTGGAGGTGACGGACCCGCGATTCCTGATAGTTACCGAGGGTTTGACCTCGCTTGAGCGAGGCCTTGAAACCTCGTGTCTGAGCGGCCATGTTGGCGGTGTCCTGGTCATAGACCCGCCCGAGCCCGCCGAGAGCAGCTGCTTTGGTGTAGCTATCATCGATGTCGAGCTCGATCACATCAGGCGGTGCCGGCGCTGGTCCGTCCGCGGGACGCGGCCGCATCATTAACAGCTCGAAGTAGCTGATATCGACGTCATCGGGATCAGGGCGAAAGCGATACACCATCGGCAAGGTCAGCCCGGGGAAAAAGAACGCGTTCGGGAACAGGAAGTACTCAATGCTGTCGAGGGTGATCGACTCGCTTAGATGTGAGAAGTCCCGCTCGTACTGCTCGCCCATCCGTTCCTGCGCTAGGCGGGCGTAGAAGTCGCGTGCCCGCATCCCGTCGGGTAGGTCGAGCGGCTCCATCTCGTGGCGAATATTCCGGGTCAGGTGCGCCAGCATCTCCTCTTCTGTTCTCGGCACGGGTCGCTCGGGTCCGTCCATGCCGATGGTGTGGATGAATCGTGACACGTTTGGGGCGAAGACGTCGTACTGCGCGGTGACCTCATCCCCGGCCTGGCCCGTCGCGTGGGTTTCGCGCACGTGATAGGCCTCGATGAAGGCCTCGGCTGCAGCCTTCCAGTTGCACGGCAACCGCTTGCGGAGGTGGGTCTCGATGTAGCGGTCGGCGAGGCCCCACGCCTCCCAGTGCTCCGGCAGCACCCCGAGGTACTCCGTCAAGGGGCCGGCGTCTTGATCGAAGTTGACGAAGACGAAGCCCTCCCACACACCGACCGGCATTTTCGGGAGGCGATGGCTTTCTGCAGATACGTGTGGGAAGTCCCACTGACTTGGTACCTCGATAAGGTCGCCGTTGAGTGACCACGTCCAGCCGTGGAACGGGCACTTCAACTGCCCGGCGAAGCCGCAGGAGTCCGGAGGACGCAGCTGCGTGCCCCGGTGCATGCATGCGTTGTAGTACGCGACGATCTCGCCTTCCTCGGTTCGCGCGATCAGCGCAGAGTACGGCCCGACGTCATACACGATGTAGTCCCCGGGCTCGGGAATGTGGTCGACGTGGCAGGCCCATTGCCAGCACTTCCCCCACAGATGCTCGTACTCTGCCTGGGCGTAGGTCGGTGAGTTGTAGGCCTCGTAGGGCAGGTCCTCATCGCCCAAGAAGACCGGTGCTTCAACGAGTAGGGGTGCGTCGGGCGGGGTGGGGTCGGCGAGGAGCTGTTCGTGGAGCGTCGGACCGGGCGCCCGTGCCTCGCCCCGCGCGGGCATATCATCAGTGGCGGTCATGAGTCAATCGTACTTGTGGCTCGGCGGAACGGGGCAGACTAGCGATATGACACCACATGATCTCGGGCCTAATGACCTCGTATGGGATCACTTCAGCCGTCCAAGGGTTGATGACGTCGTGGCGCGGATCCGCGCTGCCGCCGACGCCGGCTTCGCTGCGATCGGTCTCTACCTCGGTACGTTCCGAGCGATGAAGGACGACCCTGCCGAGGTGGAGCGCGTCGATGGCGCTTTGGCTGAGACCGGCCTGGTGGTCGCGAACGTCGAGGTGGCCCGCGGATGGGCGAGTCCTGATCGTGCCGACGCCAGTTGCACTGAACAGGAGACGCTCGCCTACGAGATGGCCGACCACTGGGGGTGCCGCTACCTCCAGGTGATCGGCGACTACACCGGAACGATTGCCGAGGCGGCCGTGGGGTTCGGCGCACTGTGCGATCGTGCCGCCGATCACGGTCTGCTGGTCGGCATCGAGTGGGTGCCGTCGATGACGAACATCGAGACTGCGGCCACCGCTGCGGCGATCGCGCTCGAAGCCGATCGCCCGAACGGCGGATTTTGTTTCGATAGCTGGCACCTGACTCGGTCAACGAACGACCTGAATGATCTTCGCAGTCTCCCCGGTGACCGCATCTTCGCCACGCAGTGGAGCGATGGCACAATCGCGCCGCAACATCCCGACTACTACAGAGACTGCCTGATGAACCGGGTGCCGCCGGGTGACGGACAGTTCGATCTCGTCGACATGGTTCGCATCCTCGACGAGATCGGATCACGCGCACCGTTGGGCCTAGAGGTGTGTTCGACGGAGCTCTGGGAGGGCCCGGTTGACGTCGCGGCCCGTTCGGCGGCCCGCGGGATGCGGGCCGTCCTCGCCGAGGCTCGCGGCTAATAACAGATCAGCCATCGAGCGAACCGCGTCGCGATCGTCTCGGTCCGCACATACTTCGGCGATTCGGCCGAACATNGCCTTGATCTTGNGNTNCGACGACTAGNGGGACCGNTGGCCATGGTTGTTCGCTTCAGTTGTGGCGTCCTGTGTCAGGTCACATGATTTCGGNTCGCTCGACCGCNGGTGGGAAAGAAAGCTCAACGGTCGTACCGGGCCCACTCTGAGCNATCACTTGCACCTGACCCCCGAAGCTGTCCGCTATATGTCGAACTATCGACAGNCCTAAGCCNGATCCAGGGTAAGAACGGGCATCTTCGGTTCTNTAAAAGCGCTCAAAGACACGCTCTTGTTCATGTTTGGGTATTCCCGGCCCGCGGTCGCGAATGACTACCGAACCTAGGTTGACTTCTACGTCGATGGTTTGGCCTGGCGGACTCCACTTGACTGCGTTGTCGATCAGATTTGATACCGCCCTTTCGACTAACGCTGGTACAGCCCGAACACGTGAGGGACTTGCTTGGTACGTGATAGGGCATGAGCTTCTGCGTCTATGCCGCTGAACAATCGCGTCAACCAGTTCATCCAACTCAATCTCGACTGGTTCGCCCATCTGATGCCGATCAGTGGCGAGTTCAACTAACTCAGTAACTAGCTCCGTCAGTTCGTCTAACTCAAACAGGACGTCGTCCAGAGCTTGTTGACGTTCGTTCTCCTCTATTGAGTCAGCTCGTTGCATATATTCCAAGTTGGTTCGAAGACTTGTGAGCGGTGTCCGAAGTTCGTGGCTGGCATCGGCAACAAGGCGGCGCTGTTGGTCTCTAGAGAGACTCAAAGCGTTCAGCATCTCGTTAAAACTCTTTGCTAGCTGCCCAAATTCGTCGTCTCTTTCGGCGGGAATCGGCTGAGTAACATCTTGAGTGTCTGCAATCTTTGATGCCGCGTCAGTTAGCCGTCGAATGGGTCGAACAACCCGTCCCGCGACAACAAAACCAATAGCGCCGGAACTCACAACACCTAGGACGAATAATTGCAGGCTGATGCGCCACAAACCAGAAAGTTGGGCATCTACTTCATCCATTGGCCGAGCGACCATTACCGCTTTGCCATTCGTCCTTAATGGGATAGTCAGTACCCGCATTCGCTGACCATCTATATCGAGAGTGGCCAAACGTCCGTTTCGCGCCATTGAACTTCGCAATCCCTTGCGCGCTATTGAAAGGTCGGTCCGATCGATGGGCAACGGCTCAACATTGCTCGCCCAAATGCGGCCGTTGACGTCAAATATTTGAACCAAAACATCGTCGGGTGAATACCGTCCGAACAATCCGAACAGCCGGGGGTCGGCTCGCCCACCAAGTTTGTCCCCAAGTTGTGCGACGACTGCAGCACGCGAACTTAATTTCGCATCAAGGGTTTCGAGGGCTTTACTTCGCGCCAAGTACAGAAAAGATCCCGCCACACCTGCGACGACAACGGCAACAACGGCGGCAACCAATAGCGCGACGCGAGTCCGAAAGCTCACGACGACCGGAGGACGTACCCGACGCCCCTGACGGTGTGGACAAGACGTGATCCCTCGTTTATTTCGGTTTTCCGCCGAAGGTACCCGATATAGACCTCAAGACTGTTGGAGGCGAGAGCAGAGTCGTAGCCCCAAACAGCTTCATAAATTTGATCCCGAGTTAGAACTTGGTTGGGGTGTTCGAGCAAAAGTTCGAGTAGTTCATATTCGGTTCGAGTGAGGTCTAAGAGCTGGTCCTGTCTGCGGACTTGCCGGCCGACTTGGTCCATACATAGGTTCTCAAAACAAAGTGTGGTTGGTTCAAGTGGTGTACCCACTGGATGGCCCCGCCTGAGCAACGCCCTTAATCGGGCAAGGAGTTCATCGAGAACGAATGGTTTAGCTAGATAATCATCAGCGCCTGAATCGAGCCCGACCACTCGGTCCTCGGTCCCGTGTCGCGCGGTGAGCAAAAGGACTGGGAGTTCTGAACCTTGAGCTCGCAGCCGGCGGCACACCTCGAACCCGCCCAAGTTTGGCATCGTCACGTCCAGAATCATGACGTCAGCTTTCTCAGATATCTCCAAGGCTTGAACTCCGTCGGCTGCTGTTACAACGCCATACCCTTCCGATTTGAGAGCCCGTTCTAAGGCTTGCCGAATTCTTTTGTCGTCATCCACTACTGCAACGACGGCGTCCGTTGATAGTGGTGGAGGCGGTTGAGAGATACTCATCAGATACAGATCTACTTCACGAAGATGAACGTCGGGTAAGAATTCATCATGACAGCGTGATGGTTACCCGCTAATAGGATCTCATCCACAATGACCAAGTCGTGCCGCGAAGTTCGGCTCTTCGATGACACGGGCTCGATAGCGACCCTCCGTTTGGTTGTGCTCATTGCACTATGTCTTCTGACAACCAATTGTGCGGGCGAGAATTCAGCTTCGCCAGCCAAAGCAACAACTCCTTCGTCCAACACAATTACAGTCACCTCTTCAGTCGTGCTACGGGCTACCTCAACTTCCACGAGTGCACCGTCGCAACTTCTACCAACGCGACAGACATCGGTTACGCAAGCCGACCTATCGCGAGTCACTACGACGACCGAACTCTATGAAGGTTGGTGGAGCCCCGAGAATGTGCAACGTCCCTGGGGTGACGCCGTCCAAGGTGTTTTGACTTTTCGGGGATCACCAACAAGGTCATGGTACGGACGCGGCCCTGTGCCCTTGATGCCCGAGGTTCTATGGCGATTTCCTGAGAGAGGCAACCTGTGTTCCCTCTCCACAACGCAGGGGCGCACCACAACTTGGTGTGGGATCGGATGGACCGGTCAACCAGCCGTGTGGGAGGTGGGCGCAGAAACTTGGCTTGCCGTCGGGGCTTACGACCGCGGTATCCACATACTTGACGCCTTATCGGGTAAACCACGACTCAAAAGTTTCGTGACGGGTGACATCGTGAAAGGATCTCTCACCGTTGACCCGGACGGTTTTCCGTTGATTTACAGTGGTTCGCGAGACGGCAAACTGAGGATCTTGGCATTCGATCGACCTGATGAACTGGTCGAACTATGGAACCTTTCCGGTGATGACGTCAACCCGATGATGTGGAACGATGATTGGGATGGTGCACCCCTAATTCTCAAAGACCACTTGATCACGGGGGGCGAAAACAGTTGGTTACATATTGTCCGCCTAAATCGGGAGCTGAACGATTCGGGTTTAGTTACGGTGGACCCGAAAATAGTTTTCCAAACACCCGGGTGGGATGAGCAGCTCCTTCGGGCCCTAGGGGATAACAACGTTTCGATCGAAAACTCGGTAGCTATTTCGGGCGACACGGTGTGGTTCGCGAATTCCGGAGGGCTGGTACAAGGTTGGGACCTAGAGCCGTTACGACGTGGCGACGTTCCGGTTCGAAATTTTCGATGGTGGATGGGGGACGACATCGACGCGACGCTTGTGGTGGATGAGGAAGGTTTTCTATACGTCGCCGCCGAATACGAACGTGGAACTGCTCGATCTCGCGAAGTTGGACAACTGGTCAAGCTAAACCCAAAAAAGCCCGATGACCCTTTGGTTTGGTCCATATTCGACAATCGGACATCTCCCGGCGGTATTTGGGGTACCCCTGCACTTCACAAAGATGTGCTGTATGCCACGACCAATAGCGGTCAGTTGATGTCCGTCGATCGCGATTCCGGTCAGGTGTTGTGGTCGAAGCAACTAGAAGGACCGCTTTGGGGTTCCCCGGTAGTCGTTGATGACATTCTAATTATCGGGGACTGCGGCGGATATTTGAGAGCATTTGGGGTCCAGGAACCACGAGTTGCACCTATAGAAATATGGCGAGTCGAAATCGGTGGGTGCATTGAAGCGACCCCCACCGTTTGGGACGGACGCATCTACATCGGCTCGCGCGAGGGCGGATTATTTGCCATCGGCGAACGGTGAGAGTTCTGTTCTAGGGTGCCGACATGGATATAGGTGTCTGTGTTGCTTCACATGTCGGCGACATTGATTACGTGGTTCGAGCCGAAGAACTCGGATATTCACACGCTTGGTTAGCGGACAGTCAAATGATCTGGTCCGATTGTTACGCCGCCCTTGCTCTGGCCGCCGATCGCACTTCAACGATCAATATCGGAACCGGCGTTTCCGTTTCAGGTACTCGGCCTGCGCCGGTGACAGCTTCATCGATAGCCACGATTAATGCTTTAGCGCCAGGTCGTACCTTTCTCGGAATTGGGACAGGCAACACGGCAATGCGGATTATGGGGCACAAACCCCAACGAATTGCTGACTTTGATCAGTATTTAGAATCGCTGCGTCCACTTCTGCGGGGCGAGGAGGCAAAACATCATTTCGGAGGGCAGATCACCCCTATCCGACACATCATGCCTAACAAAGGGTTCGTCAATTTTGACGACCCAATTCCACTTTACGTTTCGGGTTTCGGTCCTAAATCACTGGCATTAGCAGGCAAACATGGCGACGGGGCAGTCATGTCTATACCTCCCGACGCTCGGGTCATGGATCGAATGTGGGAAATGATCGAACGAGGAGCATCTGATTCAGGAAGGGAGTTTGATCGCGATAACTACCTCACCTGCTCTCTCACCACGATCGTTGTACTTGACGATGGCGAAACCATCGAAAGCCCGCGGGTGAAGGCAGAGGCTGGGGCAATGGCAATGGCGTCCATCCACTACTCCTACGACCAATACCGACAATACGGGCGCCCACCAGGGAGTCGTCTCGCAGAAATCTGGGACGAATACACCTCCATGCTTTCCGACTACGACGCCGAACGAATTCACCAACGAATTCATGCCGGTCACAACTGTTGGGTCATTCCCGAGGAAGAAAGATTCGTAACTCCACAACTAATCGACGCTACTTGCATCGTAGGCACGGCAGGTCAAGTTATTGAGCGGTTGCAGCAACTCGAAGAGCGCGGACTAGACCAGTTAATGATTCTGCCGAATTTCGATCCTCGATATCGGGTTCTTGAACGTGTCGGGAAAGACATAATTCCGCACGTGTAACGGGCAACGAGATAGGCCCCGGATGGCGATTGGTCGACCTCGCTGTTAGCCTTGACCTTCGTCATTCTCGTCACACATCGTGTCACTCCCCACCTCGAGATTTCTTATGAGCAAAATCTGTCAGGTAACCGGTCGCAGGCCTACCACCGGTTTTACTGTGTCTCACTCTCATCGTCGTAACAAACGATGGTTTAAACCAAATATTCAAAAGAAAAAGTTCTACGTGCCCAACGAGAAGCGAAACGTCACCTTGATGGTTAGCGCAAAGGGCATCAAGATCATCAACAAACGGGGGATCGAGTCAGTGTTGGCTGATCTTCGGCGTCGTGGGGAGAAAGTCTGATGGCAAAGAGCGACAAACGGCCAGTCATTAAGCTCAAGTCAACCGCCGACACTGGGTACACGTATTCGACGCGTAAGAACAAGATAAATTCTCGCGAACGGATCGAACTCAAAAAATACGACCCAGTAATTCGCAAGCACGTCATCTTCAAAGAGGAACGCTAAGCGAAGCTAACTAGGTTTTTGACCCAGAGATGGTGGCTGCAAAACCTATTGAATTATCAGAGCAACAGGCCAGAACGGTAGCGGTTTCCGCTCAAGGCCTGGAATTTGTCTCTAGTTCTGCGCGACTAGATCGACGTCATCTCCGAAAGGCATTCCGGGATTTGGGGGTGCTTCAAATTGATGCGGTCAGCGCAATGGCGCGTTCTCATTTACTGGTGCTTAGAGCTCGCGTCGGGGGTTGCCATAATGACTTGTCGGACTTACTTGAAAGAACTGCCTACCAGCACCGAGAGCTAGCTGAATATTGGTGCCACGAAGCAAGTTACTTACCGGTTCAAGACTGGCCCTTATTCCACTGGCGTATGCGCCGCGCAGAACAAGGCGAGCTGTGGAAAGGCCTTCGAGAGTTCGCGGCCGAGAATTCAGCATTCATTTCAAAAGTAGAACGGCAGGTAACAGCCGATGGCCCAGTTAGCGCCGGGCAGCTACAAAAGAGCGGTCGCCGAGCCTCCTGGTGGGGCTGGTCAGACTCCAAAATTGCGCTCGAATGGCTCTTTTGGGTTGGAAGACTCACAGTTAGCAAACGAAAAAACTTCACTCGTTACTACGACTTATCTGAGCGAGTGCTGCCCTCGTCCGTCTTCAAAAATCCCCCAACCGAAAATGAGGCTCATCTTGAGCTATTACGTCGTGCCGCGCGGCACCTCGGAATAGCTAGTAGTGAAGATCTCGTTGATTATCACCGCCTCCCTAAAAAAGAAGCTAAGGAGCGAATCAAAGAGTTAGTAGAGAACAACGACCTTCTACCTGTTCATGTCCAAGGCTGGGATCGCCCCGCTTACATGACCGCTGACGCAAAGTTGAGTGGCGGGGTGTCACGTTCCGTGCTGCTGAGCCCTTTCGATCCCATCGTGTGGTTCCGCCCTAGAGCGTTTCGGTTGTTTGGCTTCGAGTATCGACTGGAGATCTACGTCCCAGCTGAAAAACGCGTGCATGGGTACTACGTAATGCCATTTTTGTATCAGAACAGTTTGTGCGCGAGAGTCGATGTACGGTCAGAGCTGAAAACAAGAATGCTGCATGTTCCCGCCGCTCATGTTGAACTCGGGGGTCTTGATGATCTCGGGCTCGAAGCTTTAGCTAACGAACTTCGCTCTCTCGCAACTTGGCGTGGTCTTGAGCACATTCGCGTGGGTCAGCGGGGCAATCTTGCGCGTCGATTGAAAAAGGCACTCGACACAAAATGAAGGTCGTGTGACGCGGTTTGACTCTGGCGTGTGGAGTGTGTGGCAGTCGAACACTGTTTCGAAGGTGCGAGATGTTCGCCATCGTCGACGACTGTCCGCGCTGCAGCCTCCATTTCGAACGCCGGGAGGGCCACTCACTGCGGGCCGTGGCGGTAAATACCACCACGAGTTAGACGATGGTATTGGCTGTCGTGACTCTGGCACTACTGACAAACGGAACCGGAACTTCAACCTCGACCCTTCTTCTCCTAGCGGCTCGGTGGGTCTGATATTTCCGATCTTGTTGGACCCGGTATCACGAACGCTATGGAACGCCATCGAGTTGCTGATGCGCTCACCTCAAGCAAATGAAATAAGAAAAGAGTTCCGCCACACCAAGGATCAGCGAATACGGCTCATCGGGTTGCAATACGACACTGCTCACGCCAGACTTCAACTTCTTGCTCCACGGGTATCCGTTAGCAAGCACGGTTGGTCCCGTGGTGAAGTCTGGAGTTCACGCCGGCCTGTCAAGCCGGAGGTCGCGGGTTCAAATCCCGTCGGGACCGCGGTCGGGTAGCTCAGTTGGCAGAGCGCGCGCCTGAAAAGCGTGAGGTCACCGGATCGACGCCGGTCCCGACCACGCTTGGAAGTCAGGGGTTTATAGCCCCTGGCTTTCAGCGATTTTGAGACCGGTTGGGGCGAGCGCTCCGGAACCATTAATTGAACGGAATTGCTACTAGAGCCGATTACCAGTCAGGTATCTGGGTTGCTACAAGCCCATCTAGCGCCGGGTTACATCGTCTTCAATAGCGGCGGCGGCAACTGCACGTGACACGGCTGGGACTACCGAACGATCAAATGCAGTGGGAATGATGAGATCCGGAGCCAAATCATCGCTGGAAACACCGGCAGCGATTGCCCCAGCGGCAGCTATCTTCATGCCTTCGGTGATATCGGTCGCACGGGCGTCAAACGCTCCGCGGAAGATCCCAGGGAAGGCCAGCACGTTGTTGATCTGGTTTGGATAGTCACTGCGACCAGTGGCAACAATTGCAGCGATGTCTTCGATTGCTTCAGGAAGAATTTCCGGGTCGGGATTCGCCATAGCAAAAACGATGGGCTTGTCTGCCATCGCCGCGACATCATCTCGTGTGACGAGTCCGGGGCCACTCAACCCCATGAACACGTCAGCTCCCACCATCGCGTCGGCGACAGACCCGGTAATGCCATCCGTGTTCGTGTTGTGCGCCAGCCATTCTTTTGCCGAGTTGAGTCCATCGCGACCAGGATAAATAGCCCCTTGTCTGTCACACACAACGACGTCTCCGATGCCTCGACCCAACAGGATCTTGGCGCAGGCAACCCCTGCTGCTCCAGCACCCAAAATCACGCATCGAAGATCTTTGAGATCTTTCCCTGTGAGACGAACAGCGTTTTCCAAAGCCGCTAAAGCAACCACTGCGGTGCCGTGTTGGTCATCATGGAACACAGGGATATCCAAAGCTTCGCGCAAAGCTGCTTCGACTTCGAACGCACCTGGCGCAGCGATGTCCTCCAGATTTATGCCACCGAATGTGGGCGCTAATCGAACTACTGTCTCAACAATTTGTTCAGGTGTCTGGACGTCAAGGCATATTGGAAAGGCGTCGACTCCGGCAAATTCTTTGAACAGAAGGGCCTTGCCTTCCATGACTGGCATGGCAGCGGCTGGGCCTATATCCCCAAGACCAAGTACGGCTGTGCCGTCGCTAACAATCGCCACCGTGTTTTTTCTTATGGTGAGTTCGTGGGACGCAGATTCGTCCGCGTGAATAGCCATGCATACCCGGGCCACCCCAGGGGTGTAAGCCATTGACAAATCGTCTTGGTCGCGCAGAGGAATGCGACTCACGGTCTCTAATTTTCCGCCTTCATGCATCTTGAAAGTTCGGTCGACGGCGCTGATGACTTTGATGCCGTCTAATCCGTCGACAGCGGCACATATTTCTTCGACGTGTGCCTCGCTAGCAGCGTCTACCACGACTTCTTCGCGCAACGAACCAGCTGTCACAGTGAACCCGCGCAAACTCCGAATGTTTCCTCCGACGTCACCAATAGCGGTGCATAGTCGGCCGAGCGTGCCCGGTTCGTGGGCAAGCTCTACTTCTAATGTTGCAGAGAAAGCAGCTGTTGGACGCGACATCGAGTCTCCTAGCAGGGGGAACGCTCCATTGTGGCGGGCCAGAGTGCGGGGACCAAATAGTGTGACGCCATTTGTTTTTAGGCACCTTCGTACGCGAACCCCAAGTCGAGTGCCGTTAAAAGCGGAAAGAACCCTATTCCGGCTTGTTTGGCCATCCCCTCACAGGTCCCGCCGCGGTCCACGATTGCGATAATCATCACCGGTTCAGCTCCGAAGGCACGAACAACTTCAGCTGCTTCCAGTGGCGATACGCCCCGGGTTACGACGTCTTCCATGATTGCTACTCGGTCGCCTTTCTGTAAGGCACCAGCGATTCTGCCTTCAACCCCATGGTCTTTAGCTTCTTTACGAATACTGAATGAGCGAAGCGGTTGTCCCCGGTCTGCTCCTATCGCCGCCACCCCGTAGGCAACTGGGTCGGCCCCCATTGTCAGACCACCGATGGCATCTATGCCCTCAATTTCGTTAAGGATGATGTCAGCAACCAATGTGATGCCTTCGGGGTGACAAGCAGTTTGTTTACCGTCAATGAACCAGTTGCTCTTGCGGCCCGACTTCAAGACAAAGTCACCAGTACGCACGGCATGAGTGAGAAGATGGTCTTTCAGCTTTTCCCGGTATGGGTCTAATCCACTCATTGGTTGACCCATCGCACTTCGCCATTGCCGGCCATAACATCTCCTATTACCCAGGCTTCGTGCCCATTTCGGGCCGCAATTTCGATAGTTTTATTGGCTTGGTCAGCGGGCACGACAAGAACCATGCCGATACCTAGATTAAATACCTTTTGCATTTCGCCATCTGAGACCGGTCCTTCGGTAGCAATCCGATCGAAGATTTCAGGTGTGCGCCATTTAGAGGGATAGACGCGTATTTCAACATCGGCTCCAATTATGCGGACAAGGTTCCCCGGGAGGCCGCCTCCTGTTATGTGCGCTACCGCGTGCACCTCTAATTCACTGAATACTTCTAATACAGCGGGCGCGTAAATCACGGACGGCCGGAGGAGCTCTTCCCCGAGAGAGGAGTCAGCACCCGCCCAGGCAGGTTGATCGAGCGGACGTCCATCTAACAAAACTCTGCGAGCGAGGCTGTACCCATTGCATCGCAACCCCGGCGACGCGAGACCTACCAACACATCACCCGTGCTGACAGAAGATTTAGAAGGGATATTTGCTCGCTCCACCACTCCAACCGCGAAACCGGACAAATCGAATTCGTCTTCGGCCATAGCGTCCGGGTGCTCAGCTATTTCTCCACCGGTGAGGGCACACCCGGCTTGGCGACATCCTTCAGCTAAACCAACAACCAGTTGTTCGATCCGATCGGGGTCGACTCGTCCGACCGTTATCTGATCGAGAAAAAAGAGAGGCTCTGCGCCCAATGTGACAATGTCATCCACGCACATAGCTACGACATCAATACCGATCGTGTCGTATCGGTCCAGTGCTTTGGCGATGAGGGGTTTTGTCCCGGCTCCATCGTTGCCAGAGACAAGCACGGGTTCTTCATATCCGTTTGGTATTGCTACTACCGAACCAAACCCACCTATGTCGCTGAGGACTTCCGGTCTGAAGGTCGAACGAACATGTGGGGCGAGGCGTTGGACAGCCTCGTCAGCTAAGTCAATGTCTACACCGGCTGCAGAATAGGTGATCTCGGAATTCATTGCCCTAGCTTCATTTGTGACACTGGGGCGAAGGTTGCGCCGCTTTCATCTCGACGTTCTACCAGCACTTCTCGACTGAGGCCTTGAGGAATCGCGACTGGATACTCACCGTCGAGGCAAGCTGTGCAGAACCCTGCTCCGGGGGCTCCAGTTGCCTCAATGAGGCGGTCAAGTTCCAGATAAGCGATTGAATTGACGCCCAGATACTCCCGTATTTCATCCATGGTCAAGTTGGCCGCCAGAAGTTCTGCTTTGGTGCCTGTATCCATTCCGTAAAAGCAAGGCCATCTGTACGGAGGCGAAGAAATTCGGAGGTGCACCTCAGCGGCTCCGGCGAACCGCAACATTTCAACAATTGCTCGTGTAGTCGTGCCTCGGACGATGGAGTCGTCGACAACCACGAGTCGTTTGCCCTCAATGTTGTGGCGGATGGGGTTGAGTTTCATTTTCACTCCCAGGGCTCTCATTTCCTGGGAGGGGGCAATGAATGTCCGACCGATGTATCGATTCTTGACGAGTCCGTCCCTATATGGGATGCCGCTGGCACGCGCGAAACCTTGAGCGGCGGGTATTCCTGATTCCGGTACTGGCATTACGAGATCACCAGAGGCCGGCGCCTGATCCGCGAGTTGTTCTCCCATGCGCTGCCTGGCGGCATGAACGTTTCGCCCATATAGCACAGTGTCCGGACGCGAGAAGTAAACGAATTCGAACATACAAAGCCGGGGGTTGGGATTGTTGAATGGTCGTTCCGAGGTCCACCCGTCGCGGCTGATGATGACCATCTCTCCCGGGTCGACTTCGCGCACAAAATGCGCGCCGACTGTATCTAACGCGGGGCTTTCCGATGCGACGACCCAACCATTGTCGAGGCGTCCTAGACAAAGGGGCCAAAATCCTTCTGGTCCTCGGGCACCAACCAAGTGGTGACGGTCCATAGCTACAAAGGAGAAGCCGCCGCGGAGCCGAGGTAGCACGCGGGCAAAAGCCCAGGGCAGTTCAGTACCTTCGGGAGCTTGCCCGCTCGCTAATTCACTAGCAACCAGCTCTGCCACTAGGTCACTGTCGCTCATGACGGTTCCATCGAGCATCCCTGCGTCGGCCGCTAATTCTGCAGTGTTGACCAGGTTGCCGTTATGGGCGAGCGCGAATTCGAGATCACCGACATCTCGATAAAAGGGCTGAGACGCCCGCCACGAGCTCGAGCCGGTCGTTGAGTAGCGGGTGTGGCCGATAGCGATGTCGCCCTCTAGCGCGACGAGAACTCGGTCGTCGAACGCGCCCGACACTAACCCCATGTCTTTTACAACCGTCACGTTCGAACCATCGCTCACCGCTATCCCTGCTGATTCCTGTCCACGGTGCTGAAGCGCGTAAAGACCAAGGTAGGTCTGGTGGGCGACGGGACTACCAGGTGCCAGAACTCCAAAAACTCCGCATGCCTCACGAGGTTTGACGAGTTCAACTTCTTGAGCATGGTTCGTCATCCGCTGACGGTTCCTTGACCGAGAGCTTGCGGCAGTTCATCCCGTGAGGCGCTAGTCAGTTCGGCTATTGAAAGATCAATAGTTGAACCTAAAACCAGAGAAGATCCGCCAGTGCGGCCGATCATCTGCACCGGCACTCCACGATTCGTGGACTCTTTGAGAAAGGACTCTAAGTTGGTGTCACTGAGTGCGACGATTACACGTCCCCCTGATTCGTTAAACAGTGCCCTGTGGTCATCAAATCCATTTATCAACATTCCGATGCCGCTTTGAATCGCCATTTCAGCGAGAGCTACTGCAAGACCACCTTCGCCCACGTCATGGACTGCTTCGACTCGGTTTTTTTGGACTATTTCTGCGACAAACGCTGCTGTCCGCACGGTTTGAACAAGATCAAATTCAGGGAGGGTGCCGTCTTTACACCCGCCAATTTCCCATGCCCAAAGACTCCCAGCCATGGACACATCTTCTTTTGGCTGTTGGCCGAGCAGAACAATCATTGAATCAGAATCAACAGTGATGCCCGGAGGTTGGTTTGACAATTCCGGATGCAGGCCGATGATTCCCACGACTGGAGTTGGCGCTATATCGACAGCGTTGGTTTCGTTGTAAAGGCTGACGTTTCCCCCTACGACTGGCGCGTTAAAAGCTGTGCATGCTTCGGACATGCCATCCACGGCTTCGGATAGTTGCCACATCACGTCAGGATGTTCGGGATTTCCAAAGTTCAAACAGTTGACGACAGCCATGGGTTCGGCACCCACGCACGCGATATTCATGGCGGCTTCGGCAACCACCATTGCTGTTCCCTGGCGAGGGTCTACGTGGCACCAGCGGTGGTTCCCGTCTGTAGACATACCTAATGCCCGTCCTGTTTCCCGCCCCGTCTTCGGATCGCGAAGCCGAAGCAGGGTTCCATCGCTACCAGGGCCGACAACTGTGTTGAGGAAAAGTTGATGGTCATATTGGCTATACACCCAAGCGGGATCTCGCAATAACGCAAGTAAATTGGCAGCGCAGTCAACCGGTCCAACTGACGCGTCGAGGGAGCGACGCTCGATTAAATCATCAGGGGGTGCCAGAGGACGGTCATATTCAGGGGCGTCGTCATGCAGGGTCGACGCGGGAAGTTCCGCCAATACGTTGCCATCGAAACCATCAAGGATTCGTAGTTGTCCATCTCCTGTGACGCGTCCAATGACGCTCGCTGCTATCTCCCACCGGGTGGAGATCTCAAGTACCCGGTCAAGACTTTCGGGCTCCACAATCGCGAGCATCCGTTCTTGTGACTCAGAAGTCATCAACTCAAACGGTTCCATACCCTCTTCTCGCGAATGGATAGCTGAAATATCGACATCCATTCCCGCTCCACCGCGAGAAGCCGTCTCGCTTGTCGCGCAGGTGATGCCTGCTCCTCCCAAGTCTTGGATACCTATCACCAGGCCTTCATCCAATAGCTCAAGACAGGCCTCTAATAGCCGTTTTTCTTCGAAGGGATCACCTACTTGCACACTTGGACGCTTGTCAGCATCTTCGGACGTCTCATCGAAGCCAGCAGAGGCGAGCACGCTGACCCCACCTATCCCATCTCGGCCCGTCGAGGCACCGAGAAGCACGGCTAGATTGCCAACCCCACTTGCGCGTCCCAGCACAAGTCTTTCTACGGGGAGGGTCCCCATTGCGAGCACATTTACAAGAGGGTTTCCTTTATATGTTTCGTCGAAAACAACCTCTCCCCCAACAGTGGGCACTCCAACGCTGTTGCCGTAGCCGGAGACTCCGCTGATGACGCCTTCGGCGATCCATCGGCTCCGTGGATCATCGAGAGGCCCGAACCGGAGGGGGTCCATCACCGCTATGGGGCGGGCGCCCATGGTGAAGATGTCTCGGAGAATTCCTCCAACTCCTGTCGCGGCACCCTGGTATGGCTCAATTGCCGAAGGGTGGTTGTGACTTTCAATCCGGATCGCTACGGCTATCCCGTCACCTACATCGATGACCCCCGCGTTCTCGCCCGGACCAACCAAAACCCACGGTGCTTCGGTGGGGAGTCGTTTTAGATGGATCTTTGATGACTTGTATGAACAGTGCTCTGACCACATGACCGAGTACATCGCCAATTCGAGATGATTTGGGTGTCGCCCCAATAGGCCGTGAATGTTCTCGTACTCTTCGTCACTTAACCCAAGCGCACGGTGGACCGATGCGTCTTCGGGAGCCAGACTCACACTTTTAATCTAGCCGCACGGCAGAACTATCAATGGATGCCTAATGACTAGTTCCGAGAACGGAAAGCGGGCGGCGACAGGAGCCTTGTTCTCGGCATCAGCTGAGTCGCGAAAGTGAGATCCGCTCTCTCCAGCTACCTGCGAAATGTTCGTTACGCCGTCGGGATGGGCCCTGCAGCAAGCAATGATTGAATCAGAGAAGACCCGTCGTTGGATCCGAGGAGCATCGAAGTAGCTCTCTCAGGGTGGGGCATCATCCCCACGACGTTGCCAGGCTCGTTAGAGATTCCTGCTATGTCTCCGATCGAACCGTTCGGGTTGTCGGTGTATCGAAAGACAATTCTGTTTTCTTCCTCCAGTTGCCTCAAAGTGTCTTCTGAGCACACATAGTTACCCTCAAAATGATTGATGGGGATACTTAAAAGATCACCAACTCGCGCTCCAACGCCAACAATGTTGGTTGTTGATACGAACTGGATTTGCTGCATGCAGCAAAGGAACTTCAACCCAATATTTTTTTGCAACGCTCCGGGGAGTAATCCGGCTTCAGTTAGAACCTGGAATCCGTTGCAAATCCCTAACACCGGGCCGCCATTTCGAGCGAATGCAGCGATCGAGTCCATTATCGGCGAGAACCGAGCAATGGCACCGCAACGCAGATAATCACCGTGCGCAAAACCTCCGGGTATAACGATCGCGTCAACATCCCCAAGATCTGAATCGCCGTGCCAAAGAACCTTTGCCTGCCCGCCAAGTTCGTTTACCGCATCGACGGTGTCGAATTCGCAGTTAGTCCCTGGGAAACGGACAACACCAACTCGCTGGCTCATGTGTCGAGTACTTCCACACTCGCGTCTTCAATGACTGGGTTCGATAAGAAACGGTCGCACATGTCTTGCGCAATTGTTTTGGCGGCTGCCGAGGAGTCCGCTTCAACCTGCAGCCGGATGACTTTCCCCACGCGCACGTCACCAGCGGTTTTGAAACCTAAAGCGGGAAGTGTTCGTTCGATAGTGGAGCCTTCAGGGTTGGCTATCCCCTTTCGTGGTGACACTTCAATCTTCACTTCGAAACGCATTAGCTTTCTCCAATCCATGTGCTAAAGGATTCGCCCGTGATGTGCTCGTAAGCAGCTATGTAGCGGTCACGTGTCGCTCGAATTGTCTCCGCTGACAGTGCCGGCGGCGGCGGCGTTTTGTCCCATCCGGTAGCTTCGGTGGCATCTCGAACGGGTTGTTTGTCCAGAGAGACCGGTGTGGCTCCCGGGGCCCAGTTTTCAGCTGGCCAAAATCGTGATGAGTCCGGTGTCAACAGCTCGTCAGCGATGACCATCTTGCCATCGATTAGTCCTAGTTCGAATTTGGTGTCAGCGATGATGACGCCATTTTTCGCGGCGTGTTCCGAAGCAGACCGGTATGCCTCTATTGAAAGATCTCGGGCTTGAACTGCGATGTCAGGTCCAACGATTTCAACCGCTTCTTGATAACTGATGTTGATGTCGTGACCTTCAGTGGCTTTTGTTGAGGGAGTAAAGACTGGCTCAGGGAGTTGTTGAGCTTCTCGCAAGCCTGATGGCAAGGGGGAACCATGCATAGTCTCCGACCGTTCGTATTCCTTCCAAGCTGAGCCAGTTATGTAGCCCCGCACAATGCATTCGAGAGGCAACATGTCTGCCTTTCGGACCAAAAGCGCACGCCCATCCCAATCGGTACGTTGTGCTGCTGACGGAAAATCAGCTGGGTCACTTGACACCAGATGAGTAGAGGCGACAGAAGCAAGATACTCCGACCACCAAACAGTCATTGCTGTTAAGACCCGACCCTTGTCCGGAATCAGCTCGTTGAAAACAACGTCAAACGCTGAGATTCGGTCACTCGCGACCATGAGGAGGTGTTGGTCGTCGACGACATACATCTCGCGGACTTTGCCGCGATGGAGTAACTCAAGTTCGCTCACACCTCTTCTCTACTAGAGAATGGGGGACGGGCGATAGGACCCTCCGTCAGGATGTTGAGAATTAATAGCTGCTGCTGCAGCAGCAAAGTCTGCTACTTGTGAATCGGCGAGACCTATGAATGCCTTGTGATCACTGATGGCCTCAGTGACCGCGTCAGCGTCTAAAGGTAAAACGGGGTCATTAACGATTCTCTCAAGCAAGTCATTGTGACCAGAATCGCCTTCTCGGATTTCAAGTGCGGCCGCGATCGCGTGTTCCCTTATTGCCTCGTGGGCTTGCTCGCGGCCTGCACCAGCTTTTATCGCTGCCATCAGTATGCGGGTAGTGGCGAGAAACGGCAGGTATCGCTCCAGTTCTCGATCGATGACATGGCGGTAAGCACCAAATCCGTCAAGCACCGTGAGAATCGTTTCGATTGCCCCATCAAGAGCGAGGAACGCGTCTGGGAGAACGACGCGGCGAACTACCGAACAACTCACGTCGCCTTCGTTCCATTGGTCACCAGCAATTGAGGCCGCCATCGTCAAGTGGCCACGCAATATTGCGACGAAGCCATTCACCCGTTCGGCAGATCTAGTATTCATTTTGTGCGGCATCGCTGAAGAGCCGACTTGTCCTTCGCTGAATCCCTCGGTGACTAAATCCAAGCCAGCCATGAGCCGAATCTGCAGGGCGATGTTACCTAAAGGACTTGCGGCTTGGGTCAGACCACTGATGACGTCGAGATCGAGGGATCGAGGGTATATCTGGCCCACCGCGTTCAGGGTGCGCTCGAAACCTAGACGATCGGCCACTACTTGCTCTAACTGGTTAACTTTGGAGAAGTCGCCTCCAAAGAGATCCAGTAGGTCCTGTTGTGTCCCTACCGCACCTTTTAAACCGCGCAACGGGTATCGCTGCAACAATTCCTCTACCCGTTCGAAGGCAAGAATGGTTTCTTGACCTAAGTTAGCGAATCGTTTTCCCAGGGTCGTGATTTGTGCTGGCACGTTGTGGGAGCGCCCGGTAATGGTGGTGTTTTGGTATTCAATTGCCAACTCCGCTAAGCGGGAAATTACCGCGACGAGGCGTTGTTGAATCAAAATCATTGAACGCTTGATCTGCAATTGCTCAACGTTTTCCGTTAGATCGCGTGATGTCAGGCCTTTGTGAATGTGTTCATGCCCGGCGAGAGAACAGAACTCTTCAATGCGGGCTTTCACGTCATGCAGGGTCACGCGTTCGCGACGTTCAATAGATTCGAGATCTACTTCGCTGACCACGGATCGATACGCCTCAATAATGGAGTCTTCAATATCGAGGCCAAGATCTTGTTGTCCTTCAAGGACAGCAATCCACAGTTCGCGCTCCAAAACGATTTTCTCTTCAGCCGACCAAATTTGAGCCATTTCCGGTGACGAGTACCGAGTTGCTAAGACATTGGCGACGTGAGCTTTTTCGGTGGTCACCGTGCTCCCTCATCTCTGAAAGTTACGAGTCGTTCAGCAAGTTCGGCGTCGTGTACCGACAAAATTTCTATAGCCAAAACTGCTGCGTTTGCCGATCCGTCGATCGCGACTGTCGCTACTGGTATTCCGCGCGGCATTTGCACAGTTGAGAGAAGCGCGTCCATGCCACCGCTCACTCCCCCTGACAGTGGGACACCGATGACTGGCAACGTCGTGTGAGCTGCTACGGCACCAGCAAGATGGGCTGCCATCCCGGCGCCGCAGATAACAACGCCGCAGCCATTTACTCGGGCGTTAGCTGCTAGATCAGCGACCTGTGCGGGGGTCCGATGAGCGGACATGACGTGAACTTCATGGGGCACATTGAAACGTTCAAGCATTTCCGAAGCGCCGACCATCTTGTCGGCATCGCGGGGAGAGCCCATCAGAATCGCTACCTTCACGTCGCCTCCTCCTTGCCAGGGTCTATACCAATCGAAGCACCAATATCGGTGCGGTGCTGCATGCCAGACCACGAGATAACTGAGACTGCCGTGTACGCCAAGTCGCGTGCAGTCTCGAGTTGTGACGCTCGGCCGCAGACATTGAGCACTCGTCCCCCACCCGTCACGAGTTCACCGCGAGAGTTTGACGTGACTCCGGCACAAAAGACCTCAACCCCTTCTATTTCTCGTGCTTGTTCGAGCCCGTGGATGACGTCACCGATTTGAGGCGCGGCGGGGTATCCCTGAGAAGCAAGGGCCACTGTGACCATGGCGTCATCAGATAGCGTCGGTTCGATCTGTAGATCCCCATTGGCCACTTGAAACAATGTCTCGGCTAAGTCGCCTTCAAAACGTGGAAGGATTACCTGTGCTTCTGGATCACCAAAGCGGACGTTGAACTCCAACAGTTTTGGTCCGTCTGCCGTCATCATGAAACCAGCGAATAAAACACCCCGGTAGTCGATTCCTCGTTTTCGTAGTTCCTCAACGGTTGGGTGAACTGCCGTGTTCATCATTTGGTCGAGTTCCCCAGGACTAACAGTTGGCATTGGGGAATAACAACCCATTCCCCCGGTATTAGGCCCCAAATTTCCGTCGCGAAGTCTTTTGTAGTCTTGAGCTGATGTTGGGATGAGCACCGCCTTTTCGCCATCACAAAGAGCGAATAAAGACAACTCGGGGCCACTAAGGCCTTCTTCGATCACTACTCGCCGGCCGGAATCTCCGAACGCCGCACCTGACAGTTTCTCTTTTACATCATCTACGGCCTCCGAGTACGTGTCAGTGACTAAGACTCCTTTCCCCGCAGCTAACCCATCGGTTTTCACTACATACGGTGGAGCCAAAGTCGATAGGAATGTAATGGCGGAATCAGCTTCGTCTTCATCAAATGATGCGTAGCGGGCGGTGGGTACTTCTGCTAGTTCCACAAGACTTTTCATCCACGCTTTTGAACCTTCGAGACGTGCGCCGTCTGCGCCGGGGCCGAACACCGTCCGACCTTCAGAGCGCAACTGATCGGCGAGTCCTTGCACAAGTGGGATTTCGGGCCCAACGATGTAGAGGTCCGCTTCGATTTCTGTGGCCGGCTGTGCCGTGCTGCCCTCTATCCCTGGCGATCCTGGCGTCACAACGACCTCGGAATCTCGGGCAAGAGTTGTGGCGAAAGCGTGTTCTCGCCCGCCGGAACCAATGACGCAAACCCTCATGCCGCAAACCGGAGATATTGATTGCGTCCTGGGCCCACGCAGACAAACCGAATCGGGACACCCATCTGCCGCTCTAGGAATGAGATGTAGCCCACCGCTTCCCTTGGCAGATCATGGCGTTCGGTCGCTTCGGAAAGATCGGTTTTCCAACCTGGAAGTTCCGCGTACACGGGAGTTGCTTTGTCGTGCAGCCGGCGTAGGTGCGGAAGATACTCATACCGTCGACCGTCAACTTCGTAAGCAACACAGACTTTGATGGTCTCAAGTTGGTCAAGGACATCCAACTTGGTGAGGGCGATCTCTGTGCATGCGTTGAGTCGCACTGCCTGGCGTGCCATTACCGCGTCAAACCAACCGGTACGTCGTCGACGGCCTGTGTTGGTTCCATATTCGCGTCCTACCTCAACCAGATGATCACCAACCTCGTCGTGAAGTTCAGTGACGAAAGGTCCTGCACCGACCCGAGTCAGATAGGCCTTGGCGATACCAATAACTTGGTCAATCGCCCCAGGTCCAATACCTGAACCGACGAGAGCGTACCCGGCAATGGGGTTGGAAGAAGTTACGAACGGATATGTTCCGTGGTCAAGATCTAGGAATGTGGCTTGGGCTCCTTCGAAGAGAACGCGCTCTCCGGCGTGCAGAGCTTCATGAAGATGGCCCACGGTGTCGCCGATATAAGGGGCGAGGCGGGGGGCTATTTCATCGATCAATTCATCGGCGAGCTGGTCTGGATCTAGGCCTTCGTGACCGTACACATCGCGAAGAATTACGTTTCTTTCTGCCAGTGAGCTATGGAGGCGAGTACGTAGGTGTTCAGGATCGAGCAGGTCTTCAACTCGTATCCCTATTCGCGAGGCTTTGTCAGCGTAGGCGGGTCCAATTCCGCGTTTAGTAGTTCCGATCTTGTTATCGCCCCTTCGTCCTTCAGCTAGTTCGTCGAGGATTTGATGGTAGGGCAGCACGAGGTGGGCTTGGGGGCTCACCATCAGGCGTTGGCAATTGACACCCTTCGCAGCAAGGGTGTCAATTTCAGTTAGTAACACGCGGGGGTCGATTACCACTCCATTACCAATAATGGGCACCACGTGTTCGTACAAGATCCCACTCGGTATCAGCTGCAAAGCGAAGGTTTCGCCGTCGACAACAAGCGTGTGACCGGCATTATGTCCGCCTTGATAACGCACCACATGGGCACAGTCCTTGGCGACGATGTCGACTACTCGTCCCTTACCTTCGTCACCCCATTGGGTGCCGACCACAATTGATCCCGGCACGGAACACTCCAAACGTCATGCATTGACGTTGTCTGATCCTAATTGCGGAACCAGCATTAACCGGGGTGGATTACAAACGTCTTTTCTTTTCAAGCAGAACGTCCGCTGATTGGGCAACGGCAGCGTTTGGCTTTTGGCTCGACTCACACGGATTCGCAGGATCGGTGAAAGTTCCAGTCAACGCCGCTTCCGTCGCGGGTCTAACCAAGGAACGACTGCTTGCTGCAGAGGGACAAGGTCTCTCCTGTACTGACGGTGGGTTTCGATGACGGTTGCGGTAGCGGCGGCTTGGAGTTCTCGCATCTCTAATTCAAGTTGAGCGACGCGATGTTCAAGATCGAGAACTCGTTTTACCCCAGCCAGGTTTAGACCTTCATTTGTCAGCTCTTGAATCCGTCGCAAAAGAGCGATATCGATTTCGCTGTATCTGCGGCTGCCTCCGGGGGTACGTGCTGGCTCAACTAGTCCTTTACGTTCATAGATCCGGAGCGTTTGAGCATGCACGCCAGCTAGTTCCGCGGCAACCGAAATCACATATACGGCCCTGGTCGGATCGGGTGGTCGGGCTATTGGATCCACGATCAGTCCTCCTGCTGCTCTTGACTTCGAGGTGACCAGTCGGTTACCTCATTCAACGCTTCAATTGCGGCTCTTTCTTTTTGGCTCAACTCGGTGGGGACAGCTATTTCCACCGTTACTAACAAGTCTCCCATGGCTTTTGGAGTGTTAATACCTCGACCTTTTACTCGGAAAGTGGTTCCAGATTTAGTGCTAGGTGGGACTTTCAATGTCACAGTTGAGTGGTCGTAGGTTGGGATCTTAATTTCAGATCCTAAAGCTGCCTCTGGAAATGTAACCGGCACAGAGAGAGTGAGGTGCAGTCCTTTTCGACCAAAGATCGCGTCTGGTGTTACTTCGACAACGACAAAAAGATCACCGTTCGGTCCACCGTTACGACCGTTACCTCCTTTACCTGCAACCCGTATTCGTTGTCCGTCGTCAACGCCTGCAGGGATTCGCACTTTGGCCTGTCGGCGTTCCCCTTCAGGGTTAGTGCCTAGACCAACTGTTGTGGTTACCCCGTCGATTGCATCGCGGAATCCGAGGTGTATGCGTGTCTCTTGATCCACTCCGCGCATAGGAACAGGCCCTCTGGTCCCCCGGCCCCTGCCGAAAAGATTCCCAAACATGCCGCTGAGGTCATCCAAGTCTTCGAAATGAACGTTGAATCCGTCCGGACCCGAAGCAAAGCCGCCTGCGGCGGAGGGTCCGAGACGTCGAGCTTCGTCGTACTCTGCGCGTTTGGTCTGATCGCCGAGTACGTCATAGGCAGCAGACACCTCTTTGAAGCGATCCTCATTTCCCCCAGATGCGTCGGGGTGATGGGTTCGTGCCAGCTTGCGGTAGGACTTGGTTATTTCTTTGGGGGAAGCGTTCGACGACACCCCAAGCACTGCGTAGTAGTCCTTTTCAAACCATTCACGCTGGACCGGCATCGTTCACCTCCTCGTCATCAAATCCAGTTATTAATCACGAACTTTGACCATGGCCGCACGCAACACTCGCTCGCCCCATCGGTACCCGGGGCGAAGCTCTTCAACAACTACTTGTTCACCACCATCACCTGTTTCGTGTAGCACTGCCTCATGTTGGTTTGGGTCGAACGGGGCTCCGATGGCTTCGATGCGCCTCAACCCGTTTTTTTGTAATACGGCTTCTAACGAGCTCTTGATTGGCGCGACGTCGTCGAGACCTTGGTCCTCGGCGGCATCGCACGCATCCAATACAGGCAGCAGAGATTCCACAAGTCGTGATATACCACCGGAAATGCGTTGTTCGATGTCCCCCGAACTTCGTCGACGGAAGTTTTCAAATTCCGCCTGAAGACGCTGGAGGGAATCTCGATAGTCGTCGCGCTCAGTTGTGACGTTTTCAAATGACTCGACTAGGGCTTCAACTGAGTGGGGTTCCCGGGTTTCAAAATCTGACGGCTCAGGAGTTTCAGCATCACCGTCAGTTGAGGGATCGACTACTCCATCGACCTCAAGATCTAGTTCGGTCTGTTCAGGATGGTCGACGTCTTCTTCTGTCACTGGCCCTCGTCAATGATTTCCGCGTCAACAACCTCGTCGCCATCGTCTGTGTTGGCCGTTGAACCGTTGCCGGCTGTTTCAGCTGCAGCCTCATAAAGTTTTTGGCTGAAAGATTGACTGACGGCGGTAAGTTCTTCGGTTGCCGTGCGGACCGCGTCTACATCCTCACCTTCCAGAGCTTCCTTGAGCGCGGTTAACGCGGCTTCGACTTCCGCTTTGTCGTCTTCGGAAACTTGATCACCTTGGTCGGTCAGCACCTTTTCGATTTGGTACACGAGTGAGTCCGCGTTGTTTCGGACTTCGGCTACCTCCCGTCGCTCCCGGTCTTCTTCAGCGTGGGTTTCTGCATCTTTTACCATCTTGTCAATGTCGTCATCACTCAAGTTCGACTGACCGCTGATAGGGATGGATTGCTCTTTATCGGTCGCGCGATCTTTAGCTGAGACATTGACTATCCCGTTGGCATCAATATCGAACGTGACCTCAATTTGGGGCACACCTCTCGGGGCAGGAGGTAGATCGACTAACTGAAATTTGCCAAGCGTTTTGTTGCCTGAAGCCATTTCTCGTTCACCTTGCAGAACGTGGATTTCAACTGACGGCTGCATGTCGTCCGCTGTGGTGAAAACTTCTGTTCGTTTCGTGGGGATCGTGGTGTTACGTTCGATCAATTTGGTCATCACTCCCCCCTTCGTCTCGATACCAAGGCTGAGGGGGGTGACGTCAAGAAGTAGGACATCTTTCACGTCGCCTTTTAAGACGCCTGCTTGAATGGCGGCACCAACAGCAACTACCTCATCGGGGTTCACACCTTTGTGTGCCTCTTTGCCCGTCATTTCAAGAACGAGTTCTTGTACTGCTGGCATTCGTGTTGAGCCGCCCACCATGATTACGTGGTCAATGTCGTTCGGACTCAAATTCGCGTCCGCTATAGCTTGTTTGAAGGGAGCTTTGCATCGGTCGACGAGGTCGGCGGTGATGTCCTGCAACTTGGCTCTGGTGAGCTCATAATCAAGGTGTAACGGTCCGCTATCCGTTGCGGTAATGAACGGCAAATTGATTTGCGTCGTTTGTTTCGATGACAAATCTTTTTTTGCTTGTTCGCCCGCTTCTTTGAGGCGTTGAAGTGCCATCGCATCGGCCTTGAGATCGACACCGTGGTCACCTTTAAAAGAATCAGATAACCAGTCAATGACTCGCTCGTCCCAGTCGTCTCCGCCGAGGCGGGTGTCACCTGCGGTGGATTTCACCTCAAAGACACCGTCGCCAATTTCAAGTACTGACACGTCAAACGTTCCCCCGCCGAGGTCGAACACCAAAATTGTTTGGTCCGAGGTTTCTTTGTCCAAGCCGTATGCGAGGGCGGCCGCCGTTGGTTCATTAATAATTCGTAGAACGTCGAGTCCCGCTATCTGTCCCGCTTCTTTCGTCGCGGTCCTCTGCGCATCGTCGAAGTATGCGGGGACTGTGATTACAGCCTCCGTGACCTCTTCTCCGAGGTACTGTTCGGCGTCTCGTTTGAGTTTTTGCAGAACTCTCGCCGCGATCTCTTGCGGCGTGTAGGACTTGTCGTCGATTTCGACTGTCCAGTTAGTGCCGATGTGACGCTTAACCGACGCGAGGGTTCGACCAGGGTTAGTCACCGCTTGTCGTTTGGCTATCTCGCCTGTCAGCACTTCGCCACTCTTGGAAAATCCGACAATTGAGGGTGTCGTCCGATCACCTTCGGCATTTGCGATAACGGTGGGTTCTCCACCTTCCATGGTTGATACCACTGAGTTAGTGGTTCCAAGATCGATACCAACTGCCTTGGACATATGCTTTCTCCTCCTATGGGGGATGGGTCAGGGGTTAGCTCGGGCGCCTGCGGCAGTAATCACGCCAGGTGCGCCGCTGCTTCTGACATACACTATCATAAAAGTTGAGTGTCATCTTTACAACTTTGTTGTTAACTTTCTTTAACTACCTGTTCCGGCCCGATCGGAGTAGGGTGCCACGTATGGTCAGTACGGCCACACGGCTCGTTCTTCTTCGTCACGGTCAAAGCCAGTGGAATCTAGAAAATCGATTTACCGGTTGGTTCGACGTTGATTTGACCAAAAAAGGCATTGAGGAAGCATCCGAGGCCGGAAAATTGCTTGCCGCGGCAGACATCAGGCCAGATGTCGTCCATACCTCGCTACAAACACGCTCAATCGCGACAGCCAATTTGGCCCTAGCCCCGTTGGATCGACTCTGGGTTCCAGTCCGGCGAAGCTGGCGACTCAACGAACGACACTACGGCAGCCTTACCGGTTTGAATAAGGAAGAGACCATCGCTCAGCATGGAGCCCACCAGGTGCATCTGTGGCGTCGAAGTTATTCCACTGCGCCCCCCGAAATGCCACCAGATCACCCTTATGACCCTAATGACGACATGCGTTACGCCTCTGTCCCCAACGATTTGTTACCACGAAGCGAATGTCTCGCCGACGTCGTCGAACGCTTAATCCCTTATTGGGAAGGCCCGCTGGCACAAGATCTGCGGCAATCGAAGACCGTTCTTGTCACCGCTCATGGGAACAGTCTGAGAGCACTGGTAAAACACCTCGAAGCAATATCAGATGATGAAATCAGTGATCTCGAGATTCCTACCGGCGCACCCCTCGTGTATGAACTCGGCGCCAACTTGGAGCCAGCTAAGTCGCTGCCCCTTGCCGATCGCTATTTGGGTTAACCCCCGCTACTTCGGATAGCCGACGTCAACCACTAAAGAGCATCCACTCCACGTTCGCCGGTTCGGATACGAATGACACTTTCAACCTCGGTTACCCACACCTTTCCATCGCCGATTTTCTCAGTTCGAGCTGCCTGAACAAGGCAGTCAACTACTCGGTCAGTGTCCGCGGCATCAACCAGTATTTCGACCCGAACCTTGGGGATGAAGTCCACGTGATATTCGGTTCCCCGGTAAGTCTCGGTGTGGCCTCCCTGGCGACCAAACCCTCGTACTTCCGACGCGGTGAGACCCTGAACGTTGGTGTCTTGCAAAGCTTCAACCACAGCTTCGAGGCGGTGGGGTTTAATTACTGCAGTAACCAAACGAACCATATTGACGCTTCCTCACATGTTCTCTACCTGTAAACCTTCTCACGCCAGCAACAGTCCAGCCAACGACAACGAGGTAAAGGCTGCGGTTGCAACCTTTTCGCCCCGTGCTCACCCCAAAAACATCACATCTTTGGGGGGTTCAACCCATCGAACTCGTGGCCGTTCGGTACCCCGATAACAAACTGTGCCAAGCTTCCAAACACTGGGTGCAGTCCATCGACATTGTGTCCGGTAACTTGGCCCACGTGAAAGCACGAGTCAAGCCGCACCATCTCGCGCTCGCAATTGGGATCGCGTTCGCTTCAGTTACTGCAGGCTCCGGAATCGCAGCAACCGCTTTTGGATTCCACAATTACAACCCGGTACATCGAGAAGTATTTGGGAATATCCCCGGGGCCTTGAAGCTCGCCTTCTACGTCATAACTCCCTTCCTTATTGTGTTGGGGGCTTGGAATTTCGCGCAACGCGTCAGGAATTGGGAGCGGGGAGCGCCCGATCGCCGGGCAACAACAGGTACGAACGTTCAACGAAGGGTCCGCGATTACCGAGCTGGGGTGATGATGCAAACCCTGCTGCGTGATCCCGCGGCCGGGATAATGCACGCTCTTCTTTACTACGGCTTCCTAGTGCTGCTCGCAGTAACCACCACACTTGAGATCGACCATCAGCTTCCTGAAAGAATGAAGTTTTTACATGGTGGCGCCTATCAGGGATTCAGCTTCGTGGGCGACCTCGCTGGTCTTGCTTTCACTGTGGGAATGATTTGGTCAGTCATTCGTCGTTACATACAAAGGCCGTATCGGATCCGCATCAAAACGCGCCCCGAACACGCCCTCATTCTCGGGGTTCTATTGGGGCTCGGGATAACGGGTTTTGCTGCAGAGGCCTTCCGCATCGCCCTCGAAGGTCGCCCAAGCTACGAACAATGGTCCTTCATTGGCTACCCCCTTTCAGCCTTAGTGGACGGTGTCGATGCTGTAGCTGGCTGGCATCAGGCAATGTGGATTAGCCATGTCTTGTGTTTCATGGCGTTTCTCGTGATATTGCCGGTCACGATGCTCCGCCACATGTTCACTTCCCCTCTGAATATGTATCTCAAGGACCGTGAACGTCCTAAGGGTGCCATGCGAGCCCTCCCCGATCTCATGGAGGCGGAAGACATCGAAACCATTGGAGCATCAGTCGTAGAAGATTTCACCTGGAAACAACTGTTGGACACTGATAGTTGCACCATGTGCGGTCGTTGCACCGCGGTGTGTCCAGCGCACGCGACAGGGAAACCACTCGACCCAAGAGAAATCGTCTTAAAGACGGGCGAGATAATGGCCGCGACTGGTGAACACGGACAAGTTTCCCCACCAATCGGAACAGATCGCGAGATAACGGTAAGCGCAAATAGCTTGTTCGAACGAATTAGCACTGAGGAACTTTGGGCTTGCACCACCTGCAGAGCTTGTGACGAAAGCTGCCCTGTAAACATAGAAATTCTCGACAAAATTCTTGATATGCGCCGCTATCTCACCCTCATGGAAAGCGACTTCCCGAGCGAACTCGGGGGCGCTTTCCGAGGCATGGAAAACAATTCCAACCCTTGGAATATGAACAACGGTGAACGCGCAGACTGGGCTAAAGAATTAGATATCGAGGTGGTTGATCCCTCCGATCCCTTCGATCACGAATACCTTTACTGGGTTGGCTGTGCAGGCTCTTTTGATGACAAGAATCAGAAAGTTTCGGAGGCCACGGCCAAGTTGCTTCGCAGAGCTGACGTTGATTTCGCGATTCTCGGTCCTTCAGAAATGTGCACAGGTGACAGCGCACGCCGTTCAGGCAACGAGTACCTCTTCCAAATGCTTGCCGTCGAAAACGTCAGCAACCTCAAAGAAATGGGGGTCCGCAAAATTGTCACTCAGTGCCCCCATTGTTTCAACACATTGAAGAACGAATACCCCCAGTACGGAGGCAACTGGGAAGTCTTACACCACACCCAGTTTTTAGAAGAACTTGTGGAATCAGGAGCGCTTGATTTAAGCGAAGCAAAGTTGGAAGAGCGGATCGTCTATCACGACTCTTGTTATCTGGGACGTCACAATGACGTATACATGTCACCCCGAAAAGTCATTGGCAGCCTTGGCGGAGTCGAAATAGTTGAGGCTCCGAGGAACGGAACCCAAGGCATGTGCTGCGGTGCTGGCGGCGCACGCATGTGGATGGAAGAAACCATCGGCACAAAAGTAAACGATGAACGTTCCAAAGAGCTAGTAAGTACAGGGGCAAGCCGTATAGCTACGGCTTGCCCATTCTGCTACGTCATGATCGACGATGGGGTGAAAGCTCAGGGCTTCGAAGAGGATGAGGTAAGGGTCGCTGATATTTCAATTCACTTAATCGAAGCCCTGGAAGCAACTGAGGCTCAAAGCCAGAGCGACCTAGACAACCAAACAAACAGTAAGTACTAATTGGACGATTAGCAGCGATCAAAAGTTTTCGTGGAATCGGCTAGGGGTGGGACCACGCTGTCCTCGATATTTCGACCCTAATGATGCCGCACCATAAGGGACATCCGCAGCTGTCGTCATTTGGATGAAGCTAATTTGGCCAATCTTCATGCCCGGGTAAAGAGTGATTGGCAAGTTGGCGACATTAGAAAGTTCAAGGGTGAGATGACCATCCCACCCCGCATCAACAAACCCGGCGGTCGTATGGATAAGTAGCCCCAGCCGGCCAAGAGATGATTTACCTTCGATACGACCCACTAAATCATCGGGGATAGCGACTCTTTCCAGGGTGGACCCAAGCGCGAATTCACCGGGGTGCAGAACGAAAGCGTCGTCGTTATTAACCACTACTTCTTCAGTGAGGTCAGTCTGATCTTCTTTGACGTCAATCACCCGTCGCGTGTGATTAAGGAAGACTCGAAATCTGTCATCAAGGTGAAGATCCACTGACGACGGCTGAATGTCTGTCGGATCAAGAGGGGCGATCACAATACGACCATCCGCCAGAAACTCGCGGATTGTGCGGTCGGAGAGGATCATGAGGAACGCAGCCTAGCGGCGAGGGATAAGGAGGCTAACCCTGTAACTAGAGGTTTGCCATGAGATCCATTGGACGGTCCACCGTTTCGTTAGACTCCAATTTCCGCACGACAGCGGCAATGCGGGTGTAGTTCAATGGCAGAACGTCAGCTTCCCAAGCTGAGAACGCGGGTTCGATTCCCGTCACCCGCTCCAATTCCAGGTAGCTCACATCTTCATCTTTTACCCAGATAGTCGAGTTCCGCGTTACCGCAAGAGCGTTGCGAGCGCCCAGATCGCAGCCACGAGCCCGACGATCAACATGACGATGCTCCGCCCAATTGGCGCCCGCTCAAGTTCATTCTTTCCTCGAGGTTCGCTGCGCGGATGAAGCATGGCAAGCCCATTACCAACAAAGAGCGCCGAACCAAGAGCCAGCATCAGAAAAGGAATCAGGTCAGGACCGAGAAACACGACCGTTATCCCTTACTCCTGATCTTGATAGCGACTCATATTGGCGAATCTCGTGTAATTGCTGAGCCAGGCAAGTCGAACCGTGCCGGTAGGCCCGTTTCGGTGTTTCGCGATGATGACTTCAGCTGATCCGATGTCCGGTGACTCTGGGTTGTACACCTCGTCTCGGTATAGAAAAGCAACGACGTCAGCATCTTGTTCTATAGACCCGGACTCTCGAAGATCCGAAAGCATGGGCCGTTTATCGCTCCGCGATTCAAGCCCGCGACTTAGCTGAGAGACGGCAACTATCGGTGTCTCAAGTTCACGAGCGAGAATCTTTAGACCACGAGACATTTCTGAAACCTCAACTTGGCGATTCTCAGCATTTCCCCTGCCACTCATCAGTTGTAGATAGTCAACGACGATCAGTCCGAGATCTCCTAGGCGACTTTTCAGTCTCCGAGCTTTCGCCCGGATTTCCATTACCGTCAAGTTCGGATTGTCATCAATCCATATGGGAGCTTCACCAAGCTTTCCGACTGCTCGCGTTATTTTGGGCCAGTCGTCTTCAGCAAGGTTCCCATTTCGCATTCTCTGCGAGTCAACTCGAGCATCCGAACAGAGAAGTCTCTGAGTTAACTCAAGGTGACCCATTTCTAGAGAAAAGAACAAGACGGGGCGTTGCGCTTCAAGCGCCGCATTTGCTGCCATTCCAAGAGCAAATGCTGTCTTGCCCATCGAGGGTCGAGCACCAACAACAACGAGGTTGCTGGGTTGCAACCCAGAAAGAAGTTCGTCAAAGTCGACGTAGCCGGTGGGGAGCCCCGTGATCGCGTTGCCCTGTTCGTATAGCTCCTCTAGACGATCCAAGTTGGCGTCAAGTAACTCGCGAATGGGTTTGGTGCTATCGACTACTCGACGCTCGGCGATTCGAAACATCATCGCTTCTGCTTCATCAATGGTTTTGATCACATCTTCCGGCCGGCTGTACCCCAGTTCCACTATGTCGCCAGCCACCCCGATAAGTCGACGAAGCATTGAATGTTCTTCCACGATGTGGGCGTAACGAGCCGCATTAGATGAAGCGGGCGTCAACATTTGCAACTCAAGTAGGCGTTGAGGACCGCCAATCTGTTCAAGGAGGCCGGCCCTAGTGAGTTCTTCAGCAACTGTGACCGGGTCTGCTGGCTCTCCAGCACCGTATAACGAAGCGATTGCGTCGAAGACGTATCCATGCGCCGGCACGTAGAACTGGTCACTGTTGAGGGTTTCAACCGCGGGCCCGATGGCATCACGGGAGAGAAGCATTGCTCCTAACAACGACGCCTCTGCATCAACATTGTGCGGTGGCACCCGCCCATTTGAGTTAGAAGGTGGGGGGTTGAAAGAGGGGTCGTTGCTCATTGCCATCAGTCTCTCAGATACCTCATGTGTAGAACTAGGGGCAGACATTGGGGATTTAGGTGCCATTTTCTGTGGAAAACCACCCAAGTTATCCACAGAAGATGACAGCTATGTGACAGCCATGTGACAGACCACGTTACGTGGTCCATTGGAGCTACTTCCCGAAGAATTCGCGCGTTGCGTGGAATTCAGTCTGGAGTCAGAGCCCTACGAGAGGCGGGAAGCAGTTTCTTGGGCATCCAAATGATCTAAATAACGTTCAGGAATTGGGATTTTAAATACTTCAGCTGAGTTCAACCCCAAAATTTTCGCCCGGCTCGCGTCGTCCAGCTCTCCCATCGTACGCTCGATCGCCTCCGCAGAATGGGGCCACGATCCTTCGTGATGCGGGTAGTCGTTGGCCCACATGAAGTTAGGAACCAAGTCATGACGCAGAGCTAAATCGAGGCCAGCTGCGTCTTCTTGGAAAGTTGCGAACCCTTGACGCTTGAAGTAGTCGCTGGGAAGTAGATCGAGCTTTGGCCTGACAGCCCAGTGGTGTTTAAGGTAAGCCTCGTCCATAGCTTGGATGGCCCAAGGGACCCACCCGATGCCGGCTTCGACACTTCCAAATCGTAATGTCGGGAACTGCTCCGCCACCCCGGACGCACAGAGATTGGCAATCGGTTCGATGTTTTGGGCAAGTGCATGAACGGCATAGTTGATGACTGCACCTCCTCGACTGCGAGCGGTCCGAGGATCTCGACCGGTGGAAATGTGGAACGTGACCGGTAAGTCGACCTCTACTATTGCTGCCCACAAGGGGTCAAACTCTTTGAGGTTGTAGTTCAAGGCCTCATGATCTGGAGAACCCCAGATCGGTTTACTCGGAAGTTGTAGCCCCTTAAATCCGAGCTCTGCGCAGTGCTGAATCTCAGCGATCGCGTCGTCAAGGTGGGCAGGGGCGATACACGCCATGGGAATCAATTGGTCGTTGTGTGGACCAAAAGTTTCCCAAGCCCAATCGTTGTACACGCTACACATCGCATGACTGAACTCGGGGTCGCTGGTAGCCCACATAGTGAGGCCCTTATTCGGAAACATGATTTCTGCATCAGTTCCATCTGCAGCGAGATCAGCAAGTCGTGCTTCGGGGGTGTAGCCGGCTTTATTCCGAAGCAGATCCTGGCCCTCGAACTGAATCGTGTTGAGCTTTAGAGGATTACGAAACCCTTCGGTCTTCTGGAACTTTTCGCCTTTCATGCCAACAATCACGCCTGGCAAACGTTCTCGATATTTCTCATCGATACGAGTCGCCCAAAGATCCTTAGGTTCTTGGACGTGCCCATCTGTTGACACCATGAAATACTTGTCTTCTGCGTCGGGACGGGGCGAACGTTCCCAACCCGACGATCCAGGGCTATTGAGTCGCCATTCGTTATTTGAATCAGGTGCGGGGATAACAGTCGTCATAATCTCTTTCTCCAGCTACAGCATCGCGCACCGGGGCACCTCAATTCACGCAAGTGGGGGTCTCAACGCGCGGCACGGGTATTCAAATAAATCGAGTAGAGGCCAGTTGTAGCGCATATGTACAGGCGATTTCGCTTAAGCCCGCCGAATTCGACATTGGCGACCACCTCAGGGATTCTGATTTTCCCAATCAACGCGCCGTCACTCGCGAAGCAATGCACCCCATCGCCAGCCGACGTCCAGATGTTTCCTTTCTGATCGACTCGAAAGCCGTCAAAGACACCAACGGTGCACGTTGCGAAAGTCCGATAGGCGCCAGTGAGCTTTCGTCCTTCCACAGATACTTCATAAGCCCGAATATCGGGCGGGCAGCTTGCACCAACGTGAGAGATCCCGGTATCCGCGACATACAGGGTTGTTTCATCTGGCGAAAACGCAAGTCCGTTAGGGCGAACCATGTCAGAAACCACTACCTCTAACGTGTCATCAGGGTCATGTCGATACACATAAGATGCGCCAATTTCAGATTCTGCGGAGTCACCTTCGTAATCGCTGTCGATGCCATAGGTGGGGTCGCTGAACCAAATACTGCCGTCTGATTTCACCACCACGTCGTTCGGTGAGTTCAATCTCTTATCTTCGTATCGGTCTACGAGGATGTGACGAATCCCATCATGATTAATCCTGGTTATGGCTCGCCCCCGGTGCTCGGCGGTAATTATTCGCCCTTGAAGATCCAGGCAGTGCCCATTGGCATTGAGCGCAGGTTGTTCAAATATGTCGACCAGGCCCGTTCTTTCGTCATACCTGAGAGTCCGGTCGTTGGGAATATCGGAAAAAACCACATGCCGAGAGCTTGGGACGTACACGGGTCCTTCCGCCCAGCGAGTTCCTGACCAAAGGTGCTCAACGTGGGCGTTATGGATGACTAGCCCATAGAACCGTGGATCCAACACTTCAATGGCGGAATCAAGTGCCATGGTTCCTCCTTCGTTGACCGGCTAACACTGACGAATTCAGACATCCAGTTAATTGTTGATACCGGGGAATCGTGTCAATGAGACCGTCGTCTCTTTGACATCGTCCTCGGTCATCGCGGCACCATTAATCGAGTGGGCTGACCTCGACTGTTAGTTGGAACCGAAGATCGGAATGTATACGCACCTCCACAGTGTGGACCCCGACTCGTCTAATTGGTTCGTCAAGCGACATGTCTCTGCGGTCTAATTCGATTCCAGTCTGAGCTTCGACGGCTTCCGCTATTTCGCTAGTAGTTACGGAGCCATACAGCTGGTCGTCTTGACCCACGCGAGCTTGGATGGCAATTGTTTGAGATTCCAATGATTGAGCGAGTTCTTCAGCATTTTGCCGCTCTTTGATATTCCGGAGATCACGAGATCGTTGCATTGCCTGGGCCTGACTGGCTGCACCTTGGGTGGCTCTCATAGCTAGCCCCTTCGGCACGAGAAAATTCTGCGCATACCCGTTGGCAACGTCGACAACGTCGCCGGTGTTACCTACGCCTTCTACGTCAGATCGAAGAATTACCTTCACTCGCTATTCACCACCTCAGGCGTCTCTTCAGAAACATCCAGGGACTCAACAAAGTCATCAGCTGGGGCGTCGGGGGTTGTCTCTTTCACAAACTCTTGATCGCGGGGTTCTCGATCAGAACGACCACGGCGACGATCACCTTTTCGCTGTGTAACAACTCGTTGCGCGTAGGGGATCAACGCCATTTCGCGGGCCACCTTGATGGCTTTCGCGACGTCGCGTTGTTGGTGGCGGTTATTGCCAGACACACGTTGGCCTCTGATTTTTGCCCGATCTGAGATAAAAGCGCGTAGAAGGTTCACGTCCTTGTAATCGATGTATTCGATTTTGTCTTTGACAATCGGACTGACTTTTTTCTTGCGAGGTTTCCTCAGATCTTTAGCTTTTGCGCGGGGTGGTTTTTTCTTGCCTGCCACTAGAACGGCTCCTCATCAGGAATTTCATACCCAGCTCCAAAGTCAGAACCAGTGTTAGACGTATTCGATTGGGCAGAACGAGGAGCTCCGCCTTCGCTTCGTTCATTTCGACGCACCTGTGCGGTAGCCCAGCGAATACTTGGACTTACTTCATCTGCGACAATTTGCACCGCTGACCGCTTTTCACCGTTCTGGCCCTCCCAGTTGCGGTAATCAAGTCGACCGTAGATGACGACTCGCATGCCTTTCGTGACCGACTCTGCGACGTTTTCTGCGAGGTCACGCCAGCACGAAACGTCAAAGTAATGGGCTCTGTCTTCACCTTGGTTGGATCGCTGATTCCAAGCAATTCCGAATCCACATACCGCTGCACCTCCCTGAGTAAAACGAAGTTCAGGATCGCGAGTCACGTTTCCTACGAGCACGATGTTGTTGTCAAAAGCCATTTCGATCCCCCAGATCAGTCCGTGTCGGTTGCCGGAGTACTCCCGGCAAGTAAGCCGCGCTTTGCTGCTTCGTCATCGGGTAGGCGAATAAGTTTATGGCGAACGACGTCGTCAGCTATCCGCAGCCCTCGTTCCACGGGGTCCATTGCTCCACCCTCAGCGACCACTTCGATGACCGAGTAGTAGCCCTCGGTCTTATGGTCTATCTCGTAAGCAAACTTTCGGCGGCCCCAAAAATCAACCTCAGCAATGGTTCCAACCTGTTCAATGCGAGTACGCAGGTCTTTTAGGGCGTCCTGAACTTGTACGTCATCAAGGTCGCCATCGTGGATGACCATCAGTTCATAAGCGCGCATGCGGTTTCCTCCTTCGGACCCGGCGGGCCGGGGCCCCAATTGAGGGGCAGGGGTTAAAGATTTCTCAGCGGCCTAGAACGCCTTCGCATTCACCTATGTCCGCGGACATAGCCCACGGTATTGAATAAAACCTGGAAACACACCAAAAACGACGACGAAGAGGCAACACCAATTTGCTCGAGATAAGAGTTCTTAACCATCGCGGTGTAACTCCCGTAACACCTTGCCTGCTAATCGTGCCGCAGCAGTTTCATCTACAACGAACTCAGAGCGGCCCGCATCTGAGCCAGGTGCAGCGCCCACCCCCAAGCTCATCCATAGGCCCACCGAAAAACGAGGGCTAGAACCCCCAAACCAGATGAGGTCCCCGTCAGCGTTAACTCCAGGGCTACCAATAACTACAACGTCTTCAAGATGCGCACCAAATCCAGTGCCACTTGTGACGATCTCGGCGAGAAGTTCGGTTATTTCAGACGCTGTTTGCACATCAAGGGAGGACGAAATCTGATTGTTAATGCGATCGATTCGCTTACCATCACTACTCCGTACTTCGAGAAGGATCTGGGTCTCATATCCCCGGCCACCGCGAGCAACCAGAGCGTGCCCTTGGGCAAGTTCGAGAGCGGTGATCTGGCTAGACCAATTAAGTGACACCCCAAAACTCTTCCACCGCCGAAAAGGCTTGAGCACTTCTTCACTGTCGATCCGCGCTTGTTCAGCAAGAGAACCATTGGTCGCGTACATGGCGCGCAAGTGACTGCGATCATCCAATACGACCACCATTATCTCGTCTAGCCCAAATTCAGTACCGGCTTGTTTAACAATACTGGCGACCGCTTTTTGAGCGCTCAAGTCGAGGGCCGACTCAACTTCTAATTGTCCCTTGGTTACTGGATCGCTTCCGCTCCGCTCAACAAGCAGGCCATAAATTCTTTGCAAATAGGGCGATAGGCCTGCATCGGGTAGCAGAGTGCTGATCAGTGTCTCCCCTTGAGCAGGTATTAACAAGTTGCTCAAAGGAATCGTTCGTTGGACAAGCAGTTCGTCTTGAGTAATCAAACCGGCTTGATAAAGCTCGATAAGAATTTGGTTGCGTCCACGCTCAGAACTGTTCTCTCCCCTAAACCCACGCATCAAACTGGCTAAGTGGGCCGCCTGGCCTATTCCAAGGTCGGACGCGCTTTTCCCATACCAGGCACGCGAAGCCGCTTCCACCCCAAAAGCAGATCTGCCCAGCGGTACCTGAGATAGGTACTGCTCCAAGAGAGCTTCTCGGGGCTGATTTTGTTCGAGCTGGATGACTACCGAAGCTTCGCGCAGGGTCGCCAGGCGTGTTCCAGCGCTCCCGTTGATCGACCTCACTAGACGTTGGGTGATCGTGGGCTGCGGATCAACCGTGTTTGAGGTCAGAACAGCAACCAAAAGTGACCATGGCTCAACTCCTCCTCCATCAAGGTATTGAGGGTCGAGAGCGATCAATACGGCGTCGACGAGGATTGGGGACATTTCTTCCAATGTCACGGGAATCATGTTGTCCTCGGGATGCAGCCGGCCCAGTTCAGTTCCGAAGCGGTCGTAGATAATCGTGTCGGTGTCAAATGTTGCTGCGAAAGAAACCGGGGAGGTCCCCATAGTTCGAACCAATAGACCGACCGCTAACACAGCGAGCACCAACAACAGGTATAAGACCAACCACGAGGCAGAGCCCTTGTTTGGCTTGTTCTCTCGTAAAGCTGGATCAGACATCCGTCCAGAAATCGCTTCGTTGGTGGGTTTTTCAGCGACAACCCTTGACTAGGGGAGAGTACCCAAAGGTGCGCGCTGAACAACCACAACGTTTAGCTAAGCGGGTACCGCCGAAGGAGGTGGTTCCATCCACATTTTGCGCACACCTCAACTTCATAGGAAACAAAGTCTCCTTGACGCCGCGCTATTCTCTGCAGTTCGTCATCCGATATGACACACCTGCCGCCTGGTCCTAGGCGTGGTCCAAAGACGTAAGCAACAAGGCGCAGTTCATTCTCATTGCACAAAGGACAGCTATTTCCCGTGCGCGGAGCGGCTTTGCGAGCAACTCGAATTAATTCGGGATGAATTTCACATGCTTCAGCCCGGTCGGCTATTCCACTCGCGATATCTCGAAGTAAACGTTGGCGTTGAAGACGGTAGTCAACCTCGCCGAAGCCCGCCTCAGCGTCTTCGCTCGCTATGCCCGGGTGGAACGGCACACGTGCAGCGTAGCCATACCTAGGAACTTTTTTTCCAGTCTTGGACTAAAGCGATGGCTTGTTCTTTCGAGAATGGACCGGTTCGCAGGCGGTGTTTCATCAAACGATCAAGCATTCGACCGACGAGTGGTCCTTCTCCACCGATGAGTGCTGCGACTTCGTGGCCATTTAAAGGAACCTGAAATTCTTCGTCTCCTTCAAGTTCTCGAACTCGGTCAATCGCTGAAAGGACCGCCGGCAATGGCCGTTGATCGTAGGCATTGAGTAACTCAATTGCTGGCAGAAGATCACGGCGGGTCTGGTGGAGTATCTGTCGGGCTGTAGCTTGATCAGCGTTCTTTGCTTCGGTCAGAACGCGAGCAGCATCGATAATCCCAGCAACTCGTGACGCTGTTGTGTTTGACGCCCTCAAGTCAGTCAGAACCCNACGGGCAACAGCNCCATCTTGTANAACTGACCAAAGTAGGCTCGCCCAACGTGATTCCAGGTCGCGGCNTACNAAATCTATCGCCTGTGATTGCAGGTTCTCATGCGTCNAGANAGCAGGGAAAAGTCGCTGCATCAGGCCAGTTCGTTGCAGTAGCTCTATNCCTGTGCTTGGGCTTTCAACCAACAGAAACTTTGAAAATTCTTCNCTAATTCGTTCTTTTGAGACAATGTCAAGACGCTCACCCATCGTACGCATGGCATTTTCGAGTTCTTTGGGCGGCATCAACTGATAACCCGACAAGAAGCGAGCGGCGCGCAACATCCTTAAGGGGTCGTCAGAAAAAGCTATTTCTGGGGTTAACGGCGTTTGCAGCACCCGCTTCGCCAAATCAGCTCTTCCATTAAACGGGTCGACCAACTGCCAGTTGGGTAATTCAATTGCCATCGCATTGATGGTGAAGTCCCGTCGGGCAAGGTCATCATGAATCGTGCTCGAAAACTCGACCTGTGGTTTGCGCGAGTCGGCCTGATATTTTTCCGAACGGTGGGTCGTAATCTCCACCGTGACATCGCCTTTGCGCGCTCCCACCGTGCCAAAACGAGCGCCGTGATCCCAAACAGTGTCCGCCCATTCCCCCAAAATTGATGATATTTCTGCTGGTCCAGCGTCAGTGGTGACGTCAATGTCGCCACTGCGCCGCCCTAGAAACAAGTCTCGGACGACGCCTCCAACGACGAAGAACCGCCAGCCGGCGGAACCAAATCGCTCCGCTAAGTTTCCCACTCGTCTTTCAACATCATCGCGATCAGCTTGTGCGATGCCGTCCATGTAACGAAACGGTACCTTCGGTTCGACGCAAATTTCACAAGATTAATAGAGTCTCAGCCAATTGCGGAACAGTTATCTTCGTTGACGAGTTGGAGTTCCAGGCCCTTCCTGGCAACCTAAGAGACCTGGATTCCATGGTGGAGCCGGCAATCGGAAGTTTGATGGAGTGGGCATGAAGTTCGACCTCGGCGACCGGGTGATATATCCGCACCACGGAGCAGCTCTTATCACCGCCAAGGAAAAGAGAAAAGCGTTCGGCGAAGAGCGCGAATATTTGATTCTTGAGACGGCACACGGTGATCTGACACTGTCGGTTCCTGCAGACATGGCTGACTCTGTAGGGATGCGACCTCCAATTGACGAAGACGATGTCGAGGATCTTTTCGAACTGTTAGCCAAAAAAGACATACGGGAGCCAGCAAATTGGAGTCGCCGGTTCAAAAACCACCAAGAAAAGTTGAAATCCGGTGACATCTACCAAGTAGCAGAAGTAGTGAGGAACCTTGCGCTACGCGAATCTGCAAAAGGTTTGTCCGCTGGCGAGAAATCTATGCTCGATAAGTCCCGTCAAATCCTGATTTCTGAACTTTCGATAAGTATGGATGTAACCGAAGACGAAGCACTAGAGCAGGTCGAAATAAGGCTTGCCAGTTAAGTCGTCAACCAGCGCGACCAAACCTGCTTGACTCCTCCCTATAGCTTCATGTGGGGAGGGTCCAGTGTCGACAGACCAACCACTCCGCTGGAGTTCCAACGGTGTGGGCATCCGAACAAGCTCTGAATGCGGGTCTGAGGCGTATCTTAGGCCGACGCGCCCACCGGAGAAGCTACGACCGGATGCGATCAAAGTCACCTTACGATTACTCGCACAGACTGGCGTGAAGCGCGTTTTCACTTCGGCGATACGCCCTCAAGAGCAAGCTTTTTTTAGAAATATCGGGTTCGAATTACACGAAGAATTGCTTTTACTTAGCAACGATTTATCTACGCACATACCAACCCCCACTCGACCTACGAGACGGGCTCCACGTTCCGATTGGCCCCAGATCCTCGAAATCGACACCTCTGCGTTCCCGCAGTTCTGGCGATTCGACAAGGTGGCTCTAGCGGAGGCGATAAAGGCGACACCGAGGAGTAGGGTTCGTGTCAACACCGGCCCTTCACCACAGGGTTTCGCGATCACAGGCCGCGCGGGACGACAAGGTTTTCTTCAGCGGCTTGCGGTGCGTCCGACGCATCAAGGGAGTGGCCTCGGTCGTTCCCTAGTAGCTGATGCTCTGCGTTGGCTCCAGAAACGGCGTGTCTACGAGGTACTGGTAAACACCCAAACACAAAATCTTGCAGCGTTGGAACTTTACGAATCCATGGGGTTCACTCAGAGAAGCGACGGTCTTGCAGTGTTGCGGTGGGACGCAGAGAGATGAACCGGTGGCGATGGATACCCAGAGTGTCAATCCTTCTTTGCCTTCTCGTTGTGTTTTCGGATTCGGTCGATGCAGTTGAACTTGGATCTGGCGGGATACAGATCACTGAGCAATCTCCAACTGCTCAAGTCGGCGGGTCGCTGCAATTTACCCTTCAACTACCGGGAGTTGTTGCAGACGATGACCAGATCATCGTCACGGTTCACGAACCGGTGGTCGACGAGGCGGAGTTCCTCCAATCGGTTAATGGTCAAGGATTAGGTGGAGTTCTTGCTTCTCGAACGGTCGATCTGTCAGATCTTGAACCCGATGCATGGGGCTTAGTGGCTATCGAATTTCCACTTACAAGCACTGGTGATGAAGCTATTCGTGTCGCGAGACCAGGGGTGTACCCCATAACGATTGAAATGCGGACAGCGAGTCAGGAACTTGTTGGTCGCGTTGTAACCCATCTGATTCGAGTTGGTGACGAGCCGTCTCAAAGATTGCCGTTGGCGCTTGTTGTTGAGATTCCATACTCTCTGCGTAGCTCAGACCTTCCGGAAAATTCTGATGCGGTCTCGGCTTGGTTGAATGTGTTGGTCGACCACCCTGACATTCCGGTGAGTGTCACCCTTTATCCCAACTTGATTGACAGTGCCTCGAATGAAGTGGCCGTAGAAAAGTTCAAGGGCACGAAGGTGCGGCACGAACTTGTGCGCGGTCCTTTCATACCAATTGATGAAGCAGCGCTCATTGACGCCGGATTCAATCGTGAAGTGTCAACGCTTCTTAAAATGGGTGCTGACCGACTCGGAATTTTGGGAACTCTGTCACCATCGACTCTTTGGGTCGGACATGGAATCGCTGACGCGGGTCAAGTGGATCGTCGATGGCAACGGGGCATACGGGAGGTAATTGTGGAACCTTCCGCGCTTTCTCCAGTGCCTGTCAATGCGCCACGCGGCCCCGTGGAATTACTGGGTGTCGAGTCGAATGTAAGGGCGCTGGTCATCGACCAGCTCTCCGCGAAAGAGGAACATGACACTGCAGTGAGCGATGCCCATCGCGTTTTGGCACACCTCGCAACGATTGCCTTCACTCAGCAGCCAAAACCATTACTCGTCTTAGATCTCAGCGCAGGCGCCCGTGGCGTTGATTTCGCGAGAGCATTTCTGAGAGGTCTCCCCCATTTAGATTGGGTCGAGCCGGTATCAGCCAGTACTGCTATCACTAAGTCTTTGTTGCTTAAGGACGGGAAACTTCAGCAGTACCAGCTTAGAAGTCGACAGCGTTCCGAACCCGAAGACTTCGCTGGATATCGCGAGGCCCAACGCCACCTGACGGCGTTCCGTTCGATGATCCGCGACGAAGACGCCGCTGAACATAACGAACTGTCTCAGGACTTGCTATTCAGTTTGTCCAGCGATTCACTCCAACTCGACCAGCGAAAACTTTGGGAGTCAATCGTCAGCCATATCCGAGTACAGACAAGCTTGATTGACATTCCCCCAGATGAGTCAATCCAGTTGACATCGCAGAAAGCATCTGTGCCGTTCAGCTTCCAGAACCGTGCGGAGATTCCACTTAGAGTGGAACTGCGAATCATCGGAGAAAAACTGACCGTCGAAGATTTTGACGACGGAGAGAGCACCACTCTGGTGTTGGAGCCCGGCGTTACGACTCATCGTTTCGAACTCCGCGCTCTTGGGTCAGGGTCATTCCCGGTGACGATCGAACTTCACTCCCCTGATGGAGGGCTGCTAGTTGGGAGGGCACAAGCCGCGATCCGTGCAACTACTCCTACAGGAGTAGGTCTTGGATTAACCATCGGGGCAGCAGTTTTCTTAGCAGTCTGGTGGGTGGTCGACACCAAACGGAAGAAAGTCCTGCGACCGTGACACGCTTCGGTGCGGGAGCGGCTGCCAGCGGTATCGGATTGTCGAGATTTGCCGGCGTCATTCGTGCCGCGCTGATTACAAACATTCTCGGGATAGGCCTAGTCGGAGACGCTTTTGCTGCGGCTCAGCGAATTCCCAACGTGTTACAAAACCTTTTTGGTGAGGGTGCTCTATCTGCGGCGTTCGTTCCTGAGTACAGCCGCTTATCCGAGCACGACCCAAAGCAGGCTGGCCGGCTAGCAGGGGGAGTCGCTTCGTTCCTGTTGTGCCTAGTTTCTTGCTTGGTAGCCGTGGGGTTTCTGGCAGCGGAACCTCTTACCCGGGCAATCGCTTGGGGATTCACGGGGGCCCGCTTTGATCTGACAGTTCGCTTAGTTCGAATCATTCTGATTGGGTCCGGCGTTTTGGTATTGAGCGCTTGGTGTTTGGCTTTGCTCAATAGCCACCGCCGGCTTTTTCTTGGGTACGCGGCCCCATTTGTTTGGAACGCGACCCAGATTGCAGTTCTAATCGCGGTAGCGGTATTGGAGTTCAGCGACACCTCCGCAGCAAGAACTTTGGCATGGGCGATTGTGGTTGGGTCCGTCTTACAAGTGCTTGTTCAACTCCCCGCTGTATTAAAAGCCAACCGCCATATTGAATTCAATTTCCTGTGGAAAAACCCCGCCACGGCCACCGTGCTCAAACGGTTCGCGCCTGCAGTACTCGGTAGGGGAGCTTTACAACTCTCATCGTTTATCGATCTCGCGTTGGCGTCTCTGTTGTCGATTGGGGCTGCCTCCTCTTTAGCGGCTGCTCAAGCTATTTATTTGCTTCCGATAGCTCTGATAGCGACGAGCGTCGTCGCGGCTGAATTACCTGAACTCAGCCGCATAGATAATTTTGATGAAGTCGCGGATCGGCTTTCTAGAAGGACCCTGCAAATGCTTTGGCTGGTCGGGCCAATAATCGCCATGTATCTAGCGGCAGGACCGCAGATTGCAGATGCTCTCTTCAATCTCGGCGGATTTCGTAACCAAGTAAGTCACGATGATTTGACTGTTATCGGGCTAACGCTCGGGGCGTACGCCCTTGGCCTTCCAGCCTTAATGTCATCTCGCCTACTACAAAACGTCTGTTACAGCGTCGGTGATACTCGTACCCCTGCACGGATAGCTGGCCGCCGTGTAATCATCTCTCTGGCCGTTGGGGCGATCTTGATGTTCCAGTTCGAGCAAATCTTGGTCGTGGATCAGGGGATCGTTGGTTTTGGCACTGGGAACTTAGTCTGGGGTCCGTTGCCCGATTCTGTGCGCAATGCGATGCATCTCCCAGCTCGCTTGGGGCCAGTAGGACTGGCACTCGGATCCGCTGTGGGTGCCTGGATTGAATTTTGGCAACTTCGAAAACAAGTTTTAAAACGCTCGCAGTTGGAAAGTCTCACGCGCTCAGGTTTTTGGAAACACGTCCTACCAGGCCTGGCGGCTCTCGGCGCGGCTGTTGTACTAAGACAGCTTAAGATCGACCAGGCATTGCTGCAGGTATCCCTTCTTGGTATTGGGGTATTAGCAGTGCATCTCACGATTTCATGGGTCTTAGGTACCCAAGCAATGTCAGAACTAGTTTCGGGTCTTCGGCTTGGCCCCTCAATCTCGTTACCCCCAACAAAGGACAAACCATCATGAGCTCCGTTCAGATCGTTACTGATAGTTCTTGTGATCTACCCGACGATCTTGTAACCCAACTTGGAATTAGGATTGTTCCTCTCAAGATTCGAATTGGACAAACAGAGTTCATTGATCGGCTTGAGCTAACTACCGATCAATTTTGGGAAAAGTGCCGGCAGACTGACGAGCTACCGTCAACTGCAGCGCCCGCGCCCGGTGCGTTCATTGAGGAATTTCAACGCGCGGCTGCCGGGGGCGCGAGCGGAGTGGTCGCGGTAGTTCTGAGCGGGGAACTCTCGGCGACCATTGAAGCTGCGCAACAAGCGGCGCGTGAGGTCGAAGGCGACATAGAAGTCAGAGTCGTTGATAGTCGAACAGTGACCCTTGGGCTCGGAGCGGTCGTGGTTGCCGCTGCCCGAGCGGCCATCGCGGGGGCAGATATAGACCAAGTCTCAAATATTGCGACTGACAGCGCGGCTCGTACCCAAGTTCATGCTGCTTTGGATACTCTCGAAAACTTACGCAAGGGTGGACGAATCGGCGCGGCTGGGTCTCTTCTCGGTTCACTGCTTTCAATTAAGCCTTTGATCGAAGTCCGGAACGGCGTTGTTGAACCTGCAGGGAAACAACGAACAAGATCTAAAGCACTCAACTATCTCGTCGGGGTGGTGGAGGAGCACGCTGACCGAATCGAAAATATCTATGTCACTCACGCGGCATGCGACGACGTCGACTCCTTTGTCCAACGAATCGAAGCGTTAGTCCAGACAGAGGTATTGGTTGGCCAGGTGGGTCCAGTAGTAGGTGCCCATGCCGGCATCGGAACAATTGGTGTCGCGTTCCAAACCGCTAGTTAACCGAGTTCGTTGAAAAGCAGCTGGGGTGGAAAACCATCAGAGATACAGAATCGACAGTCGTGTCAGTGGTGGCCCAGTCGAATCTTGGATCGGCTTAGACCAGACCTTGGATCGACCAGTAACAATTAGAGTTTTGGATCCTTCAACAGAAATCGGAAAGCGCGTCCAACTTCAGGCGCGATCTCTGACGAGGCTCGAGCATCCTGCTTTATTACATGTTCTGGACACCATCGACCTCGACGATCGCTTTGGGGTGGTTACTGAGTTACTGCCGGAAGAAAACCTCGAAGACCGTCTCTCTCAACAAGGGTATTTTTCTTCTCAAGAGACAATCGCTATCGGCATCCAGCTTGGTGAAGCTCTGGCAACCCTCCACAGAGCGGGGTTCGCACTTGGAGGGCTTCAAACTAAGGATGTAGGACGACGAAACGACGGAACGGTCGTGATTGTCGAAGGTCCTCCGACCAGCGACGCCATCGGTATTCCCGCACGTCCCAGCGACGACATAACCGCGCTTGGCGAGCTTCTTCACTGCTTGTTAGTTGGGTTCAGGCCACAAATTGATCATCAAGGTCGTTATGAACTTCATCCTGCAATACCGGCACCCTTAGGTCAACTGATCAGGCGTTCGGTTGATCAGGAAGGTCGGTGGTCTGACGCGACAGCATTGGTTCTAGCCCTCAGATCGCTCCAGCAGGATTTCGACCAGGTCGACGGCGGCGTGCAGGCCACTCAAGCTGATTATTTACGAGCTGAGCGCACTTGGTTAGCCCCGGCGGCAATCATCGGAGTGTTAGCTGGGTTGGTTATCGTCATGGGACTTTTCGCGACCCAAACTCAGACCGGTTCCTCACTTGTCGCAGATGTTCGCGAGGTGGTGCGGTTAGAACCCGAGGAAACTATATTCACCGACAGCTCCCAGAATTCTTCAGTGAGCGTGGCGCCAGTTACTTCACGCCCTCCTTCTCTTGCGTCGCAACGGCAAATTATTCGTATCGTTGATTTTGATCCTGCCGGTGATGACCAAGAGGAACACCATGAAAAACGGGAGCTGATTAATAACGGCGACAGCAGCAATGGCTGGTACACCGAGCGCTACACCACAAGCGACTTTGGAAAATTAAAAGACGGTGTCGGTCTCATCATTGAACTCGGCCCGCCACAACAGATTGATCGACTCCGGATTAGTTCCCCGACTATCGATTGGTCATTTAAGATTTTTGCTTCTCAAGAGAGCACCGGAGCTATACAAAGTTGGGGTGAGGCGATCGCCAGTCGTGAAGAGATCAGCGGCACACTCACCGTTGACTTGGGCGGAACTCCAGGAGCAACCCTTTTGTTGTGGATAACGGATTTGGGGAAAGAGTTGTCTGCGGGAGGACACCGAGTGACGATCAGCGAAATAAAGGTGTTCGGTCGGGACCTGTATGGCTAGATCTGCCAACAAAATTCATTTGCTCAAAGTGTCCTAGATAGGATCACTCCGTGACGTCGCCCTCCTTTGAAAAGTCAGCCGAGACAGGTTTGGCGACTCGCGCCACGAAGGTCGTAGTCGATTTCGTCGAATTGCTAAGGGGACGAACTACAGGTCCTCTACTTCTCGTTGCTCGTGTCATTGTGTACGGCATCGTGCTTTTCGTCACAGCACTGGCTATTGCAACTCTTGTAGTTATCGCTGCGGTGAGAGCCATGGATAGCTTTTTGCCAAGTGGCATCTGGAGCACCCATCTTCTTCTGGGGGCTTTGTTCACAGCGGGTGGTGGCCTTCTTTGGTCAAAACGTCTCGCTTAAACCCACCAAGTAAACGCCCCCAAGGGGGGAGAACGTGAACGACATCCGTGACGCCATAATCATCGGTAGCGGTCCTGCTGGCCTGACAGCGGCGATCTACGCGGCGAGAGCAAACATGGCGCCATTAGTGATCGAAGGCGAACCGTCCTCAACTAGCGATCAGCCGGGCGGTCAGTTGATGCTGACCACAGACGTTGAAAATTTTCCCGGCTTTCCCGACGGAATAATGGGGCCTGAATTAATGACGAATTTTCGGGCGCAAGCATCAAGATTCGGGGCCGAGTTCATTACGAGCAAAGTCACACGAGTAGATTTCAGTGAGCGCCCGTTCAAAATTTGGGTCGGGGAAGATGCTCACCGAGCTCGAACCGTCATTGTTTCAACCGGGGCGCAAAGTCTCATGCTTGGACTACCAAATGAAGACCGGCTTCTCGGACATGGGCTTTCCACTTGCGCGACCTGCGATGGTTTTTTCTTTCGAGACCAGGACATCGCTGTCGTAGGGGGCGGAGATAGCGCAGTCGAGGAAGCAACTTTCCTCACTCGATTTGCGTCAAAGGTCTATTTGATCCATCGCCGCGATCAACTACGAGCTTCCAAAATTATGCGTGAACGTGCTCTTGCAAACCCCAAATTAGACATTCTGTGGAATAGCCAAGTCGTGGAGATTCAAGGAGATGAAAAATTGTCGGGTGTAGTTCTTGAGGACACCCTCACGCACGATCAAAGACCTTTGATTGTTCAAGGTTTGTTTATCGCCATTGGGCATCACCCCAACACCGCGCTTTTCCAGGATCAATTGGAACTCAAAGCAAATGGGTACCTGGTGACCGAGCCCAACAGCAGTAAAACTCAGATCGCTGGCGTTTTCGCTTGCGGAGATGTGCAAGATGATTACTACCGTCAGGCCGTAACAGCCGCTGGGTCAGGATGCATGGCAGCAATCGATGCTGAAAGATGGTTAGAAGAACACCCTGGTTGACTTCCGCCTAGATAAGCAACCAAGGTCAGAGGTGGCCGATCAACTGTCCACGAATGCCACTAGAGTGCCTTCACCCGACATGAGGAGCCAAAGATGGCTAAGGGCATTACTGACCTTGATATGAATTCTTTTGATGATGTGATTGGTTCTTCGGATACTCCGGTACTTGTCGATTTCTGGGCGGAATGGTGCGGCCCTTGCAAGATGATTGCCCCAATTCTCGAAGAGATCGCTTCGGAACAAGACGGCATCAAAATAGCGAAAGTCAATGTAGATGAAAGCCCTGATCTGGCTCGCCGCTACGAAATAATGAGCATTCCGGCGCTCATTGTTTTCGAAAACGGCGAACCCGCGAAAAAGCTCATTGGGGCCAAGCCCAAGGGAGCCCTGCTTGAGGAGATCGGCGAATTCCTGTAGAGCCGACAGCGATTCGCCCGTTTGGAATTGGGGCTAAGGGCCCCCATGTTCGCGACCTTCAGGCCCGTCTCATTTCTGTTGGGCACTCCCCTGGTTTGGTTGATGGGACATTTGGTGAATCAACGAAGTTAGCGCTGCAGGAGTTCCAGGCCCAGCGAGCGATTGACGTAGATGGGATTTGTGGTCCCCAAGCGTGGGGTCAGCTTGTCGAAGCCAGTCATCGGCTTGGCTCGCGCCTCCTATACCTACAAGAGCCAGCGCTTAGAGGCGACGACGTTGCCGAACTCCAGCGTCTCTTAACGACGCTCGGATTTCCAATGGGTCATATAGACGGAATCCACGGCAACCAAACTGCGTCTTCAATGGTCGATTTTCAGTTAAACGCGGGGTTGGTGCCTGACGGTGTTTGTGGTTCTGTCACCATTGACTTTTTGCACCGAGTAGCAAAAAGGTTCAGCGAGTCCAGTGACATCACACGCCTGCAGGAGCAGCACAAATTTTCTATTTCGAGCCATCGACTGAATGGCTACAAAATTCTTTTGGCCGAAACTGGGGGGTTAGACGCGATAGTTGCTTCTCTCCGACGGAACCTGACGGATGCAGGGGCAGAAGTTCTTACCGCTCACCATCCCGATTGGGGTAGCCAGGCGCGTCAAGCAAACAATTTTGGGGCTGATTTTTGTGTAGGGATTGAGATTCGCGACGAAAGTTCCTCAATATGCCATTTTCGCGGGAATCACTTCGAAAGCCCAACCGGGAAACAACTTGGAGAGAGGATCGCCTCTGACCTACAAGGACTTTTCCCTGGGGTCACTTCGACAGGAATGCGGCTTCCCCTTTTAAGAGAAACGAAAATGCCCGCTCTGTTATGTCGGCTAAGTGATGTAAACGTTTTGGTTCGTAGCCACCAAAGGATGGCAGAGATCATTACCGACGCTATTCGTGGTCTTGTCCAAAAAGGTCTTGATTAACAGCAAGAGAAGTTTATCCACAGGTTATGAACAATAGGTTCTCGGTGGAATTAACCGTCTTGGCAAATGATGTCATAGATACGTTGGAGATCACTTAAGGTGGCGAAACTTATCGTTATTTTCCCACGTTTTGCACCGGTTTGAACACTCACTGTGGTATTCAGGTGATCGCTTAAACGATTCTCTACCTCCAAAATCGACGCTTCCGGAACAACTTTGTGCCGTTTCGGAGTCGGCACCAACGCCTGGTTAAGCACATCTGAATCTTTTGCAAACTTCTCCGCATCTCGAACAGACAAGTTTTCGTTAATGACCTTTTGGAGGAGCGCGGCCTGTTTTCTTGGTGAATCACACGCAAGTAGAGCTCGTGCGTGCCCAGCACTAATTTTTCCTTCAAGGACCGCCGCTTGCGCTTCGGTAGGCAGTTCCAACAAGCGTAGGGAATTAGAGATCGTCGCTCGTCCTTTGCCCAATCGGGACGCCAGCTCCGCGTGGGTCACATCGAAATCATCGATCAGTTGTTGGAAGGCCGCAGCTTCCTCTAAGGGATTCAGATCTTCTCTGTGCAAATTTTCTACAAGCGCTTCAACCAGGCTCGATTCATCCGTAGAAGCTCGAATAATAGCGGGCACGGTGCTGCGGCCAGCAAGCCGGGAAGCTCGCCACCGCCTCTCCCCCGCTATCAGTTCATACGTTTGGTTATCTGTGTTACGTCTAACAACAATGGGCTGCAACACCCCGAACTGCTTGATGGATGATGCCAGAATTCCCAACGCATGATCAGTGAACACCTTCCTCGGCTGGAACTGGTTCACCACTACGGCATCTAAAGGCAGCTCGACATAGCCGTTGGTAGGAGACGGCCCGTCAAGTAGGCCGCGACGATGATCATCAATCCCAGCGGATTGAGCAGCCAGTGCTTCATCACGTCCACCAGTTGGCGCTACTCCCGGAATTAGCGCCCCCAAACCACGTCCTAATCCCCCTCGAGGTCTAGACATCATGAACTCCTTTCGGGCACAGAAATACCCGGGGCTTGTTGGTCCAATATTTCTCTCGTCACTTCGCGGTAGGCCACCGCACCCGAGCTGGATGGGTCATACAACTCAATGGGCTGGCCATAGCTGGGTGCTTCAGATAGTCGAACTGAACGAGGTACCACTGCTTGTAGCACCACATCTCCAAAATGAGACCGAACTTCACCTGCAACTTGCTCAGCTAGGCGTGTCCGCGCGTCATACATGACTAAAACAATTGACGTAACTTCCAAATCGGAGTTGAGACTCTGTCGGATCAGATCCACATTGCTCACAAGCTGACCGAGACCCTCGAGAGCGTAATACTCACATTGGACGGGGATAACCACTTCATGAGCGGCAGCCAGGCTATTGATAGTGACCATTCCTAGACTCGGGGGGCAATCAATCAGGATATAATCGTAATCATTCGCTATCAGCGAGATAGCCGAACGAAGCCTCAGTTCTCGGCTGAACATGGGCACCAACTCAATTTCAGCTCCTGCAAGATCAAGATTTGAGGGCAACAAATCTAAACCGTTGACAACAGTTGCAACTCTCGCCGCACCGATTGGGAGTTGTTGAACCAAGACGTTATAGGTGGAACTCTCCAGGGTTCTTGAGTCAATTCCAAACCCAGTTGTCGCGTTGCCTTGTGGATCTGCATCCACAAGGAGGGTTCGCTGCCCTGCCAACGCAATATTCGTCGCAACGCTAATGGCAGTAGTGGTTTTACCTACACCACCTTTTTGGTTAGCGATCGCGAGAATACGGGTCACGGAGTTCCGACTCTTTCAAATGAGCCCGCGGGCCCATCTCTCTAGCGCTTATCTCAGTCTTTACAATCACCCGGGTCAAGCATCCTCGGCTAGAGAACTGTCATTTGAATCCATTTACCGTTAACAACGAGACGTTTCACGTGAAACATGTCCGCATTTGCTAGCTAAAACATTGGTTTTTTACGCAATTGGTTCCAATTTCGCGGTAATGCATCCGTTGAGGGTCTAACCAGTGAAATAGCGACAAAGCTTGGGGGTCCAGCTACGAAGACAAGTTCACCAAAACCCATTGAGTGAAGAATGGGCTGGAGCCAGCGATCACGGGAAGGGTTAGGCGGTTCGCTAGCGACAAGCTTCCCCCCGGTTCGCAACAACCCCACGGCACATTCGGCAGTTGTGGCAGGCGAACCAAATGATCGGCTAAACACTCCGTCATAAGCCCCTCGGTGCTCGCGCTGATGAGCAATGGCCGCAGCATCACCAACCAGCACCTCGACCCACTGTTCGATACCTAAGTCGAGAATCGCTCGTTCTAAGAAACTTGTTCGTGCTGTCGACCGGTCCAAAAGAACTATCCGCAGATCAGGGCGGTCATGCCCAACGACGAGGCCAGGTAGGCCGCCACCGGAACCTAAGTCACACCATCTTGAACCTTTGGGTGGGTTGGCGGCGTTGAGATGGGCTCGGGCATGTTCAATATGTTCATCGATGCTTCCCGGTCCTATATGCCCGAGACGTTGAGACTGTTCAAGAACTGCTGCCAGCTGTAGCCGGCTCATCAGATCACTCAGTCACTTGCGATGGTCAGTACGACCCGCCGACGCGGCTCATCACCAACCGAAACCGTAGAAACGCCATCAATTTCATTGACGGCGTCGTGCACCACTTTGCGATCAGCGGCATTCATCGGTTCTAGCCCTTTTTCTACTCCTGAGGAAATCACGTTTTGAGCTAACTCTTGGACATAGGCCCGCAGGGCTTCGCGCCGCCGGCTCCGATAACCCCCCACATCTACACGTATACGAGCGCGATCCAAGCCAGACAACCGACGCTGCAACATGGTTTTAGACACTTCATGAATCGCAACCAGGTGGTTACCGTTAGGACCAATAAGGAGACCTAATTCTTTATCATCTCCGTCCAAATTCACTTCGAAACTGTCTTCGTCAGCGGCAACGTTTTGAACCGTTGCTTCGATACCAAATGATTTGGCGAGTCCTTCTAGGAACTCACCAACCATCTGTTGTTGTTCCTCTACGGTGGTTTCAGTAGTCATCGCAGTCTCCTGCTTCTAATTCCGGGACGTAGTCCCTAGTGGTCGATCTTACGGATCCGCCTAGTTGTGGGCGTTTTTACTTGGTCTTTATCATCTCTTGGTGTTTTAGTCGAACGTACGTTCGATAAATTCGTCGGTTGCGTTGCCTTAGCTGGGTTAATCGTGCGCTTGCGGCGGTTTGCGGCAGGAGCTGAATCATTATTTACCCTCACATTGTCACTCGTATCAGGCTTAGCACCCGTGCCCCTACGTTTTTTATGGGTATTCGAGCCGGGCTTCTTGTCCGAATTTGAGGTCGTGCTCTTCTTTAAAGAACCAGATGCCTTCGCCTTGGCTTTTCGGCCTGAGCTTCGAGGCTTTTTGCTCTTCGAAGTTCTTTCAGGGCGGCGTCTGTCACGCTTTGGAGGTGGAACGATAGGGCGAACTCGAGTGCGAATTTGAGCTTGTTTTCGTCGCAATCCGAAAATCGACGGTTTGGGCTCGACGATCACCTCGAATTGCACATCGTCCCTAGAAACCGAAAGCTCGTCCAGGGCCATTTCCAGCGCGGCGTCCACCGTTGGCCCGTTTGTCATTATCCAGTCCATACCTGACTACTTCCGTCGCTTCCTGGTTCGACCATCACCTGCTGTGCGTTTGGACTGAATAGGTTTAGGTTCTTGCTCGCTTTCGGGCTTCTTTGGTTTAGAAGCGTCGCGCTTTGGGGAGTCTTTGCGTCCTCCGGTTCGACGTCCCTTACTGCGCTGTTCGCGTGCGTCGCGACGTTCTTCCTCCGCCGATATGGCTTTTTGAGAGCGCCGATTGGGTACTTCTTTGGTAACAGGCTCGCTTTCCTCAACAACTTCAGCTTCGATGGTGTTTGATTCACCGACGGTCACGGGTTTCATCGTCTTGTGAATAAATCCTTGCTGCGCGATGCGGTACAGACTTGACGCAATGAAATAGACCCCCAGCGCGGCCTGTACCAAAAATGCGAACACAGGAAGCATGTAGGGCATGATTTTCATCAGCATTTCCATCTGCGGGTTTGGCGCAGCAGCATCGCCTCTATGTGACTTCATCTGTGCTTGTTGGACGAAGGACAAAATGAAGGTGACAGCGACGAGGCCGAGGTAGGGGAGTCCGTCCACGAAGTTGGCTTGTATGACATCTTTCGCGGCTTCCGACAGATCAATACCAAAGGAGACCATTTCGCCGCCATCTGCGACTAAGTCCTTATATAGGTTTGATTCTTTGTCCAAGTAGGAAGGGTTTGGAATCCCATCACCACCGATTTTGGTCATTCCATTAATGACCCTGTAGAGAACAAGGAACACTGGGAGCTGGACCAGAGTGGGGAGACAGCCGGATAATGGGTTGGCTCCGTGTGTTTTGTACAGAGCCATAGTTTCTTCGTTTATCTTTTGACGGTCACCTTTGTGTTTAGTTTGTATCCGCTTTAGTTCGGGCTGAAGCACTTGTATCCGCATCATTGAGCGGGTGCCTTTAAGGGTCAGCGGGGTCAGCACCAGCATGATTAGCAATGTCAAAAGGGCAATCGATATCGCATAGCTGCCCGAAAAGTCGTACAACCAGGCAAGCACTCGGGCAATCACATTGAACATTGGGCCTCAGCTTTGTGTACACGGGTTGGCACTGGGTCATACCCCTGACCACCCCATGGATGGCAGCGCATGATTCGACGCATAACGAAGGGAGTGCCCCGTACAGGACCATGTGCCTCAATGGCATCTATCGCGTATTGTGAGCAAGTGGGGTCAAACCGGCAAACAGGTGCGCGCCGGCTGGAAAGCAGCCGATAGAAGCGGATCCCGCGTAACAGGGCTTTCCCCAACAAACTCACGTTAATTCTCGACTTTTTTTGAGTAATTCGAAGATGTCATCTCGTACTTGTGGAAAAGCGACTGAAACCGCAGGAATACGGGCTCCGATAAGATAGCGGCCTTTGGGGATTGTGTTCGCTGAATCTCGCAAAACCGCCTGAATTTGGCGTCGAATGCGATTTCGTTGAACTGCGGTTCCACGAGTACGCCCTATGGCATATGCCACGCGTGGGTGTTCAAGCGTTGAGTCTGGGGAAAACATCATCCATAAAATGCGGCCAGATAGCCGTTTTGCGTGATTCAGTATCGCAAAATCGGCTCGCTGGCTACAACTTTCAATCAAGCGCTCAGCCGCTGGCGGCCCTTGGCCCGGCGTGCCTGAAGGATGGCACGTCCGGCCTTGCTTGACATGCGGTGACGAAACCCGTGTCGGCGGGCTCTGCGGCGAGTATTTGGCTGAAAAGTACGTTTCATAGTGTCGGCCTCCAATTTGGCCGTGAAGTAGTCCGTCGTTGTGGAAGAAGAAAGGGGAGAGAGCCTAGACGGCAACGGTATGAGCTGCTGCAAGCATGTCTAAAGCCCAGGATTGCCTTTCAGAAGGACAACGACGGGAACCGTAGTATAGGAATTTTGAGTAAGCCTTTGCCTGGTGAGCCACTTGACTACACCCGAACAACACCAGCCTAGAGGGCATTGCTATCAAATAGAAACTTCGTCCGCTAAAGACGTCGGGGCTTGCGGTATGACACGATTCTCGCGCGCAACGTGCTAATCCAGGTGCTATATCGATCAATTAACCACTACCTGTAGTATTTTACCTACCCTTCGCCACGGAGTGCTAGGTTCCACAGCCCACGAACAAGTGGATCCTGGGGTTTTACACAGCAGCCACAGGTTTTCCACACGGCTTGGCTTGTGAGGCCCTGTGGCTGACGAAACACTGAATAACCAGGACGAAAACGACATTGATAAACCCGAAGTATTAAATTCCGATTCAACTTGGACCACATGTAGGGGTTTACTTCGGAGCCAAGTCTCAGAAGCTGTGTGGTTGACATCATTTCGCGACCTCCACATCGTAGCGATGTCACCTGAAAGGGTCGTTCTCGTAGCCCCCAGCAGTGTCATTCGTGATCGAGTGTTGAACCGGTATCTGCCCATGGTTCGAGCAGCATTGGCTGATGCCGGTTGCGACACAAACACAATCGAAATCGAAGTTCAAACTGAGCTTGACACGTCGGTAGGGGTCGCCGAGTCAGCACGAATTAGAGAAGAACCTGCCTCAGCGCCCGATCTTCAAGATCGACTTGAAAGCCCACTTCAACCCGATACCCACCGAAGCGCAGCGAGAACTGACTCCTACACCGACACGATTCACCCGCTGTACACCTTCGAATCATTCGTAACTGGCACAAGTAACCGTTTCGCTCATGCTGCTGCGCTGGCAGTAGCCGAAACCCCTGGCCGCAGCTACAACCCACTGTTCATTCACGGAGGCGCTGGACTAGGTAAGACACATTTACTCCAAGCGATCGTGCACTACATCAGAAGCACTTACCCCAATTACACAGCACGTTACGTCTCAAGTGAAACCTTCCTTAACGAGTTCGTCGAAGCTATTCGAACCTCAACCACCAACACTTTCAAACGGCGCTACCGCGACATCGACGTGTTGTTGATCGACGACATTCAGTTCATGGAAGGCAAAGAAGGCCTACAGGAAGAGTTTTTCCATACGTTCAACTCTCTTCATGGAGCCGGGCGCCAAGTCATTTTGTCTTCTGACCGCCCACCAAGAAACATTGCAACACTAGAAGACAGGTTACGTAGCAGATTTGAATGGGGTCTCATAACAGACATCCAACCGCCTGACGTTGAAACCAGGCTCGCGATCCTGCGAAAGAAAACTGAAGCCGCACGTAGCGATGTTCCTGACGAAGTACTGGAATTCATCGCTGAGCTCATTACCAACAACATTCGCGAACTTGAAGGTGCACTGATCCGGGTCAGTGCCTATGCGTCGTTAACAGATGAACCACTAACTGTTGATTTAGCCGAACGAGTATTGAGAGACATTATTCACAGCAACCAGTCGAGACCGATTACTTCTGAGGTCATTATCAATGCAACCTCCGAAATGTTCGGTTATGACATTGACGAACTAAAAGGAAAGCGCCGCCATCGGAGTCTGGTGCAAGCACGTCAAATAAGCATGTATGTCGTTCGAGAATTAACTGATCTGAGCTATCCAGCCATTGCTAGGGAATTCGGAGGGCGGGATCACACGACAGTCATGCATGCGGTTGAAAAGGTGGGAAACCAAATGGCTGAACGTCGCCAAGTGTATGACCAAGTAAGCGCTTTGATCTCCGACATTAAGTCCCCATAAGCCGTGGATAAGGTTCTGGACGGCATTGTGGAGACCCCGTGGACAATTTCGACTTATCCACACAAATCGACCGTTCACTTGAAACAACGCTGTCTCCTGTGGGCAGCGGTGGACAGTAGTGTCGATAAAGAAACAATGACTGACCAGCGGATTCGTCGTATTGTCCACAATCCACAGGACCTATTGCCACTATTACATTTTAAAACTCATCTAAAGAGAGGAAGTTCGACGTGAAGTTTCGATGTGAACGTGACGCACTCGTCGAGCAATTGGGAACAGCAAGCCGGGCTGTGAGTAGTCGCGGTGGTGCTTTGCCTGTACTCACAGGTATTCATCTCAGTGCCCGCGATGACGTTCTGACTATCACAGGAAGTGATTTAGAGATCACTGTGAGAGCCTCAGTTTCGGTGGCGGTGACTGAACCAGGCGAGGCGGTGCTTCCATCGCGCCTAGCTGTCGACATTGTGCGATCACTTGATTCTGGTGCTGTTGAAGTCGAAGTTTCCGGCGAAGAGGCGAAGATTGTTGGTGGGCGGTCACAATTTTCTGTGCGCACGCTCCCAGTGGATGATTTCCCTATTCTTGCTGAACCGAGTGGTGATGAAGTGACAGTTGCGACTGCTGATCTCGCCTCAGGTCTTAAACAAGTGGTTAGAGCAGCGAGTGGTGACGATGCTCGACCGATCTTGACCGGCGTGTTGATGTCAGCTGAAGATGGCGGACTTCGCCTGGTGGCAACCGATTCCTATCGTCTCGCGGTTCGTGACCTTCCTGATGCCATCGTCCTAAGTGAGGGTCAAAAAGTACTTGTCCCTTCTAGAGCTCTTGAGGAGCTAAGTCGCGTCTTAGGCGAATCGGAAGAAGTAACGGTTCGTTTGGGCGAACGGGAAGTTACCTTCGATGTCTCTGTGGACGACGGAGAGGTTCAGGTAACAACGCGCCTTATAGAAGGTGAGTTCCCTAATTATCGGCAACTCATCCCTAGTAGCTACCCGAACCAACTAACTATTGGTCGAGAACCGCTATTAGAAGCAGTTCGACGAGTGAAACTTATGGCCAGAGATACCACCCCTTTGAGAATTACCCAGAAATCGGGTTGTGTGGAACTAATGGCTGTCACTCAAGACGTAGGGCAAGCCCACGAAGAAGTAGATGCTCAGTACGTGGGCGATGAACTTACAGTGGCTTTCAATCCGGACTATTTAATTCAAGGGTTGGAAGCTGCCCCTGGTGATGAAGTGGTTCTCGAAACTCTCGACGCTTTGAAACCCGCCGTGCTTCGGTCTAGTGAAGGCGGAGATTTTCTTTACCTGTTGATGCCAGTTCGGGTCTCGTAGTAGTCACGTCGAAGCGGTGATTGTCAAACGCTTGTGGCTTACAGATTTCCGTAACCACGCGACGACCGAAATTGGGCTGGATCGCAAAGTCACTTTAGTCATTGGCTTAAATGGGCATGGAAAAACCAATTTGATCGAAGGCTTATCTCTCTTGAGTGGCGCCCGTTCTTTTCGCGGGGCAAAGGTTGATGCACTGGTAGCCAGTGGAAAATCGTCCGCGTACATCCGCGCGGAAGTTGACGAAGACGGGCGATTATCTCTGGTTGAGCTCGAGTTAACTACAGGCGGTCGTTCCCGAGCTCAAGTAAATAAACAACGAGTCAAAAAATTCAGAGACCTGAGTGACACTGTTCGCGTAGTGGTATTTAGCCCCGACGATTTAGAGCTCATTAAAGGGCCACCTTCGGTACGTCGGTCTTTATTGGACGACGCTCTGGCCAGCATTAACATCCAATTTCGGGCTACTAGAACTGATTTTGATCGCATTCTTCGTCAGCGGAACAATCTCTTAAAGCAAGCTCGCGGTCGTATGACGACTGAACTTGAAACGAGTTTGGTTATCTGGAATCAGCAACTTGTTGACGCAGCTGACCAAATCGGTGATGACCGATCAAATTTTGTTCAAAATATCGAACCTGTAGTTGCGGACTTTTATGAGCGTGTGGCGGGCACCGATGAACAAGTGTCACTGAAGTTAGATGCGGACTGGCGGGAAGAGGGACTAGCAGAAAGTCTTTTACGTTCACAAGATGAGGAAGTAAGACGAGGGGTCACTTTGGTGGGACCTCACCGTGATGACCTAGTAATTCTTCTGTCCCAACTTCATTCCAGAACACATGCATCACAAGGTGAACAACGAAGTTTGGCTTTGGCGTTACGTTTGGCGACGCACGCATATCTTTCACGGATGTGTGGTGACGATCCGTTGGTGTTACTAGATGATGTGTTTTCGGAACTGGATGAAGGACGAGCACGCCGACTCGTGGAATGTTTACCAGATGCACAAATTGTCTTAACGTCGGCCACCGGCACAGTTCCTGACGGGGTCAAACCGGGACTAACCCTTGAAATCATTGAAGGTAAAGTTGATGGGATTTGACAGCGATTCTCGTGGGCGGTGGTTTGAACCACGTTCTCTCAATGACGTTCTTAAACGAATCATCGGTGACTTTGGCGACAGCGGAGCGATGTATGCAATACACGAGCATTGGAATGAAGCTGTGGGTTCGACTATTGCTCAACACTGCAGTCCTCGTCGCCTACTAGATGGTGAGCTGCTTATTGAAGTTGATCATCCCGGGTGGGCTACTGAGATTCAATATCTCGAACAGGTTTTGATTACCAAATTGGCGCAACTGCATCCGAAACTGGAGCTAAGGCAAATAAAGGTTCAAGTCAAAGGCTCCTGACACAACTCTTTTCTCTGAGAAGCCTTCAGAAGCTGTATGACGCCTTTAACCCTGCCTCTGGAATACCCCTACGACTGATAGCCTTGAGTCCACGAAAGGGGTTCGGTGAGCGACACCACATATCAGGCAGAAAGCATTCAAGTTCTTGAGGGTTTGGAAGCCGTTCGAAAACGCCCTGGCATGTATATCGGCTCAACTGGACCGTCTGGCCTCCATCACTTGGTGTACGAGGTAGTCGACAATTCCGTTGATGAAGCAATGGCTGGTCACTGCGCGACCATCGAAATTGTCATTCTCGACGACGGGCGGTGCCGCGTAACTGACGACGGACGTGGGATCCCAGTAGGCCCCCATCCCAAGTATCCCGATAAATCAGCTGCGGAGGTTGTCATGACTGTGCTGCACGCTGGAGGAAAATTCGGGGGTGGTGGCTACAAAGTGTCAGGCGGTCTTCACGGCGTCGGCGTGTCGGTGGTTAACGCGTTGTCGATAAGTGTCGAACTTGAAATAGATCGCGATGGGCGCCGATGGAAACAAGAATTCCAAAATGGGGGAGACCCTGTTGGCCCACTAACTGAGGTAGGTGACAGCCCCCACCCCAAGATAGGGACTTGCATCACTTTCGCCCCCGATCCGACAATCTTTGATTCGGTTGACTTTCGTGCTCAAACCCTTTTGGAAAGATTCCAAATGATGGCATTTTTGAATGCCGGACTCCGAATTAGATTTCGCGACGAACGAGAGGTGTCACCAACTGAATCAGAGTTTCAATATGACGGTGGCATCCGGGACTTTGTACGTCATCTGAACGACGCCAAAGAGCCTCTCTTTGTAGATGTTGGTTACTTGGAAGCAGCGGAAGAAGGTGATGAAGTCGAAATCGCTTTCCAATGGAACACCGGTTACCAGCTTGATGGGATTCACTCATTCGCCAATGGGATTAGCACCATCGAAGGCGGAATGCACGAGGAGGGTTTCAAAACCGCGTTGACGTCAACTGTGAATCGTTATGCGCGAGCAAAAAATCTCCTCAAAGAAAAGGAAGACAATTTACAAGGTGACGACATTCGCGAGGGTCTCACGGCGATTGTAAGTGTTCGTCTCCAAGAACCGCAGTTCGAGGGTCAAACCAAAGCCAAACTTGGCAATACTTCCATGCGTAGCTTGGTACAAAAAGCAACTAATGAAGCCTTAACGGACTGGCTTGAAGAACATCCCAAAGAAGCAAAACGAACGATTGGGAAAGCCATCGATGCCCGACGCGCTCGTCTCGCGGCCCAAAAAGCCAAAAATACGATCAGAAAATCCGCGTTAGCTGGGGCCGGTCTTCCGGGGAAACTCACTGATTGCTCATCAGGTGATGCCTCCGAAACCGAGTTGTACATCGTTGAAGGGCAATCAGCAGGTGGTTCCGCAAAAGATGCAAGAGACCCCAGAACAATGGCAATTCTTCCAATACGGGGGAAGATTCTCAACGTTGAGCGTCTTGGTGGACGACTGGAAAAGATGTTCCAGAATACTGAAGTCCAAGCGTTGATTTCGGCGATCGGTGCAGGTGTAGGGGAAGGAAACTTCGACGTCGAGAAAATTCGCTACCACAAAGTTGTGCTTTTGTGCGACGCTGATGTTGACGGAAGCCATATTCGGACCCTCCTCCTCACGTTTTTTTGGCGTCAGATGAAGGACTTGGTCCTAGGTGGCCACGTGTACATCGCTCAACCCCCTCTTTATTCGACGAAGACTGGCAGCGAGACGGTGTACCTCAAAGATGATCGAGCCAAAGACGAATTCCTATCTGATCGCCCAAACCATAAGAACGACTTTCAGCGTCTCAAAGGGCTGGGCGAAATGGACGCGGCTGAGTTATGGACGACAACCCTGGACCCCGAAACCAGAACCCTGCTCCAAATCACTGTCGATGAAGCATCAATCGCAGACAACATTTTTAGTGTCTTAATGGGTGAACACGTCGAGAGTCGCAAAGGGTTCATTCAAACCAACGCTCACGACGTTCGATTCCTGGATATCTAACGAATATGGATGATCTTTCTCCCCCCGATGATCAACCCGCGGATGGTGAACTACATCTCGCGGTGCAACCGATCGAAATTCAACATGAGATGGAGCAATCGTTCCTTGATTACGCGATGTCGGTCATTACGGCACGGGCTCTTCCTGATGCTCGAGACGGGCTGAAGCCAGTTCACCGACGCATCCTTTGGTCCATGTTCTCAACGGGTTTTCGTCCCGATCGCCCACATAAAAAATGCGCCACCGTAGTAGGTGACGTCATAGGCAACTACCACCCACATGGTGACTCTGCCATCTATGACGCGATGGTGAGAATGGGTCAGACGTTCAGTTTGGCCAATATCTTGGTTGACCCCCACGGGAATTTCGGTTCTCCAAGTGATCCCCCTGCGGCGTATCGATACACCGAATGCCGGCTTACCGATCTAGCGATGCGAATGGTGGAAAGTATCGACGAAGACACCGTCGATCTGATCCCGAACTTTGACGGTTCAGGAGAAGAACCGCTAGTTATGCCAGCTCGTTTCCCCAACTTGTTGGTGAACGGCAGCCAAGGCATAGCGGTTGGAATGGCCACCAATATTCCGACACACAATTTGAGTGAAGTCATCGACGCCACACTCCATCTCATTGACAACCCCGACGCGACCGTGGCTGACCTCATGGAGTTTGTCCAGGGTCCTGATTTTCCGACGGGCGGTTTGATTATGGGACGCGCCGGCCTAACGAGCGCTTTCAATACAGGACGCGGATCGATTCGGATTCGCGCCCGCGCAGAAATAATCGAAGATGGCAAGAACACTCAAATCGTGGTCACGGAAATTCCGTACCAAACATCCGTTGAGAGTATTGAACAAAAAATTGCAGACGCCGTCGACCGCAAAATCATCGACGGTATCCGAGGATTGCGAAATGAGTCCGCTAAAGGAGAGACGCGTTTCGTTATCGAACTCAAGCGTGACGCAGCAGCCAATGTTGTCTTGAACAATTTGTTTAAGCACACGCCACTGCAGACCAGCTTCGCCGCGAACATGGTGGCGTTAATTGACGGCGTCCCAAGGACCCTGAATCTGCGTGACGCGCTTCAGGCGTACGTCAATCACCAGATTGATGTCGTCACTCGGCGTTCGGAGTATCGGCTAGGACAAGCCCGCGATCGTGCTCATATTGTCGAAGGCCTTGTTCGAGCACTCGACCTGATCGACGACATCATTGCACTTATACGCGGTAGCGAAGATAGAGCATCAGCGCTTACAGATCTCCAACTTGAACCGCTGTCTTTTAGCGAACGCCAGGCGAATCACATCCTTGACATGCAGCTAGGGCGTCTCACCAGGCTTGGGAGAACTCGACTGGAAGAAGAGTTAGTTGAGTTACGAGCACGAATGGAAGGATTAGAAGCAATCCTCAACAGCGAGGCGAAACTCCGTGCTGTTATTAGAGAAGAACTCGGCGAGGTTCGTGCCGAACATGACACACCGCGTCGATCCCAGATTGTGTTCGACGCTGGTGATATGGAAATTGAAGACCTCATCGACAATGAACCCGTCGTGATAACCCTCAGTAAAGGCGGGTACATCAAATCGGTTACTTCTGACACATTTCGGACTCAGGGTCGCGGAGGGCGAGGGGTACAAGGGGCGCGATTAAAAGACGACGACATTCTGGTTCGCGTTCTCACCACTACTGCCCACTCGTATCTCCTGTTTTTTACCAACCGCGGCAAGGTGTACCGGCTCAAGGCCTACCAAGTGCCCACGATGGACCGAACCGCGCGCGGGACAGCCGTGGTGAACTTGTTGCAATTAGACCCAGATGAAGTGGTTGAAGCTGTCATCGATGCGCAAGAGTTCACTCCTGATGAATACTTGCTTTTCGTGACCCGAAAAGGTGTCGTCAAGAAGACGGCTTTCACTGAATATGACAAGAACAGGACTAATGGACTCATCGCCATCAACCTGCGTGAAGGTGACGAGCTAGTGCGTGTGATCCAAGTTCGCGAAAGCGATGACATTGTGCTGGTAAGCAGCAGAGGGCAAACGATCCGTTTCTCAGGTACACAGGTACGGCCGATGGGACGGAGCGCTGGTGGCGTCCGAGGGATGCGGTTAAAAGAGGATGATGTTGTCGTAGCAGCAGTCGCTATTTCGGAAAATGACCGACGGCAGCTACTGACGGTCACAGAAGGTGGATACGGAAAACGCACGCCGATTGATGCCTACCCCCGAAAGGGGCGCGGCACCATGGGGGTTAAGGGAATAAAACTTACTGAGGCACGCGGCGCGGCTGTAGTTGGTGCCCGCATGGTTGATCTGGATGACGAAGTGATTCTGGTTTCCTCTGGTGGTGTGCTGATACGAACCTCTGTGTCAGAGATAGCCGAACAGCGCCGTGACGCCACGGGGGTGAAAGTTATGAATATTGGGGACGAAGAAACCGTGGCTGCTTTGTCACCTGTGACTATTGACGATGAGTTGGAAGAAGCCCTGGAATCTGACGTAGTGAGTTGAGTCGCGACCAGGGACGCGTGAGCCTCCCGTACACTTCGACGCGTGGCCGATTCCGATCAACCGGAGCAAGGAAGCGCACCTGTAGATGGTGTCGACGACGAAACTTTTGCTCGCGCAGTGGGTTTGACGAGTGACGACGATGGCCAGCGAGGGGCACGGAAAAAGAAAAAATTCCGCAACGACGAAATCGAGGCACCCCTACAGTCAGAGCGTCGTAGCCGAGACCGCACCGTGGTTAGACGACCCCCGGTTCGTCAACGAAAACGCGGTGCAGTTGATGAAGACCCAGAGGTAGATGGCGCCACAGGTGTCATTCCCTTAATTGAAGCCCCAGAACTGCCCGAGGAGTCAGTTAGTGCTCCAATTGATCAACCCACGGGTTATCGTCCGATTCTCCCTAGTTCCGCCCCATCGTTGGACAACGAATTAGCGCCTGACGAAAACGACCTTGGATGGTTAAGGCGCCGACGGGCGCGTGTTCGTAGAACTCGCCGGACAATTCGACACATTGACCCATGGTCGGTGCTCAAAGTATCGGTGCTGCTCTACGCGTGTCTTTACGGAGCGACAGTTTTGGCTGGTTACCTTTTGTGGAAGGCAGCTGTTCAATCTGGCGTAATTTCGAACATCGAATCTTTTGTCGCCGAGGTAGGAGCATATGAAATTTGGGAGATCAACGGCGAGGAGATCTTCCAAAGAGCGACGGTTATCGCAGCAGTGTTATTTGTTGCCGGGATCGCACTAAATGTTCTTTTGACCATCGTGTTCAACTTGATCAGTGATCTGGTTGGGGGAGTTCGCGTCACCCTTTTGGAGGAAGACCAACCACCTGTACAAGGAAACTGACGTTGGCTACTTAACCTTCCCGCCGCTACCATCGGCAATTCGTTCGGGGCTATAGCTCAGTTGGTTAGAGCGCACCCCTGATAAGGGTGAGGTCGCTGGTTCGACTCCAGCTAGCCCCACGTTCCGAACTATCCGGTCTACGAAATTTGAACAGAGCGGATCCTTATGGCGGAGGTAGTTATGCGAGTACTACGCCGAGCGTTACTTGCAATGAGCGTGGGGACCCTAGTTGCTGCGATTTTGCGCTTGAGAGGCTCCGGTGGCGTCCCTCCCCGTCAGGGGAGATGGCGTCAACTAAGTGGACCGGATTTTCGCTGACGTGACTACAGTTGCTGTAATAGGTGCCGGTGTTGTTGGCCGACGTGTTGTTCGACAATTAGCTGCTTCGGGATTGGTTGACCGACTCATCCTTGGGTCGCGACGCCCAGAGCGGCTACATGGGTTCGTCCGTCAGCTAATCGGTGTCGACGTCGAAGTCATTGCCCCAGGGCCCCTCCCTTCGGTTGATGTCACGGTATTGGCCCAGCCGGCGGGAGGCCACGGGGAATTGGCGGATGAAGCCCTTGGAAATGGTTCCCATGTCGTTTCGGTTTCTGACTCACTTAAAGATGTCCAAGCGCTACTAGATCTTGATGCTGTAGCTACTAAAGCAGCACGATCCGTCATTGTCGGTGCAGCTTTTTCGCCTGGCATGAGTTGTTTACTTGCCCGCCACGCCGGCTCAAGGTTTGATCGTGTTGAAGAAGTCCATGTCGCGCGGATGGGAACAGGTGGACCTGCATGTCAGCGTCAACTGCATCGTGCAAGGACGAAAGAAGCGATCGATTGGCGCGATGGCAATTGGCGGAAACGACCAGGGGGCACTGGCCGTGAACTGGTCTGGTTCCCTGATCCGTTAGGAGCTAGAGATTGTTACAGGGCTGCCCTTCCGGACGCTCTGTTGTTGTCGACCAATTTTCCGGACGCTGATCGAATTACTGCGAAGGTTGCTGGAACTCGCAGGGATCGTTTAACCGCATGGTTGCCGATGCTTCGATCTCCCCATAGTGACGGTGGACCTGGAGCTGTCCGAATAGAAATCCGAGGAGTGCGCAATGGAGTCCGGACAACTGACGTGATCGGTGCCATTGACTATCCATCGGCGGTTGCTGGCGCTATTGCTTCAATAGCGACGGAATGGTCGATCTTGGACGCGTTGCCTTCGGGATCGTGGAGTCTGGGAATGTTGGATGACCCGGTCCCGTGGCTGCGAGAACTGGAAAAACGAGGCATCACAGCAGCTGTATACGAAGGCATTTCAAGGAGCTAATGGACGAGCGGCGACAAATCTTTGGTTAGCGTCAGCGTGCGATTCCAAAGATGATGAATTCCATGTGTTTTCATTCTCGACTTGACTGGAGGAAGTGATGCTTGCCGCGATTCCGAGTCCGTCAACAAACTCCATTCAAATCTGGGTCTTTGAATTAAGGGCCTACGGGTTGATGATCGCGCTGGGAGCAATGTTGGCCGTATGGATCACCGGTCGGCGTTATGTGGCTGCTGGTGGCGACTTACTCGTCGTGCATCGAATGGCGACCTGGTCAATACCCGCTGGCATTGTCGGGGCACGTCTGTATCACGTTGCTACTGACTTCAGTCGTTTTCAAAACAACTGGTCTGAAATCCCGAAATTATGGAAAGGAGGCCTTGGGATTTGGGGTGGCGTCGCGGCGGCCGTCCTCGTCGGCTGGTGGGTGGTCCGCCGTGATAGTGGAGATGTCGCCGCGATGTTTGACGCAATCGCCGTCGGTGTTCCTCTAGCTCAGGCAATAGGCAGACTAGGTAATTGGTTCAATCAGGAACTATTTGGTCGACCGACGGACTTGGCATGGGGGCTTAAGATCGATCCAGAACATCGACCCCGCATATATTCCGAGTCGTCCACATTTCATCCAACGTTCCTTTATGAAGCCCTATGGAACATTGGACTGGCAGCATTTATTGCTTTCCTGGTGCCAAAACTCTTGCCCAATTTGAAAAAGGGTTACAGCTGGGCCGTATATGTTGCCGGTTACGCCAGTGGACGTGTGTGGATTGAATTACTTCGATCCGATAGTGCAACTGAGGTGTTTGGTGTCAGGATCAACGTCTGGACATCGCTGGTCGTTGGTGTGGGTGCGTTGACGTTTGTTTGGTTCGGTCTTCGAAACGAACCTAGCGATGGTCATCGAAATTTGACGCGAACTGTTCCACACTGAATTGGGAGGCCCCGAAGGGGACCGATCAGATCGATCAGTAGGGATGCTCCAAACCATGCGGATACTAGTAACCGGCTATGGAGTTGACGCCACAGATTCGCCGCTGCGATCCCAAGTAGCAGACCCATTAAGATTTCTTGGTCACGAGGTAGTCGCTGTAGCTCCGACAGAAGCGGCGATTCGTTGGGGACTCGACCGGCACTCGCCTGAAATTCTCGTGGTCCTTCCTTCCGCTGGGGTTCCTGATCGGTCCAAAGTTCGTTCGCTGACAGCAGGGTCAGGGACAGTTGCAGTCTGTCTACACACTGGACCTTCTCTCATTGGAGCGTCTACCGACCTCAGTGAACTGACTGATGACATACGCGAGTACGACCTCGTGACTGTTCCCGATCGGCAAACCTTCGATGACTATGCATCATTAGGCACATTTCGCCTCTCTCTCATGGAACCAGCAGTGCACCCACCAGCTGTTTTGGAGGCGGTGTCTTCGGAGCGAAAAGGATTCATGATCGTCGGAGACGCAGACCCCGAGAACATTGACGCAGTAATAGCGTTAGATCATCTCGACGACATTGTTGTTATGGGAAAGGGATGGGCTGAAGTTCCCCTCAACATTTCCGTTGTCGAGCCGCTTCCGCTTCCAGACAGAGCGACATTGTTTGCGGGTGCTTCTCTTATGGTGGAGTTACCGCCCGCGCTGGTCCACCAATCTGCTGTCGGTCGGTCGCCCTATGAACTTGGGCTTTCTTCAGCGGCTTACGAGGCTGCAGTTGTGGGTACTCCTGCGGTTGTCCAAGATCGACCCGCTGTGTCACAAGCATTTAGCCCCAGCATTGAAATCATCACCTATAAGTCACTCCATGATCTGCATCAGTTGTTGCCGATGCTTCTATCAGATGTCGCTGAACTCGAAAAGATTGGAGAGGCGGCTTGGTCTCGCGTGACTGCTGAACACACCTGGTCTCGGCGCTGGCGATCGTTGCTCGAAACGTGGGTTATTGAGCCGGAAGTTGGGAAAGATGAGGAAGTTCATTACCTCGGGCACTCACATGTCCTTACCCGAGCCGGCTGAATTTACTCCGCTCTAATCACATTCTTAATTGGGGAAGACTGGCGAGAGTTTGAACCCATCAGCGGTCTTGTAGTTGTGTGATCCAAGCCTGTAAATCGCCGACTAGCAACTGGGGAACCTCCATCGCTGCGAAATGTCCGCCGTGTCCGAACTCTGTCCACCGTTGCACGTTGTAAACCTGTTCACACCATGTCCTTGGCGGTAAGAAAATCTCGCCGGGGAAGCGGGCGATGGCAACGGGAACTTCGACCATGTCGAAACTCATTGGTGACTGACGCATCTCGTAATAGATGCGGGCTGAACTTGATGCGGTCTGAGTAAACCAATAAATCGAGATATTTGTTAGCAGTTGGTCCCATGTGTAGCTCCGTAAAAGGTCGCCGTCGCAGTCGGACCAAGCACGGAATTTTTCTAAAATCCATGCCGCAAGACCTGCAGGTGAATCATCCAGGGCATAACCAATGGTTTGGGGCATAGTGCCCTGAATTTCGGCGTATCCACCGTCAACGTTTTTTCGGAACTCTAATTTTTTGAACGCGATTAAGTCCGTTTCTTGTGGATTGTCTCGGGCTTGTTGTGTTGGCCCAGCGATAGGCATTGTGATGTGAATGCCGAGCAGATGGTCGGGGTCAAGGCGCCCGAGCTCGGTTGTAATAATCGACCCCCAATCTCCGCCCTGCGCCACGTAGGTGCTGTAACCAAGATCCGCCATGAGTTGTTTGATCATCGAGGCCATCTGTGTTGGGGAGTTCCCCATTCTTTGAGTTGGGCCAGAAAAACCGAACCCTGGTAGAGATGGCAGCACAATGTGGAACGCGTTGTGTTCGCGACCTCCGTGCGCGACAGGGTTAGTAAGTGGACTGACTATGTCAAGAAACTCTGCGATAGACCCAGGCCAGCCGTGAGTCATCACCAAGGGGGTGGCGTCAGGGTGGGGTGATCTTATGTGAGCGTAGTGAAGCTGTTCGCCTTGGATTTCGCAAACAAATTGTGGCCACTCATTGAGCCGTCGTTCTGCTGAACGCCAATCAAAAGTGGTTTCCCAATAGCGGCAGAGCGAGATCAACGTGTCGCGGTCGGTGCCTAAAGTCCATGGTTCGTTAGCGATTTGTTGAGAAAATCTGCTTTGGTTTAATCGAATATTGAGGTCGCTGATTGCTTGGTCCTCAATGGTGATTGTGAACGGCTGGTGCTCGGTCATGTTTGCCATCTCGGTTTCATCAGTTCGGAGAATCTTTCCGGTGAAATATTGCCGCCTGAGATAATGACACCAACACGACTCCCGGTGAGTTTGACTTTGCTGGCTAGAATTGCTGCCAACCCACATGCTCCACTTGGTTCGACCACTTGTTTTTGGAATCTGAACAAATAATCGACTGCATCAAGTATCTGGTCATCGCTGACAGTAACAATCTCATCAACATGTTGTTGCATGACGGCAAAGGTGTGTTGTCCTGGTGAGGTGGTTTGTTGACCGTCGGCGATGGTGTCCGGCACGTCGATTTCAACGATTCGGCCCTGCTGGAGTGACAGTTGGACGTCATTTCCTGTTTCAGGTTCAACGCCGACAATGCGGCACTTAGGGTTGACTCGATGGGCTGCCAAAGCGCTACCTGATATGAGTCCTCCGCCGCCCACAGAAACAATTAGTTGGTCAAGCGGCCCCGAATCTTCGAAAAGTTCGCGGGCGCAAGTTGACTGGCCCGCAATCACATCAGGGTGATCGAAAGGAGGAATCAAGGTAAGGGGTCGTGCAGCGAGAATGGCTCGAGCGACACCCTCTCGTTGCTCGGTATACCGGTCATAGGTGACGATCGTTGCACCATAACTTTCCGTCGCTTGGCGTTTAGAGGTCGGGGCGTCATTGGGCATGACGACCGTGGCTGGGACCTGAAATATTTGGGCAGCTCTGGCGACGGCTTGGGCATGATTACCGGAGGAGTATGTGAGAATTCCTCGCTCTCGGACATCGTGTTCAAGTGCCGCTATGGCATTGAACGCTCCTCGGAACTTGAACGCGCCCGTGTGTTGCAAATGTTCGGCTTTGAGATGGATTTCGGCTCCCAGAGCTTCGTCCAAAAGACGGGAACGAAGAACTGGTGTTCTTCGCGCCACTCCAGTAAGTCGAGTGGTTGCTGTGTCAAGGTCGATTTCGGTTGGCACTGACACCTCAAGATGGCGAGTTATGCGAAGCAGTCGAATATCTCTTGAATAGCGTGCATCTGTCCGCCGCTTGTGCTGGAGGGCACCAAGATAGGTGTCTTACATCCTTGATCGAGCCATTCTTCGACGCCTTCTCTTACTTGGGCGGCAGAACCGTAGAGCGTTGCGTTCGACAACCATTCGTCGGTCATACAGGTAACGACCCGTTCACGGTCGCCGTTAGCTATAGCGGCTTCGATTCCTTCCATTTCTTCGACGTAGCCAGCTTGTTTCCAGTAGTTGCGGTAATTGGGGAGAGAAACGTAGCCCTGCAATGTTTTGCGGTTGCGTGCCGCGCCCGCCTCACGATCTGCGTCAATAACGGTGGGAATCATGTTCCCAATAAGAAAGTCGCCGGCCTGAACGTCTTGCGGTATGTCAGCAACTGAATTATTGAAGTCGTTGCGACTGGCGTTGGCCCACACGGCTCCGGCCCCAATCTCAACGGAAAGTTCGACCATCTTTCGTCGCAAAGTGGCAAGAACGATTGGCGGTAGCTCCCCATGGTTTTTGGCTGCTTGCTGCATTGCTGATACGTACTCTCGGATATCAGCCAAAGGCTTACCGGGCGTTATACCCAAGCGTTGATGAACTGGGCCGTGGGTCACACCTATTCCTAGCCGGAAGCGCCCGTTGCTTATTTCGTGGATGAAGGCAGCTGTTGCTGCGAGGTCTTCTGGGTTTCGGAAATAGATGGGTTGGACTGAAGTTCCAAAAATGATGTCGTTGGTTGCAGAAGCAATGCCTTGGCATAAAGCGACACAGTCGCCCATTGAAGGGCAGTAAATGCCGGTAAATCCGCGACGTTCAATTTCAGCAGCGATATCGAGGGTTTGTTGACGGCGGCCCTGTACCGCAGCTAGCGAAATTGCGGGCATGTTCATTGTTGTCGCCTCCGAATCGAGATTTGTGGTTTGGGATGAGATCCAACCCCATGATCATGCCCCGTAATTCGATGCTCTGCCTAAGTCGTGGTCGAGGGTTTGCTTCGGTACCCTCGGGGGACCTTGGGGCTGTAGCTCAGTTGGCTAGAGCACCTGCTTTGCAAGCAGGGGGTCGTCGGTTCGAGTCCGATCAGCTCCACAAACAAAACCCCTGTTCACAGGCCTA
>PBHE01000020.1 GCA_002719335.1 Acidimicrobiaceae bacterium
GTTCGGCGACTCATGGTGGTCGATTATTGCAGTGGTACCCGACTCAATCGCTTCAAGTGCCGCCAGTTTCGCGGACCACTCCAACATCTCAAGATCCAAAGCACGATCTAGCCGCCACCACACAAGTTCCAGGATCTCGCGGAAGGTGCGGGGGGTTCGGGGCGGGGCGGGCATGCCCCGAGCGAGCGCGCTGTAGAGGTGGTGGTGGGCACAGACAAGTCCGCCAGTCGCGTTCGACTCGCGAGTTTCTAAATCCACGCGTCGACTCGTTCGCGGTTCGCGAGATTTCGGATTGGTAATTCAGTGGGCCACGCATCTCCCGCAGCGCGAATTGCCGCGGCAACCGCTCCGGCGGTGGGAACTAGGCCGATTTCTCCGACTCCCTTGATTCCATATGGCGCTCCTGGTTGAGGTGATTCGACAATGATCACCTCGACGGGCGGCATGTCTTTTGGTCGGATGATGTCAAGGCTGCGAAGCGTTGTGTTTAGCGGGCGACCCGATGGGTCCGTTGGAAATCCCTCGGTGAGCGCATACCCCAACCCCATATGCACTGATCCTTCGATTTGTCCTTCACACAAGACCGGGTTGACCGCTCGACCGACGTCGTGGGCTGCGACAACTCGTTGGACGTCGCCGCTTTCTGGGTCAAGGATCACCAGTTGAGCGGCGTATCCGAAGGTCGAATGAATGACAGGATTTTCGAGGCCGTCGCTAATCGAGTTCGTCCAATTCACTCGGTAGCTGCCTTCATAATCGGTATCAACTTGGCAGTTGTCGAGAAGGGCTGTCCGACACGCATCTTGGACCGCCCCAGCGCCCATGAGGGTTCCTCGGCTTCCAGTCGTCTGACCCGCTCCCAATTCGCGGGTCGAGTCGACAATTACCTCGATTTGTTCGGCTGCGACACCCAGTTCTTCAACCGCAACTTGAAGCGCGACGTTGTGGACTCCTTGACCCATCTCAGTCCAGCAGTGGCGAACTTCCACCACGCCGTCCCCCCGGAATCGAATTACTGCTTTAGCAAGCTCATCAAAACCGTTACCGAGCCCGGAGTTCTTCAGTCCCAGGCCAACTCCTACCGGTAGCCCTGATTCGATGGCTGCGTCATACGATGGCTTCACCGCGTCGAGACAAACTCGGGCACCAAGGCAGCCGTCGTCCATGATTTGGCCAGGTCCCCAAACAGCCCCTGGGGTCACAACATTTCGTGATCGGATTTCCCATCCGCTGATACCGACTTGTTCGGCAAGGCGGTCCATTACCCCTTCCATCGCGAACTGAGCCTGGTTGGCGCCAAACCCTCGGAATGCGCCGCACACAGGGTTGTTGGTTCGGGCCGCCACAGCTTCTACGTCGACTGCTTTAAGCACGTAGGGGCCTGTTGCATGGCCTGCGGCCCGCTCCAAGACCTTCATGCCCACCGACGCGTAGGGACCTGAGTCCCCAAGCATTCGCGCACGAACAGCGGTCAACTTGCCATCTGAGTCACAGCCTGCTTCGTAAGTCATCCGAATGGGATGCCGTTTGGGGTGCATCAGCAAGGACTGTTCTCGTGAAAGGGTGATTTGCACTGGGCGGTCCAGAAGCCAAGCAGACAAAGCTGTGTGGACTTGGTTCGACATGTCTTCTTTCCCACCAAAGGCCCCGCCGTTGCTCACCAGTTCAGTGGTGATAACACTCGGCTCTACACCAAGTACGCGCGCTATGTCATCGCGATCATCCCAGATTCCCTGGCCTCCGGTGTAGACATGAAGTCCGTGGTCCTTCGGGACTGCCAATGTGGATTCTGGTTCGAGAAAGGCGTGTTCAATTCTCTGAGTCTGGAACGTTTCTTTGACCAGGTGCGCTGAGGTTTCGAGGGCGGTATCAACATCGCCTCGTTGATAAGAGGAGGTCGAGAGAATGTTTCCTTCAAGCCCCCATACAGCGTCTTCCTTATCAGTCACGGTCCGAACCGGATCAGTTTTAGGTTCGTGGACTTTGTATTCGACGCGCACTAAATCAGCGGCCCGAACCGCGGTAGCCCGATCGTGTGCAACGACGATGGCCAGAACATCCCCGAGATAGGAGGTTCGGCCGCCTTGGGGAATCATGACTGGCCAGTCTTTGTGAATCAGACCGACGCGCAATTCACCCGGGATGTCTGCCGCTGTGAACACTGCCACAACCCCGTCGACAGCCAGGGCGACGCTACTGTCGATTGTCACGACGTCTGCTCTCGCGTGATCGCTGAGCTTGAGGACGCCGTGAAGCATGCCAGCCACGCGCATGTCATCGATAAAGGGTCTAACGCCCGCTGCGAGGACTTCCGCTTCGTACTTGATCCCTCGAGACCCAACTCCTTTGGGCAGCTCTAAGACCTGTTCCACTCCGGCGGCCACGTCTTGGATGGCATCAAGGATCTTTACGTAACCTGTGCATCGACACAGGTGCGCGCCGATGTGACGTGCGCTCTCCTCGCGCGTTAACGCCTTGCCCTTCCTTTCGATCAGCGCTTTCGCCCGAACAATGATCCCTGGTATGCAGAAGCCACATTGCAGTGCTCCGTGGGCCGCGAAAGCTTCGCAGTACCTCTGGAGTTCCGGCTCATCAAACCCCTCGAGGGTGATCACCTCTTCACCTGCGGCGCGTTCGAGAGATGTCTGACATGCCACCCGCGCCTTTCCCCCTAGGAGCACGGTGCAACAACCGCATTGCCCCGAAGGCGCGCAACCATCTTTGGGGGAGATCACACCGAGCTCATCTCTCAATGCGGCGAGCAGGTGTTCGTGGTCATCCGATACGGTGACCGCCCGACCGTTCAACCCGAAGGAGGTCACCCTTCAGCCTTGGGTTGAGCAATCAAGTTGTACATCTCGGGACGGCGATAACGGTCAAAATTGAAAAGCGTTTCTTTGTAGTGCTTGCACCAGTCCAGGTCGCATTCGGCAACCACAAGTTCGTCACCGATGGTCACGGCCTCGGCAACGACTTGACCCGACGGGGCAATGATCATTGACTGTGCCAACGACTCCACCCCTTCCTCAATACCGCCTTTAGCAACCCCGACGACCCAGGTTCCATTCTGGTAAGCGCCTGCTTGCATGACGAGACGATTGTGGAACGACTGCAACGGGTTCTGGGACGGATCTGGAGTGTAATGCAACGGAGTGTTGTAACCGATCATGACCATCTCAACACCTTGAAGGGCCATCACACGGTAGGTCTCGGGCCAACGTCGGTCATTACATAGCGCCATTCCGACAATTCCATCGAATGCGTTCCAAACGCCGAACCCGTCCGGGCCCTCTTCGAAGTACCGACGTTCCAGATGCTGAAACGGTCGATCGGGTTCGTGTTCTTCATGCCCAGGTAAGTGCACCTTGCGGTACCGACCCACAATCGACCCATCTCGTTCAACCAGGATCGAACTGTTGTATCGGTTTCCCTCGGGGGTCAACTCCGCGTAGCCGAGATAAAACCCAACTCCAAGAACCCGAGCCTCGTCAAACAGTCGTTGGGTCGCAGGCCCCGGCATTTCAGTTTCGTAGTACGAGTCAAGTTCTTTGGGGTCGTCATCTAGGTACCACCGAGGGAAAAACGTTGTAAGGGCCAACTCGGGGAAGACGACCAATTGGCATCCAGCGTCACTGCCTCGTCGCATCAGAGCCACGAGGCGGTCGACAACCTCGCCCCTCCCCGCGTGTCTCGCTATTGGACCGAGCTGGGCTGCTCCAACCCTCAAGGATCTCACCAGGTCACCTCCGTCAACGCGAGCAGAGTGTCTGCAAGTAACTGGGCTCCAGCTATCAGATCTTGCTCTTCAGTATGTTCGGCCGGGTTATGACTAACTCCATCAACACTCGGAACAAAGATCATGGCGGTCGGACAGATTCTGGACAGCATCTGCGCGTCATGCCCAGCTCCCGACGGCATACGCCTCATAGATAGGCCACTTTTTGTTGCCAGCTGCTCAATTTGATTCACGACTCTGCCGTCAAACTCCACAGGTTCAAAGCGAGCAAGAGCACGGCTCGTTACGTCAACACCCTCGACTTCAGCTAGCTCGGCTGTTCGTATTCTCAACTGGTTTTCAGCTAGCTGGAGAGTCTTTTCGTCGGTATTCCGCAGATCGATCGTCATAGTTGCGTTCGCTGGGACAACGTTCACAAGGTTGGGGTGAAGAGTAAGCGATCCAACTGTCGCTACCTGACTTCCCCCTAACTCGAGAGCAATATCGCGCGCAGCGACTGCAACTTCGGCCGCCACTGCCATCGGATCACGCCGCAGCGCCATGGGAGTCGTCCCTGCATGGTTTGATTGGCCGGTAAGAACCAATTCGGTCCATGAGATGCCTTGGACACCTTCGACGACGCCAATTTGAAGTCCTGCCCGATCCAATACCGGTCCTTGCTCGATATGTAACTCCACATACGCATGGGGTATCGCTCCAGGGCATGGCGCCGAGCCTCGATAACCAATCCGTTCTAGTTCCTCCCCCACAATGGTTCCGTCGGCGCCTTCAACTTTCAGTACCGATTCGACGCTCATGCCGCCCACATAGGCGAGGCTTCCCATCATGTCCGGCGGGTAGCGAGAGCCCTCTTCATTGGAAAAGAAGGCCACTGCCAATGGGCGCTGCAATTCGATACCTGCCGCGAGGGTTGCTTCGATGACCTCCAGACCCGCGAGAACACCAAGGTTGCCGTCGTAACGGCCCCCTGTTCCTACCGTGTCAATGTGTGATCCAGTCATCACCGCGCCGGTGGCACCGTCGCCCCCAGTGGAGGCGACAACGTTCCCGACAGTGTCTACCGTCACTGTCAGACCGAGGTCGCGCATCCAAGTGACAACCAGGTCGCGGCCTTCACGGTCCGCGTCACTAAACGCCAGCCGCGAACAACCCTGAGTGCCTTCGATCGCGCCAATTTGAGCAAGTTCCGCGAGTCGATCAAGGAGCCTCGCTCCATCAATGGAAACCACTGCCCCGTATGGCAACCGCATGTCCCCATTGAACCTCATTAATTCGCAAAACGGTTGAGAATTCGTTCCGGGTTGAAATTTCGTTAATGTGCACTGCCCACCAACTCACCGGAGGTTTTGTGACTCGCCCGGCCCTGTACCTCCAAGATGCTCATCCAATCTCACAGGCAATCGAATTTGTGCAATACGCAGAAGAACGGGGATTTGACGCCGTTTGGCAAGCCGACTCACGGTTGGTTCGTGAGGCGTCTGTGCCGATGGCTGCGTTCGCTGCGACAACCAAGCGAATCAAAATTGGGTCAGGGGTCATCGATGTATGGACTCGCAACCCCGCGCGATTAGCTTCGATGTTCGCGACCCTTGACGATTTAGCCCCGGGACGGATCTTGTGTGGTTTGGGTGCCTGGTGGGACCCGTTAGCGGCAAAGGTTGGCATTTCACGCCAACGCCCTTTGAAGGTGATGCGAGAGGTAGTTGAGGTAGTCCGCGCGCTTCTCGCTAACGAAACCGTCACCTTTAGCGGCGAATTCGTGAACCTGGATGGTGTCGAGTTGGACTACGTGTACCAGCAACGTCAGCCAAAAAATGTGCCGATCTATATCGGCGCGACAGGAATGAAGATGATGGAGCTGACAGGCGAGATCGCCGATGGAGTCGTCCTCAATTATTTGGTTTCCCCTGATTACAACGCCCGAGCGATGGATGCCCTGGAACAAGGCGCCGCGAAACGTGGCCGCTCAGTTGACGATCTTGACCGCCCCCAGCTAGTCGTCTGCTCAGTTCATGAAGACCACCAGACGGCCTTGGATATGGCAAGAAATATGGTCGCTCAGTACCTGGGACAACAACCCCACATCATGGAGGCTTCAGGGGTTCCCAAATCGCTGCTCGAATCAGTCGGTCAGATCTTGACGTGGCCCGCTACCCATGAACAAGTGGAAGCTGCAGCCAAGTTGGTGCCTGACGAGATAGTGCAAATGCTCACCGCGTCGGGGACACCTGATGAAGCGCGCAGCGCGGTAGCTGACTACATAGCTAACGGCTGTACCTCGCCCGTGCTGTATCCGTTGGGCGACGTTTACGCCACTATTGATGCCTTCGCCGGTTGGGACGCGACCACATAACCACGTTCGCATCGAACATCGATCTTTGCCTCTGGCGCCAAGGTAACAGCACCCCTTTCTCGGCCAGGACAGTTGATTTGTCTGAAGTGCTCCCCTCCCCCTCGGGGTGTGGCATGATGCCAGGGTTCGAAGTTGAAACATAGATAGGGCGGTTGAAATGCGAAGCAAGATTGCAGCGTTATTGGCAGTCTGCGTCGGGCTGGGGTTCGCACTCGTTAGTTGTGGCTCAGATGATGGCGTGGATACAAAGGCGGCGTTTGTGTATGTGGGACCAGTTGGTGATGCCGGCTGGACGTGGGCGCACGACCAAGGCCGCCAATACGCTGAGGAAGAAACTGGAGTTGAGACGGCTTACGTTGAGGCTGTCCCGGAAGGAACCGCGGATTTTGCAAATCATGTTCGCGACTTCATAGACCAAGGCTTCAACGTGATTATCGGCACCTCATTCGGGTACATGGATGACATGGTGGCTCTAGCTGAGGAGTACCCAGACGTGGTGTTTGAGCACGTTTCCGGCTACTTGATGAACGACACTAACTTCGGTAACACCTTCGGAAGGATGTACGAGCCCCGTTACCTTTCGGGCATGGTTGCCGGATCAGTCACTAAGACAGGTTTGATCGGCTACGTAGCTGCCTTCCCGATCCCAGAAGTCATTAGAGGAATTAACGCGTTCACTCTTGGCGTTCAAGCGACAAACCCGAACGCTCAGGTTGAAGTTATTTGGACCAGCACCTGGTTTGACCCCGCAGTTGAAGGTGATTCAGCACAGGCGGTGCTGGACAAGGGCGCAGATGTCATCGCGATGCATCAAGATTCAGCCGCGGCGGGCGAAAAGGCTGAAGCAGCCGGAGCAAGATGGGTTTCCTACAACTCAGACATGAGCGCCTTCGCGCCGAACGCGTTCCTAACAGCTCCTGTTTGGACCTGGGGTCCTCGGTACGTAGCGATCATCGAAGCCGCTCAAGACGGCAACTACTCACCGTCCTCCTACTGGGGATCTATGGCAGATGGAATAGTCGATCTTGCACCTATAGCAAGCGATGTTGATCAATCCGTCGTCGACATGGTCATGGAAGCTAAGGCAGCGATCATCGCAGGCGACCTTCACCCATTCACCGGTCCACTCAATGATCAGGACGGCAATCAAGTCCTTGGCGCCGGAGAAGTCATGGACGATGGAGCCATGCTTGGCATGATGTTCTTCGTCGAAGGTGTGATTGGTTCCACCGGCTGAGTTGACTAACTGTCCACAGGACTTGGCGGCGTCGGCGGGGAAAACCACGCCGGCGCCGCTCCCGCGTTCGAACTGAGCAGATTGCCTCGCTAATGACCCACAGCTCATCAGTCGTCGATGGAAACCAGTTCGCTGTTCACCTATCCGACGTTTGGAAGATGTTCCCCGGAGTTGTAGCCAACGCGGGGGTCGAGCTATGTGTCCGACGGGGAACAATCCATGCGCTTCTGGGTGAAAACGGTGCCGGGAAGTCAACACTCATGAACGTGCTAGCGGGGGTGTACAGACCAGACCGGGGTCAGCTCAAACTTCACGGTCAAGTCCACAGTTTCCGAAATCCCGCCGATGCTCTGTCGGCTGGGGTTGGGATGGTCCACCAGGAGTTTCGCCTTATTCCCTCGTTTTCAGTCGCCGAAAACGTTGTGCTTGGTTCTGCCCCTTCTCTCATCCAACCTCGACAGTTAGAGGCTGAAGTAGCCGCTATGGCGAAAAAGTTTGGGCTCAGAGTGGACCCAACACAGCCGTTGTGGCAACTGTCAATGGGCGAGCGACAAAAGGTGGAAATCCTTAAGGTTCTGTGGCGAGATGCGAGCGTCCTCATCCTTGACGAACCAACCACTGTGTTGACCCCGAGCGAGGTCGACGAACTCGCCGAAATCTTGCGTCGAATGGCACAAGACGGGCGGTCCATCATTTTCATTAGTCACAAACTGCATGAGGTGTCTGGAATCTGCAGTGAAGCAACGGTTCTACGGCAGGGCAAAACGGTAGCCACTTCGCTGGACATGGCAGCAACCGACGCAGCCGAACTTGCGCGACTCATGGTAGGCAGCTCACCAGTCGCTCCCGATCGGCCTGAAGTTGCCACCCCCGGAGATCCATTACTGGAATTAACTGAACTCAGAGCCAGTGGCGATCGTGGAATTGACGCGTTTTCGAACATCACTTTTCAGGTCAATTCGGGGGAAATAGTGGGGATCGCTGGAGTCGCTGGCAACGGTCAACGCGAATTGGCCGACGTGATCGCCGGCCTCCGACCTTCGACCCAGGGCTCAGTGACCTTGAACGGCGCTGACGTCACCGCAGCAAGGCCCCAACAACGTTTTCGGGCGGGTCTTGCTTACATCCCCGAGGACCGGCTCGGGGTCGGGCTCGCACCACGCTTATCCATCACAGACAACGCAATTCTGCGCATTTATCGCCAACAACGACGTGGTCCCTTCATTGTCGCTGAAAAGGCATTGGCGTACTGCAAGTACCTCATCACACGTTTTGGGGTTCGGTCAGGTGATCCGGGGGGACCGATCGCTGCGCTTTCGGGGGGCAATCTCCAGCGTCTCTTGGTCGGTAGGGAACTCGACGGTCAGCCCTCAGTCGTTGTAGCTGCTCAACCCACACGCGGACTTGACGTCCAAGGTGTCAAAGCGATTCAGGACCTCCTCCTCGACCAACGTAAAGCCGGCGCTGCGGTCCTACTGATTTCTGAGGACTTAGACGAACTGTTGACATTGACAGATCGGCTTCTCGTGATGGAAGGGGGCGTCATTCGAGGAGAGTTTGACCCCAGGACCGTCTCGCGACACGAAGTTGGCATGGCGATGCTCGCCGATACGAACGCCACTACCCGATGATGAGACGTCCCCGCTTAGATCTCAGAGATCAACCTCTGGCAGGGGGTCAACCTCTGGCGTTTGGAATTGGGCTTGCCGTTGCATTATTTGTGGGGACTTTGCTTCTTCTCAGCGCCGGTCACGAGCCCCTCAAGATCTACACCAGGATGTTTGAAGCGTCGCTAGGTGATCCCGATGCTTGGGCCGTAACCCTCAATCGGGCAGTCCCGCTCGGATTGGCGGGCCTTGCGGTAGCGGTCGCGGGTTCTATGGGTCTCTGGAATATCGGTGCAGAGGGCCAAATTATGACTGGAGCGATCGCTGCTTCTTGGGTCGCCCGAATCGGCGGGGAATGGCCCGGTTTGATACTGATCATAGCGATGCTCATAGCAGCCCTCGGAGGAGGTGGGTTACTCGCGCTTGGCCCAGCGGTCGCAAAAGCAAAACTTGGTGTCAACGAAATCATTACAACGTTGATGCTTAACGAAGTTGCGATTCGGCTAGCCCAATGGCTCATCCATGGACCATGGAAGGACCCAGACGCTTACAACTTTCCGTTGGCTCCGATGCTGCCCGAACAAGCGCACTTGCCGACACTATTTAGTCGCGCTCACTGCGGGATTCTCATCGCTGCCGGGGTCATCGTTATTTCGTCGGTAGCGGTGAAGTACACGGCTTGGGGATACGAACTGCGGATAGCGGGATCTTCAGAAGCCACGGCTCGATACAGCGGGATATCCCTACCCCACAAAGTCTTGACGGTCCTTGTGTTAAGTGGTGGGATCGCAGGGCTTGCTGGGGGTGTCGAGTTGACAGGTACAGCGGACCGGCTCACCGAATCTCTGTCAAACGGGTTCGGCTTTGCTGGAATTATCGTTGCTGCGTTAGCACTCATGAGACCCTCGGGCGTCGCTGTTGTGGCTGTACTTTTCGGAGCCGTTCAGATTGGTGGACAGAGCATCCAGACGCTGGGAGTCTCATCCTCAGTTTCGACCATTCTCCAGGCGTTTGTTCTTTTCGGAGCTATTGGCGCCGGGGTGTTGAGTCGGTACCGGATCCTTTTTGAAGGTGACACACATGCGGTTCCTGAGGAGGTGAATAAGTGAATGAAGCCTCCCTAATAGGCCTGTTTGTCGCCACCGTGTCCTTCGCCGCACTTCTGTACCTGGCGGCGCTCGGCGAGCTTCTTTCCGAAAAAGCTGGTGTCTTGAACCTTGGCGTCGAAGGCATGATGGCTATCGGGGCGGTTACCGCGTTTATTGCCGGAGTGGAATTGGGAAACCCGTGGGCCGCGCTCGCGATTGCGATGATGAGTGGCGCAGCTCTGGCATCAGTCCACGGCTTCTTTACTGTCGCGCTAGGCGCAGAACAGGTCGTGTCAGGCCTATCGCTGACCATTTTAGGGCTCGGGCTTGCCGCCTACCTAGGCAAGGATTATGTAGGACAGCCGCATGGGACGGAGTTGGTTCCCGTGGAATGGGCGGGGCTATCCGACATCCCCTGGGTCGGTCCGATCTTCTTCAGTCAGTCGCCGATTGTCTATATAGCAATATTAATGGGGGTAGCAGTCAGCGTGGTATTGACCAACACGCGAATTGGTTTAGCCCTGCGGGCGTCCGGCGAATCCGCTTCCTCAACTGATTCCGCCGGGCATTCTGTCCTAGGACTGCGTCTTTCCGCCGTTGCTGCTGGAGGCGCTCTAGCTGGAGCTTCTGGCGCCTATCTAACCTTGAGCCTCACTCCACAGTGGGCTGAAGGACTAACCGCGGGTCGAGGCTGGATTGCAGTGGCCCTTGTGATTTTCGGGGCTTGGAAACCCGGTCGAGTCGGCTGGGGAGCCATCCTCTTTGGCGGAACCTTGGCACTCAAAACCCGATTACAGACATTCGGGGTGGACTTCTCCCCAATTATTCTTTCGATGCTTCCATATGTGCTGACGCTCCTGATACTCCTCGTGATTTCAGTGCGCTCTCGAAAGCGCCCATCCCCTGCCCCGGCAGGACTGGGCTTCCCTTATCGTCGCGAGGAACGCTAACGCAAGGACTAGAGGACATTCCGACTCACAAAACTACGACCCGCCCTAGTCAGCAACGACTCTCAGACGAACAACTTTGAGGAGTCACGATAATTTCGCATCCTTGACAACATTGGCGCCTGCTTCTTGTCTGGTCACTACAATCACGGTCCAGCACTGGAGTGTGCCACTACATACGGAGAGTGAGATCTATGCCTCGATTTGTCATTGAACGGGATATACCGGAAATCGGCTCGTCGGAACGCGACCAACTAAGGGGTGCAGCTGCAGCATCCAATGAGGTACTAGTCGCGATGCGGTCTGAAGGAAAGAACATCGCGTGGGAACAGTCCTACGTCGTGCAGGACAAGACGTTTTGCATATATCACGCCGACGCGGTTGATCTGATTGGCGAACACGCAGAGCGCAGCGGATTTCCCGCCTCCATCGTGACTGAAGTCAAGGCTCGGATCGATCCGATTACCGCCGAGGGCTGATATTCGGATTCTGTCCGAGCCACGCTTGGTGGCCTTACCTCCGACAACTGGACGTAGAAGTTAGACCGATATTGACCGGCGCCCCACCGGTCTTTGTAGGTGCGCGATCAAGCGGTGTTGACCGTCTACCAATTTAGTTTGGACACACGCCGAGTTCGACAGGGGGTATTGCGACGAATTCGTCGTCAGTCGAATGATCTTTCCACATCAAAACAGCGAATGTCGCGTCGCTATCTAGCGCCGTCAATTGGTAGTGCCAGACGCCTCGCCTAATCGTCACGCCAGTGCCCGGGCCAACCAAAAAACCTCGAAGATCAACGGGATCAGGGGTCGCAGATACAGCGACGACCCATCTGTTCACCTTCATTGGGATAAACGTCTGGCTGGAGAATGGGTGTCGCTCGATCTCTTCAATCGTTATCGGCGGCTGAACCGCACGAACGTGAGTTGTTGAAAGGGCGATAGATCGCTGGTCATGTGACAAACCGTCAGAAAATGATTGACGACCATACCCATCAGATGGAACGACGAGTTGGCCGTATGGCGCAAACTTGGCAGCGGTAATGGGTTCGACCCATGTTTTCATGTCGGCCTCAAATATCTTCCGGTGGATGAGTGTTCATCCAGTGATTGGCGATGCCAAGACGAGAGCCAACCCACACCCCGGGCAGTTGCTGCACATGGTCTAGGACTCTCAGTAGTCCAGCAAATCGCGTCGGGTGACCAACAATTCTTGGATGAAGCCCGATTGACATCATTGTCTGTTGAGTTTCGTGTTCTCGTATTAGTACATCGATGCCGTCATTTACGAAATCAGCCCACTGCCGGCTGGACATAGTCAGCAACTTGCCGTCATTGCTCGTCAGTGAGTATGGGATCACCAAATGAGCACCGTGACCTACGTTGGTCCAATAAGGAATATCGTCGTTGTAGGCGTCGGAGTCGTAAAGAAACCCCCCGTGTTCGACTAACAATCGTCGGGTGTTCACTGAGGGTCCGTAACGGCAGTACCAGCCGTGGGGCTGATAACCGAGCGAGCGGCGGAAACTTTCAACGGCGAGTGCAATCTGTTCCCTCTCGGTGGTTTCGTCTAGAGCCCGATGATTGATCCAGCGGTAACCGTGGCTACACACGTCATAAGCAGCATCAACGATTGCTTGAGTGATCGGAGGATTTCGTTCTAAAGCAAGCGCGCATGCGAATACCGTAAGGGGGACATCTCGGTTCTGGAACTCGCGGTGGATTCTCCAAAAGCCTGCACGGCTTCCGTACTCAAATAGACCTTCAGCAGCCAGGTCACGAGTAGTCCCCAGGGTCACCGTCGAATCGGTCAACCGGTTTTCTGTGTAGCCGTCGCCGTCGAGTACCGACGGCTCAGACCCCTCTTCAACGTTGAGCACAAAATTGATCGCCAAGCGAGCGTCTCCATCCCATCGTCCCGTTGGAGATGCTCCTCCATATCCAATGAAATCGCGTGCGGGCCCGTCGTTCATCGATGCGCCCGCTCGTACCACGACATGTCTTCGGCTTTGATTTCGTCGCTGTATCTGACATCAAATGGGCCACTGAGCGTGACAAGCCATAAGGCTCCAGCTTCGGTGTACATGGGGCCATGGAAATGTTCTGGAGGGAAACTGAAATAGGCAGGACCTTCAAAGTGTTCTTCGCCGTACCAGCAATCGCCTTCCAACAAGATGTCTTCTTGGTACACCGAGTGAGCTTCTGCGGCTGCGGTATGCCAGCCCGGTGCTTCTTTGATGAGAAGAGATGTCGCGCCTGTGGCGTTATCTCTCGACAGAACACGAGCCAACCCATATTCGGTGATATTGAGATCGGCGGGTTGTTCGGATTCGTTACCCCACAATGAGCTGGTCGATTGCCAAGGAATGTCAGCGAATGCCAACCCGTTAACGGCTTCTCTCGTCATTGAGACGAGCTTACTTTCACGTTGTGAACCCTGATCCGCGCAACACAACCCTCATGGGCACCGGACCACATTCACCACGACAACAGCCATTTGCGTTGAAACTCACGCGCCCAAGAATCACGGACGCAGATCAAACCACAATGGCGAACGGTTATTGGGGTGATCGGAAATTTTGCTTTGCCGCGGCGCCCGACAATCACTGTGTGCAGGTGTTTTCGCTGGAGGAGATCCGTCAGGCTGCGTTGGCATGCCGCAAATACCCATCGAGCATTTGCAGTGCTTCCTCGCGGGTAACCCGAAGAGAGACAATCACTTCCGCTCCGGGCTTCTCCATCGAAATAGAGCGTCGGAGGAGTTCTATTTGTACGTGGTTGGTGAGGTCGTTAGGTCCAGGAATTCGCATAACAGTAGGAATACCTGCGGGGTCAGACATTGGGCGGGAAAACTAAACCCTGGAACGCCTTCAACGGCGAGGTGTTAACAACCAGTTTCGGTTACCACACCGACCAAATTGAAAAACTAAAGCTCTCTGGTGTTCTTTACCAAGGACCAACATAACGAATTGGAGGGCCAGCTAGAGGTCGTTGCGGACCGCGGTATTTAGTTGGTGCCTTACGTCGCTGAGTTGGGGCGTTGATCCGGCGTCCCAACCATGCTTTCCTAACACCATCAACTGGTTGCAAGATCTAACAGCGAATAGGCGATAGATCGCGCCCTTCCCGAGCCGCCCCGTCGCTGAAGTGACAACATTGACCTATGAGAGCAGTCGGCGTAAATACTTATGGTGGTCCTGAAGCACTAGAGATAGTGGAGCTGCCAGAAGAACAAGCGGGTCCCAGTGAAGTGCGTCTTAGGGTCTTCGCAGCGGCTGTGAATCCAACCGACACTTTGGCTAGAAACGGCTCACGAGTTGACACTCAAAAGATCGATCCTCCTCCATACGTGCCAGGAATGGACGCCGCGGGAGTAGTGGATCAGGTGGGCCCGGAGGTAACGACCGGCATAAGCGTCGGTGATGCTGCCATGGCGATGGTCGTACCGCGAGGCGCTCATGGCGCATATCGAGAGAGTCTTGTTTTGCAAGCTCGCTCGGTGGTTCCATCACCGGAAGGATTCAGCCACGTGCAGGCCTGCACTCTGCCTATGAACGGTCTCACAGCAACACTTTCGTTGGAATTGTTGGGTCTTCAGCGAGGTCAGGTATTAGCTGTCACAGGCGGAGCTGGCGCCTACGGTGGCTACATGATTGAGCTCGGCAAGGCGGCAGGGCTCACCGTTATTTCTGATGCCTCGGACCTTGACATCGCCCTGGTCAAAGAATTGGGAGCGGACATTGTTGTCTCTCGGGGAGATGACTTTGCTGAGAAGGTCAGAAATCATTTCCCGCGAGGAGTTGATGGGCTTGCCGATGGTGCAGTGCTAAACGAACTAGTGATCGACGCCGTCAGCGACGGCGGCGCCTTTACCTCAGTTCGAGGTTTCAGCGCGTCTGACATACGCAACATCAATTTCACGACCACTTTTGTTACGACATTCGACGGCGATTTCGAGAAGCTGGACGCGCTTCGCGAACATGCCGAAAACGGCGCCGTCACTCTTCGGGTAGCAGACACTTACCCTGCAGAAAACGCAAGTGAAGCTCATGCGACACTCGAAGCAGGGGGCACACGAGGGCGTTGCGTAATCACTTTTTAGCTATCGGCCGGCGGCGGATCGTGTTTGGTTGAGAAATTCTTAGCCTGAAACATCAATCTTGGGTCAGGCTCGCTATGACCTCGCCACCATTCACCCAATCATCCTGCCTACTGTTAAGTTGGCACCTTTGCTCCGGCGACAACACCATCATCGTGAAGTTTGCCTACCTCATGGGATGTCATTCCTAGAATCTCTAAAAGTATCTGATCTGTGTGCTCACCCAGACGCGGTGCAACAGTTGGACGTCCGCGCTCAATTTCTGAAAACGACAAGGGAGAGCCCGGAGCAAGCACCTGTCCAACTCCTGGCTGATCGATATGGTCAAACATTGGATTTTCGGCGCTGGCGCGGCGGTCCTCGTTCACAAGCTGGACGAAGGTTTGGTAAGGGCCCCAACAGACACCTTTAGCATCAAAAATTGAGGCTATTTCATCTAAGTTGTGTGTTTCTATAAATGGGGCCATGAACGAGGCAATCGCATCCCTGGCATCCCAGCGATCTCCTTCTTTGCTGAGGTCTACCCCGAGGGCGTCCTCGATCGACGCCAAATGGTCGAGGATTTGTGTGGCTTCGGCGAGGCTCTGCCATTGGCGCTTACTAATTGCCACAACCATTATTCGTCGCTCATCTTTGGTAGCGAAATCTCTCCCAAATGCTCCGTAAAGATCATTACCGATAGGGACTCTGTCTTTTTTCGTTAACTGGGCTTGTGCCATGTATCCGAGGTTGGCGACCATAGCGAAGGCGACGTCGGTGAGAGAGATCTTGCTGAGCTGGCCAATACCTGTACGAGCCCTATATCGCTCTGCTGCTAATAATCCAACTGCCGCGGTCAAACCAGTAGCAGTATCCCAAGCTGGCAGAACATGGTTCGTTGGCATGCTTGATCCGCTGGGCCCTGTTGCCATAGCAAAACCAGACGATGGGTTAACTGTGTAATCCACGGCGGTTGACTCGTCGGGGTTTCCGATGATGTTCATGTAGATCAGATCTTCCCTATTGGAGCGCAAGCGGTCATAAGCAAGCCAACTCGCCTCGGGAAAGTTAGATAGGAAGATTCCATTGTCTGCGCCAGGCTCAGTGATCAGCTGGATAACAAGCTCTCGTCCTTTTTCGCTTCGCAGATCTACCTGTATGGATCTTTTACCTTTGTTTAACCCTGCCCAAAAAAGACTTACCCCTTCCTCCGTCACGGGCCATCTGTGGTAGTCCAGCCCGCCTCCTATAGCGTCAAAACGGATGACATCTGCTCCTAACTGAGCCAGAGTCATACCTCCAAGAGGTGCGGCCACGAAAGCCGAACCCTCAACGATTCGCAATCCTTCGAGTACTGGTGTCACTGGTGACCCCTCCAATCGCTCAGTTGAGTCTCGGGCGATAGAGCAGTGACCGAATTCTGGCCACGCGTATTTCTATTCTTCAAGATTCTTTATGGAGCGAAAACAATCGGTGTCCACACCAGAATGTCACTACCAGCAACTCCGTGCTCGTCAACTGAAGCGGCACGGATTTCGAACCGCATGAGTTGACCTCCAGGCACCGGCAACGTTTCTTGCAATTGGTGTCTAAATTCTAAGAGGTCGCCCTCGAACGCTGGCCCGAGGTGGTCACAGCCATCCCAAGCAACGACTGCAGCGACACCAGGTAGAACTCGACTCAGCGACGCCTGTGCAAGGCCCTGCACATGGCCACCGTAAACGAGTCGTTTGCCGTAAATGCTCGCCGAACCATCTCTATGGACAAACGCCTGGTTAAAGGTCATGCGGGCGAGAGAGGGTGCGAGATCGACGTGGTCTCTCATCGCGTCGGCGCGTGTTTCTTCGAGTTCCCAAGCAGTGGCTGGCAAACTGTCAAGATTCCAACTCGGCACAAGACCGACGAGATCTTGAAGAGGTGCAGGGTCTGATGGACCTGGAATGTCATCTGAATGTCCAGGTGAACCTGTTCGGCTGGCTACCAGAGCACATCTTTCATATTGGGCTATGGGTCCGTTGTCGCCCACGGTTTCAATGCCTAACCATACTTTTCCACGATGCTGATCTGCTTTCGGTTTGGCGTCGGCCAATCCAAGGACTCTTGTACTGGTCGTGATGGTTTCGCCTACTTCAACAGCTCTGAGAACGCGGACCGAACGATAGTAGAGATTGGCGATCGCTCTTCGGGTCGCGTTTGTGGTCTGACCGATGGCGTATTGCATAACTAGCCCGGGACTTACGAGTGCTCCCCTAGAACCGCTGATGTGTTGGTACATACCGCGATCCGCCGACGCAAAGTGTTGATCACCTGTGATCATTCGATACGCGACGTTGTCAGCCTCGGTAACTGTGACCGCTGGTAAGGGCGGGATTGTCATCCCGTGCTTGAAATCGTCGTAGTAGGGGCCGTCGTTGTCCACGATTGTTCCTTATTTGCAGAATTTTATAGGTGAAGGCTATTACCAGCGGAGATCAAACAAAGCTGAAGAAGGAAAGCTATTGGTATTGATATTCGATGTGCCCACGGCTCAAGGTTAATAATTGTCGCTTTTTGATGCGTTTTTCTATCTATTTTTGCGGATGCCGATTTCGATGACGATCGAGTGATTGTTTTCTCATTGAAATCGGGCGTTGCTGGCACCCATCGGATGCTCTGTGATGCCATCCGTGGCACTTGTCACGATGGCTTCTCTGATACTGCCGATCGGTTAAAGCATCGTGCAGAACGGGCCCGGGCTAGTCGCTACGACCCAGAAATTCTCAAGCTTGGTTCAGCCTCGGCCGTGTCGGAGCAAAGTGCCAGGTGTTGCGCCCGTGCACTCGCCGTCACGGAAAGTCTCCACCCCGTTGACAAGGATGTGTCTGTAGCCGTTGGCGTGTTGGACTCGCCGCCATTCGCCTCCGGGCAGGTCGTAAACGGCTTCACCGACCCACTCGGGCTCAATGGACAACTCATCTAGTTCGTAGACGATGACGTCGGCCGGGGCTCCTTCGCGAAGCATCCCTCGATCCTGGAGACCCCCTGCGTGAGCTGCCAAGGTGGAACCGCGGTAGTGGGCTTCTTCAAGTGTTATGGCTCCTGTCTCGCGAACCATCCACGCGAGGTAATCAGTCGTCCACGCGCCACCGGTGAAGAACTTGGTGTGGGCACCGCCGTCGGAGACGCCGGGAACGGTGTAGGGCGACTCGGTGATAGCCCCAGCCATATGGTCGACATTCCATTCAGGCCCTTCCCCGAGGAACTCGGTTTTCAGGTCAGTCATGATCGACAAATCGAGCATCACGTCGATGTAGTGCTTACCCTCCTCCTCGGCGATAGCCCCTAGGCTCTTACCTACATACTTCTGCATGTCCTCGCGGCGATTCACGCCTTGTACGACGAGACGGTGAGCAGGTCCGCCTACTGCAATTTGCGTTTGAGTGAACAGGGTGTTGGCCTCGTCCTGTTCTGCTTTGATTCGGTCTCGCAGAGCGGGGTCTTTCATTTTCTGGATTTTCTCTGGAATGGTCCCCGTCGTTGCTTCTCGCCAGGCGGGGCTGGAGTCGTACAAATTCCACTCATCTAGTGAAAAGGCGAAACCCGTTCGTATAGTTGCTGCTTGTCCGAAGATCCGTAAACCGTCGTCTTGGGCCTCCTGGATCCACTCGAGTCGCTCCTGGTGCGTGCGTGGGTTACGTTGACTCACCGGCACAACGTTGTCGATGATGGGGCGTCTGCAAATTTCCGCCAACTTCCGTTTGAACGCGAGATCGTCAGCATCGTTTGGGTTTGAGCTTGTTGCTTGCGTCAGTTGAATGAAGCCCTCGTCGCGTTCGGCCAGAACTTCAGCCAAACAAAAAATGTCGTCATCGACCATGGTGTCGGTGACCATGGGTGATCCGTCAAAATCAGCCTGGGTTGAGTTTGGGCCTAGCCGTTGGATGGAAAACCCGCAGAGGCCGGCGTCCATTCCTTCGTGGAGGAGCTGTTGCATTTCTTTTTGCTCGGCATTGGTGGCTGGTCGACTCTTTGCGGCATCGAGCCCCATCACATAAATCATGAGAGACGCCGTGGGCATGTATTGCAGACAATTCACACCCTTGGGTGCCCGGTCGAGGCTGTCTAGGTATTCGGGGATTGTTTCCCAATCCCAGTGAGGCAAGAAGCCCTCCTTCATCGCGGCCAGAGGAATTGCTTCTGTGCGGACCATTGTCAACATTGATCGCTCTCTGAAGTCCGGCTTGCATGGTGCGAAGCCAAAACCGCAGTTGCCCAGCACGACTGATGTAACTCCATGCCAACTTGAAATTGAGCAGTAGGGGTCCCATCGAATTTGAGCGTCGTAATGGGTGTGGAGGTCAATGAATCCTGGGGCAACAATCGCGCCGTCTGCATCGATGACCTGGTCGGCTACGCCGTCGGCCCGGCCCCCTATGCGGGCAATGCGACCGTCTTTGATCCACATGTCGCCTCGGAATCGAGGCACCCGTGTTCCATCGACGATGGTGCCGTTTTTTATGTGAACGTCGTAGTCAGTAGCCATGGTTCCCCCCGGAGTGGCCTTCGTTCTAGGGTCATGCTCAACCAACCGAGCACACCCCTGCTATGGAACCGAGTCTAGAGAAGATGTTGAGGCAATGGGGACGGTATAGATAACGGGCCTAAATTCAAGCTTTGTTTGGGCCTCCGAACCGGGGTTATGTTTGTGGGCGCCACGCTGCAGGGTGTGACGGCCCAAACAAATAACGGTGCCGCTGGTTAACTGCGGAACAGCTTCGTAGCTGAGTAGTACTCGTTAGGGAATCATTGGCAACATGATGTGGCTCCGGTATCGAGCGCTGTGGTGGACTTTTTGGTAAGCAACGTTCCAGGTCGCCTCTCGGGCCTGGTCACCACCGGTGTTTAGGTTTCGGTCGAAGCGCGGAAAATTGCTGGAGCTAATCTCGAGCCGAATTCGGTGCCCTTCGAGGAAAACGTGAGAGGTGGCCCACAGGTCGATTTCTAGTTCGGTGACCTGGCCCGGCTGCAGTAGAGAGGGCTGTTCGCGTGAGTTTCGGTATCGACATCTGATCATCCCATCGACAATGTTCTGGGCATAGCCGCTTGGGTGAACATCGACCAGCTTGGCAGTGAAGTCGGTGTCTAAGGCGGAGGATTCAGCGAACAGAGTGGCTTTGACCGGTCCCGTTACTTCCAAGTCGTTGCTGAGGGTCTCTCCGGTGTACACCAAGACGTCTGGTCGAGCCTCTACCTCGCGTTGGTCGTAGGCGCCGATCGGCAGAACCAGAAGGTTGCCGCCGTTGGTGGGTACCGGATCATCAGGGTCGTAGACGAAGACGTCAGCCGGTGAATCAGCAGGGGTGGTTCTCGTAAGGGTGCCATCACCGTTGAGCGTGTTCGCTGAGCCCCCACTGTCCAGATACATCGGAGTCCATCGGGTTCGCGCGAGCGGCCATTCGTGTTCATCGCGCCACTGATTTCGTCCCATGGTGAAAAGTCGAATTGGTGGTCGTTCGTCCCAGTCGTTGGCCTCGTCCTTAAGCCAACGATTTAAGAAGTTCAACTCGTAGTCGTGCAGGTCGAGAAGAGATGCATCACCAAAGTCGGCTTCGCCGGCGCCCTTGGTGGTGGGTGAGGTGTAGGGAAATAGGTGGCCCCACGGGCCGAGAAGTAGCCGCTGACCACCTCGCGCTTCAGGGGTCTTTGCTCCGCTAGCTAGCCCGTTGAACATGATTGCCCCGTCGCGGCTGAATATGTCGTACCAGCTACTGACGTGGAGCATGGGCACATCGACATCGCCGAACTTTCGCTCAGCGTTGATGCTGTGCCAGTAGGGGCCGTCGTCGGGATTATTGAGGTAATCGCGAAGGTAGGGAGCCGCTTCATTAAGTAATTCAGCCCATTCCATTAGCGGGAGCCGCCGGTAGGCCTCAGCGGTAAGCGGGTTGGCGAAGTTGATCGAACGGTCAAGATAGGGCCGGACCTTTGGCCAAAGTTCTTCCTTCAGGCCGAGGCGTTCGATTGTGTCGCGAGCAAGGAAGATGGCGTAGGGGATCATCCAACCGTGAACGAGTGCCCCTCCTACGTCATAAACCCATCCTGAGTGGAAATCGGCGGCCGCGGAAACAGGAACTTGGCAGCGAAGGGATGGAGGCGCGGTCCATGATGTTAAATACTGGGTCGCTCCCAGATAGGACTGCCCTATCGTGCCGACCTTGCCGTTACTCCAGGGCAGTTTTGCTGCCCACTCGACTGTGTCGTAGCCATCAAGTGGCTCGTCAAAGAGAGGTGTGAAGTCGCCTTCGGAGCTGAAACGACCTCTGGTGTCTTGGATTACCACGATGTAACCGCGAGGGACAAAGAACTCGTGATCACCGAAGTCGCTGATGAATTGCTTTCCGTACGGGAGACGAAGCAACAACACCGGAAACTTGCCTTCAGTGTCGGGTCGGTAAATGTCAGCGAACAACGTTGTGCCGTCCCGCATTTTGGCTGGAACGTCGAGTTCCTTGGCGATTCGGTATTTAGCGGCGCTAACCATCAGGTTCCTTCTCTTGGTGACGGCGAAGCTTGAACTTTCGGCAGCGCCTACACAGCTTCTGGCTTGTTGTAGGCCTCAAGCATGGTGGCAGTGTCGTTGTATTCGCGCATCTCCACGATTTCGCCGCCGATCACCGTGTTCACGTGCACCCAGTCCATTTCGTACGGTTGCCCATTTCGCAGGAAATATCCGCGTTCACTTCCAATAACGATGACTCGATCTTTTTCGCTGATTACTTCATGGGCCTTAAGGTAATCAAGACGAATGTTGTTCTGAATCAGGCGAACATAATCATCAGCGCCGGAGGGCCCAACGTAGACCCCTCCGAACGGGATGGGATCTGGTAAGAGATTTATTAGCTTGCCTTCTTCGCTGAAGACGCTGGTGTCTGCTCCATATAGGAATGCTTTAACAACCTTTTCGTTTGATGACATGAGGATCCCCTTAGCAGGCACTTTCTCACAGATCGAACACAAGGAGCGGCGAGAGCTCCCGTCCACGACGCCAATCGTGTGCCCACTCCCCTACATTGCTACCGATTTGCTCGCTCTTTACGTTTCTTATCCGCTGTGTGAAGACGATCATGTTGTGCCTTCAGTAAGCGACCTGTATCGCGCTCTTCACAGATGTATCGCCCGATAAGTGCGCCAGTCATTGGGTCAATCGTCTTATCGCGGAAGAAGCGGTCGAAAATGTCGGGACCCGAATCTGACTTGTTGAAACCAAGAGCCTTCATCTTGTTCACGTCTGAACGTTTAGACGCAACAATCTTTCTCAACTCGGCGGTAAAATCGCGGCCGTCGTCATACAGCTCACAGTCGAACTCAAGCATGCGTTTGGCAAAGGCGATGCCGTGCTCGGTTTCGCGCATTGCCACCACACGCAGAGTCTTGGCTAGTCGCTTGTCTGTTGTCGTCCGCGCCCACTCGGCGAATGCTTCACCCGCCGCGGTCTCAGCTCGGGAAACCGAGTTAAGTAACGGGATGAAAGTTGGTGTTTTAGTCATGTCATCTCCCAGGGTGACCTAAGCATCGCGCGACCCAGACGGGGGCGCGCCACTGTGAACTGCCTTTTCTTCGTACCCCTCACACCAGTGAGCTAACAACGAAGGTGGTCGCTTCTTCACCTTGCGAGGGGTCCCCGCAGAACCTCCCCCGGCAAGTTTCCAGTGTGTTCCTGATTGAGGGTCAAGGTTGAGCCATTGACGACGGTGGCCTTGATGCCGACTGATTTTTGGGTGAGACGGGTGGCGCCACCGGGCAGGTCGTGGGCCACTGCTGGCATCGCTGGGCCGACGGTGTCGGGATCGAAGACGCAGATGTCGGCCTTTAATCCTTCGCGAAGTAGTCCCCGGTCGTGAAAGCCCCATGCTGTCGAAGGCAAGAGAGTAAGTCCGCGAACAGCCTCTTCCAGCGTGAACGCCTCGCGTTGGCGAGTCCAGTACCCCAACACGTGAGTCTGAATCGAGCTGTCCATGAGTTGGCTGACGTGGGCACCTGAATCGGAGAACGTTGTGACGCAATGGGGGTGTTTCATGATTTCCAGCACGACATCTTGGTCGCCGTTGGCAATGGGTTGGAGGAAGAACTGCTCGAAGTCGGATTCGACTGCTAGGTCGATCATGCATCGGGCGGGTGAGATCCCTCGCTCAGCCGCCACCTCAGCGACTGTCTTGTAGGGGGGCATCGGGCTGTCCATGACCCGAATCCAGTCATAGTCCGGCTTGCGAGCTTCGGCGCCAACCCCCTTGGCCCATGCGCCATCCTCGGCAGCAGCGATGAGTTTGTCGAGCATGGCCGGGTCTTGGAGAGCTCGCTTCTGTTCGGCGAGCGGCCAGGTCCGCAACTCCTTCCATTCCGGCAACACATCAAATGGAATCTGGGTCTTGAATGACAAGACCACGTTGAACTCTCGCGCATGGGCCTGGCCAAACATGCGCCCACCACGGGCCGCCGTGCGGTCAAGCAGGTCGAGCATGGCGCGATGTTCGCCCTTTGGGAAACGGCCCGAAGCGACACCGAAGGTGATTGCGCAGCCAGTCTCTACCGCGAGGTTTTCGAGCCGACCATAGTAGTCCGCCTGCTTTTGGGGGTCACGGCCGACGTCCTCTCCGGCGATCTCAAAGATGCCGCCACCCTCGCGTCCCATTACGTGCACCAAGGCCGCCACCTCATCCCAAGTGGCTACACGGCTGGCCACTGGACGGTCGTCGGAAGTCTGGTGGTTAAACGTCCGGCTAGTGGTGAAGCCCAGGGCGCCTGCCCGCAGCGAATTACGAAGTTCGTTCTCCATGATTTTCATGTCTGCGTCGTTGGCTGCTTCTTCGAAGGCCCGTTCACCCATGGCCCAGGTACGCAGAGCGGAATGGCCGACGTAGCCGCCGTAGTTAATCCCTTTTGGCAGTTTCTCCAGGGCATCGAGGTATTCGGGATATGTCTCCCAGGTCCAGTCGATTCCGGCCGCCATTGCCTCCGCCGAGATGTCCTCTGCCCGTTCCAGGTTCCGAACTACGAGCTCACGTTCGGCAGCGCGCGCCGGCGCGAGCGTGAAACCGCAGTTGCCCATCACGACTGAGGTGATGCCATGCCAGCACGACGAAGTGCCAAGAGGGTCCCAGTTAATTTGGGCGTCCATGTGAGTGTGACCGTCGATAAACCCTGGGGTGACCACATGCCCATCGGCGTCGATCTCCTCGTTTCCTTTCTCAGAGATGCGCCCAATCTTTGTAATCTTGTCGCCGATCACGCCCACGTCGGCGCGGTACCGCGCGAGTCCCGAACCGTCCACCACGGTTCCGTTTCGAATAACTAATTCATAGGTCATCGATACCCCCATCAAGGATGAACTCTCATTCGATAGTAGCGGTGAACAGCCGTAGCTGACCTGACAGGGGATCTGTCCCATTCGAGACATGTCGTAAAGGCAGGCAGCATTCGACGGGACGCGTCTGAAAGAATTCATGGAGTGAGACATCTCCTTCTAATGGTCAAAGATTTGGTGCTGTCCTCAGGACGTGTGGAGACCCAGACATTGAACGAGACCAGGCGAGCGATTAAGGACAACTCATGAAAATCGGATGGGCCTCGATGGGTGACCTTTTACCGGATCCGATCACAGGCGAACTCATGTCACAAGCCGAACGTCACCGCATGTTGGTAGAGGGCGCCGTGGTCGCCGAAGAAGCGGGGTTTTGGAGTGCCTCGCTAGGTGAGCATCATTTTTGTAGCTATGTCATTTCGGCGCCGCCAGTCGTTTTGGCGGCGATGGCCGAACGCACCTCGAGGATTCGGCTTGGAACCGCCGTGGCACTGGGGGCAAACAATGATCCAATTCGTTTAGCCGAGGATTACGCCACCTTGGATGTTCTGTCCGGGGGCCGGGTAGAACTGGTTGTTGGGCGCGGAAATCTTTATGAACACACTTACGACGCGTTCGGTCAGGACCCGGCGCTTTCGCGACCGATGTTCGAGGAGCGTGTGGGTCTGTTAGTCCAAGCATTAAGTGAGGAACAGTTGGACTGGTCAGGCGAATTTCGCGCGCCGTTTCGGAACTACACGACCCAGCCTCGGCCTGTGCAGGACTCAATTCCGGTATGGGTAGGGGGAGGAACTTCACCGGAATCCGGGGAATACGCGGCGAGGATGGGTCTACCTCTCATGCTTCCGGGAGTGTTTGCTCCCCCTAGATTCTTTCTCCCTTTGGTGGAGCGTTATCGAGAAGCCTGGGAGGAATATGGTCACCCGCCCCAAAGTTGCCAAGTCGGAACGATCGCTCACACATTCATGGCCTCGTCGAGCCAGGAAGCATTTAACGTTAGCGGGCCGCGTTTCAAGGTCTACATGGAATGGGTAAGAGATCTGTTGCGTTTAAGTACACCGGCCTTAGGGGACTTGATACGAGAAACTGATCTGAAGGAGATGACAAAACGAGGCCCCACGGTGTGTGGAAGTCGCGAGGAAGTACTGGACAAAATATCTACTTATCGCGACAGCCTCGGGCTAGACGTTTACCTTTTGATGTGTGACCTTGGCGGCATGCCAGCTCGCGAGCTCACCGAGGCACTCTCTACCTTCGGCTCAGAAATTCTCCCAGAGTTTGCCTGATGCCAACTCCGAGCGCGACTGGTTGTTCGTCGCTGTGATGGGTTACATACTGCTTTTGAAGATGGCACCTGCGCCGCGACGTCTCTGCGCTGATCAGACAGTCAGAAAGAACACCGGCGAATCGTCAGGGCGTGCCATTAGGGGCCCCTAAAGGGCAGCAGTTTCGATGACGACACTCAAGCGGTCGTTGGAGGCGCGTCGGGCCATCCGGGGACCCCTTCATCTAGTTGCACTCCACATGAATTGAGGAGTCCACTCACTAGCCGATACTGAAGAGCAGCAGCGATGAACTCTATGACGTCCGAGGTGGAGAAGAGTTGAGCGAGTTTCAGCCAGGTGGCGTCGCCCACGCAGTCATCGTTGTAGAGATCATCAACCATCTCCAACAACGCGAGTTCTTCTGCCTGCCAGCCATGCTCAGATGTGGGTTTAGTCAACCAATAAATCTCATTTCTTGTCAGCCCAACATCGAGACCAAACAAGGTGTGTTGACCAAATTCGTAGACAGATTGACAGTTCCATCCCATCCGCAAAATAACCATCTCTCGTAGCCGGGCCGGCACCGCTCCTTTGAAAAGCAGCGCCCGAGAAAAGCGACCCACTCCGGCCGAAACCATTTCGTTGTGGGCGAGAGTCGCGGTGACATTCGCCGCGTTGGCCGCTGAATTCTTCATGGCCTCTTTAGCTTTTTGCAGGGCCCCGGGTAAAGGGTCAACACGAGGGGTATCAGGGCGAGCGTTAGACATGACAGAAGTATGCCCCTTTCCGGCCCCTAGCTGGGTCGATCTACCCACACAGGCCTGAACATTGGGCCGGCCAGTCCAAATCTGAAGGTCAGTACGCAGCTGCCGTAACTGCATACTGACCAAAAATTCTGGCAGGCCGAAGATCGTAGTAAATTGTTGTTATGAAGCGAAAGAGTTTCGCCGAAATGGACTGCCCAATTGCGCGAGCACTCGAGGTAGTCGGCGATTGGTGGACGCCGCTCATCCTTCGCGAAATAGTTCTGAACGGCCCTCAGAAGTTCCAGGATCTAGAGCGCAATTTGGGCATAGCGCCGGCCGTACTGAGCAACCGCTTAAACGATTTGATTGACAACGATTTACTTGAGCGAAGGCAATACTCTGAACATCCGGAACGGTTTGAGTACATAGCCACGAGTGCCTCCCAAGACTTTGAAGCTGTGCTTGACGAGTTAAAGCGCTGGGGCACTAAATGGGCCACCAGCTCGCCCGGGTAGAACGCTCTCTGATTCCCAGGTGATCTGCGAGACGTTTATCTCCAGACAGCCGGCGCCGTTGCTTACAAATATCCCGAGGTAAATCTTGAACCGATTTGCGCAGACCGGCCGTTCATGATCTGATGTGAGAGTTATCAAGAGCGGTGCACATCCGTGCACCCGGCAACCTGGGGCGGACACCCAAGGTGCTTCCTGTCTTTGGCAGGGATAAGGCAAAGGTCTTCGGGCCCGAGCAACGAAATGTTCTTGAGGATGGGGTCAACCCGCTTCTCGCCATTCGAGCGCCGCACAATATTCGCCCTCCGATTTCCGATTCGGAATCTTTTCAGAGGCGACTATGAGGGACAAGGAAAGGCAAGAAATGAGTGCCGGCAACGTCGGACCACCCTTCGTGCCGAGCGCTTATTTTCGCGTCTTAAGCCAACGCCCATCGCTGTTAATCGACGGAGCTATGGGAACTCAACTTTTTAACCGCGGGCTGGTGCCGGGAGATCCACCCGAGCATCTCAATCTCGTGAATCCTGAAATCGTTCAAACCGTCCACACCGAATATCTACGAGCCGGATCTGACATCATTTTGACAAACACCTTCGGCGGCAACCGTCAGCGGCTAGCGCTGCACAACCTTGAGGGCAAGGTCCACGAAATCAACGCCGCTGCCGTTCAGATAGCGAAACAGGCGGCTCTCAAGTTTGATGCACTTGTGGCCGGAAGCATTGGCCCACTCGGACAACTTCTAGCCCCTTTGGGACCGATCTCTGCCGACGCGGCTCTCGAAGCTTTCTGCGAACAAATAATCGGTCTTACAACCGGCAGTCACAGCCAACGCGCATACAACTCTGTCGATCTGCTTTGGATTGAAACCATGAGCAGTCTTGATGAGGCAACAATCGCCATCAAAGCTTGCTGCCAACTCACAGAGCTACCAGTGGCAGTCACCATGAGCTTCGACACCAACCGTCACACCATGATGGGCGTATCACCAGCGACAGCAACCACAGCTTTACTCGATGCTGGGGCGAGCGCGGTCGGTCTCAACTGCGGCAACAGTCTGGATGACAACGAGGCCGCTATCGCAGAAATGCGGCAAGCTGCTCCCGACGCGACGTTGATAGCGAAACCAAACGCTGGTATCCCTCAGTGGAGAGGGGCGGAGCTCGCCTACTCAGGAACACCAACGCTGATGGCTGAGTTCGCCTGCCGGTTCCAACAACTGGGCGTTCGACTTATCGGCGGCTGTTGTGGGACAACCCCAGATCACATCTCNGCCATGCGGTCTGCNTTGTCGGTCTCAGGTCAACGCTCATCGACTTGACACCTCCAAACGACGATCACTCAAACTTCCGGAATTTTCTCTANATCCAGTGAGTCTGTCACGAAAGAAATTTACCCAACTTATCTCGGCACGGTCCTAGAAACTAAGTGATCGTTATCCACTGNGTACAACGCGACTGCGTTANATTCACTACCTCCGCCGGCAANTATTAGCAGTTCAGCTTCTCTTGTTTGAGGGCGNTATAAGTTTCACACTCTGAGTNTCTCTGGGCGATACCNGGCACCTAAGGTTTCGACCATGGCTCAACGCGACCTCTCTCAGATAGTGACCGCTCACCGCCANTTGGAAGGGGCNGGTTTCGCTGTTTACCGGCCCTTTCCTTCNAACTCATTGGAGATGCTCGATCCGTTTCTGATGTTGGATGAGAAAGAACCGACCGATTATCGGCCGGGTGAAGCCAAAGGCGCGCCGGATCACCCCCATCGTGGTTTCGAAACAGTCTCATATGTCCTTGAAGGAGAAACCGAACACATGGACTCGCTAGGAAACCGGGGTGTCATCCGAAAAGGTGACGTGCAATGGATGACTGCGGGTGATGGCATTATTCACAGTGAAATGCCGTCACAAAAAATCCGGACCGACGGCGGCCGTGTTCACGGATTTCAGTTATGGGTCAACCTCCCCGCAATTCATAAACGAACAACACCTCGCTACCAAGCAATCGCGGCCAACCAAATCCCCGTCGTAGAAGGTGACCGCTGGAAAGCGGTTGTCATCGCAGGGGACGTACTGGGGGCGCGTGGTCCTGCAGGCACCCACACCCCAATCTGTTATGCACACATCACTCTTGAACCCACTGCCACACTTGAGCTAGCGCTTCCCGCTGATCAACAAATAGGGCTTTACGTTTTCGGTGGAGCGGGACTCTTCGGCCCAAACCAACAACTGGTGAAAGAGCATGAGATGGCAGTGTTCGAGCCATCTCAGGGCGTAGTTCGCTTGTCCGCTGCCGAGGCTGATTCAGACACTCAGATACTCTTGATGGCCGGCCGTCCCATAGGGGAACCAGTGGCTCGCTACGGCCCCTTTGTCATGAATTCAGAAGCTGAAGTCCTTGAAGCGATGAAGGATTATGAGGCTGGGCGAATGGGCAAAATTGTTCCGACGGGCACGGTTTGAAACAACTTGCAGCGTTCATCGGAAGCAATTTCAGTCACACTTTGATTCTGCACCCAACAACCTGACGGCAGTGAGTTCATGTGCCGTTCAGCAGTTCGCCTGCTCGCACCGAGACGTGTCCTCTGTTCTGATTTCGTCGCTGCCTCGGGCGCGGTCACATCTAGCTGCGCGAATGTCACAAGGCATCAAGGCGGAATATGTGGGACCTAAAACAGAACTGCAGTTTTCTGAAATGTGCGATGCGGGTTGTAGGGCCTCGACTCGTCAAGGTACTGAACTGAGGCTCATGGGTGCGGGGTCGAGCCGTTGGATTTCGGGTAGGGCCTCTTCAGCGAACAACGTCATGCTCCTGGCTGCTTCGGCATTACTCATGCCGCCATAACGAAACACTCCCATAATTTCAGAAGTTCCGAACTGTTCGGCCAACTCGCTGATCTTCTCAATCACCATCTCTGGTGTACCCCACGGATGACGAGCGAAGAAACCGTCGAGGAATGGTGTGGGGTCGGCTCGGAGCGCTGCTGCCCGTGCGGCGTAGCCTTCATAGCCACTGATATCGTCGAAATGGGTGCCCGTCATTTCGTAGTGTCGAAGCGCACTATCGGCGTATTCTCGCATGTAGCGCTCTGCCCCTGCCCGGGCCTCACTCTCTGATTCGGCGCAGTAGACCCACAGCGCGAGTTTGGTGTCAGTCGGAGACAGACCAGCTTCGCTTCGCAAGCGCATGAACTCTCGCGCCCCTTGCAACGTGAGATCGAGGCTGACGGTGGGGATCATCAGCGGCTTCACGTCGTTCCTGGCTATGACGGCCATTGTTTCAGGAGAGCCGGCGGCGCAATATAAGGCACCGGAGAGATCGCCAGCTAACTGCGGGCGAAGCCGCACGTCGTCAAGCTGGAAATGTTCGCCGTGGAAAGTACAGCTCCCCGTGCCCAAGAGTTGACGGAGTATGTGGATACTCTCGTCGAATCGGCCTCGGGCTTCATTCTGGTCAACACCAAGACCACCATATTCACGTCGACCCAGGCCCCTTCCCACACCGGCGATGACCTGTCGATCACCCAAAAGAGCGTCAAGCATAGCGATGTCCTCAGCCACTCGGACCGGATTGTGCCAGGGCAAGACGATCACCATCGTGCCAAGGTCAACGTTCTCGGTTACGCCAGCCAAATATGTGAGCAATTGCAAAGGGTTGGTCACCATGGTGTACGGAGTGAAGTGATGCTCGATGGTCCATACGCTGTCGAACCCTGAGCGGTCCGCGAGTTTGGCTATCTCGATCTCTTCGTAAAAAATTGATCGGTCTTCGGTTTCCGGTCGGACGGCTACTGGCTCGCCGCGCTCCGCCGCTTCATAGCGATCCCAGTCGGCGTAGTTCTGACAGAAAATAGTTGCCCCGACTCGCATGCCATCTCCTTGCTTTTTGACTACGAAAATAGTTGTGGTTTCGGAGCTTTACACATGCAACGAGGAATCTTCGACCTCCTCGGAGCAATCCACGGTCCAACACTACGAAACCAAACCAACGGCGCAACCGCGCTAGCCCCCATCAACTGCGGCTTTCCCCAATTTATGCTTGCTGGCCTCTGTCGAGGCGAGCGATCATGGACCTGTCGCTTCCCATTTGTGTCGAGTAGTGGGCGCTACATGACTCAAGCCCAAGATGGCAAACTGCCCCTGTGCGCCGTTCATCTGTGTTCATAGCGTTCGCCTTGTTGGTCTCGGGTTGTGCTCCCTCAAATTCTTCAGAGGTTGAAACACTAAAAGAAAAAACCAAAAACCCCGAGGAACAACAAGACCAGCTGACGTCCACCACACTTCACTCCCCAACCACAGTGTCGTCATCGGCCACTACCGCCATCTCACCAACAACAACTGCAGCCTCGCCCTACCGAGAACCAAGCCAGCCGAGTATGGATCCAGATCTCTGCAGGCTGGCTGACCACCGCGGGTTGACCCGTTACGTGTACTACGAACCCATGGTTGAGGGTGTCGATTACACGCATCGACAAACGCACCCAGAACACAACGTGGTCAATGTGAACCCGATGTACTCGACTGGCTTTCCCATGGTTCCCGACATGAACCCCTCTGTTGGGACACTCGAAATCGCTTTTCTCGCCATCGACTTTCCGGACTCGCCGGGTTCCGAAACCCAACTAGACCAGACCCGAACCGTCGCCGATGCAGTCACCGAATACTTCCGGATCGCATCAGGTGGACGACTGCGCACGAACTTCCGGTTCGGCGACCGGGTGTTCCGTGTACCAAGGGATTCGGGCGCCTTTGGGCTCCAAGCGCACGGCCACCTGGCGCGAGATCTCACGATCGAGGTCGTAAAAGCCGCAGACCCACACATCGATTTCACGGGCGTGCATTCGATTTTCATGCTCATACCAGAAACAAACACCAAGATCGCCAACGACTGGCACAAACCGCCGCAACCCGTAACCGAAGGCAGTAAAGCCGACCTAGACCCCGTCATGACCGACGAGGGGGCGATCCGTGCTTGGGTGGGCAACGGGTACATCTTTTTCCGACCTGACATGGTCGAGAAAGGTGGAGTCGCCATGT
>PBHE01000021.1 GCA_002719335.1 Acidimicrobiaceae bacterium
CCGCCGAGGGAGATCCGGGAGCTCCTTTCAGCTCTTGAGACAGCCGTACACGCGACTCTCGCTGTCCCAAGTGATTCTCGAGTTGTCCCATTTGACCGAGAAATTGCCGCCAGTGAAGTTCTCGCTTCTCTGTCGAATTAAACCTCGAACGTCTACTTCTACTTATGGGTTTATCAGTGGTTCACTGCCAGGTTCATAAATATTTGGTGTGCCACAAATAATTTGTGCACGGTCAAACAAGTCTTGAATTTCTTCGCGCAGGTGCGCAGAAGTTTCACGCACCTCTTGTCGAGACAATCTACCCGTCGCGCTGAGAGGGGGCGGAGGTACGGGTTTGCCGATAATGACGTGTACTCGTTTGGGGTACAAAAACTTGGCTCCCCTTGGCATCGCAGTTGCGGTGCCACCAATTCCAACAGGCACAATAGGTACTTGTGCCTTAGCAGCCAAATAAGCGGCGCCATCAAATAACGGAAACACCCGAGGGCCATCTTTGCGCTCTCCTTCAGGGAAGGCCACCACAGGGTCATTGCCGTTCTGCAGGACTGTCAGCGCGGTCATCAGAGCCGCTCGATCGGCGCTGCCTCGACTGACAGGGAAACATCCGATGGTGGTGAAGAGCCAAGCAAAGAAGGCGTTATTCCACACCGACTCTTTGCCCATAAAACGGAGCCGTCTTGGGACACATGACTGCAGGGGCGTATCGATATAGCTCCGATGGTTCGGTGCCCACACGCACGCGCCGTCAGGAATATTTTCCTGGCCTTCAACGGTAATTCGATTCCAAAATTTGAAGACCCCCCAGGCAAGGTATTTAAGCACCCGATACGTTGCTCGGTTATGCCAACGCGCGTTGGAATTAGTGACCGGCATCTGCTTCTCCATCAATCCTCCACGACGGAGCGGAACATACTCGCAAGTTCTGATACGACTTCCTGAATTGTGAGTTCGCTGGTATCAACTACTACTGCGCCAGGCGCCACTTGGAGCGGTGAATCGGTGCGCGTTGAATCGATTCGATCTCGCCGTTCTAAATCGTCTGCTACATCTCCCAGCGTTTGAACCGAAGACTCGTCATATCGACGACGCGCTCGAACCTCAGGTTGAGCAGTCACAAAAGCCTTGAATATCGCATCTGGGAATACTTCAGTACCAATGTCACGGCCTTCCATTACCCCGCCACCTAGTTCAGTCGCCCATTTCCTCTGTCGGGCTACTAAGACGCGGCGCACACCCGGATTTGCCGCTACGACGCTCACCCACTGACTGATCTCCGGAGTCCTGATTTCATCAGTGGCGTCTACACCATCAATAAAAGTTCGATCGCTGATGGAAATCTCTGTTCGCTCAGCGAGGTCAGTAGTGGCGTCTTGATCTCCAGGATCAATCCCCGCCCGCAACGCTGCTACGGCCACCGCTCGGTACATAGCTCCTGTATCAAAATGTGGAAGACGTAATTCAGTCGCGAGAAGCCGAGCCACTGTTGACTTGCCGGAGCCTGCGGGACCGTCAATAGCCGCAACAGCAACCACCTTTCCACGCGGTTTGACCTTCGGGCGAAGTCCTTCGAGACACGAGAAGAACGCTGGGAATGTCTTCGCGACACAATCGTGATCGTTGATCGTTACTCCCGGCACTCGAAGCGAGAGCAAGGCCATCGACATAGCCATGCGGTGGTCACCGTAGGTGTCCACGCTTGCTCCCCGGAGCGACCACAAATCAGGTCGCACGATCAGCCCATCTTCACGTTCTATGGCTTCGACGCCACATTTAGCCAGCTCTGTGACCATGCCGGCGATCCGGTCCGTTTCTTTTCGTCTGATGAACCCGATCCCCGTAATTTCGATATCACTCTCGGCAAAGGCTGCCAAAGCAGCCAAAGTCTGCGCGGTATCCGAAAAATCTCGCAGATCAAAAATCCCGCCACGAATTCGGTCACCCTGAACTTCGATGTAATTCTCACCCCAGACAACTTTGGCCCCGAGCTGTTCCAACACATCAGCGAAGCGAACATCTCCCTGATAACTCTCGCGATGAAGACCAACTACTTTCACTCGACCTTGAGTTATCGAAGCCGCAGCAAAAAAGTATGATGCTGCTGACGCATCTGGCTCAATGCGCAGATCCGCCGCTAGATACCGGCCGGGGGGCACGATGTACGTCAATCCATCTGGTTCGTCCACGGACACACCAAAATCGCGCATGACTTTGATCGTAAGGTTTAGATACGGTCGACTAACCGGTGGGCCAACCAACCTGATCTTTAACCCGCTCGGATAGAGCGGCGCCGCCAACATCAAACCGCTCACGAACTGGCTACTAGTTTCGGCGGAGATTTCAACCTCGCCTCCTTCTAGGCCGCGAGAAGCAAGTTTGATGGGCAAACCCCCGGGGGTTCCCAATTCTTCGAGATCACACCCCAAATTGCGAAGCGCTTCAATTTGTTCCGCGAATGGCCGCGAACGCAGTTGCGGAGCTCCGTCGAGAGTCACCTCACCCTTACCCGCCGCTAACGTGGGCAACAAAAATCGAGACGTGGTCCCCGACAATCTCGCATCAATAATGAGATCTCTAAACATTGGTGCTCCAGCGAGCCCCGTGACCTCAATCTCAAAATTTTTGCGATCCGCTTCGACGGTCGCTCCTAACGAAACGATTGCTTTCAACATCGCTTCCGTATCCTCAGCGAAGAGAACTCCTGAGAGCCGGCTTGTACCTTCCGAGAGTGCGGCGCAGAGCAACGCCCTGTTCGTATGACTCTTAGAACCCGGAAGCGAAACAACCCCCTCTGCCGGCGCAGCAAACGGAGTCATCAAACGCGAATTATTCATGCCAGTTCTCTTGTGGTGGGTCGGTAGCCCTGCCCCGCCAAGACCGCGAGGAACCGCTGCACCTCAGCTTCAGCCACGACGAGGACGAGAACGCCTTGCGTTCCCTCAGCTGAGTGCGCAACCTCGATATCGGCCACGTTGACCTCACAATCAGCAGCCAGCATCGTGATATTCGCAATCTGCCCTTTCTCATCAGGAATAGGAATTCGCACTTCGACGAGTTCCTGAGGCCGTACGTACCGGGAGGGCAAATTGGTGCGCGCTTTTCTTGCCTGAGAAAGCAAGTCTGTCAATCCTGCTCGATCTGAGTGCGCCACGATTTCGCGGACATTGCTGATTCGATCCGAAAACTCATCCAACACCGAGACAATTGCGTCCCTGTTTTCTTCACAAATATCCAGCCATATTTCGGGGTGACCCGCTGCGATGCGGGTCATATCTCGAAACCCACCTGCAGCTAGGCGCAGCAGAGGTGCATCGTCTAATGCACGATCATCTGCGAGACACATCAAGCTCGCGGCTGTCAGATGGGGTACGTGCGAAACGATCGCCACCAACGCGTCGTGGCGTTCGGGAGCCATGGTTACGACGTCGCAACCAATGGACGCAAGAGTCGTCTGCAGATCACGAAGCCCAAGGTCATCGCTAGCTGGAGTCGGAGTGAGAACCCAAACAGCGCCGTCAAAGATTTCTTGATTGGCCCCATCAATGCCTTCTTGTTCGGAGCCTGCCATCGGATGTCCAGGTATGAACCGGGGGTCGTCAACACCGCGTGCAACCGTGGTTTTCACGCTTCCAGTGTCGGTGACTACACCTTTCGTTTCACGGAGGGTGTTACGGATCTCTACCTCGAGAGCGCTCGCTGGTACTGCCACGAAGGCCAACTCGGCCTCAGCATCGCTACCGACCGCGTCCAATACATCTAGCTCTAATGCTCGATCAGCCCGCTTAGTGTCGATGTCCCTACCTGTTACGTGCCATCCTCTAGCTCGGAGAGCCAGCGCGATTGAGCCCCCAATCAGCCCTGTTCCTACGATCTGAGCACGACGCACGTTCTTGGTCATTGGGAAACTAAACCCGTCTACTGGGAGGCATGTCTCACGATCGGCATGGTACCGAAGGCATTGCCCAAGCTCTGTGCGAAATTATTAATTGATCGTCGCAGCGTACAAAGAACGGACCTCTTCCATAGTAAGAGTTCGCCAAGCTCCTGCGGCCAAATCCTTGTCGGTGATTGGCCCAATTCGTACGCGAACCAAGCGGATTACTGGATAGCCGACGGCCGCGCACATTCGGCGTACCTGGCGGTTACGACCTTCATGAATGACAAGTTTGAGTAAACCATCCTGCGGCATCGAAACTTCGGCTGGTGCAGTAGGGCCGTCATCGAGTTCAACACCCTCGCGTAGTCGTCGAAGAGCAAGCCTCGTCGGGAGGCCCTCAACATGCGCTAGGTACTCCTTGGCAACTCCGAAACTTGGATGCGTCAACCTATGGGTTAAGTCGCCATCATTGGTAAGAACGATCAGTCCCTCACTATCAGTGTCAAGCCGCCCAACGGGGAACACTCTGGATTCGGAAGGCACGAGATCGACAACTGTCGGCCTTCCGTGCGGATCATTAGCCGTCGATACGACTTCACGTGGCTTATGCAACAAGTAGTGCACAAGATCCGGGTCTCGAAGTATGGGAACACCGTCCAGTTCTATGCGATCACTCGCTCCGACTTTGTCTCCCAGAGTTGCTAGCTGACCGTTTACCGTCACCCGACCGGCCCCGATCAATTCTTCGCTCAAGCGTCTACTCGCCACTCCAGATCGAGCTAGGGCTTTCTGGAGTCGCTCCACCGACTCCTCGACAGTCACGTCGGAGGGCTCAATTCAGGAGCATCTCCCACGGTGTCTCCGGGTCCGACTGCGTCGTTAGCTCCACGCAGCACCACTTCAAGAGTCTCGACGATTTCCGCGTCGGGTACAAAATCACTGAGATTTGGAAGATCTCGAAGACTGTCCAGACCGATGCGCTCAAGGAACAACATCGTCGTCCCGTACATTGCTGCGTTTCCGGGGCCCGGGTCGCGACCTACCTCTTCGATATACCCGCGTTGCTGCAATGTTCGAGCAACACTGTCTACGTTTACTCCGCGAATCGAGGAAATCTGTGCCCGTGAGACAGGTTGTTTGTAAGCCACTATGGCCAATGTTTCCAATGCTGCACTGGACAACCGTGTTGCTTGCCCTTCAAGAACGAATCGCTCAACATAAGGAGCTTGAGCGTCCGACGTTTGATATCGGTAGCCCCCAGCAACGCGGTTAATGGTGAATCCCCGCTCTTCTTGGGCGTAGCTATCGGTCAAATACCCACATAAGGCGTGTACGGTTTCCACACTGACTTCTAGTAACTGGGCAAGAACAGTGGGTGCCACAGGGTCGGACGCCACCAACAAGATCGCCTCGAGGGCAGCCCGCACATCTGCTGGAACGGCGTTGGGGTCAAGGTCAGGAAGTTCACCATCAGACGGCGACGAAGTGGAGAGGGAGGCTTCGTTCTCTAGTTGCGCAGCCAGCACTTGGAAAGTCTCGGCGTCATTCTCAGCCGTCATAGGACACACCGCCCGCGGGCAACAGAAACTCGTTTTCATTACCGGTCCAGATCAGAGTTATATCGCCAAATCGTTCCGGTTGATCTAGCTCAACATGGCCTTGTTTAAATAGCTCGAGAACAGCCAAGAATCGAACGACTACCTGAATTCGATCAACCAAACCGCCGGTTAGTTCTCTGAAAGTAGTTTTCCCAAGTCTCGGAAGTTCGTCTATCAACTCAAACATCGCGTCCGTNACCGACGCNGTGACAGGNCCCNCATGTNCGAGGTCGACTCGNANGATCGGTTTCGGGGCAGNTACTCGCAAGAANGCGTNAGAGANATCCTGAACCGATAGACCTTTGAGAAGGTCAGGGGCTAAGGACAGATATCTCTCATCNGGTCCGACATTTCNCGGGTACCCAAANGATGCGCGATGAGCCAACTGACGCATNGCCACTGCNACNCCCTTGAAGGTCTTGCACTCCAGTAGGCGAACCAGAAGAAGNTCCCGTTCCTCCCATATGCCTAGTTCATCATCGAGATGCCCGTCAGCTTCATCTGGAAGTAGTCGCCGAGTTTTCAGCTCTACGAGAGTTGCCGCTATCAAAAGAAATTCTGTCGCCAGTTCGAGGTCGACCCCACCACCACATGAACCCGCCTCCTCAACTACACCCACTATTCGGTCCATCTCCGTCAGATAGGCATCAACAATATGACTTAAGGACACCTCATAGATATCGACTTCTTGCTGAAGAATGAGACGCAACAGAAGGTCGAACGGCCCCTCAAAAACGTCGGTTTGTACCTCGTAGGGCATTGCCTAAAGATAGCGGAGCAAATCACATCGATGTAACACGTTTGCTGACTCTTTCCACGCACTTCTTCGGCATCTTCGTCGCTTCTTCCGATGGTTTGCGGTGACACCTGCGGTACCGTCGGGCCATATGACAAGAGTGCTGTCGGGTATTCAACCCACCGGGGACATACATCTCGGTAACTTTCTGGGGGCGCTTCGCCAGTGGGCTATCGATCAGCATCTACATGACAGCTTTTATTGCGCCGTCGATCTTCACGCCGTCACTGTTCAGCAAGATCCCGTGGAGCTGCGTTCAAAGACCCTTGACACAATGGCGACTTTGGTGGCGGTAGGTCTCGATCCTGAGGTGTGCACCCTCTTCGTTCAAAGCCATGTTCCCTATCACACCGAGCTGTCGTGGCTTCTTGAATGCACTGTTTCTTTCGGAGAGCTACGTCGGATGACACAGTTCAAAGACAAATCAGTAAAGCAGGGTGATGCAGGCCAAGAACACGTTTCGGCTGGGTTGTTCACATACCCAGCCTTGATGGCCGCCGATATCCTGATTTACGATGCCGATCGAGTTCCCGTCGGCGACGACCAGCGTCAGCACTTGGAGTTAACGCGTGACGTAGCTGAGCGGTTCAACTCACGTTATGGCCAAACATTCGTGTTACCAGCTGCGGCTATTCCCACGATCGCAGCGAGAGTGATGGATCTTCAAGAGCCGATGAACAAAATGTCCAAGTCCGCGGAGTCACCCATGGGCACCATCGGTATTTTCGAAGACCCAAGCTCCATTGCTAAGAAGTTGAAACGAGCAATAACTGATTCCGACAACGAGGTTCGATTCGATTTTGATGCAAAACCCGGTGTGTCCAATTTATTATCGATACTCGGAGCCGCCACTGAGCGCGACCCTGAGACACTCGCTGATGAGTACAACCAATATGGTCCTTTGAAGAATGACACCGCCGAGGCGATCATCAACGCGCTCGAACCGGTGCAACATCGCCGAGCGGAACTTCTCGCTGACCCTTCGGAGTTGGAACGAATTATTGCTCGCGGCGCGGAAAAAGCATCTGAAGTCGCAGCAGTGACTGTCCAGCGAGCTAAAGATGCGATGGGGTTCCTACCGGCAGGGTGATCTAATGCCTCGATGAAGTCAGAGCTGGCTTTTTCCCTCGTTACTTAATTTCCCTCCTCGAAAGACTGATACCTCGGGAATATTCGAGGTGACATCGCCGGATCGCCACCTCCTGAAGCCGAAGACAAAGATCGCCGCCCCCATTATGGTCACGAGGGTGCCGGCCTCTGTGACCACCGCCGCTAAACCCGATCCGAGGAAGATAACTACGAAACCACCTGCCATTGTTCGAACATGACGATTGGACAGTTTCAGAGGTGGACGAGTCCTCCCGTTGCGTTCTTCAATAGTTTCGACGCGTCCGTTCTGTAGACGGTAGGTCAATAAGGCTTTTTCTTCATCCGTTACGTCGGGCGCAATGCTGGCGACGGCGTGGTCCTCTGCCGCGCGAACGGCTGTTTCTATGTCCTGAGGAGGCGGCACGCCTTTTCTCACTCGTTCAGCCGCTTCCGGATCGCGATCGATTAGCCAATCTCGAAAGGACACCAAAGCGAAGTCAATCACCAATCGTTGCTCTTTCGAAAGTTGCGCGCGCGCTTTTTGGCGAGCCTTCGAAATCGCGTCATCAACCGATTGGAACTTGAATGTTCCGACCCGATCCCCATACGACTGCAGGATTACCTCTTTCAGAGATTGTGTGATCTCAGTTGCTTCCATGCGCCCTTCTCTGAACAGCGACGTTATCTGCCCGCCTCAACACCACGGCCCGCACCGGGTCGACAGTCCACTCTTCCGGCCGAAGATGATGCTGGGCGGCCCACGTCACCACGAACTCATCACTGCCCGCCTCCGCGAGTAAAGCCGATCCCGCCGCCGGGTATCTAATCAAAGCCGCCAATCGCGACAACCGTCCTCCTGTAGAAACCCATCTATTAAGTCGGTTTGTGCTCACCAACGGCTGCGTCAATGCGGCCACAACTCGAAGGGAGATGCCTGAGGGAACAGATATTTTCCCTACGTCGTGCAATAGAGCCGCCACCACAGCCGTTCTGTCTTCTGGCATCTGTTTATCAACCCTTTTCGCAACTGCAATCGAATGCGCTTGGTCTGAACGCCCCATTGCAGACCAAAGGGCCAGTTCTTTTGTCGACAGTTGACTCAACACCCAATTTTGGTCCGATTCACTCGGAGCCTTCCGCTCAAGCGAAGCGAAAAACCTTTCTACGAGGTGACGAAAGCGACTGATGGGCACAGCCATGAAACTACTTGTCCTGTAGCAGCGTCTCTGCGCGAGGATGAGACCGGTCATATATGCGCCTGATTTCTTCCTCCCTACGCGCGGTATAGATCTGCGTGCTGCTGATCGACCTATGCCCCAAAAGTTCCTGTACGTAACGGATGTCTGCGCCATTCTCCAGCATGTGAGTAGCACACGAGTGACGCAATACATGGGGTGTAAGTTCCGAGCCAAGGCCGACCCTCTCACCGTGGCCTCGAACAACCAGCCATGCTCCTTGACGGCTAATCCGCCTACCTCGTTTAATTCCGCCTGTGCTAAGGAAAACAGCCGGTTCTGCCGATCCCTGATCCCGTCGCAGATCCAAGACCGCCTTTCGCCCAACCCCGCTCATCCATTGCGCTAGTGCTTCACTTGCGGGGCCACCCAAGGGAACGATGCGCTCTCGGCGGCCCTTCCCAAAGACCCGTAAGAGTTCACCCTCTAGGTCAACATCGACATCTGACAGCCCTACCAACTCCCCTATGCGTAAGCCACATCCATAGAGAACTTCCAAAATGGCCCGATCACGGTAGGCAGCCGGATCATCGCCGACCGGAGAAGCAAGCAAAGACTCGACCTGCTGGAGAGTCAGCGCCTTCGGTAAACCTCGAGGCACGGTCGGTACTTCGACAGAGGCCCCAGGGTCTATTTGGATCAACTCTTCAGCAGCCAGGAAGCGGAAGAACGAACGAACAGCAACAGTGGCGCGCGCAACGCTGGCAGGAGCTAGATCTGAATCTTTCAGATGAGCAACATATGCCGTGATATCTCGTTGTTCCGCAGATAGAAATCGCTCCCCTACCGATTCGAGCCAATCAAGGAACGCAACGATGTCTCTTCGATACGCGGCAATGGTTGATGGCACCCTCCCTCGTTCCACTGCCAACCAAATTAAGAACTCCTCTAATTCGACGATCCGTACAACCTGACCCATCGGATTACGAATTCAACTTTTGTAGGAGAAGCAGAAGGCCCGCAACGGTTTTGGCGTCAGTGATTTCTCCATTCGCAATCATGGCGCCAACCTCAACCAACGGAACCATTTCTACAGTCATTGACCTTTCTTCTTCGCCGTCGGCTCGACGGCTCGTCCAAGTAAGATCCCGAGCCAAAAAAATTGATATCGCCTCGTCAGCGAACCCCACGGCGGTTACGAGTGTGATCAAGTGTTCGATTGTCTCCGCTACACACCCAACTTCTTCTTCTAGCTCACGGCGAGCTGTGTCGATCTCCGACTCCCCGTCTACATCTCGGAGCCCCGCCGGTAACTCCAGAAGCCGAGCATTCAGAGGAGTGCGAAATTGACGCACAAGGACGACGTGCTCTTGGTCATCTGTTAACGGCACCACTGCCACCGCGCCGCGATGACGAACAATGTCTCGTTCGAACACTTCACCAGAAGCATCGACCCAAGTAGTCGCGTAAAGATCAAAGGCGTAACCAGAGTGCAAGAGCCGTTCGTTGACCATAGAGAACTCAGGGTCGGATCGGCCGACCACAGTTCAATCCACCGACTCGGTATGTGACTCCAGGAGCTTTGGATTCCGGCCTTCAGACCTAGCCAGAGCTGCTCCTACTAAGCCTCGAAACAGCGGTGCGGGCCGGTCTGGTCGACTCTTGAACTCCGGATGTGCCTGCGTACCTACCCAGAACGGATGAGCGTCAAGTTCAATGAATTCAACCAGTCTGCCGTCAGGTGACAAGCCGCTACATCTAAGACCTTGTTCCTCCATCGGAACCCGATAATCGTTATTCACCTCATAACGGTGACGATGACGCTCATAAATCAAGGAGTCTCCGTACATCGCCGCCACCCTGCTGTCATCAAGTAAGCGAGCTGGGTACAGCCCTAGGCGCATAGTGCCGCCCATATCTGTCACGTCACGCTGCGAATCCATCAAATCGACTACGGGGTGCGAAGTGGTGGGGTCAAACTCTCGGCTGTTTGCACCCACTAGACCTAGCTCGTTGCGACAGAACTCTGCCACCATGACCTGAAGTCCTAGACATATACCCAAACAAGGGACTTCGTTTTCCCTCGCGTATCGGGCGGCCGCAATTTTCCCTTCGATTCCACGTTCCCCGAAACCGCCGGGGATGACCATGCCGTCTAAATGTGCGAGCCGGCCACCTGCGAGAAGCCCCTCGATTTCTTCTGCCTGAATCCAATCGATGTCTATCTCAGCTCCATGGTGATAGCCACCGTGGCGTAATGCTTCGACTACAGACAGATAGGCGTCTGGAAGGCTCACGTATTTGCCTATCACTCCCACACGGACCTTCGAGGTGGCGTCCTCTATACGGTCGACGAGTGCCGACCACGAGCCAAGATCCGGTTCGAGATTCGCTAAACCTAATATTTCGCACACGTACCGGTCGAGGCCCTCGTCGTGCAGTATTAGAGGAATTTCGTACAGATTGGATGCGTCAGGGGCATTGACAACACCCGATAGTTCAACGTCGCACAGACGCGAAATCTTTTCGCGCAACGCTGTGTCAATCGGTTCTTCACTTCGAAGAACTACTGCGTCGGGTTGAATTCCCCTGCTTCGCAACTCGGTCACAGAATGTTGGGTGGGTTTAGTTTTTTGTTCACCAGACGGGCCTATAAACGGGACCAGGGTTACATGCACATAGCAAACGTTTCCTCGACCGGCGTCTAATCGCATCTGCCGTATTGCTTCAAGAAAAGGGAGAATTTCGATGTCGCCAGCGGTGCCCCCGACTTCAGTAATAACTACGTCAGTATCGGCCGTGGCGAGACGTCGAATACGACGCTTGATCTCGTCAGTTATGTGAGGGATTACCTGAACTGTCTTGCCTAAGTAATCCCCGTGACGTTCAGCCGCGAGAACAGCTTGGTAAATCGAACCTGTTGTCGCGTTCGAGTCCTTTGTCAGTGGCTCGTCAATGAAACGCTCGTAGTGACCCAAATCGAGATCGGTTTCGCCTCCATCATCAGTTACGAAGACTTCACCATGTTCGAAAGGGTTCATGGTTCCTGGGTCGACGTTTATGTACGGGTCGAATTTTTGCATCGTCACCCGAAGGCCCCTGGCTTTCAAGAGGCGACCGAGGGAGGAGCCTGTGATTCCCTTGCCAAGTCCACTCGCCACTCCGCCGGTAACGAAAATGTGTTTAGTCATGGTTGAAGTCCTGCCCCACTTGGAGAGAATTTAGCGGGTGATTTCTCCAATGGTGTTGACCTTCAGTGACACTTTTTGAGATATACAAAATTTTGGGTCCCGTGAATACTCAGCTATTTCAATTCTGCCGGTGCTCTGCACCTAAACGATCGAACCGGTCCAAGATCGAGTTGTTAGCGATCGCTTGGCTAAAAGATGTTCTCTCGCTCTCCAAGTTGAGGGCAGCGAGCACGATTAGGGCTATCCATTCGACGACAGACGAGCCAACCAAAATGGTTGAAAATCCCAACACTGCACCAGTCGTGTTGACTCCGATATCGCCCTGCATGTGGCGTTCCATCAACTCCGACGGCGCCAATCCCACGCTCGCCCCAACGACCCCTGAGGCCCAAATCAGATGCAACGCCGAATAAGAGTCACCCCACACTGCAGTCGAAACTAGAAGCGCTACGAACCAGAGCACGGCCACTTTGGAGGAGCGTGCGGGTGCTCTGTCAAGAAGATTTAATAGATTCGCTCCCAGGGCAACAATCGCGGCACTGCGAACCAGGCCCACTAACCCGTCGCTTACATCGGCGACTATTACGGCCCCAAAAGAGACCACGACGCCACCAATTAATTTCACAATGCCTGTTGAGAATGCGCCTTCGGAGATGGCCATCCCGAGGTGCCCCTTGAGACCTCCTCCTGTTTTTTCGGCACGGGTGTCATCAATCCAACCCAATAATCCGAACGCTAAAACCAGCATTAGGACGGCCACGGCATGGGTGTCATGCAACGAATCGCTAAATGCCCAATAAAGATTCCCTATTAGTAGGACCTCAATCAGGACGATGAACACACCCGATACTGCAACTACCACTCTCCCGCGGTAATTTTCTTTCTCCCATTGAGGTCTCGACAACCAGGGCCCGAGACGCCCCCAAGCAAACAAGGCCCCTACGAGGGCAACAAAAAAAGTTCCGATAGTGACGATCACTTCGCGTTGTTCCTAACTAGGCCACTTACCACTGCCTCCAGAGTGGACCGCCATCCGAGTCGAGCCGCGGACGCTTTGACGACGTCTCTGCACTGTCGGGCTCGGTGCGCGACGCCTCTCGGTCCCCTTCCTGACGGGCGATGAGAAAATGGTGCCGCAATTTCAACAATTTGGGCGCCAGCAACATGCGCATCAATAGTGAGCGCCACTTCCAACCCGAATCCATCAGCCAGCTTCAGCGAACGCATTAGCGGGCCACTCACCGCACGTTGACCTGACAGCGGTTCTATAAATCGTCGGCCTGTTGCCTGTTCAAGTAACCGAGCTGCTGTTCGTTTCACAATGCCAAAGCCTCGCGATCGGCCGCTCTTCGGGAAAATCCCAATAGTCATATCTACCTGGTCATCCACCAAGGGTTGAAGAAGGATCTTTGCATGCGACGCTGACGCGCCCAGGTCGGCGTCCAGGAGCAGGTAACTTTCCGGGGCCCCTGAAGCCGCTACACCAGCAGCCACAGCTCCTCCTTTACCTAGATTGCGTTCGAGAGTCACAACGCGGGCCCCAGCCTTTCGGGCCGTTTCTCCGGTGCCATCTACGGAGCCGTCGTCGACCACCACCACTTCACCGATCACGTCGAGTTCGACAAGCGCCGTCACGGTGTCCGCGATTGAATCAACTCTGTCCTTGGCGGGCACGATAGCTACGACGTGAGTCATTGAGGGAATCGACCTTCGGCCGTATCGAGGTCGCCGTAGTGACTGACCGCTGGAAGCCGGTCCAATCCAAACAAAAGAGAGAGTCTGCCTTCGAACGACACAACATCGTCAAAGGTCGACAAACTCTGAGCAAGTAGAGAATTGTTGCGAACGGTATCGACTATCTGTCCTCGAACTTCTCCCTCAACGGTGACTTCCACCAAGGCGGCAGTTCCCACATCGGCAAGTTTTGAAATCTCTTGAAGAAGCGGGACGAAAAATCCCTGGTGGAGGTCGACATGTTCCGCGTCGTTGAGAACGATGACCCGGTTAGCGGAGTTCGAAACGCTCTCCAGATCGCGCGTTGATAAATAACGGTCAAAGCGCAATAAGCCCAGATCTCTGAGCTGACTTATGAACATGGGAGTGGGTTCGATATCCGCGCCGGCGAGCCAGTCTTCGCCCAAGAGCGAAATAGCGATGCCCGATACCGTGAGGTCAGCAACATCGATCTCAGCCTGGCCCTTTCGGTAGAGCTGATTTAATGCGTCTAGCGTTTCTTGGTTTTCAAAGTTCATGGTCGGCTCGATCCACAGTGTTCCCAAATACTCTCCGTCTGAGCGGGTCAGGAGATCTCTAATTTTCCAGGCAACGGCTCTGTTAATCCCGGTCGGAGCCAACACGATCCAAGATGTTCCAAGTAAACGATCTCTTGGCATCACCGCTTCAAGCGTTTTTAGCAAAGTGTTGTGGACTGCGTGATCTAATTCTGATTGTTCGATCAGTGCATTTCTTTGTTCGTTTGCTGCATCGCGTTCGGCAGCTAATTTCGTTTGATGGTGTTCGAGCTGAACCGCAGCTTCGGATTGAATTTCGTTGTTGGCCTCTAACGCCGCATCTTTGGCTGCCACGGCCGCATCTTGGGCTGCCACGGCCGCATCTTTCTGCTTTACCGCTTCTTCGCGGTCGGCCTCGAACTCGTTTACTTGATCTTCCAACTCGTTTACGAGGATGGTATCAACGAAGGTAGAGCCCAGCGCTAGACCAATTCCGAGCGCCAAGAACACCGCCACGATGCTGATGATGTGGTAACGCAGATTGATCACTTCAACATCACATCCCTAGGTTCAGCCAAAGGGTCCGCAGCAGCAGCCGAACTGGTTCTGTTACAACCGCAATGACGGCAAGGGTGAAGAGCGCCGAAAGAACCAATAGACCCAAGTCACGTTTGCGGACTTGAGTGCGGTAGAGACGACTAACTCCCTTTGCATCGACAAGGATGGCAGAGACCTTCATTCTGGTGAGAAATGTTGAAGCCATGCCTCTGCGTCCCTTATCAAAAAAATCCGCCATGGACGTATGCGATCCCACAAGAACTATGAGTTCTGCACGTTCTTCAAAAGCCATTCGCATAGCAATGTCTTCGCTCGTGCCAACACCCTCGACAACTGAATAGTCAAAGCCGAGACGTTCCAATCGTGCTGCTCCGGGAGCAAGCCCGCCCGGATAGGCGTGAACCAACAGTTGCGCTCCACAGTCAAGGGCGTCTCTAGATACGGAGTCAAAGTCACCAAGTATCAAGTCGGGAGTCAGCCCTACTTCGAGTAGTGCATCAGCGCCACCATCGACGCCAATGAGAACTGGCCGCATCTCGCGCATATATCCAGATCTTCGCAGCGCGCCTAAATCTTCGCGGTAATCAATCCCGCGAACAACCACCAAGATTTGCTTTTGAGAAAGTTCAACTGAAAGTTCGGGGAGCTCTAGGTCGTCTGTAATGAGTTCGGGTTCGGTAGCCAGATATTGAAGAGTGTTAGCGGCAAACTGACCTAGCTCCCCTCGCACCGCATCTCGCGCCGACTCAAGTCTTCGTTCTAAATCTTTGATTGTGGGCCGGCTTCCGCGGCAGACGGCCTGACCGTTCGCGTAGACACGATCATCAACGATCGAGAGCTTGTCTCCGTCTTGAATCCGGTTGAATGCGCCGACCCCGATGCCGTCGATTAATGGCACTCCCGACTGAAGGAGTACGAGCGCACCCAGAGCGGGGTAGCGGCCCGACATACTTTCGGAGGCGTTCAGAACAGCTGACACCTTGGCTGCTACCAACCCATCAGCCGCTACCCGATCTAGGTCTTCATGATTGATTACGGCTATTTCCCCGGGTTGAAGACGCGGGATTAGATTTTTAGTCCGACGGTCTACACGTGCGAAAGCTCCGGACTTTTTTCCTTCAATTAGGCCTTCACCGCGTCTGAGTCTCATACCTGACTCCGATCTAGTGCCGCTAGTTCGAGAAGTTCCGTGGCGTGTTCCCGGCCGCTCTTGGAGTCGGGCTGCCCGGCCAACATGCGAGCGAGCTCACGAACACGGTGCTCGCCAGTCACCTCTGTGATACTCGACACGACCATCTGTCCATCATCTGTTTTGTCAACCACGAGGTGCTGGTCGGCGAAGGCGGCGACTTGCGGTAAATGTGTAACGACGAGTACCTGATGAGCGGTTCCTAGTCGCCCGAGGGCTCTCCCCACTGCAACTGCCGCTGCTCCACCCACCCCCGCATCAACCTCATCGAAGATCAGAGTGGGTGGGCCGGCAGTCAACACCAGCCGGAGGGAAAGCATGACTCTCGCAAGCTCTCCTCCCGAAGCGACCTTTGCAAGACCATGTCGGCCCGCACCGCTGTTGGCGCGAAACATGATCTCGACATCGTCTGCGGGGTCGTCGCCTCGAACTTCGACAGACAAACTGGCGTGCTCAAGAGCGAGCTCTGGCAGATAGCGATTCACTTCAGTAGCCAGAGCGGGGGCCGCCAAACGTCGGGCTTCTGTCACGGCTCGGGCCGCAACCGCAAGTTCATCTCGAGTTTTCGTCAAATCCGTCTCTAGTTCGGCCGCTACGGCTTCATGATTTCTTAGCCTTTCAAGCTGATCAGAGGCTTGGCTTCTGTAGGCGATGACGTCTTCCAAACTGTCGCCGTACTTTCTGAGCAAGTCCATAAGTAGTTGTCGACGGGAGCGAACCTCTGCAAGGCGTTCAGGTTCATCATCGATACTGTCAACCATTTCGCGCATCTCATCGGTGGCATCAGAAAGTTCGGCCTGGAGCCCCCTCAAACGCTCGGTTATTTTCTTGTAGGGCGCGCGACCCGCAATGGCTCCGATGACTTGACCTAACAGGTCTAGAACTCCATCATCATCGGTGATAGTCGCGCGAGCATGATTGCCAAGTTCGATATGGGCTGTCGCGTCAGCGAGTAGTTCTTCCAGATCTGCGAGAGCATCAGTTTCACGCGGATCACCTAGATCGGCTTGGTCAAGTTCGTCAACCTGGAACTGCAACAAATCAATTTCGCGAGCACGCGTTCGTGCGTCGCCGCCCATCTCTTCAATTTCTCTTAGAAGACGCCGCTCTTCGGTACGAGCGTTGCGTAGGTCATCAAGATCGATCTTGCCATATCGGTCCAGGGCAGCCCGTTGGACTTTCTGCTGCAATAAGGATTGATGCTGATGTTGACCATGTAGATCAACCAGATTTGAACCGATGTCATCGAGCTGAGCTGCTGGAGCTAAAGAGCCGTTGAGGTACGCCCGGCTGCGACCTTCAGCTGGTATGACGCGGCGCAACACAACCTCTTCACCTTCCGGCATTTCAAATCGGCCTTCCACGGTCGCGTATTCGGCTCCATTTCGAACCATCGAGGGGTCGGCTCGACCGCCTGTGAGGAGTTCTATGGCCTGTACAACCATGGTTTTGCCAGCACCAGTCTCGCCCGTCAACACACTGACTCCCGGTCGAAGAATCAACGTTGAAGCCTCAATCACTCCGAGATTCTGGACTGAGAGTTCCAGAAGCATCAGCGGTCCTTGAGCCCAAACTTTTGCTTCAAAACTTCTTGGAAGCCGCCTGACCCCGAAGTGACAAGCCGAGCGATGGTGTCCGCACGTGTCGCAATCAACACATCACCATCCGATAGAACCGCGACGCTGCGACCATCGATGGACAGGTTGGCTTCTCGTTCCCCGACGACCGCGATACGAATCTCTGTGTCTGGCCTCAGGACCAGCGAACGGTCAAATAACATGTGTGGCGCCACTGGTGTGAGCTGAAGCGACCAATGTGTTGGCGCCACGATCGAGCCTCTCGCTGAGAGGTTGTATGCAGTGGAGCCAGTGGGCGTGGAAACGATCAAACCGTCTCCGGCGTAAGTTGCGAATGCAGAACCGTCGATGGTGACTTTAAGTCGTACCGTATGACCCTGAGCCTTCTTTTCAAGGACGACCTCGTTGAGACCTATCCAGTCGCCATCAGTCCGACCGTTTGACCGTTCTATACGGCCCTGAACCATTAGTCGCTCTTCGATCGGTAAACGCCCTGATAAAGCGAGGTCAATCGCGTTTTGAGCTTCCTCCGCTTCGAATTCAGTCAAGTAACCCAGGTGTCCTACGTTGATGCCGAGAACCGGAATGCCTGACGAAGCGACGATCTCAAATGTTCGCAGCATCGTGCCATCTCCACCGACGCTTACCGCAAGGTCCGCTCCCCCTGCGAAGTCGGATTCACCACATCGGAATTGAAGGCGATCGATTGCTATCGCTTCACTCTCAAGCAATCGAACTGAGTGCCCTGAATCGTCCAAATAGCTAACTATCTGAGCTGCCAGGTCAATTGCCTCAGCACGGTCCGGATGCACCATCATCGAAACCACACTCATGACATCGCTTCTCCCTTGGCTTCGTCAACCACTTTGTTTATTGCGTCGGTGACTTGAATCGCGTCGCCAGCGCCCGCTTGAGAGTGCATAAAGAATTCTGTGTTTCCACCAACACCGCGAAGTGGCGAGATCATTAGGCCCGCAACGCCAAGGCAGGTCTCCGAAACACATTCAGAGATTTCCTCAAGCACTCTACGCCACACGTCAGGATTACGGATTATGCCTTGAACGCGAGCTGCCTCAACGCGCCCAGCCTCAAATTGAGGCTTTACCAGCATCAGCAGATCGCCCTTATCTCCACAAAGAGCAGCCAATCTCGGTAAGACGGTTCGCAGCGAAATGAACGAAAGATCAGCAACTACCAAATCCCCCGGCCCTCCTATCTCGGAAAGTTTGAGGTACCGCACGTTGGTTCGTTCGAACACATTCATTCGCGGATCGTTTCGGATCTGCTGATCTAGCTGCCCGTAGCCGACGTCAATTGCCGCGACTTCCCGAGCTCCACGTTGCATAACACAGTCGGAAAATCCGCCCGTCGAGGCACCGACATCCACAACGCGTTTGCCACGGGGATCGACCAGAAAGTTGGTGAGTGCAGCGTCGAGTTTGTCGCCGCCTCGTGAAACAAACTTCCGCCGTGCTCCGGTCACTACAACCGGATCACTGGGCGCCACCATGCGTGCTGGTTTGCTAGCTACCGCCCCTCCAACTAACACCTGGCCAGCTTGAATAAGCTCCCGGGCCCGCCTGGGAGTCGAGGCCAGGTCGCGTCGCATTAACTCAGTATCGAGCCGGCGTCGTGTCATCGCCAAGGGCTCCGTTGGCCTAGCGTCGCCTTCCGCACATAGATCGAAGCTACCAGCAGAGCCACGCAACTGGATCAGACTTGGATAAGCGCTCGTAGGGGCTCACTGAAATACCTGATCAACGAGCGCCTCAAGGTCATCGCCGACAATGTCGGGTCTCGGATCGCAAACTGCTACGTCGTCCGCGGCGGTAACTCCAGATAGAACCAGGCCGAACTCAAATCTGAGTTCGACTGCCAATAGACCATCCGTAGACGGGACGTCGCCAACGACCAAATTGCCGTGAGCTCCGCGTTCAGTTCCAAGCCGCCCCAAAGCGAGATCGGCAATCGGTCGATACGGCTTTCCCGCGATGGTTGGTTGCACTCCCCCGGCGGTGGCAAGCGCCGAGGTCAAAGAGCCATTTCCAGGAAGTAACCCCTCAGGCGTCGGGTACGTGGGATCGTTGTTCGTTGAAATCAAGCGCGCGCCTTGATGAAGGGCGCGGGCTGAGGCGGCGAGACGCGCGAAGTCGAAATCCTGGTGAAACCCGACGATTACCGCGTCGATAGCGCGATGCGCTCCAACTCCATCACTGGGGTCAAAGGCAATCGCACCCCGCTCTTCGACCGCCTGAATTACTCCGCTTCCAGCGCATACGAGCACCCTTTCGCTAGGTTCAACTAGAGATGCTGCAGCCATGGCTGAAGTCAGCACCCTTCCGGTCGCGTCAATCCCACATGCTTTGAGTTTGTCTTCCGCCTGCTCCTTGGTGAGGGCAGAAAAGTTCGTCACAAAGAGAAGCTGTTCACCTAGACGGTCAAGGCGCTCGATCGCTCGCGCTGCGCCCGGGATGGGCTGGTCTGCGAGCCAGATAACTCCGTCAAGATCCAGAATCCAAGCGATATTGGCTAGACCTGCCAAGTTCCGCGCGAACGGAGTAAGGATTCGAGGTCTCCTGAACCTTTTTCATCGTGGGCCATCGCTAGCTGGGAAGTCGACGACGACGCGTATTCAATCCTCTCCACAGCGCGGAAAACGCCAACAGGAGTTGGTTCAAACGGACCACGCGACAAACGACTGAGCATGAAGGCCGTCGAGGGGTCCGCCTTACTTTCGTCATGAACAAGCAGAGCTGCCTCCCCAACATCTACTACCGACACCACCTTGGCCGCACCATCGTCGACAATGACTCCGAACTCATCATCGGCACCNAAGCGAATCGGTTTGCCATGCTCTAGAGAGATCAAGTTCGCGTCTCGGTTCTGNTTCTTGGTGATTCCTTCCCAAGCACCATCATTAAAGACGTTGCAGTTCTGGAAAACTTCNACGATGGAAGCGCCNTTGTGCGCGTGCGCTCGACGGAACATTTCCATCATGTGTTGNCGATCCATGTCATGAGTACGAGCCACAAAAGATGCTTCGGCCCCCAGGGCCACGGACACAGGGTTGAACGGAGCGTCAAGAGAACCCATCGGTGAACTCTTAGTGACCTTGCCAACCTCACTGGTCGGTGAGAACTGGCCCTTCGTCAATCCATAAATCATGTTGTTGAACAGCAGAATGTGAATGTTCACGTTTCTGCGCAACGCATGGATGAGATGGTTGCCACCGATCGACATCATGTCCCCGTCGCCACCAACTACCCAGATGTCTAGGTCAGGTCGAGCCATGGCCAGGCCGGTTGCGATCGCAGGAGCGCGGCCATGGATGCCGTGCATGCCGTAAGTGTTCATGTAGTACGGGAAACGTGCGGCACACCCAATTCCTGAGATGAAGACCGTGTTTTCGCGATCCACTTCCAGTTCGGGCATGAGCATGCGCATGGCTGTCAATATTGAATAGTCACCGCACCCAGGGCACCATCGAACTTCTTGGTCAGTGGCCCAGTCGGCCGGTTCTGTGCGCATAGGAGTATCAGTCATACGTATCGATCTCGCAGTCCAGCTAGGGGGCTTCTAAAGCCCCGAGTGCAGCTGCCTCAATTTCGGCAGTCGTAAATGGCACACCGTTCATTTTATTTACGGCCTTCACATCAAGGAGGTATTTCGCCCGAATCAAGTTAACCAGTTGACCATCGTTCATTTCCGGACAAATAACTTTCTCAAATCCCTCTAGGACCTCACCCAGGTTTTTAGGGAACGGGTTCAGATTCCTCAAATGTACATGAGCAACTTTGTGGCCAGCCTCCTGCAGTCGGGCGACGGCGGCATCCATAGCCCCCCATGTCGAACCCCAGCCCAACATGCAGAGACTTGCGTCCACATCCCCTGCGATTTCCGCGTCAGGGACTTCTACCGCTTCAATCTTCGCGGCCCGCAACCCCACCATTTTCTGATGGTTGTCTGGGTCGTAGCTGATGTTTCCCGTCTCGTCTTCTTTTTCAATACCACCAACGCGGTGCATCAGGCCTGGGGTACCTGGGATCGCCCACGGCCGCGCCAGCGTCTCCGGGTCACGAAGGTAGGGCAAAAACATTCCTTCGCCATCTTCGTTGGTCCCGTTGAAACCCGTGTGGAAATCAACGCCAATATCAGGCAACGAATCGAGGTCTGGTAGGAGCCAAGGTTCGGAACTTGTGGCCAGATAGCCATCGCTCAGCAGCATCACCGGGGTTCGGTACCGGAGCGCAATACGACATGCTTCTATCGCAGCATCAAAGCAGTCAACTGGGCTGCGGGGTGCCACAATCGGCATTGGCGACTCGGAATGACGGCCATACATTGCCATCATCAAGTCCGCCTGCTCCGGCTTAGTAGGTAGGCCAGTGGAGGGGCCGCCACGCTGAATGTCGATAACGACCATCGGTAACTCAAGACTTACGGCCAGACCAAGGGTTTCTCCTTTTAAGGCAACACCAGGACCCGAAGTCGTCGTGAAGGAAAGCGCTCCACCAAAAGCTGCACCGACCGCTGAGGCAGCCGCCGCGATTTCATCTTCCGCTTGAAATGTTCGCACCCCGAAATGCTTGAGCGACGACAGCTCGTGAAGAACGTCCGATGCGGGCGTAATCGGGTAGGAGCCAAAAAAAATCGGCAGACGAGCCAGTTGACCCGCTGCTACACAGCCCCACGCAAGCGCCGTATTTCCAGTGATGTTGGTGTACTCACCCGACGGCAACGGTGCAGGCTTGATCTCGTAGTGCGACTCAAAAAGCTCAGCTGTCTCACCGAAGTTGTAACCAGCTTGGAAAGCCGCCTCGTTAGCCTGGATGACTAGGTCTCGACCATGGAATTTTGTCTTAATAAATTCCATCGTCGGCTCAACCGGTCGGGTGTACATCCAAGAGATCAGACCCAACGCGAAGAAGTTCTTTGATCGTTCCGCATCTCGGGGCTTCACTCCGTGCACGGCGACGGCGTCACGGGTTATCTGGCTCATAGCTACGGGATAAATGCGATAACCGTCCAGGGTGCCATCTTCAAGCGGGTTGCTTTCGTATCCAGCTTTTTCCAGGTTGCGTTCGATAAACGCGTCCGAGTTGAGGATGATCGCTCCGCCTTGCACAACGTTGTGTAATTGGGCCTTGAGGGCTGCAGGGTTCATGGCTACTAGGACTGTCGGAGCATCGCCAGGCGTTGTGATAGCGAAATCAGAGATCCGAACTTGGAAGGCTGATACCCCGGCAAGTGTTCCTTGAGGGGCTCGGATTTCCGCTGGAAACTCAGGCAACGTCGCTAGGTCATTGCCCAAAGCGGCCGAGATGCTGGTGAATTGATCGCCGGTCAGCTGCATGCCGTCGCCAGAGTCACCGGCAAATCGAATAATGACCTCAGCAAGTTCCTGAAGTGGGAACTCTCGAGGTGCTGTATCGGTCACGGAGCCTCCGGGGGGATGGTGGTCGTCCGAACCCGAACTTTATACGCGTCGCGAGCAAAATACTCTACAAAAACGACGGAGTTCATGAAGCTGAACTAGGCGACCGTGATGGATGTATCGAGATATACATCCTGTATGGCGTTGAGAAGGGCGATACCTTCATCCATTGGCCGTTGGAACGCCTTACGGCCCGAGATCAGCCCCAAACCGCCGGCTCGTTTATTCACGACTGCAGTCGTCACTGCTTCAGCCATATCCGTGGCCCCCGAGCTAGCACCACCACTGTTAATCAACCCGACTCTGCCCATATAGCAATTGGCCACCTGCCAGCGGCACAGGTCGATCGGGTGATCCGTGGTTAACTTTTCGTACACGTCTGGATGGGTTTTCCCAAATCCCTTAACAGTATTAAAGGCGCCATTATTCTCAGGGAGTTTCTGTTTGATGATGTCGGCTTCGATAGTCACACCAATGTGATTGGCTTGACCGGTCGCATCTGCCGCCACGTGATTGTCTTGGCCGTCGATGTCAATCAAACTGTTCCGCAGGTAGCACCACAGCACCGTGAACATTCCAAGTTGGTGCGCTTTTTCGAAGGCCTCAGCGGTTTCTTGGATCTGACGTCCGCTTTCTTCGCTGCCAAAATAGACCGTCGCCCCAACTCCAGCGGCACCCAAGTCGTACGCCTGTTCAACGGAGCCAAACATTATTTGGTCATAGGTGGTGGGGTAGGTCAATAATTCGTTGTGGTTGAGCTTTGCGATGAATGGAATCCGGTGAGCGTATTTGCGAGTCACTGCTCCAAGAACACCAAATGTGGTGGCGACCGCGTTGCAGCCGCCTTCGATCGCGAGCTCAACAATATTTGCGGGATCGAAGTACATCGGGTTCGGGGCGAACGAGGCAGCCGCTGAGTGTTCGATTCCCTGGTCCACAGGGAGGATCGAGACATAGCCGGAGTTTGCTAAGCGACCATTGTCGAATAGCGATTGCATGTTTCTCATAACCTGAGGGGATCGATCCGTAGCCGAAAGGACCTCGGTAACAAAGTCGCGCCCTGGAAGAGTAAGTAAGTCCTGGGGAATGGCCTCGCATCTGTGCTCGAGGAGGTAGCTGGCCTGATCTCCGAGTAGACCTTCGATGTCGACGCTCACGCCACGACTCCTTAGGTGTCTGATAGGTGGGTTGGATTACAGCCCCGCGGGGCGAAGCCGATCGTACTCGCGCTCTTCAAAGATACTGACAATCCGTCGCTTTCAGTTCTCATAATTCACGAAAAGGACGCGAGTCGGTCCGCAACGTCCGCGTAGCCCGGCTCTACTTTCTGGATTCGTTCAAAGCCCCGGCTAGCGCGCTGATGGTCACCAGCTCTCTCATACAGATCGGATAACGCGTACCAAAGTCGCAGGTGGTAATCACGCGCTCTCTTTGTTCGAACCGGCCCCTGCTCAAGAAGACGTATCCCACCCGCTAGATCTCCTGCGTCCGCGAGGCTTCCTGCCATCACAATTCGTCCCTCAGTCATGACTGACGGTTCGGGTCCCGAGATGCGCAGCTCATCCCAAAGTCGACGCACTGCGTCATATTCGCCAAGCGCCCGGTAGCAATCAGCCATTACGGGCAACTGATCGACAGCCCCTGTCATGTCAGTGAAGCGTTGTAATCGCTCTAAGGCATGACGCCACTGTCCGAGCCGATAAAGAGTAAGTCCATAAAGTTCATGAAGGTCGGGCACTCGAGGATGCTTTTTAATTAACGGCCGAAGTATGTCCTCAACTTCACCAAATCGCTCCGACAGGAACTGCTCTCCGGCTTCTTGAAGCTGTTTTAGGAGGCGCTCTCGATCTCGCTTCGATAAACCCCGGGTATGGGCATCGTCTAGTTCGGGAAGCGGCATCTGAGGTTGCCGACGGCGAGGTTGAGGGCTACGAGAGCCACCACTAATTCGTTCCCACCGATCGTGGTCCCTCGGTGGGGGCGGGGCTAGGTCGTCATTAGATGGCCGCGGCCCTCCGGGATCAATACTGGCGTTGTGAGCCCCTCGCCGCGCTACGCCACCCCACTTAGAGCCGCGCGCGTCGTCACCGAAATACCTTTCAGGCTTTTCCACGCCTGGGCCGCGTTGGGGTGAATCCGAACGGCGCCCAGAGAAACCGGAGCCTGCATCACGTCTGCCACGCCCCTTCGACGGTTCTCGTCGCGACTGCTTACCTGTTTGCTGAGCTCTACCCGGGCGCTTCTGCTTGTCTCGACCGTTATTGTTGCGTCGCCCAGTTCGGTCATTCACGACTCTCCATGCTACGGGCCATGACACAATAATCCGGTCGATAAATGGCTTACAGCCGGGATCTCAATCTGAAAGGCCCCGCTGCTCCAACAGATCCAAACTTTGGACCGGTCGGGCAAACGGGGCCCTCCTCAGAAAGATTCTGGCGGCGACCTACTCTCCCAGGGGGTCTTCCCCCAAGTACCATCGGCGCTGGCAGGCTTAACTTCCGTGTTCGGAATGGAAACGGGTGTATCCCTGCCGCCATAACCACCAGAAATATGTAGCGCTCAACTCCAAACGAGAGAGCACGTTCTCAAGTCGATCCAACTTCGTTGGAGCCGACATGTGCGAGGGACCGATGGCCCCTGAGCACTCCATAGCGATGCACGATCCCCTTGTAAGGGGTTATCTCTTGTTTCCTCGAAACTGAGTATCGAGCCCAAGCCCTCGGCCGATTAGTACCGGTCTGCTGAACGCGTCGCCGCGCTTACACATCCGGCCTATCAACGTGGTGTTCTGCCACGGGCCTTACCTGGTTATCCAGTGGGAGATCTCATCTCGAAACAGGTTTCGCGCTTAGATGCTTTCAGCGCTTATCCTTCCCGCAGGTCGCCAACCAGCGATGCTCCTGGCGGAACAACTGGCACACGAGAGCTGCGTCCATCCCGGTCCTCTCGTACTAGGGACAGCTTTTCTCAAATCTCCTACGGCTACAGAGGATAGGGACCGAACTGTCTCACGACGTTCTAAACCCAGCTCGCGTACCGCTTTAATGGGCGAACAGCCCAACCCTTGGGACCTGCTTCAGCC
>PBHE01000022.1 GCA_002719335.1 Acidimicrobiaceae bacterium
TTGTCGAAGTAATCGCGCCAAAAAGTGATGAGACCGTCATTGACTTCAAAAATGCCCATCACAGGGAGTTCTATTTGACGGCCACTGCCAGTTTGAAAGCGGTCGAGTCGTTCGTTCATAACAGTGTTGCCCGTAGCCGTTTGCCGAACGACTTCGAACTCCACGGGGCCTTCCCCCTTCAGCAGACCACTGAGGAACTTATGCATGTCCTCTTTTCCGGTCATATCTCCAATAGGCACGTTGTCGTAGTAACAATCCTCGGAAACATGGTCGAGTGCGGCGTCGAGATCTTTCGCTTCAATCTTCTCAATGAAGGTGTTAACGACATCTTCAGGGCTAGTTGCTTCGCTCATGCCTCCAATTGTTGCAGGATCCCGTCGGCCTTGCTCATCCGTGGGAGGCTACGTTCATGCGTTTTGAGAACAAGGTCATTGTTGTAACAGGAGCGGCTGGGGGAATCGGCCTCGCCGCCGTGCGCCGCTTCGCCTCCGAAGGTGCGCGTATCGTCGCAGTTGATCTCCAGGGATCAGATCTAGATGCCGCTCTCTCAGAGGCGGAACCCTTTGGGGTTGATGCTATTGCCTTGACGGCGGACTGCAGTGATGGAGCGGATGTTGCTCGTTACGTTGAGGGATGCGTCGCGGAGTTTGGGCGTCTCGATGTGCTCTTCAATAACGCCGGCATCGAGGGGCGAATCATCGGCCTTCTCGACTACCCCGAGGAAGATTTCGACCGAGTCATCAATGTCAACCTCCGAGGCGTGTGGTTGGGGATGAAGTATTCAGCCCCCGCGATGATCGCAAATGGTGGAGGCGCGATCGTCAATACCGCCTCGGTAGCTGGGTTGATGGGAGCTCGCGGACTCTGCGCCTACGTTGCGAGCAAGCACGGCGTTCTTGGGTTAACTAAATCAGCCGCATTGGAGTTGGTACCCCAGGGTGTTCGAGTCAACGCTGTGTGTCCTTCTCCAATTGAAACGCGAATGATGCGAAGCCTCGAAGAGGGCTTCGGAGGCGATGAGGCCGAAATGATCCGCAAAGACTTGGCCGCACGAAACCCGATGGGACGTTATGGCGAGCCGGACGAAGTCGCTGCTCTGGTGGCCTTCCTCGCTTCAGAAGACGCGAGTTACATCAATGGTGGGGTGTACACCGTCGACGGTGGATCCGTAAGCGGAAGATGACCTGACGTTGACCAGAGCTCGCGGTGTTCACGACATAGGAGGCACCCAAGGGTGGGGGAAGGTACCTCACAGCCCCGATGAGCCACCATTTCATTACGAATGGGAACGACGAGTTCTAGGCCTCATGTTCCAGGTGCTGCGTCATACGGCGAAGCGTCCCGGTGAGATGCGATACGCGCTAGAACGGCTAGCACCAGACGATTATTTCGATCATGGTGGCTATTACGGTCGTTGGGAAGCGGTGATGGAATTGCTTCTCGAGGAGTATGGACTCCTCGCCCCAGGTGAGCTAGACGTCCTACTGGGTGCGGCGGACGGCACGGGCCCGGCTCATCGCGCTTCGCCGATAGCGCCAAAAGATCCACAAAAGTTGCCACCTGACCGAACCGCCCCCTCGCCAAATAGCCGAACCGTTCGACGTGAACTCGCTGAACCCCCACTTTTTGGGGTAGGAGATCGCGTGGTAGCTCTGGGGGTTAATCAGACAGACCACACCCGACTACCCGAATACGTCACCGGTGTGCCTGGCACTGTCATCAAGATTCATCCTGCAGAGGTGTTGCCTGACAGCACCGCTCACGACCTCGGTGAGAGAGCTCAACACGTGTTCTGCGTGGGATATCACGCTGAGGATCTTTGGGGGAATGAAGCCGAAGCAGGTGTTGTGATTAATGTCGACTTATACGAGAACTATCTGACTGCGGTAGGGGAGGCGGTGTGAGTTCTGGAACAGATCACCACCAACAAATTGACTCTCGTTCACCAGAGGTGCGAACTGAAGCACTTGAAGACTTACTCGTTGAGAAGGGGATCGTCGACCGGTCGCGTGTCGATGCTCTGATCGACCGCTTCGAAAATGATCTTGGCCCAATGGTTGGCGCTCGCCTCGTCGCGAAAGCATGGATCAGTTCTGAATTTCGGGAGCGCCTTCTCGCGGACGCTGATGAAGTCCTAGCTACCGAAGACATTCAAGGCGCGGAGATGGAACATATCGAAGTGAAGGCCAACGAGCCCGGGGTCCACAATGTCGTGGTTTGTACGTTGTGCTCTTGCTACCCCTGGGCCCTCCTCGGCTTGCCGCCGAATTGGTACAAGAGCCCCGAATACCGAGCCAGAGTGGTGCGGGAACCTCGAAAGGTTCTTAGTGAAATGGGCTTGTCTCTTGACGCTGAAACCGAGGTGCGGGTGTGGGACAGCAGTTCAGAAACCCGTTTTCTCGTGCTCCCCGAACAGCCCGAAGGTACCGGCCACCTTGGCCTAGAAGAACTAGCGCACCTAGTGACTAGAGATTCCATGATTGGAGTGACAAAGGCACAAGCGCCGTGACCGAGGCTGAGATCCTCGAGGGCTCCCTCACTGCCCCACCCCGACTCAATGGAGAGTTGGTTTTCGAGGCACCATGGCAAAGCCGAGCCTTCGGCGTAACAGCCGACCTAGTCGAATCCGGATGTTTTAGTTGGGAAGATTTCCGGATTCGGTTGATTGTGGCGATTGACGCCTGGGAGTCGACAGACGTTACCGAGCGGCAGTCATGGGACTACTACACCTGTTGGGTCAGCGCGCTTGAACAAATGCTGAGCGATTCGACACTGCTCGATTCGACAGAATTGGATGGACGCGCCGTCGCTTATGCAGATCGACCACACGGCCACGACCACTAACTCGTAACGATCCAAAGCCGTTAGTGGCTGAGATTCGATTCGTTACCGTCATGCTCTTCCCACCACCAGGCGGACTGCAGCATGTAGCAGCGTCGACGCGGACCGGGTGCCGCCAAGTCCAGAGAGTCATACGAGACATCTCCTGAGTAGAACGCGACCATTCCCGGGTCGGAGCCGTCGACCTGCTTGATGTGGGTGTGGAAACACTCTGGATTTTGGACCGCAGCACTGGCATCAGAAACGGTTCGGAATTGTTCGAGCCAATTGAGAGTGCAAAAAGTAGGAGTGACTATCTCGATTTCGCCAGCAGCGCGTAACCGCAAAGCGTTAGCAGGAGTCATCCAGTGATGTTCCGTGATCTCTCCGTGGTCTATTGCAACGTCGAGATCTGCTGGCGCCAGGGCTAGAAAGAACTGTGTAGAGAAACGCTTTGGTCGAACCGCAGGGGGAAGCCAGTGCGCGAAATGATGTAATTCGGTATCGCCGAGATCAACACCGGCCTCCTCTCTCGCTTCGCGAACCGCAGCCGCACGAAACCCGCGACCGTTGCCACCGTCGCACACAGAGACTTGCTTCTCATCCTCTCGATCGGATGGGTCAACTCTGCCTCCGGGGAAAACCCACATTCCTCCGAAATAAATTTTGGAATTGCGGCGGAGCATCAAAACTTCAATGTCTTCGTCTGTATCTCTGGCGACTACCACGGTTGCCGCATCAATTGGTTCTGGTGCGACGCTCACGATTGCTCCTTAGTTCTTTCGAGAAGTCGGTCTGCGCCGGCGCCAAATCCCGGTAATTGTTGCGGAATCGAACCCGCATGGTCGGCCGCTAACTTCAAAACGACCCCTTCGAGTTCTGGCCAAGAAGATACCCGAGGGCCATCTATGTGACGGTTGTATGGCTGATCGAACGTGATCACTGTGTGACCAGCTTCTCGCAAGCCCTCAACGTTGTGCGGGCCATCGTCGACGTAAGCATGAGCGGCAACATCAGGTTTCTCTCCGACGAAGCAAACATCTCGATAAGGAATACGTTGCTGGTCGAGCCATTGAGCAGTGTCTGCGATCGCGACCGCATGCCCCCAGTTGACATACAAACGGTGGGTGACGATGCGAATCCAAACACCAGCATCGGACAAGCGCCATAGTGCTTCTGCGCATCCCGGCATTACCTTCATGTCTCTAAACATTCGGTGTTCAAGCACCGCTACCCGGTGTAGGCGTTCAAAGTCATCGGGTCCGAAACCCCACTCACGGAAATCCCAACTTCGCTCCAAGGGAAGTGAGTCTTCGTCAACGCCAAGTTCTCTGGCGACGATCTCGCGGAACATTTCGGTGTGTTGCCCACAGACCCCGTCAAGGTCAACTCCGAGAATAAAATCGTTCATGAACGTCGTCTCCTGAACCGGCCGCGCTTTTCTGATGGCTCCTCGGCTACGGGGAGCCTTGGCCAGGAATCTGAAAGTTTGAGTTGTCCGTCCCGACGTATCTCTTCAAGTTCGACCGCTGTCCATGGCTCTGGTCTTGGGTCGAGAGCTCGATAGCGCGCTTCTAGTTCCGGGAAATTGTCATCCGTTATGACACCTTCAATTAATTGGCATGGCGCCCAGGTTTCGATGTTGCCTAACCAGATGTAACTGTCAGCAATATCGCGGAGCCTCAACGATGTTTCGGTGCCATCTATGGAGCCGACCACTTCGTTCACCGCGACGTTGCCGAGCGTTGAAAGGTGAAGAGAGATACCGAGCTCTTCGGGATGTTCAGGTGCTGCCGCGACCAAAGATTCAACTCTTTCAATAGCGCCACTATCCGCGACAGCTCCGTGAAACACGACCCGAGCCACGCCTTCTCCCATCCATCGATGAAGAAGATTGCCCACGCTCACAGTCGGGAAACCATCTACCCACTGAATCAGCCCGGTGGTGGTGCGCTCCGCCGATAACAAAACCACAGCGCGTTGTCCTCGGCGAAGGACTTCATTAGTCAATGTGTTTGCCATATGAAAGGCCGCTATGTCGCGATAGTGACCTCCCATCCACCAATTCCGTAGCTCTAATTCAGTGGCTGATCTCCCATCCAGAAGTTCAGGATCCTCAATATGGGTGGGTAAACCTAGGCCAATGACCCGAAAGGGGTCAGCGTCTGCATCGAGACTGCGATTCAGTGACCAGGCGGCCTTAAGAACGTCGGCGTATTCGCGATAAGTGAAGCCGATACCAAGTAGATCGACAAACAAATCGGTGCATCGGCTCTCGTTCCATGACTCCGCCGAAACAAGATCATCGAGTCGCTCTTGAGATCGATCGTGCGTGAACTCCCACGCCAGGTTGGTGACACCGGCCGAGTAAAGCTGGGGCAACGAGTCCGCCACAAAACGAACATGCTGCGAGATTCCGACTTGGTCGCCGAGCAGCACCAACTGTTTAGACGCGGCTAGCTCTACAAGGTGGGCCGTAGCTGATTGCAGCGAAGACTCCGGCAGTTCACTTGTTTCCACCGGTTCGGTCATCCCTGCACCATCGCGCGCTTAGACGATCTGCGTCCAGCTGAGTTCAGCTGACGCGGCAGCGTTACTGAGCGCGGCCTCGAAATCATTGACTGTCGCGTTGGAACTGCGAAGATGAGGGTCAAGTGACCACTTTCGGGCTTCAGCGAGATTTCCGTCATCAAACAATCCTGGCAGAGGAGTGGGTCCTCGTACATTGCTCGCAGTTTCAAGAAATACCCAACCGTGCGCAAATTGAGAAAGGTCGCCTCCGTCGGCAGAAGTTGAGCATGAGAGCCGACCAATTGGACCAGAACTTACGTCGAAAGCGATTGGAAAATGAGGCCTATTGGGATGAGCTAAAGCAGCGTCTAAATAGCCGTCCGCGGGAAGAGTGAAAAAGCCGTGCTCGCCGTTAGCTGTGAAGGGTTGGTGAATTAGAACCGTCGTTGCTTGGTCAGCGATGGCGCTATAGACGTGATTTCCGCAGCCCACAACTCGGCCGTCAACGATTTCTGTATCAATGCGGTCGTTTATGGAGTGCGGTCGCCGTCTCAGTCGCGTAAGCGCATTCCCTGTTCGCGTCAGAACTAACGCTTTCTGGCCCTTGTCGACAAATTCTCGTAGCAACACCTCGGCCATATGTCGCGAAGCTGGACCCCGAGGACGCAGGTGTTCCCACGCATACGGCGAAAGCAGGTCGGCGCTTTCGGTTACGGCGTCGATGTCTATGTCGTAGTCGAGTGCGACTACTCGAAAGATCGGCGAATTCGGGCTGCGCGTCCGGTTGACGCCCCAAGCTGAACGCAGAATGTCCAGATATTCGACGTAGGCAAAGTGATGGCGTAACCCCCACCTAAATAGGGCCGACCGAGCGATACCTTCATCGAATTGTGGAGCATTAACGAGTTCGTCCAACAACGATTGATCGTCCACGCATGCCCACTCAATTCCCAAGAGTTGCACGCCGGCCCCGCGTACTGCAGGAATTAATTCCTGCATGAATAAACCCGTCCGTCGCGACGGCAAATCATGTCCGACGAAGACGATTTCATGTCGACCGAAGAGGTTTGCGATGTAGTCGAGGGGATCACGGCCAACTAACGAGATCTCATCGATAATCAAATCAAGCCGGTTTGGATCCACAGATGAGAGATGCCGGCGTTGTCGAAAGTGCTCGACAGTTTCAAGCATCGCTTCGTCGTCGCGTGAACTCACTTGACTGAGAGTACCTAGCTCTAAACCGCCGGCGATAGCCGCGCCCATATATTCGGTTCGGTCATAGCCGATACTCGGCCAGCCCTCAGCGTATGGTGAAGGAACTTCCCTGGTTGCAGACCAAGAAAGCGACAACCTCTATGACAATGCGTCTGTATGACACCGCCCGTCAGGAAATAGTTGATCTTGAGTTGGGCGATCACGTTCGAATGTACGTGTGCGGAATAACTCCCTACGACTCAACTCATCTCGGTCACGCAGCGACTTACCTGACCTATGACCTTATTATTCGAAGACTCGAAGACCTCGGACATACCGTTGAACTTGTCAGGAATGTCACCGACGTCGACGACAGCATCTTGCCCAAAGCACGGGAGCTAGGTATCGATTTTCTCCAACTCGCCGAGTCAGAGATAAACCGCTTCACCCAAGACATGGAGGCGCTTAATACACGCCCAGCGGCCCTGGAGCCTCGAGCGACGGAATCCATCGTAGGCATGATCGAACTAATTCGTGGTTTGGAAAGCGGCGGCCACACTTACACGGTCGACGGCGTCACCTATTTCGACGTAACAACTTTCGTATCTTTCGGTGAGCTGTCGCATCTGACCAACGAAGAGATGACCGCTTTGGCCGCCGAAAGAGGCGGCTCCCCTGATGACCCGCGACAGCGAAACGCTTTGGATTTTGTTTTGTGGCAACCGAGCGCCGACGACGAACCTCGATGGGATTCACCATTTGGGGCAGGCCGCCCTGGCTGGCATATCGAGTGTTCGGCTATGAGTATGGACGCTCTTGGAACAACAATTGATATTCATGGTGGAGGGGAAGACCTCATTTTCCCTCATCACGAATGCGAGATCGCACAAAGCGAATCCGTAACGGGTGTGACCTTCTCCCGATATTGGGTTCATACGGGGCTCGTGGGGTACCAAGGAACGAAAATGTCGAAATCCCTCGGCAATTTGGTATTTGTTTCTGATCTCCGCCAAGAGATCGACCCGCGAGCTATCCGACTTGCTCTCATGGCGCACCACTACCGGTCTAATTTTGAGTGGTTCGATGAAGAGGCGTCGGATGCTCAATCTGATCTCGACCGCCTTGTTCGGGCCGCAGGCAAAGCCGACCCTGTCTCACACGGTCCATTGGTCGATGAAGTGCGAAGTGCGCTGGATGATGACCTCGACACGCCTCGTGTACGTGCCGCCCTTCTTGGCGCGGCGCAATCGATCGAAGATGGAGCAGGGCCTCCACATCGTGGGTGCCTAGTTGCGGCGGCGTCGTTGTGCGGTATCGACCTTCATTGAAATTGCGAACCGAACCAGGAGCGAAGCGGGGTTAGCCTGTCATTAATGCAGTCAATCGCTGTTGTGAATCAAAAGGGAGGTGTGGGTAAAACCACTGTCGCCCTCGGTATCGCCGAGGCAGCGAGCGCTACTGGCATGAGGGTGTTAGTAGTTGATCTCGACCCACAAGCCAACGCCTCGAGTGGATTGGGCGTATGGAACGCAGCGCCATCAATCGATGATGTTCTTGCAGAAGCAAGGGCAGGTTCAGTCGGCGAAGCTATCTGCCAGTCGAACTGGCCTGACCAGGGCCCGCGTCCTGATCTTGTTCCTGGTAGCCACTTGCTCGCTGGCAGAGAGCCTCTACTCGCCGCCGATCCTGTAGGAGCCCAAGATCGGCTTCGGTTGTCGTTGGCAGGGGTCGATCATGACCTTGTACTCATTGACTGTCCGCCCTCGCTAGGTCTTCTATGCATCAACGGCTTGTTTGCCGCAGAACGAGCCCTGATCGTCACTGAACCTGCTGCATGGGCCGCTGATGGAGTTGACCTGATGCACAACACAGTTGAGCGCGTTGCGGGGCGCTTGGGCGCACCACGACTTGCAGGGGTTGCCATAAATCGAGTTGGCCGTACACGCGATAATCGTTATTGGTGCGAACAACTGCACGATCGATTTGGTGATCTTGTGTTGCCTCAAATTCAACTAAGGGCTGCAATCGCAGAGGCATCAGGTAAATCCACCACCTTGCGGGCACTAGGGAAGCGTCCTGGTGCCGTCGAGGCTGTAGGTCAGTTCGATGAATTGTGGGATTCGTTAAATGAGGCTCGGACGGCAGACCTAACGCCCGAAGAATCGCGTCCAAGCGGCGAACTCCCACCTCCCAGTACGATTGACTTGTAAAGGAGGGCGATGGCCGGATATGACCCAAACCGACCACGACCCACTGATAGTGGGGCATTTGTCGGCCTTCCGGGCGACCGCGTAACAGATCATCCTGAATCTCAAATACCACCGGCTCGCGAAATCAACCCAGAACAGCCGCCAACTGCGAGCACAGAAGATGAGATGGGACCCAGGCTGCAGACAGTTCCTCAAGCTGTACCGCCATTAGATCGAAGAGTGCCGGCGGTAGCAGTCGTTAGCGGCCTCGCAGGGCTTGTAGCGGTTCTCTGGCTTTGGCGTCGTATCGCCAAAAGAGACAGATGATCCAACGTCCCTCCCCCCGAGCAAGATAAGAGTTGTGAATTCGGTCAACATGGAAACGCAACCCTTTCGCCCAAAGCATTTGAGCCCGAGTTCAGCTTCCACGTTCCGACAATGCCCGCGGCGTTGGCGGATGAGATACATCGACAAACTCCCAGACCCCAAGGGTGAGGCGGCAGTACTCGGTACCTTCGTCCATCGGATACTTGAAAATCTCCTCAGCCTTGACGCAAGCGACCGCTCCGTTGATCAAGCCCGAGCGATAGCACGCAAGCTGTGGGATGAGACCCGCAACGACGATGACTTTCTGGGATTGGACCTCTCTCAAGATGAGACCACATCTTTTATGTGGAAGGCCTGGAGACTGATCGAACGCTACTTCACGTTAGAAGACCCGACAGCAGTTGATGTGGTTCGCGCAGAACAGGAATTAGCCGTTGAAATTTCGGGAGTCCCCTTCTTCGGGATAGTCGATTTGACTGAACGCGTTTCCTCGGGCTTGCGAGTCGTTGACTACAAGACAGGTAAATCACCTGCCGCAAGATATGTCGACGACAAACTTTCCCAGGTTTGGCTTTATGCGGCCGCACTAGCAGAAGCAGACCATGAGGTATCAGAGGTTCGTTTGATGTATCTGACGAGCGGCCCGATTGATCGCCCGATTGACTCCCGGGCAGTAGCCGACGCGGTTGACGACCACAGGCTTACCTGGGACCGTCTTTGTCAATCGATAGACACTGAGCATTTCCCTCACAAAACCGGTCCATTGTGCAACTGGTGTCCGTACGTGGACCTGTGCCCGGAAGGCGCGGCTGAAGCAGAGAGGCGATATGGACCTCGTAGCTAAGAAACGCCGCGGTTCGAGTGCCTGAGCTTCCCGAGGTCGAAACGATACGCCGACAATTGGAATGCGAAATTCTGAAACGGACGGTCGTTCAGGCAGGTAGTCACGAATCAGAAAAGTTCCGGCCCGCTCGAGACGTTGAAGGTCTACGGTTTACGGCTCTTCGACGGCGAGGCAAGTACCTGCTCGCAGAACTCGGGAATGAGACAGAACTCGTCGTTCACCTTGGCATGACCGGGCAGTTACTCATCGAAAACCCCGAACTTGACTTATCGGTAGTCGACCAATACATGAGGGCATGGTGGCTACTAGACGATCATCGGACACTCGTTTTCCGAGATGTACGTAGGTTCGGCAGAATTGCACTCGTCAAGAAGGGCGATTACTCGCAAATTCCGACGCTGCTGCACATGGGCCCCGAGCCCTTTGACTCGAACTTTGACGGGGACGAACTATGGAGGAGAGCTCGAGGTCGTCGGCAGCGCATTAAAACTCAATTGTTGGGGCAGCGCCTGGTGGCAGGAGTAGGGAATATTTACGCCGACGAAGCATTGTTCCGAGCTGGACTGAATCCGTCGTTACGCTCCATTAGCCGACCTCAAGCTCAACGCCTCATTGATGCTATTCGCGCGGTGCTGTCACAGGCCCTGGAGCGCGGAGGAACGACGCTTCGCGACTACCGCAACCTGGTGGGCGAAGGGTCCAATCAACATCATCTCCAGTGCTATGGCCGCGCTGGGCAAGAATGTTTTTCCTGCGGTTCTATTCTGAGGGCACGAATTATTGATGCCCGTTCCACCACCTGGTGTCCAACGTGTCAACGCCGCTGAAATTAGTCAGCGCTCACTGAGCGATCCAGGCTCTACGAGTAAGAGCGGCAGCGTCAACCATTTTTGGTTCTTTTCATTAGGTCCAAAACATTTCACGGAGGTTACTATGATTATAGTAGTCACTAAGTTGTTGAAACCCAACGGCCTAGGTCATTGAGGCTGACATCGATCACACCACCAACATTTCCTCCCTGCAAGTTCAGTAATTCTGATGTCAGTACCGCAACGCCTGCACGGCTGCGATTCGCGCTTATATACGTACAGCGCTTCATCAGAAGCAACTCGCGCGGGCACGGATCCTGAATCTTCCCGAGAAACCGTAACAATCCGGTTAAGTCGGACCCCTTGACGCAGTTGAGCGCCCGCTATTTCCCACAGACCGCGAATCTCAGTGTCAGTCAGTTCACATGAGGGTCGTTCGGGGTGTATGCCAAGAATGAAAAGAAACTCAGCGCGATATACGTTCCCGATTCCCGCGATAACCGACTGGTCTAACAGTGAGACTGCGATCGGAGTTCGGCGGAGCGCCACGTTTTCAGCGAAATGATGCCAACGCGTCCCTCGCCGAAGAGGGTCAGGTCCCAAACCGTCGGTCACGTTGAGGAACTCATCGATGGAAATTAGGGCACATTTTTGGGGCCCAGTGAGGTGCCACGCCTGCTTCCCTTCAAGGCGAAGACGCACCGTTTCTGTCGCTAAGGAGTCAAGGGAATGAGGCCGAAATTTCCCGATTAACCCGAGATGAACGTGCAAGATCACTTCATCATCGAAACTGAGAAATAGATGCTTCCCCCAAGCTTCGCTCTTCGACAAAGTCTTCCCATTAATTTGGCTCGACCCGCTTTGGAAACGGCCCTGCGGAGAGCTTGCCTTAACCGGATGTGCTCCAAAATCAGAACGTAAATCCCGCGATAGTCGGTGAATCGTATGACCTTCGGGCACCATGCATGTCTAACGCGCGGAGCAACGTAAGGTTCGTTTATGGCACTTGGCATCGAAGACGTAATGGTGGGTTGCTGGACTGATGAACAACATGCAACAGGAGTCACGGTTGTTCTTCCCCCCAAAGGCTCGCTTGGGGCCCTCGCAGTGCGTGGTGGTGCCCCCGGCACGCGTGAGGCAGCGGCACTGGGACCCAACGGGTCCGGGGTCGAATGTCATGCCGTCGCGCTATGTGGGAACAGCGTTTTCGGTTTGGCGGCTGCCGAGGGCGTCGTCCAATGGTGCAGCGATCACCAGCGGGGCCTTGAGTTGGCGACCGCGATCGTGCCCGTCGTTGGCGCAGCGGTCGTATTCGACATAACCGGACCCGACGACCCACGACCGGGCCCCGAGGCAGGCCGACTGGCATGTGAGGCGGCAACCACTGCTGACCCCGACACCGGTCGTGTCGGCGTTGGTCGGGGTTGTACCGTCGGTAAAGCGGCGGGCCGTGTTTATGCGCGGCCAGGAGGACAAGGGATTGCTGTCGTCCGATCCCGCGACGTAATCGTGGGAGTAGTTGTCGCCGTTAATGCCTTCGGCGATGTACTTGGTACAGACGGCAGTGTCCTTGCGGGTTCATCGGCCGCGCCCGACACCCCTCGCTATCCGTTTGTTTCGCTCGACGAAGTCGCAGCCTGGGAGTCCGGTGAAGAAAGAGCCAATACCACCATCGGATGCTTAGTCACCAACGCCACGCTCACCAAACCAGAAGCCTGTCGAGCGGTTGACCTCGCCCACACGGGGATAGCTCGAAGCATCGACCCCCCACATACTTCGGTCGACGGAGACGCATTATTCTTGTTAGCGACCCAAGAAGTCCCTGCAACAGTAGACCTTGTCGCCAACCTCGCCTCTACAGCGGTCGCTGCTGCCATCCGCAACGCGGTGCAGTAAAGCAATGTTTTTGGGAGATCTACCTACAAATGGCACTCAGCTTGCTTGAGGGTGTGTCACCATCGGTTCACCAGCGAAAGGAGGTGGTCCCGAAAATGCCAATACTTAAGAGGACTCTGGAGGTGGTCGGGCGCTGAGGCGGCCTGCCAACTTGGGAGGAAGCCTTCTTCGTCGATGACGAAATGGTGGCGACTCCAACCCAGACCATCCCGCCTGACGGCGCGCGTGTTGGTCCTCGCGCGGTGAAGCCCTGACTGTGATGGTCAGGCAAAACGTCCCGGGTGTCGTTTGACGCCCCCACCAAAAGGTGGGGGCGTCAACGCGTCGAGTGAACTGCGCCACGGACGACGCTATCCAGAGGATGAGTGAAGCCAGAGAGGCTTAATCCGACAAACCTCTCACTTGTCCCTGTAACCGCAACCGAAGACCTTTGGGGAGCTTGTCGACCACGAGGTCGTAGCTGTCCTCAATCCACTCCTGAGCTTCGTCAATCGGGATAGACCCATCAATCAAGACTCGGTTCCAATGTCGTTTGTGAAAGTTGCTTGATCGCACAGCTGGGTATTGCCGCCTCAAGGATTCCGCCCTGTCAGGATCACATTTGAGAGTCAGCGAAAGTCGATCGGAACTGGTGGGAAGTAGCGCAAACATTTTGCCTCCAACTTTGAAGACAGAGACATGATTGCCAAATGGAAAATCCTCAATTGCGTCAGGTTGACCCAAACAAATTTCCGCTAAAAGCTCTCGCGTCATCTGGGCCTCATTCCCCAATTAGAGCACCAGGGCTGACAAGATGCGATCGTGATCACAACCAGCGAACCGCTCAATTTTGATTGCCCTCGATGTTCCGAGCCCGTTAAGGAGCGGTTCTACGGCCCTTGTGCACCATGTCGCGAAGAACTCAAAGCACAGCTGGTCGGTGAGGCGCACGAGGTACAGACAAAAAGATACGAGCCGAAGATGAACGTCACACCAAACCAGGTTGCGACAAAAGAGTAAACCCCCAACTAGCGCCTTCTTCGAGCCGAATGATCAGCGGCCCATGCGGTCAGCTTACGCACCGTTTCTTTAATCTCATGGGTTGAACCTGAGAATGAGAAACGAATGAATCGATGTCCCTGGTCGGGATCAAAGTCAATGCCCGGCGTTACTGCTATTCCGAGATCCTCTAGCCACTCCTGGGCTAAGTCTTGACTGTCATCACACAAGTGATCTACCTGTGCCCAGATGTAAAACGCTCCATCGGCGGGCGCTAATTGACTAATACCGGCCGTGGGTAGACCTTCCAGAAGAATGGCTCGGTTAACGGTATAGCGTTCGATGTTGGCTTCTAACTCGCTCTGACTCTCGAATGCGCCAAGCGCAGCGTGCTGTGACACCGACGCCGCTGCGATGAACGCATTTTGTGCCAGGCGTTCAACCGGCGAGACCAGATTGCTCGGAAGAACTAACCACCCCAGTCTCCAGCCGGTCATTGAAAAGTACTTTGAGAAACTATTTACAACGACCGCCTCATTCCATTCCGCCGCGGCAGTTGGCGCTGAAGTCCCATACGTGATGCCATGATAAATTTCGTCGGAAATGAGACGAACGCCTTGCTCCTTGCACCAGTAAGTCAGTTCTTTCAGCTCACCAGGAAGAAGCATTGTCCCGGTCGGGTTAGAAGGACTCGCCACAACTATTCCGTCGATCGGTCCGATTGTCTCAAGTATCTGCGGAGATGGTTGAAATCGGGTGTCGTATCCGACCGGTACATCAACGACTTCAACACCGAATGCTCTGAGAGTGTTGCGATAACACGGATATCCTGGAGATGGAACTGCGACTCGGTCACCAGCTTCAAAACACGCCAGAAACGCGAGCGTAAAAGCGCCGCTCGCTCCCATCGTGATCGCAATCCGCTCGGCTCCTATGTTGACGCCGTACCAGTCTTGATAATGGAGGCTCAAACGTTCTCGAAGGGAATCCATCCCAAGCGCCGAGGTGTATCCGAGAATTTCATTTTGGATGGCGTCGATCGCCCGTTCGCGCGCCTTTTCAGGCGCCGCTGTTGACGGCTGACCTACCTCAAGATGCAGCACCTCACTACCGGCCGTTTCGCGCGCGGCCGCGGCGCGCATGACCTCCATCACATAAAACGGAGCGATTTCAGTTCGACTTGAGATCTTGAGAGCCATAACAGGAGTGTGGCCCCTCAACACCGTTACCGTCGATTATTTGTGCAGTAGAGGTCATCACAAGTAAGGAACAAATTGCTTGAAATGACCGCGAACGACAATTGGCCTTTCCCGCAACCCAGTTAATGGACCATGCTTACGGGTATGGGCACTGCCTTAATGACAGACCTTTATGAGGTCACCATGCTCGACGCTGCGATCCGATCAGGCGTCGCGTCACGCAGAGCGACCTTTGAAGTTTTTGCTCGCCGACTGCCTCCCGGGCGGGGATACGGCGTAGTGGCAGGACCCGGACGTCTTACAGAATTGCTCGCAGATTTTCAATTTTCCACAACTCAAATCGAATACTTGGCAGGCCTGGGGCGATTTACCGATGAACTCCTCGAACATCTCGCCAAGTTCCGGTTCGAAGGCGAAGTATGGAGCTATCGCGAAGGCGACTTCTATGTGCCTGGAAGCCCTGTGCTCAGAGTCGACTGTTCTTTCGGCGCAGGTCTTCTACTCGAAACGCTCGTCTTGTCAGTGCTGAACCACGACTGCGCGGTCGCATCCGCGGCAGCAAGGATGCACGATGTCGCTGCAGGCCGCCACCTAATTGAGATGGGCGGTAGACGGACTCATGAGGAGGCAGCAGTAGCAGCAGCAAGGGCAGCTTGGCTCGTAGGTTTCGACGCCACTTCGAATATGGAAGCGGGTATCCGCTTTAAGCTCCCCACCGCTGGCACTTCAGCACACGCCTTCACGCTCGCGCACGACGATGAAGAGTCAGCTTTTGAGGCACAAATCAAAGCGCACGGACTGGAAACGACGCTTCTGGTTGACACGTATGAAATCGGCATTGGCATTGATCGCGCCCTTGCGGCGGCTAAAAGGCTGGGTGGAGTTCCCGGAGCGATCCGCATTGACTCCGGTGACCTAGCAAAGGAGGCACTCCGCGCCCGAAGAAAACTTGATGCGAGTGGGGCAGAGTCGACTCGGATTGTTGTTTCAGGTGACCTCGATGAGTATCGGATCGCAGAACTAGCAGGCCATCCAATTGACGGTTACGGAGTCGGAACTCAACTTGTTGTGGGATCAGGACATGCCACCGCAGGAATGGTCTACAAGCTTGTCGGCATCGCGCGTCGGTCGGGCACGTACGAGCCGGTCCTACCTGTGGCCAAATCGTCGGAAGGAAAGGCGACTCGAGGTGGAGTCGTGCGTCCATATCGCGTCATTGACAATGGGCGAGCGGTCGATGAAGTACTGGTGCAGTACGACCGCCCAGGCCCGCCCGATGCGAGAGCACTCCATGTGCCTCTCTTCAGAGCTTGCGAACCCGCTTATCCGCACACCCTTGATGTCGACCGGGAGTTTCACCGACGAGCTCGCTCAGAACTGCCCGATTCAATGCGAGCGTTGGACTCCGAACCGCTTTTCGAAGCCCATACGATCTGATCATTCCACGGGCAGCGTGCAGCTGGAGTTAGTTATACAGGGTCGGCGGCCGAGCCATGGTCAAAGCTGGGATCACCAGATGAATCCGAAAAGAAAATCCCTTGGGAAGCCCCCGAAGCGAGAGCAACTCCCACGTTCACTACCCTAGGTCCGTCGCGACGCACGACAGCTACCACCGGGTCTTGTTCAGAAATCTGATGCTCCCTGTCTCCGTCGAACGCCAGTGTGGTTGGCCCCACGAGATCAATTTCTTGGCCAAGACCAACTCGTGTTACTTCAACGACAGGCACTTTTCGGTACAACCCGGGTGCTATTGGAGCGTTCGTCCAACGACCGCCATCGCCACACTGAACCAAAATCGCGGCGTCCTGATCCACGTCACAACTCGCATGAAGACCTGCAATCGATGAAACGCCAATCGTGTCGGGTCTCGCCACAGCAACCAACAACTGCCGAAGGTTTGTTGGGTTGACTGGCATACGGTTGCCCACGAAATCGTTGGCCAGAGTTACCGCGTCAACGAGAGCGACGTCTTCGGACCCATCAGCCAAACGCAGATGAATCATTTTCGAACGTGGCGCTACCACGTCGATATCGACAACCCCGTTTGCTACCAGTCCGGCGGCCGCGCCCGCGACCGTGGGTTCGGCTAGAGAAGGAAATACGTTGTTGGTTCCCGTCGACATTGGTACCAAAGTCGCGTCAGGCCAGACTTTGGCGATGGTCCGATTTGTCCCATCGCCCCCGAGTGTGATGACCACATCCACTCCGCGATGTTTCATCTCGAGGGCCGCTCGTTCCGTATCCCTCGGATCAACCCTGGCGCCCACGTCGAGGATTTCTAGTTTGGCCTCAAGCCTCAGATCAGCCAGTGCTCCGCTAGCGATACCGAAAGGCTCTTTCATTGCCACGATATGACGCGCCCCTGTTGCAACAGCACCGATAACAGCGCGAGCAATGCGGTTTCGCTTGTCTTCGGTGCTAGAGATGCCACCGCGAGCCGCGACGCGACGGATATCTCGCCCCGAAACGGGATTGGCAATAATTCCGATGGTCGCTAGGCGATCTGTCACATCGCCACCCTAGGCAAGGAAAGTTGCCCCATCTGTCTGATACAACGGCACAGTGACTCAACCACCAGTGGTACTAACAATCGCAGGCTCAGACTCGGGAGGGGGATCGGGCCTTCAAGCGGATTTACGCACCTTCGCAGTTCACGCCGTGCACGGTGTATGCGCTGTAACAGTTGTTTCGTCACAAAACACCCAGCAGTTCCGTTCGGCCTTGCCCATACCCGCTGGTGTCGTTCGCGCACAAGTCGAAGCCGTTCTGGATGATTTTGAGGTAATGGCCGTTAAAACAGGGTTGCTGTACTCCGAAGAAAACGCCCTTCTCGTTGCAGAGTTGACAGAAGCAGGACTGTTACCTTCTTTGGTGGTCGACCCGGTAATGGTTGATCGACACGGTCGCGAGCTCTACAGCGATACGACCAATCGCCTTATATCTCGACGCCTGGTGCCCCACGCTCGAGTCCTGACTCCCAACCATCTCGAAGCAATGCGGCTGCTAGGAAGGGCCGTAGTCGATGACACACAAGCTCTCGGCGAAGCGGCGTTAGAACTAGAGAGTATGGGTCCAGAAGTGGTCGTTTTGACCGGCGGCCGCCGCGATTCTCCAACGATGATCGACATCATCGCTTCTGCTGGGACGACCATCACCCTAGAGAACGAGCGTTGCGTAACCACAAACGTTCGCGGGACTGGGGACACGCTCTCCGCGGCGATTGCTGCTGGTTTAGCCAGAGGGATTCCCACCCTGGACGCGGTAATAGCGGCGCAAGATTTCACGGTGCAAGCCATACGTCGCGCCGCCAACTGGAAACTTGGAGCGGGGCAAGGACCTATCGACCACCTGGGGCACCTCCCCTAAGTCGACCTAGACTGACGACGCTCAACCCCTGGTTGGGGAGCTGGGAGAAACGTGTGACACGAGAGCAGTGGGAACAAGAGTACGAAGCTGATCGAACCCGCGACGTGGACTACGAAACAATGAGCGGCGTTCCAGTAGAGCCGCTCTACAGCCCCATGGGTGTTGAACCCGACGAACGCATTGGGTGGCCTGGCCAATACCCCTATACGCGCGGAGTGCACCCGAGCGGTTACCGGGGCCGCTTGTGGACAATGCGCATGTTTGCTGGCTTCGGAACTCCAGAGGATACCAACGCGCGGTTCAAAGAGATTCTTTCTGCCGGAGGCGGAGGCCTATCAACTGCCTTCGACATGCCAACGTTGATGGGTCTCGATAGCGACGATGTTCGCTCAGTAGGCGAAGTGGGTCGTTGCGGAGTGGCGGTTGACACCATTGAAGATATGCGGGTCCTCTACGACGGTATTGATCTTGAGGACACAACAACTTCGATGACGATTAACGCTCCCGCTGCTCCAATTTGGGCGATGTTCGTAGCAAATGCGGAAGACCAAGGAGCCGATCGAGCTCGCATAGGGGGAACCCTCCAAAACGACATTCTCAAGGAATACCAAGCTCAGAAAGAATGGGTCTTCCCACCACGACCTTCAATGCGACTAGTGACTGACACCATCGAGTTCACGAAAAACGAAATGCCCAGATGGAACTCCGTCTCAATCAGCGGCTATCACATTCGCGAAGCAGGCTCAACGGCCGCTCAAGAACTTGCCTTCACCCTCGGCAATGGTTTTGCGTACGTTGAATCGGCATTACAACGCGGTCTTCAAGTCGATGAGTTCGCTCCTCGGCTTAGCTTCTTCTTTAACGCTCACATCGACTTCTTCGAAGAGATAGCGAAATACAGAGCTGCGCGCCGAATCTGGGCGCGTTGGATGAAAGAGCACTACGGCGCTCAGGATCCAAAGTCGATGATGCTGCGGTTTCATACTCAGACCGCCGGCGTATCTCTTACAGCTCAGCAACCCGAGATCAACATCGCTCGGACAGCGATCGAGGGTCTTGCAGGAGTTCTCGGTGGAACCCAAAGTTTGCACACGAATTCGATGGATGAGGCGCTCGCTTTGCCGACAGAAAAAGCAGCTCGCATCGCGCTGCGAACGCAACAGATCATCGCTCACGAGACCGGCGTAACAGATGTAGTTGACCCACTTGGCGGGAGTTGGTTCGTGGAGGAACTCACTGATCAGCTCGAAGTTGAAGCCGAAGCAATGTTTAGCCATATCTCCGCGGCAGGACACGGGTCGATGCTCGAAGGCGCCTTCGAGCTCATTGATGAGGGCTGGTACCAGGGATGCATCGCCGACGCTGCTTACGACTTTGAAAAAAAGGTCAACTCGGGGAGGCGTGTTGTCGTTGGCGTAAACGACTTCACCGAGGGCAATCAAGAGGACCAAATTGATCTCCTAAAAATCACTCGCGAGGATGAACAACGTCAGATACAGCGTCTTCAACAAATTAAGAGTGATCGAAACCAGCTGGCCGTAGATGAAGCTCTCATCGCATTGAGTCGCGCAGCTGAATCTGACGCCAATCTGATGCCACCGCTGATCGAAACAGTTAGAACGCACGCCACCGTGGGCGAAATCATGACGACGCTCGCCGACGTCTTTGGGCGCTACCAGGAAAAACCATTTATTTGAACCGTGCCGAGGGGTCTACCTCGGCTGTGAAGCGAGCTATTGTCAGCCAGACCCAATTTGGTTGACGAGGAACTGATGTTGCAACCGAACCCCCACAAGCTGATCGCAGCGGCTTTGATGACCACTGCCGCAATTATTTCGGCCTGCGGTGGAGGACTCGATCAAACTCAGCTTGAGCGTGAGTTGCAGGACAAGGCTGGCAGCGACTTGCTTCCGGTAGAGCTGGGCATGGTCGACTGCCCCGAAGACGTAGTAATGACCCCAGAGTCAGTATTTATCTGCGCCAGCGAAGTAGAGGGCCAGTACTACGAACTTCAAGTCCGAATAATCGATGCGCAAGGTCAATACTCATACGCGCACAAACATCACGCCCTCCACTTGGTAACCACTGAGGCACTTTTAGCCGATGAAGTTGCTTACGAAGTCGGATTTGATCTGATGATTGACTGCGGCGACGGCGAATACTTGGTAGCGCCGATCGGCAGTTCGTTTAACTGCGTTGCAACCCGTGTCGAAAGCGGAGCCCAAGCGACTATTGAAGTTCGGCTCGAAGACGCGGACGGGCGTTTGAGTTGGATCCTGCTCCGGACCTCATAGGTCTTCGAATCGCGAGCAGCTCGGCACGATGATCCTGCTGGACGTCAGCAGTCTCTCGCTTGCCTGGCCAACCAAGACACTATTTGTCGATCTCTCTTTTACTATCGAAGAAAAGGATCGAATCGGAATCCTGGGAATAAACGGATCCGGCAAGTCGACGTTACTGAACATCCTCGCTGGTGCTGAAACCGCCGATCAAGGGGTGATACGACGCCGGTCGGACCTTGCGATTTCCTTTCTAAGTCAACGGCCTGAATTGGGCGAAGGAACCGTTAGCGACGCCGTCGGATCAGATTGGCAAGCCAAAGCCGCCATCGACCGGCTGGGATTGACAGAGATCGCGGACAGAAGCATCGCATCTCTTTCGGGAGGTCAACAGAAACGGGCTGCGCTAGCAGCGGTTCTTGAAAATAGTGGAGCGGGTCTTCTGATCCTTGACGAACCAACTAACCATTTGGATATTGAGGGAATTGAATACCTAGAACGCGTCATCAAGGACTTCGCCGGGGGAGTCGTATTCGTATCTCATGACCGGTATCTGATTGATCGCGTTGCCACCAAGACAATCGAACTGTCATCGGATGGGGCTTTCGTAGTCGAGGGTGGCTATCAATCTCATCTACTCGCCAAGGCTGAAAGGGAAGCTAAGTCCGAGCGCGACGAAGCAACACGGCGAGTTCTGGAGCGAAAGGAACTTGCGTGGCTACAGCGAGGGGCTCGGGCTCGACGAAGAAAATCTAAGTCTCGTCTAGCGATCGCACAACGAACTCTTGCCGCGCCCACGCGACAAGAACAACGAATCGGTCCGTTGGCTCTAAATGATTTCGGTCAACAGCGGCTTGGCCGGCAGGTTATAGATCTTGAGAACGTAGGTGCAGAAGTCGGCGGAAAGAAACTTTTCGACAATGTCAACATCTTGATGTCGTCAATGGAACGGTTGGGAGTTGTAGGACCAAACGGAGTCGGGAAATCGACTCTGCTGGACGTGATTGCTGGCCGACGGATTCCAACAACAGGGACGGTGAACTACGGCTCAACTATTCGAATTGGCTACTTCGACCAAATAGGCGAAACCCTTGACCAAGATGCCAGTGTCGAAGAAATCGTCGCGGGTCCTGGCTCACGACTCGACCACCGTCAAACAAGCCTCCTTGGACGTTTTTGGTTTGAACCAGCGACACACCGAGCTCAGGTCAGGACCCTCTCGGGCGGCGAGCAGCGAAGGTTGCAGCTCATGTCTGTCCTCGCTTCGGAACCGAACGTGTTGCTCTTGGATGAGCCGACAAATGACCTTGACTTGGACACTCTCCGGGCCCTCGAAGACTGGTTGGACACGTTTCGTGGAGCGCTCGTAGTAGTGACTCACGACCGCGCCCTCCTCGAGCGAACCGTCGAACATGTCGTCGCCCTAGGCGAAGAAGGGTTCCGTCACCTGGGCGCGGGTGAGGCGGTGTGGGAACAAGCCCGATCGGAATCCCAGCCAAACGCCCCTCGTCCAAAACCCGAAGCAAAGAAGAGGCAACGATCCGGTCGCTCTCTATCGACGCTCCACTACGAGTTGCAAGAAGTCGAAGTAGAGATAGAGAAACGCGCCCTAGAGCGAGATCAATACAGCGCTTTCCTGACAGATGATTCGATTACGCATAATTCGCAACAAGAGATGTACCGCTCTTTGGCTTCGACCTTGGAGAGCCTAGAAAATGCTGAAGATCGGTGGCTTGCGATATCGGAAGAGATTGAAGGGCGAACTTAAGCGCTCCGCTACCCTGCGATATATGAACCGGCGGACACATGACTCCAGCGGCGACTTGCGGTCTTTGCGCCACCGCCGGCCGCTGATTCACTGGACAGCAGTGTTGGTGTCAGCGGCGATGGTTCTTGCTGGCTTCTCGGCCCTGATGGCCGCATTGTGAATGATGTCAACTCTTCAGCTTTTGAAGAACTTTCCTTGGAACGTCTCTATGAGATCCTTCGGCTTCGAGTTGAGGTCTTTGTAGTTGAACAACAATGTGCTTATTCAGAAATTGATGCATTGGATAGCGAAGCGCTACATCTTTGGATTGATGATCACGACGGACTTGCTTCGTACGTACGAGTCATTGGGGAACCCGACTGTTTACGAATCGGTCGGGTCGTCACTCGACGTGATGCCCGCTCGAACGGGTTGAGTGGGCAACTCATTAACCACGTGCTGTCAACGACCGATGGACCCTGGGTGCTCTCGGCACAGGCGTATTTGTGTGACTGGTACACCCAACTGGGTTTTGTTCCAAGTGGTCCCGAGTTCGATGAAGATGGTATCCCTCACATCCCAATGAGGAGAGCAGCCACTTAGCTGGACGCGATATCGAAACTAAGCCCGGACATCAACGACAGTGCGCCCTCGCACCTGGCCGGCAAGGATGTCTGAGCCCAGCTTTGGAACATCAGCCAAGCCAACCATGGTCGTCATCTGGGAAAGTATGTCTCGGTCAAGGAGTTCGTCAAGCCTCGACCACGCTCTGTTCCTCGTTTCAAAGGGGCATATAACCGAGTCGATTCCCAGCAGATTGACTCCCCGGAGAAGGAAAGGAATCACCGTCGTGCTGAGGTCGTGGCCCCCCGCAAGTCCGCAGGCAGCGACGCTTGCCCCATATTGCATTTCGGTAAGAACGTGGGCGAGCGTCGTGTCGCCGACCGCATCTATGCATCCTCCCCAGCGTTCAGACGCAAGTGGCCCTGGCGCGGGTTCCGCGAGTTCCTCGCGTGACACGATTTGACTCGCGCCCAAGTTGGCCAAATAGTCGCTTGTTTCAGGACGCCCCGTCGACGCCGCGACTTCGTAGCCCGCTTGGGAAAGTAGGTGTACAGCGACGCTTCCGACTCCGCCAGCGGCCCCCGTCACGAGCACCGGTCCGGAACCGATGCCGTGATCCTCGAGGGTCTGCATAGCGAGCATTGACGTGAGCCCAGCGGTGCCCACACTCATCGCTTCGAATTCAGAAAGACTTGCTGGGAGTTTGACTAACCAGTCACCACTCACTCGAGCCCGTTCGGCATAGCCGCCCCAGTGAACTTCGCCGACCCTCCAGCCTGTCAGGACAACTCTGTCTCCTTCGACAAAACGAGCGTCAGCGGACTTGCTAACAACGCCTGAAAAATCGATCCCAGGTACATGTGGATAATCACGCACTAGGCGACCGACGCCGTTGAGGATCATTCCGTCCTTGTAGTTGAGCGTGCTGTAGGAGATGTCGACTGTCACTTCGCCATCAGGAAGTTGCGCATCCTCTAATTGCGTGACTTCTGCTGTCACTTTTCGTTCTTCCTGTGTCAAGAGCACTGCGCGGAATGTCATGAATCCTCACTCGTTCATCGTCCCGATGGTCGGATCGGTATAAGCCCAGGACATTACTCGGGTCCTGGCTGCGTGTCCCATGTGTCACCAGGCTCAGATCTGTAGGCTGATCGTATGTCTGAACGAGAAATCGTTACCGTTACAGAAGTAGCGCTTGAAAAAATTCTCGATATACGTGCCGGTGAAGATAATGCAGAGCAACTAGCCCTCAGAATCGAAGTCACAGGAGTCCAAGGAGTCGATTTCTCATACGACCTAGCCTTCGAAGCGCTTACCGAGGCAGACGCCGACGACGTACCAACACACGTGGGTGGAGGCTTAACAGTCTTAACCCCTGAACGAGATGTCGCCAAATTAGAGGGAGCGACACTAGACCTCCCGAGCAACTCCAACCAGACCGGTCTGGTGCTACGCAACCCGAATCGACCCGACCTCGGCCCAAACGCAACCTTGGAACTGTCAGGAACTCTTGAGGAGCAGATTCAAGAGGTGCTGATCAAACGAATTAATCCCTCAATAGCAGTGCACGGCGGGTACGCAGAACTTGTTCGTGTGGAAGGCTCCACAGTTCTGGTCAAGTTGGGCGGAGGTTGCCAAGGTTGCGGCATGGCCAACGCGACGGTTACAGCCGGCATTGAAAAAACTTTGACCGAACTTCTCGATGGGGTTGAAAACGTCGTCGATATAACCGACCACACATCAGGCGAAAATCCCTATTTTGCTGCCACTTAATAGATCGACCTTCACACGGCATGGCGTCGCTTCGCAGGCGCTGCCTAAACTCTGACTACGACGGAACTCCATGGGGGCGATGTGAGAGGCATTATTGGCTATGGCACCTACGTGCCCTACTACCGGTTAGATCGTTCAAAGATCACCGCGGCAATGGGTGCAGGAGGGGGACGCGGTCATCGGGCTGTAGCCGGATACGACGAGGACACCACCACCATGGGTGTCGAAGCCGCACGTAACGCCCTGCGCGGAAGCACCGTGACTCCATCTTCGATTTGGTTCGCCACTGCAAACCCCGCCTACCTTGACAAAACCAATGCGACAGCTATCCAGGCGGCACTTGATCTTCCACAGGACACCTGGGCAGTCGACGCCGGCGGATCTGCTCGATCAGCGGAGGCCGCAATTCTGGGCGCCAAGGGCACTCCAGGTGTATCTATGGCCGTCGCATCTGATCTACGAACCGGTAATCCCACTAGCAACGATGAGAGTGCTGGCGGTGATGGAGCAGCAGCAGTCATCTTCGGTGACGACGAAGACGCACCAGTTCTCGCGCATACGCTGGGGTTTGCTGCTTCAACCGGTGAATTCCTTGATCGCTATCGGCTCCCCGGCGACGACTCGAGCCGTATATGGGAGGAACGATTCGGAGAACAGGCATATCTGGCGCTAGCCGAGGACGCGATAGAGCGAGCAACGAAATCTGCGAACGTCGGTATGGAAGATGTTGACAAGGTGATCATCGCTGGACTGCACGCGCGAGCAGTCCGAAGTTTGTCGAGGACCGTCGGCGACAAATTGGTTGATGATCTCACTGGACGCATTGGGAATCCGGGGGCGGCTCAACTACCTCTTCTTGTTGCATCAGTTCTTGATGAAGCCGAGCCAGGGGAAACCATTCTGTGTGTTCACCTTGCCGATGGTGCCTATGCGAGCGTTCTGCGCACAACAGATGCCATAGCTGATTACGCACCATTCGCCACCGTTGAGTCGCAAATCGAAGGCGGAAGCGACAACCTCGAGTACAACCTTTATCTGACTTGGCGCGGTTTCCTCGATCGTGAACCGCCGCGACGTCCCGATCCCGACCGCCCGGGTGCACCTCCAACCTTCCGATCGGAGGATTGGAAGTACGCGTTCGTAGGATCACGGGACCGCACTTCTGGAGCGATCCACCTGCCACCAATGCGGGTTTCCATGGATGGCGGAGCGGTTGACGATATGGAACGAATCAGGATGGCGGATGTGCCCGCCACCATTACGACGTTCACCGTTGACTACTTGGCGTTCTCCCTGTCTCCGCCAACTGTTGCTGTGGTTATCGACTTTGATGGAGGCGGCCGATTCCAAGCCGAGATGACGGACATCGACCCGAGCGAGGTCAAAATCGGAGACCGGGTGGAAATGACATTCCGCCGCTTGTTCACCGCACAAGGTATTCACAACTACTTTTGGAAAGCTCGCCCACTCGCGGATTGAGTGGACACAACTAGTATCCCTGCAGGGATACATCTTTATCCACCAAACTGGTGGAACACGACAAAGGAAAAGTGACATGGCCTCTCATGGCATAAAGGACCAGGTCGCCATCGTCGGTATGGGCTGCACGCCCTTCGGCGAGCACTGGGATAAGGGCGCCGATGACATGCTCATCGACGCGGCACACGAGGCGTACGCCTCAGCTGGGGTAACCCAGGACGACATTGATGCTTTCTGGTTAGGGACAATGGGGTCCGGTGTGTCCGGACTCACTCTCTCCAAACCACTGCAAATCGACTACAAACCCGTGAGCCGTTTAGAAAACATGTGCGCAACGGGGTCAGAGGCCTTCAGAAATGCCTGCTATGCAGTGGCCTCTGGTGCGTACGACGTCGTAATGGCTATCGGAGTCGAAAAGCTCAAAGACAGCGGTTACTCCGGACTTACCGGCAGTCGGCCTCCAAGCGACGGAACCGATTCATCGCTCACAGCGCCAGCAACGTTCAGTCTTCTCGCTCCGGCCTATGCGCATAAGCATGGACTCGACGAAGAAACAATGAAAGAGGTCCTTACCCGGATTGCCTGGAAGAACCATAAGAACGGCGCTCTTAACCCGCGGGCACAGTTCCGCAAAGAAGTGGCTAAAGAGACCATCGCTGCCTCCCCACTTGTTGCCGGTCCACTGGGTATTTTTGATTGCTCTGGCGTAAGCGACGGTTCAGCAGCAGCTGTAATTGTTCGGGCAGAAGATGCGCATCGCTATACAGACAAGCCGCTGTATGTGAAGGCGTTGAGCTTCTCGTCTGGACCAGCGACCGGAGCTTTGGACCCGAGCTATGACTACACGACGTTCCGCGAAGTGCGTACGTCCGCGGAGGAGGCATATAAACAAGCCGGGATTAGCGATCCACGTAGTCAAATAGCCATGGCTGAGGTCCACGACTGCTTCACTCCAACCGAGCTCGTGCTTATGGAAGATTTGGGTTTCGCAGAAGAGGGAACTGCCTGGAAAGAGGCCCTTAATGGAACATTCGACCTCGATGGCGATCTGCCGGTAAACCCAGATGGAGGGCTTAAGAGTTTTGGCCACCCGATTGGTGCCTCTGGCTTGAGAATGCTATTTGAGTGCTGGCTGCAACTGAGGGGCGAAGCACCTCCTGAACGTCAGATCGATTCTGACAGGACGCTTGGTTTGACTCATAACCTGGGCGGCCAACCTGGGGCTTGCGTGTCTTTCGTTGCGGTCGTCGGCTCCGAAGTGGGCTAATTCAGCCGAATAAAAACTAATCAACGACCGCTTGTTCCAGCCATGGGAATGAGCGGTCGTTACGCGTTCTGATGGCTGCTTGAGTTCTGCCGCTCTACCCCTCTGAACCCGACTTCAACTTCAGCAGGATTCGAGAGCCTTGATGACCTCCGCTGCTATGCCCGAGGCGTCAAGGCCGAACTCGGCGTGCAATTCTTCGGCACTGCCGTGAGGCAAATACTCATCTGGAGTACCCAATTGCAGCAATCGAGGAATTCGACCGTGGCGGCGTTGTAAGGCGTCTCCTACGAGACTGCCGAAACCACCGACTCTGCTCCCGTCCTCGATCGTTACGACGAGAGGCAAATCGAGTATCGAACGGATCATGTCGAGGTCAACTGGTTTGAGAATCCTAGGATCCCAAATCGCTGCCTCCACGCCCTCTTCAGTCAAGAGATCCGCTGCGGCTTCTGCCGCGTGCAACATTGGTCCCGCCGCCAAGATTGCGGTGTCATGGCCTGTTCGAACTTGTCTGGCACTTAAGCCGCTTCCGACGACGGTTGACTCGTAAGCATTACCTTTGGGCCAACGAATCGCGACAGGCCCATCCTCTATTTTCAGTGCCTGCTCCAACATCCCAGAAAGTTCTTGAATCGATGATGGGGCAAAAATAGTCATCCCCGGTACCCGGGAGTACATCGCGACGTCATGAATTCCGTGATGTGAAGCTCCATCTGGACCAGTCACTCCGGCCCGATCTATACAGATGACGACGGGTAACTTATGCAACCCGATGTCGTACATCACTTGATCGAAGCCGCGTGCCAAGAAAGTGGAATAGATCGCCACGAATGGTCGCAGCCCTGCCCTGGCCATACCCGCCGCAGAGGTCAGCGCATGCTGTTCAGCGATACCTACATCGAAGAAGCGGTCTGGGTAGCGCTCCTGAAACGGGATCAACCCTGTAGATCCAGGCATCGCGGCCGTAATAGCCACGACGTCAGTACGGCGATCCGCTATGTCTAACAAAACGCCACTGAATTCTGAAGTGAAGGTCGCCCCTCCAACAGAAGGTGAGTTACCTGTAGCCGGATCGAAGAGGCCAATGTCGTGAAGGTGCTTTTCCTCATCGGCTTCGGCCGGGGCGTATCCGCGTCCTTTGTCAGTGAGAACATGCACAACGATGGGGCCGTCTTCGTAAGTTGAGGCATCGCGGAGAGCGGACTCGAGCGCAGCAATATCGTGCCCATCGATTGGACCGAGATAACGCACCCCTAGTGTTTCAAAAAAAGCAGGTGGCTCCCACATATCGCGCATCGCTGCTGCCGCCCCCGACAACCCGCGCTTGACCTCGACGCCTAGAGGTAAACGGTCCAAAATGTTGGTGACCGCTTGCCGGCCCTTCACGTAATTGGGGGACTGACGAAGTCGTGACATCACCGTTGCCAGCCTGCTCACCGTAGGTGCGTACGATCGTCCGTTGTCATTCAGAATGATTACTGCGCGCTGACCATAGTGACCAAGGTTGTTTAAAGCCTCGAACGCCATGCCTCCAGTCATTGAGCCGTCACCGATAACCGCCACCACACGACGATGCCGGTGGTCCGTCAAATCAAAACCGGTTGCGAGACCCGAAGCCCAACTTAAAGAAGCCGAAGCGTGGCTATTCTCCAGCAGGTCATGTTCAGATTCGGCCGGATTCGGGTAGCCAGATAAGCCGTGCCTTTGGCGAAGAGTGTCAAATTCGTCAGCCCGACCGGTAACGATCTTATGGACGTAAGCCTGATGGCCGGTGTCCCACACAATTACATCTCGAGGTGATTCAAAAATTCGATGCACGGCGATCGTCAACTCGACCGCACCCAGATTGGATCCCAGGTGGCCTCCGGTGCGCGACACCGCGTCGACCAAAAATTCTCGGATCTCTTCGCAAAGTTCTAACAGCTGATCGTTGTCAAGTGCCCGCAGATCTGCCGGACTCTGGATCTTCTCAATGTGCATAAGGTTCGTTACCGACTGTCCAGGATATCGGCCACATTATCGGCTGACTGTCAGATGCCCCCGTCAGTTAGGACGTTATTCCTTTCAGTCATTTGCCGCTCTAAGATCCATTGAGCGCACCACATGCCCACGGCTAGTACAGCTAGGCCCGCGAGGCCATCGATCCAGTAATGGTTTGCGGTAATGACGATCCCAAAACTAGTGGCGAGGGGGTACACCCACATCGCCACTCGAGCTGAAATAGGTTTTAAAACCGGCGCTATCGCGACGGTGCACCACGCGGCCCACGCCAAATGGAGACTCGGCATCGCAGCCCACTGATTCGAGATGTCCTGCAACGTCCCTGAGTCAAATGACCACAGCCCCCCGTGAACCGACAAGGTGTCGACGAAAGAAAAGTTGGTCATCGCTCCTCCGTACGGTGGAGGCGACGCAAGAAGTCGCGGCGGCATGAGAGGAAATGTGGCAAAACCAATCAGACCCAGAGCAGTAGTGATTGCAAGCCCGGTGCGGTAGCGCAGAAAACGGAGAGGAAACCGCCGGTAAAGAAATACCCCTACACCGATAGTCACCACAAAGTGGAGACTGCCGTAGAACACGTTCCAGAACCACAAGAACCAACCCCAATCAAGAAACCATTGCTGGAGGCCCTCCTCAAAGAAAAGACCAAGTTGTTTCTCGAAATCAATCACTCGGTTGGCGTTCTTTGCCGCGGTGCTGGTCGTCGAGGCGAAGAACCCGTCAGAACCGAACTGGTTTCTTACCAGTCCATAGGCCAGATAGAAGCCCAAGATAAAGAGCGCCTCTTTCCACCAGCGCATCCTCGCGACAATCATCTCCACTGGGGTCAAATTCCGGCCTCCGAGTGTAAATGGCGTGCTCCCAAAACAAAGGCTGGTACGCCCGCGAGGCTGGCAAGGAGGGTAACCGCATAAATCAAGAGACCTAACACCACGCTTTGCCCACTACTAACCCCGGAATCATTTAGAAAGAGAACCAACGCAGCCTCGCGCACTCCTATCCCCCCAATTGCCACGGGAAGTACTTGTGCAATAAAGACCATAGGAATGAAAGCAAACCAGACTGCAGGTCCAAGGTGGATATCTATAGCGATCGCGGTACAGATCACAGCGATCACCAAACACACCTGAAAAGCGATCGCCGCAGCGAGTAGCCGCAACATTGCGCTCGGTACCTGCCGATAAATTTTGAGACCTCGATGAACAGCAGCGAGTGACCCTGTCACGCTGTTGTTGCCCCTGAGTCGACCTCCAAAGCGAGGGTGTTCTGCAAGGTAAATAGCGATCGACAACAAAAAGAGCGTCCCGATGGCGAGACCCACAGCAATTTTGCCCCCCTTTGTCGACACAAGTTCCGGATTGAAAGCGAAAGCAAGGAGCGTCATCAGAGGCAAGACGACCCACCCTGTTAACCGTTCGATCACGACCGAAGCGAACGCGCTCGAGTGATCACGGATGTGGGTGCCCATTCGGCTCACCCGTAAAATGTCACCGCCAACGGTTGTAGGAAGAAAGTTCCCTATGAACTGGCCTGCCAAGAAATAGCTACAAACATCGGCAAATTTTTGTGGCTTGCCCAGGGTCCGGCACACCTCTTGCCAACGAATCGCGGCCAACCCAAACGCCGCCAGTGTGGCGAATAGTGATGCGATCAACCACAACCAACTCTCACTTCGCCAATCGGGCCACCTCTGGAGGTCCGTCGCCGGAAACCGTGTCAGCAGAACGGCGAGCATTACAGCACTCGCGACGATACGCAGTCCTAAGGATGCCCTTTTTGGCAAACGGGGGTAGCGGTAGTTCTTCTGGGACACGAGAGAGCGAAGATTACGCTGCTCGGAGCCTTCTGAGAAGTCCCAAATGGTCACGGCGCCGGTACTGTGTCGCCAAAGCTAAATAAGTTACCCACCAAGAGAACGCCCCATGAGTGAAAAAATATTTGGTCCGCTGCTGGACCGTGATCTGATCCAAGAGACCATTGTGACTGCGATGAGTAACGGTGGGCAATGGGCAGAGGTGTTTGTAGAAGATCGCCAAAGCGCCTCCGCCGACTTCGATGAGGGGCGAGTCGAATCAATGGTGTCCAGTCGAGATCTGGGCGCTGGAATCCGCGTAACCGTGGGCGAAGCAACGGGCTTCGCCCACACAGCAGACCTCTCATCTGCTGGCCTAAGAGAGGCAGCTCGTGCTGCCGCAGGCGCCGCTCGGGGCGGCGACCAGGTTGAACCAGTCACCCTCCGCGGAGAAGGAGTCACACAAAACCGCGCTGAGATCTTGCCGTCGACCGTTTCCAAGGCCCGCAAGGTCGAACTACTTCGACAAACCGATGCCGCAGCTCGTGAGGTTGATAGCGCGATCACACAGGTCAGTGTTCGATATTCAGAAGGACGTCGGCGAATCCTGGTCGCTAACAGTGACGGCATCTTCAATGGTGACGACCAAACTCGTACGTTGCTGTCAGTCAATTGCGTGGCGAGCGGGGATCAGGGCCTACAAACGGGCCGAGAAACCGTGGGATACACAGTCGGGTTCGAGTTGTTTGACGAACACGACGTCGAGGCGATGGCTCGACGAGCTGCAAGACGGGCAATAACCAAACTGGAAGCCCGTCCGGCTCCCAGTGGCCAACTGCCGGTAGTCATTCAACGTGGCGGGGGAGGGGTTCTTTTTCACGAGGCTTGCGGGCACGGTTTGGAAGCTGATCTAGTTGACAGAGGAGCTTCGGTTTTCCGTGACCGAATCGGTGAACTTGTAGCGTCGCCCACAGTCACTCTCGTTGATGACGGAACAATGGGAACTGAGTGGGGAACTATCGCAATTGACGACGAAGGATGTCCTTCGCAGCGCAATGTTCTGATCGAGAATGGTGTGCTGACCGACTACATGTGGGACCACTTGCGTAGTCGTTCCTCGAGAAGAGAACTCTCCGGAAATGGTCGACGCCAGAGTTATCAACATTTACCGATGGTGCGAATGACCAACACCTTTGTGATGAACGGCGAAACAGATCCTGAGGACATCATCTCCGGTACAGAAAATGGTATCTACGTTGCGCAGTTGGGAGGTGGTCAGGTCAATACAGCTACAGGCGATTTTGTCTTCGGCATGACCGAGGCATACCTCATCGAACATGGACGGATAACGGCGCCTCTGCGTGAGAGCAACCTAATCGGCAACGGTCCCGATGTTCTGCAAAACATTGAGGTCATTGGCAATGATTTCGCAATGGGTAGCCCAGGCACATGTGGCAAAGATGGTCAGGGCGTTCCGGTAGGTGATGGGCAACCGACTTTGAGGGTGGCAGCGCTCACCATCGGTGGTACGGCAAGTTGACGAAGCCGGTTGAACTCCCTGACGTCGCACAAGGACTTTTAGCCGCCGCGCGCGAGAACGAGCAGTTCGAGGTGTGCCTCTCTCGAAGCCGTTCCACCACAGTGAAGGCATACCAGGGAGAAGTAGAATCAGTCCGTTCTGGGGCGTCCCAAGCTGTCGGGGTGCGAATAGTCGTAGACGGGCAGCAAGGATTTGCTACCGCAGGTTCACTTGACCGCGAGGTCCTAAATCAGGTCGTCAAGGAAGCCCGAGAAAACCTGCAGTTCGCCGAAAGCGACCCGCATCAAGGAATAGCAGCTCCCGACGGAGTGGTTCCCCCAGGTCTTGACCTCACCGATGACGCAGTTCTTCGGTTGAGTGAAGAAGATAGGGCAGATGTCGCAATCGAGTTAGAACGACGATGTCTTTCTGCCGATTCACGAATCACTGGAGTCCGCTCGTCCGCCTGGTCCGATGGTTGGGGAGAATTGGCTCTAGCCTCAACCTCGGGGATTGCCGTTCACAGCGAGGGAGGTAGTTGCTCAATCGGCGTTCAACCGCTCGCGGTGGAGGGCAGCGAAACCCAGATCGGCTACGCCGGCGACGCGGCTCGGCGGCCAGACGCGCTAGACCTCGATCGTGTTGTTAGCGAAGCGGTTGAAGATGCAACGGGAATGCTTGGCGCGACTAAACCGCCGAGTGAAAAAGTCACTGTGGTTTTGGAACCATCGGTCGCAGCCGCCTTTCTTGGAATTGTGGTAGGCGCATTAACCGGAGACCGAGTGATCAAAGGTAGATCACCATTCGCAGAACGCCTCGGCGAACAGATTGCTGTCGCTCACCTAACTTTGGTAGACGACCCGACCAATATGGAATCGTTAGGGGCTGATAATCACGATGGTGAAGGGCTAGCCGCGCGACGAAATGTGATTGTTGATTCGGGCGTACTTTCGCAGTTCCTGCATAACTCCTACACCGGTCGCCGCGTTGGAACTAGCTCCACAGGGTCCGCAGTTCGTGGGCCCCGGTCTACGCCGAGTGTCGGCATTCATGCGCTTTCAATCGTCCCCGGAGTCGATGATAGAGAAGAGCTTTTTGCGAAGATCAACAAAGGCGTGTTCATTCGCGGAGTCAACGGTCTTCATAGTGGCGTCAACCCAGTTAGCGGCGACTTTTCTGTAGGGGCATACGGTCAACGCATTCAAGACGGTGCTCTTGGCGAACCATTCCGCGAAGCGACGATCGCGTCAACTCTGCAAAAAATGCTGCTCGACATCGTCGAAATTGGCAGCGACTTCGAATTCCTGCCCAGTGGAACCGGCATGACTTCAATAGCAATTGCTGATGTTGCGCTTTCTGGGATCTAGCTCTCGCGGGCGCAAGCCGTAAGGCCATTGATACTCTGCTGGCCGTGCCCACTACACCCTCTCCCGAAGCGATAGGACGTCACCCTCATCTTGGCGACCTGTGTCCTCAGGGTTGGATTCGCGTCGATTTCCATTCACACACCATGTGGTCGGGGGATTCAACAACCACGCCCGATGAAATTCGAGAAAGTGTGGCTGAAACGGGTATCGACGTACTGTGTGTGACAGATCACAACGCCATTAAGGGTGCTATCGAACTCAACGACAATCTTCCGTGCCGAGTAGTCGTAGGAGAGGAACTAAAAACACATGCCGGTGAAATCATTGGTCTGTTCCTTAAAGAACGAATTCCGCAGGGCATTCGACCTGAAGACGCCGCAAAAAATATTCGAGACCAAGGAGGACTTGTCTACATTCCGCACCCCTTCGACCCAATGCGCAACAACTTGCAGGCGGAGGTTCTTGACGAATTAGTCAATAACGACCTCGTGGACGGCATTGAAATTCTCAACGGCAAAACGAGCCTTCGAAGCTTGAATGAGAAAGCGGCGGCGTACGCGGTTAAACACGACCTAGCGATTGGTGCAGGAAGTGACGCCCATGTAGCGGAAGCAATAGGTGCCGTTTATCTAGAAATGCCGGACTTTGATGGCCCAGAAGAGTTTCTGTCGTCGATGCGGATGGGTCGGGCAGTAGGACATCACTACGACCCCCCGCGACGCTGGCGACCGCGTATCGTTCCGTCCACAGCGGACTGACCGCACTTCTCGCTACCAACGGCCACAAATATGCCGATCTTCCACGCAATTGTTTTAGGTATCACCCAAGGACTTACTGAGTTCGTGCCAGTGTCCTCAAGTGGCCATCTTGAATTGATCCCTTGGCTTTTCCAATGGAACCACTTCGCGGGCGACAGCAGAATGGAAAACACGTTCGATGTTGCTCTCCATCTGGGAACCTTGAGTGGTTTGCTCGTTTGCCTTTGGACCGACGTCCAGCTCTACGCTCGGGCTGGCCTTGGCGCGTTGGTCGGGCGACAACCGTGGAACACCGACGCCAAGATTGGATGGTTGTTGCTTCTATCGTCGGTCCCGGCGGCGATTGCGGCGACCTTGTTCGAATCGTTCTTACTCAAACAGAGCGGTCGCGTAGGAATAATCGCGATCGGCTTAGCTGTATTTGGGCTGTTGCTGTGGCTCGTTGATAGGCAAGAGCGAACCACGCGTTCCTTCCACGATTTTTCTGGTCGGGATGCACTCAAAATAGGAGTAGCGCAATCCTTGGCGTTGCTGCCCGGAGTAAGTCGGTCGGGCATTACGATCACGGCCGCCCGGATGATCGGTTATGACCGACCTCGCGCGGCGCGTCTCGCATTCTTAATGGGCATTCCGATAATTGCGGGCGCCGGCGTACATCGTTGGTACGGTGTCCTCTCCGACGGGCTTCCCGCTGGAATGTGGCCCGCCTTGATTGCGGGAACACTAACGGCGGCCGTTACGGGCTCCTTAGCTCTCCGTTTCACTCTTCGCTGGGTGCAATCTCACAGTTACTTTGGCTTCGCGATGTACCGGTTAGCTATTGCGGCGGGAGTGATCGTTGTGCTTTATACGCGCTAGTTTCCTGGAATAACGACCCTTAACAACCCCCTAAAGGTGCAGGGGACTAGTGAAGTTGGTGATGCTTTCGCACTGTCAAAGCATCGGCGACACAGACCTAATCCTTAGCTGGGGTTGAACTTTCAGGTTTAGACGGCTTCTCCTTTGAACTATCGGCTGAAGCGCTCTTGTCTGATGGGCTAGTACCGGACTCCTTGCTGGAGTCTTTGGGGCTCGAAGTGTCGGAAGATTTACTTGTCTCGTTCGACCGAGTGTCGGTTTTGTAGAAACCGCTGCCTTTAAAGGCTATTCCCACGTTGCCGAACACCTTCTTCACTTGGCCGCCGCAGTTCTGCTCAGGGCACACAGTTACAGGATCATCTTTGAACGATTGACGTAGCTCGAATTGGTTGTCACAACTACTGCACCGATATTGGTAGGTAGGCATCTCGTCGGGAACTCCTAATCGACCTTGAAGGCCGACGGAAATTGTAGCGACGAGCCGCAAAACTGACACCCGGGACGCCGTAAAGGCGCTGACGCCTGATGACCGCTAGATTCCCGCTCATGATCCCGCTTGAAGAGGCCCGAACTTATGTCCTAGATCGTTGTACCCGTCGCGCCGCCACCTTTACACCCGTAAGCGACGCGCTTGGACTAGTCACTGCGGCCGAAGTAATTGCCGAGGAAGCAATTCCGCCATTCGCCAACACGGCGATGGACGGCTTCGCTGTTCGGTCCTTTGACGTGACGACCGTTCCCGTCCAGCTCAGGATTATCGAAACAATCGCGGCGGGGTATGGTCCCAAATTGGTTGTGGGGGCCGGTGAAGCTAGCAGAATCATGACGGGAGCACCTATCCCCGAAGGTGCTGATGCCGTAGTCATGGTGGAAAAGACCTCGGTCACAGGTGATGTGGTAACCATCGAAGTTGCGGTCGAGGAGGGAAATCACATACGCCCGGCAGGCGACGACGTCGCCATCGGGCAGATGGTATTTGCCGCAAGCACCGTTCTTACAGCAGGACATTTAGGGGTCCTCTGTAGCTTGGGCATGAATGAGATTGAGACTTACCCTCGTTTACGAGTCGGCGTCATGTCGACCGGTGACGAATTAGTGGACGACGGCGGACATCTCGGTCCCGGACAAATACGCGACTCAAATAGACGCACCCTCATTTCTTTGCTGACCGCCGACGGATTTGTTGCTATTGACCTCGGACTCGTTCCCGATGAAGAAGAAGCTATTGAGTCAGCGTTGCTGCAAGGAGCGGACCACTGTGACGCGATTGTGACCTCCGGGGGCGTCAGCATGGGTGACTTTGATTACGTCAAGGCGGTTCTCGACAGCGTTGGTGATATGCGTTGGATGCAAATTGCCATCAAGCCCGCTAAGCCGCTCGCCTTTGGCACCATCGGGCATACGCCGGTTTTCGGTCTTCCAGGTAATCCAGTTTCGTCAATGGTGTCCTATGAACTATTTGCCCGACCCGGACTGCGGGCCATGATGGGCTTCCCTGAACCGATCCGAACCACAATTCAGGGAGTCGCGGCCGAGCCCCTGGTGCGGCATCGTGATGGTAAGACCCATTATTCGCGAGTGTCGGCCAGCTACAAAGATGGAAGGATCCTCGTTCGGTCAGTGACAGGTCAGGGTTCACACATGTTGACATCGATGGCACGATCGAATGCATTGGCTGTACTTCCAAACGGCGACGGATGCGATGAGGGTGATGTCGTCGACATTCTGCTTCTCAACTGACCCAACGCCACATTCGCTACGTACAAGGAGCTAGGCGTCGCTACGCTTGAGGAATCATGCGCCAGAACATCCACGAACGAGATTTGGTTGACCCCTTTGGTCGCACCGTTCGTGATCTCCGTATCTCCGTTACTGATCGCTGCAACTTTCGGTGTCAGTACTGCATGCCGGCCGAGGGCATGCAGTGGCTTCCGAGAGACGACATCCTGTCTTTTGAAGAGATTGAACGCTTCGCTCGCATATGCGTTAGTCGTTTCGGATTTAATGGAATTCGACTAACCGGGGGCGAACCACTCGTCAGAGCCCACCTTCCTGAGCTAGTGGAACGTCTGGCCGGTCTGGGAGTGGATCTCGCCCTTACCACTAATGGCGCAACTCTTCGACTTCACGCAGCTGCTCTTGTTGCAGCGGGGCTCAAACGAATCAACATCAGTCTTGATTCCCTTCAGCGTGAGCGGTTCACAGAACTGACGCGGCGCGATGAGTTAGACCGGGTTCTGGACGGAGTTGACGCGGCACTTGAAGCTGGGCTCCAACCGATAAAAATCAACGTTGTGATGATGCGCGGCATCAACGATGATGAAATAGTTGATTTTGCAAACTATGGCCGAGAAAAGGATGTCACTGTCCGCTTTATCGAATTCATGCCGCTCGATGCCGGCGGCGTGTGGACCGACCGGCTAGTCGTGCCAGCTGACGAGATCATCAAAACAATTGGTGAAGCTTTTCCCATCGAGCCTGTAGTGCGCGGAAACGAACCAGCGGAAAGATGGCGATACAGCGATGGTAACGGTGAGGTGGGTGTCATCGCATCGGTGACGAAGCCGTTTTGCGGCAATTGTGATCGCGTGCGTCTCACCGCGGAAGGACAGTTCCGAACCTGCCTGTTCGCAGTCGACGAATTTGACATGCGGTCTCTCCTTAGAAGCGAAGCAAACGATGAAGCAATCGCTGACGCGATCTCTGCCGCTGTGGGTACCAAATGGGCGGGCCACTCGATAGGTCAAGTGAACTTCATTCGTCCCAAACGAACGATGAGCCAAATCGGAGGTTGAACCATGAGCGAAGCTGACGCTGCTGAACTCACTCACCTGGACTCATCAGGGCAAGCGCGGATGGTCGATGTGTTGGCGAAAGAACCAACACGGCGACGTGCACTGGCCAGATGTCGGGTTGACATGACTGCTGAAACAGTTTCGAGGGTCGCTAGCGGCGATGCCATAAAGGGAGATGTTCTGGCAGTGGCTCGGGTTGCCGGGATACAGGCTGCAAAACGTACGTCTGACCTCATCCCTCTCTGTCACCCACTCATGATCGGGTCCGTAACTATCGATTTTGAGTTGGGAGAAACACACATCGCTATCGCAGCTGAAGTCGAGACAATTGAACGAACTGGAGTAGAAATGGAAGCCCTCACCGCCTGTTCGGTTGCCGCTCTCACCGTCTACGACATGTGCAAATCGATAGATAAGAACATGACCATTCGCGACGTAGCATTATGGGAGAAGACAGGCGGAAAATCAGGCAGATACAGTCGAAGTTCCAACTAAAACCGCCTACCGCTGCAGATTTAAGGGGTTCACATTTCACCGCACTCGCCGCCTCGCACTACTTTGTTAACAGCGCTCGGCCCAAATGTCGTTCGGGTCGGCGGCATCGATTGCGCGTTCCAGAAAACTATGGCCAGTTAATTCGAGGGCCAGCCAGCTCAAGTTCGGAGAAGGAGGAGACAAATAAGTGACTGAAATCGTGCTCCTTGTTCTCGCGTGTGTGTGGGCCATTGTGCTCGTGCCTGGCTTGATCCGTAACTTTCTCAACCGCGGAACCCGACGTACTCCAATGGCGGCCTGGCAGCGTCAACTAAACACTCTTTCTCAGACGGCCCCCGCAGCTGGGCTTCCCGCTCCATTTGGAGCTCGCGTATCAACTGTCGACAGCCGCGGTGTGTATCAGCGGCCTCGCAGTTCGGTGCCAAACAACAGTCGCGAAGCTGCGGTGCGTCGCCGAGACATCCTTCGCTTATTGGTGTTGGGCGCAGCACTGACCTTGTTTGGGTGGATCGCAGGGGGCCTCACCGTCGTCGGTATCATCCACCTCGTTTTCGACGTTTCTCTATTCACGTACCTCGCTTTGTTGAATCAGCGTCGAAAAAGGGAGATACAACGACTTGCCGAAGTCCACTACCTTCGGCCGCAAGTGGCGCTTGCGATAGAGATTCCTGAAGAAGGCATGGGACGTAACGCTGCGCGGTAAGACCACTAGCCCGAGCAGCTGTGATCCACAATCTTCTGCCTTCAACAGTTTTCCGGTATCGTCCAAACGTCCCCACGGGGGTGTAGCTCAGTTGGTAGAGCGCTTCGGTCGCATCGAAGAGGCCAGGGGTTCAACTCCCCTCACCTCCACTCCAGTCTTAACAACACGTCATCTCCCATGGGTTTTCAAGTTGCTTGTGGGGATGCTGGCCATAACTCCTGCGTTGACCACCGCTTGCGCCGATCACGCCAATGAGAGCAGCTTCGCGGGACTCGAAGTCGATGCGCCAGCCACCATGCCCAACCCCACGCTCACCGACACCGAAGGTAAGCCATTTGCGATGCGGTCAGATACTCAAGGATCGGTGCGGCTGGTTTACTTCGGATTTACGTCTTGTCCCGACATTTGCCCCGTACATCTGGCCCAATTGAGTGATGTTCTGGATAGACCAGGTATGCCGCCTAACGTCAAGGTTCTCTTCGTGACAGTGGACCCGGAACGAGACACCTCAGAGGTTATTAGAACTTTCCTGGATCGCTTCAACAGCGACTTCGTTGGTCTCACCGGCACGGTTGACCAACTTCTCGAGGTCCAGCAACAGTTCTCAGCGTTAGTAGCGATCCCAGAAACCGTCGAAGACGGGGACTCTCCCGTCATTGGTCACGACGGCAGGGTCTTCGCATTCGCCCCTGACGGCTTGGGTCGAACCCAATACCCGCATCCGACTAGGCAAACTGCATGGACCAGGGACCTACCCATTCTTGCGACCCTCCGATAGCGTCCAGGAATAACGGGCCTGGAAGGCCAAAGGAAAAGGGTTGATCGCGTGAGGTTCTGGTGCTCAACACTGGAAGAGCCATGGTCATGGACGTTTCGCGCCTATCCGGGCATATGGGTAGCGATGCTGTGTTTGGTCGTGCCGTATTTGGTGTTAGACCGCAAAGCCCCGAAAGTGCATGACAACCGCGGCTCGCGACGATGGGTCTTTATTGTCGCGGTCCTTCTGCTCTGGGTTGCCACAGACTGGCCCCTTGGGTTGCTTGGAGCGAGCTACCTTGCGTCCGCTCATATGGCTCAGTTCCTGATTTACACCATGGCGGTCGCCCCTCTTCTCTTGCTGGGCGTTCCGGAGTGGATGGCAAGACGGATGTCCGGCCAGTTACGCCTTTATCAATTGGTCGGTAGGTGTTCTCGCCCAGTGACCGCAGGTCTGGTGTTCAATGCGATGCTGATATCGACTCATTCGCCGTGGCTGGTTGACAATCTGCGAGTCAACCAGTTTGGGTCGTTCGTAATGGATTTCCTGTGGCTGATCGGAGGTCTAGTGGTGTGGATGCCCATTGCTTCTCCGATACCAGAACACCGAATGACTAGCTATCCAGGGCGGATGGTTTATCTCTTCTTGGCGTTAGGAGTAGTACCCGCAGTGCCAGCCGGGTTCCTTACCTTCGCTAGCTTTCCTTTGTACGCGACGTACGAATTGGCGCCGAGAGTGCATGGCCTTGGGGCCACTACCGACCAGCAATTAGCCGGGTTAGTGATGAAGCTCGGCGGGATACCAGTCGTATGGGGCACGATTGCTGTGCTGATGTACCGGTGGAGTGAAATGAGCCGTGCTGAAAGCGCCGCGGCGCGAGTCCAGTCGACAGCAGCACCTGAAACGGACAATCAACATCAGTCCAGTACCGACGCCGACCAATAAAGAGCGACCCACAGCAGACTGACGGCGACCAGCAGCGCGGCTATAGACGACCAAAAGGTGTAACGAGGACCCAGTGTGCGGCGGGTCGCGCGACCGAACATGGCTGCATTCTGTCAGGCAAACTTGGCGAGCGTAGTCAACCGCCCAGTCGGTGGCCTTCTCGTCGTCGAAGTTCTACGTTGACTCTGAGCTTCTCCAAATGCTGCTGCACTGTTAGATGGCCTTGAGGTATCGGATGATCCTCGAAGAAACTTTGGATCTCTGCCGCAAGGTTTGGAATCGATAGGGATCGAATTCCCGAGATCATTCTCGGGATCGAGTTTTGAGGAAACTTTCTGTTGAGCTCCTCCCAACGATCTCGAACGAGTTCCCAAGCAAGTGGTCCGTGGCTTCGATGGCTCATAGCGGCCGACAAAAGATACGGTGCGTTCTGACTTCGCACTTCAGAGGTTATGACTTCGAGAGTCCGTCCGAATAGCTCGAGATCTTCGAGCTCAAGCAACGCCATGAGATAACGAACCTCTAACTGAGGAGTAGGAGCTTCGCGGTATAGATCAACAAGAGTTGCGTGAGTGGTGGCGTCTCCTGCAGCAGCCACCACACGCACCACGGCGGCAGCTAAGTTGGGCTCAACCGCGTTGCCAGAGCTTGCATCAGCGAAAAGAGCGCTCGCCATTTCTCGGACCGAGGAGTCTTGGCCAGTGGTGCCGGCAGCCGCGAATAGGGCCGCTCGTAACTCGCGATCCAGGGCGGGTTCATTTTCCATCGGTTCGAATCCCAGGACTCCAAGCCCTGTCGTGGATAGGTCCCGAACAAGCACTGTTAAACGCTGCTGTCCCGCGTCGTCTGCGATGGAATGCAAGTGACCCAAGGAGGACAGCATTCGTTGCCAAACCGCGAGGTCAGTTTCCGAAGCCAAACTAGTTATCAGAGCGATGTGTTCTTCCGCTTCGAGTTCACCAGCCAAAACTGCTGACCAGGTGTCATCCACGAGCCCGTAACGTTCAGCCTCGGAGAGCACGTCAAGAGCGCGCACCGACAACGCCTCCCGGAGGGTCTTGTCGTATCTCACTCGGTAAAATCCGTGGCCACCAGCGTTGACTACCACCCACGCCGGCGTTCCACCGAGATCAATAGTTGCCTCAGAATCCTCAAGAAGTAGGCGGCGTTCTACTGTCTCCAAACCGACTTGAGCCCGAACGATTATCGGAACGTGCCATGTCGCGTGCCCAACCTCGCCATAACCGAATCTTGACTGTCGAAGCTTGATGCCTTGTGAGCATGTTTCGACTGAAATCACCGGGTGGCCGCCCTGAAATATCCAAGTGTCCATCGCAGCGCGAACTGGGACCCCTGTGGCGGTCTCTAACGAGTCCCACAAATCAGTGGTTGTGGTGTTGCCGTAACTATTGGCAATTAGATAGTGGTTCACCCCACTTCTGAACTGTTCGGGCCCGAGGAATTGTTCAAGCATCCGAACAACCGCCGCGCCCTTCTCATATGTCAATACGTCATACATTGCCTCGGCATCTTGTGGCGATACGACTTCGAATTCGATGGGCCGAGTCGATATGAGAGAATCGGTGTCGAATGCGGCGCCGCGTTCCACACAAAAACCATCCCAACGTCGCCATTTAGGACGAAAAGCGTCAGTCGCGGCGACTTGCATAAATGTCGCGAACGCTTCCTTCAACCAGATGCCGTTCCACCAATCCATGGTCACCAGATTGCCGAACCACATGTGTGCGATCTCATGAGCAATCACATCAATAATGCGGGTTAACTCTGCTTGAGTTGTCCTCTCAGGGTCCGACAGTAAAAGAGTCTCTCTAAAGGTGACGCAACCCAAGTTTTCCATTGCCCCAAAGGCGAAATCCGGTACAGCAATAAGATCCAATTTCCCCGCTGGATAGGGAATGTCGTAATAGTCGACCAGCCACTTCAAGCTGAATTCGGCTGCCTCCAAACCGAACTCGGTAAGGTCGCCCTTCCCAGGAACGTGAACTATGCGAAGAGGAACACCGTTTACATTGATGGGGTCCGTCGCTTCCAACTCGCCCACAATGAATGCGACCAAATAGGTTGACATGACCATCGTGTCAGCAAACGTGTCTTCCCGGCGTCCGTCGCCGAGTTCTCTTGAACTGACGAGCTCCCCGCAACTAACCGCCATCAAGGAACTATCCACTCGGAGTGTGACTCCAAAGGACGCCTTTAGGTCGGGTTCGTCGAAGCACGGAAAAGCGCGTCGAGCATTCGTCGACTCAAATTGAGTGGTAGCAATCACGCGCTCTTGCCCGGCTTCGTCTCTCCAAGTAGATCGATAAAACCCACGCAACTTGTCGTTCAAAGTACCTTTGAAAGAGCAGGTGAGCTGCGCTTTCCCCGGTTGAAGAACACCAGGAAAAGTAAACTCTGCCCTCTCAAGTTCTTCGTCAATAACGATCGAATTTGCTTGGACCGTCTCGCTCTGCTCAAGGTAGACGCTTCCAATCTCAAGCTCTGCGGCGTTGATGACGATGGTGTCCGTTTCCGTAACTACATCAAGATCAATCGAGACGGTGCCTTCGAATGAGCTGGCTTCCAGGTCGGGCTCTAAGGAGATTACGTAGTGTCTTGGCAGTACCTGTCGAGGCAGGCGATGCGGGTTCTGGTCGGTCACAGGCCGAACCCTATCCGTCCTTCGGGAGCTTCATCGAAGTTGATTGGCTAGGGTGCCGGACAGTCCGCGCGAAAGTAGATATGGCTGCCAGCGAGTCCAAAGTAGATATCGATGTTGTTGGATTCGGTAACGCCCTCGTTGATGTGCTCTCCTACCAAGAAGATGCGTTCATCGAACGAATCGGCGCTACCAAAGGAGCAATGAACCTGGTCGATGCTGCAAGATCGGCTGAGCTGTACGAACTCGTTGGAGAGCGCGTGACGGTTTCCGGAGGGTCGGCTGCAAACACTGTTATCGGTGTCAGTTCTCTCGGCGGCACTTCGGGCTATGTGGGCCGAGTTGCAGACGACGAGTTGGGGGACATTTTTAGCTCGGACATGCAACGTCTTGGGATAGTTCACGCAACACCGCGAGCTCCAGCAAATGACCCAACTGGTCGGTGCATAATCTTCATCACCCCCGATGGAGAAAGAACTCTCAACACCTTCTTGGGAGCCTCAAACGGTCTGTGTTCGTCAGACGTTGATTTGGATCTAGTGGCACGAGCGAAACTGTTATTCCTTGAGGGGTACCTCTGGGATCCCCCAGAAGCCAAGGCCGCAATGCGCTATGCCGCATCAGGTGTTGGTCCGGAGGGGCGTGTGGCATTAACCCTGTCGGACCAGTTCTGTGTCGAACGTCACCGCGCATCGTTCCTCGACTTGATCAACGACCACGTCGATGTGTTGTTCGCAAACAATCATGAAGTCATGTCTCTATTTGATGTCGACGATTTAGACCGAGCAATTGAGATGGCCCAAGCACTTGTAGGTCTAACAGTCGTGACGATGGGAGGAGAAGGTTCTGTTCTTATTACTCCGGAAGGACTTACCAGAATTGCGGCAGATCCCGTAGTCCGGGTCGTTGACAAGACAGGCGCCGGAGATCTGTACGCAGCAGGCGTCCTCTATGGATTGGCTCGCGGGTACGACCTGCAACGCTGCGGCCGACTGGGGTCGTTAGCGGCTGAGGAAGTGATTGGCCATGTTGGCCCGCGTCCGGAAACATCGCTCCGTGATCTTGCAGGTCCCCTGGCTTGATCACGACTCGGTTCTGAACCACGACAGCGCAACGAGGCCAAGAGATTCGAGTTGTTCACCGCATCGGATTCGAGCCGACCCAAGATCGTCGTGAGGGCTTTGAGCGAATTGTTCGAGGTAAATCTTTACTTTGGGTTCAGTTCCACTGGGTCGGATCGCTACTCGACTACCTCCCTGCGAGCGGAATTCGAGGAGGTTGGTGTTGTGAGGAGACGGCTGATTGAGCCAATCCTTGATGTCGACTATTGGGCTTCCGTCCAAATCTTGAGGCGGAGCGCTACGAAGAGCTTCGAGGCAGGACTCAATTTGTTGAGGTTCAAAACGAGCGCTTACTTGGCTCGTAACGTAAAGACCAATCTCAAAGGCCAACTCGTCAAGGCGCGTCAACGGATCAAGGCCCTTGCTTCGAAGACTGGCCACCATTTCCATAAATGTGACGGCCGCAGCAATGCCGTCTTTGTCCAACACGTGGTCGTTTACTGAATATCCAAGAGCCTCTTCGTAACCAAATATCCAACGTGCCTCAGGTTTCTTTACTGCCGGTTCCATAATCCATTTGAACCCGGTAAGTGTGCGGATGTGTTCAACACCTCGACGCGCACAAAGAGCAGCGACCGCTTGAGACGAGACGACCGAACTGGCTGTCAGACGGTTATCTCCTGTTGTGTTCGATAGTTGATGATCACATAACAGCAGTCCGACTTCGTCGCCCGAAAGTTGACGCCAACCATCGACCGTCTTCATCGCTACTGCCAAGCGATCGGCATCTGGGTCGTTTGCGACAACAAGATCTATCCCAGCTTCATCAGCCACAGAATAGGCCTCGTTCATAGCTCCGGGTTCTTCGGGATTTGGGAATGGGAGCCCAGGGAATAAACCATTTGGTTCGAATTGCGACTCAACTCGAGTGGGGGCGGTAATGCCCGCCCGAGAACAAGCCCTTTCCATTGTGTCGCCCCCGACACCACACAGCGGTGTGTAAGCCCAACTGGCTTGCAAATCTAAGGATTCAGTAGCCTTGCGGTCCGGTATCGCAGCGTCGACGTAAGAAGAGATTGCGGTCGCCAAATCAATGCGGTTTACCTCTTGGACCGCAGCGAGATCGTCATCACCTGGTAGGCGTGAGAAAGTCATCAACTCTTCGATTTGGGTATCTGCAGGCGGTCTTATCTGCGTCCCGTCCGATCCGAACACCTTGTAGCCGCTGTCTGCGACAGGGTTATGACTCGCTGTAACCACAATTGCCGCAGCAGCCTGCCGTTCTCTCAAGTGCCAAGCAACCACGGGTGTCGGACACGCGCCGTCGATCAGCCAACATGTGATTCCCATTGCCGTCAAAAGACGAGCCGAATCCATAGCGTAGGTGTCTGACTCTGGTCGAGCGTCGTACCCGATGATCACCCCACGCTGGGCTATTTGGAGAGCTTCGAGGTGTCGCCCGATAGCGCGTGCCGCAACGCGCGCTGTCACACGATTCATGCGAGCTGGACCGACCCCCCGGGGGGCTCTAAGTCCCGCTGTCCCAAATCGCAACCGCCCGGCGAATTTCGCTGTTAAAGCTTCCGGATCGGTGGACAACTCTTTGATGGCGAGCAGGGTTGTTGGGTCCGGGTCGGCCTCGGCCCAAGCTAGAGGTTCGACTGCAAGAACTCGGGTGGGATCACTCACGCAGCCATCCTGCCTCATTCCTGCACGGTCGAAAGGTACCGTTGCCCTTTCACCACCGGTAAAACGATGCTTTTCCCTACATTCGCCTTTGGCTTGTTCTTCGTTGTCGTCTTCGTACTCAATTGGTTGACGCGTCCTCACCCCAGGGTGTGGAGTGCGGTTATTTTTGGATCAAGCCTCTTCTTTTATGGATGGTGGAACTGGCGATTCGTCATGCTGTTGTTGTGGGCGATTGGTTCGAATTGGCTTGCCGGAAACAAGATAGATAACTGTCGTCGACTTGGCGCCCGAGACGGAGTTCGGGCATGGGCAAACGTCGCCATAGCGAGTGATCTAGCACTGCTGGGAGTTTTTAAGTACTACGACTTCTTCGCCGTCGAGTTATCAAATTTGTTGGGTCTTGGAAATTCGATTCCAATTTTTCAGTTGACATTACCGGTCGGGATCTCTTTCTTTACCTTTCAGGCAATGAGCTACGTCATAGATTTACGTCGCGGCGTGATTCAACCAATGCGGCTGCTTGATTTCGCTGTCTACCTGTCCTTTTTTCCACAACTCGTAGCTGGCCCCATCGTTCGCGCCTCAGAGATGGCTCCGCAGATTGCGAAACGACCGGACCCTCGCCACGTGGCGTCAGCTGAAGCGTTTCACCTGATACTTCGTGGGCTCTTTAAGAAAGTGGTCATTTCGAGTTGGCTAGCGAGCAACATAGTTGATGGCGTCTTCGCAGATCCTCAGGGGCACAGCAGTCTGGACGTCTTATTTGGTGTGTACGGCTACGCCATTCAGATTTACGCAGACTTTTCTGGGTACACCGACATCGCCATTGGGGTGGCGCTTCTTCTCGGCTTTCGCTTTCCGATTAATTTCGACCGTCCCTACAGTGCCCTCTCGCTGAGAGAGTTTTGGCGCCGCTGGCATATCACCCTGTCTTCGTGGCTGCGCGACTATCTGTACATTCCGCTCGGCGGCAACCGCGGACAAACTGCCGACATGTATCGGAACCTTCTCATCACCATGCTTCTAGGAGGCTTGTGGCATGGCAGTACTTGGAACTTCGTTGTCTGGGGGGCGATACATGGAGTCGCCTTAATTATCGAGCGATCGTTGCCGATCGAACGGATTCACCCGGCTCTCAGATGGGCTTTGACGTTTCATGTAGTTTGTTTCGCTTGGATTTTTTTCAGAGCCAGTTCCTTTTCTGCAGCATCGGAAGTTCTAATGGCGATCACCGGCTCCTCGGGAGACACCAAAATCTTGAACGCCGGCTTGATCCTCGTCCTACTATCCGCAATCGGTGTTCAATTCGTCACGAAGTCAACCTCCGCTCGCATGGATTACTGGATGAGTAGACGACCTATTTTGATTCAAGGGATAGCGTTCGGTGTAGGTCTGGTCGTTATCGACACGCTTGGTCCTGACGGAATAGCACCCTTCATTTACTTTCAATTCTGATGAGGAACACGACCAACGCTGAATTGGAATCGCAGCGAGATGCGAGAGGAAATGGGCAAGGCTCACCTGCGGGAAAAATTCTATTGGCGGGTCTTATAGGTTTGGCTATCGCCCTCTTCTTGAATTCTGCGGCTCTTTTAGCGGACGCGAAACGTCAACCTGACGGAACCGGCCGCTCCGTAGCGTTAGCCGTCTGGAGTCCCATTGAATCGGTAGCGTCATCCCTAGGGTTGACGTGGCCGAGAGCGGCTGTTGAACGACTACTAGGCCGCTACGAACCTGAGCAAGGAATCACTCTGTTCCGAGAACAGAGCCAGGTCGTGCCAACATCAGAAAAAGACGAGCGGGTTGTGCCATCGGTCGAAGATGAGCAAGAGCCCAGGGACTTGCCCGTGCAAGGACTTCCCCAATCTTTAGAGCCCATTTGGAGTTCAGAGCACCCGTTCAAACTGTGGATTGCCGGGGATTCGATGGTTCAGTTTTTTGGTGACACCTTTGCATCCCTAGCCGAGACATCAGCCTTGGTCCAGGCAACATCAGAGCCAGTTTTGGCAAGTGGTCTAAGTCGTCCCGATTATTTTGATTGGCCGACCCGGCTTGCCGAAATTATGACGAAACACGATCCCGATGCTGTGGTCGTCACATTTGGCGGCAACGACGCACAAAACATAAGAGCCGCGGACGGCCGATGGCTTGACCGCTTCGATGACCCCTGGCTAGATGAATATCGGCGCCGAATCGGCACCATTATGGATCTAGTTGCATCAGACAAAGATCGGATTCTGTTGTGGGTAGGACAGCCTCCAATGCGTCAAGAGGGCTTCGACCAACGTATGCAACTCTTGAACAATCTTTATCGTGCTGAAGCGCTTCAACGAGATCGGGTTCACTACGTTGATCTCCGTGAACTATTTACAGACAGCACAGGGAAATACGCCAGATATCTTCCCGATAGCGTGGGGAAACTGGTCGATGTCAGACTTACTGATGGAGTGCATTTGAGCCACTGGGGTGGAGAATGGCTGTCGGCGCTTCTGCTTCGAGAACTTCGAAAGTCTCCGAACCTTGACGAACTGTGGATCCGATGAGTATTCGGGCCGCGTCCTCTTTGGCACTCGCTGTGATCGCGAGCTTGCTTGCCACGAGTTCCATCTGGGCCGACGAAGCGCGAGATGTTGAGAATGAGACACCGCAAAGCGCGCCCTCAGAATTTGACCCCTGGGGCGCCCCTCATCTTCGATGGCCTGACCCGCTCACCTCCCACCTCGGTGATGAGGAAACGTATTACTACTGGACGCGAAACAATCGGCGGGCCCTTTTGGCAGAACCGACCGCAGCGAGACCTCTAAGCGTGTGGGTGGGCGGGGACTCCCTCGCCGGTGGTGCGACACTCGGGTTTCGGATCCTCACGAGGAATGAAGATCGCTGGATTTATACCGAAGATGTGAAGAAGTCGACTGGGATAGTGAGCGACTGGTATTTCGATTGGGTTGGCTATCTCCGAGACGAGATAGCCGACGGCCCATATGACGTCGTCGTTTTAACGATCGGAGGAAACGACTGGCAGGGATTCCGCAATGGTCCATCAGAAAAGGGCGGCACCGAATGGGTTGACAAATATCAATCCAGAATCACCGAAATGCTTACTGTCCTTGCCCGACCCGGGAGACTTGTTGTTTGGGTGGGCCTGCCGCACTTCCGTATTCCGTTCATGGTTCCCTTACCTGATGCGGTAAACCCGATTTCTCGTCGAGTTTTTGAAAACGGCCACAGATCCGAATGGGTGGACGCTGCTTCGATCGTTTCACCAGATGGGGTGTGGACCAAGCACATAGCGGGCGATGACGGAACACAGATAGAAGTCAGAACCGATGACGGTACTCACTACCAAACCAACGGAGCTCGCCTGATAACAGCGGCGGTAGTCTCTGCAATTGAACGCAGAACTGGGTAAAGAGACGCGACCGCTGAGGGTCAGCCTCTCCCACAGTTAGGCCGCTTGCCGTGGTTGGCCTTGCTGCGACGAGCGCGTAGCTTTCTCTTCTTCGTGCGCTTCGACATGCGGTTAAGGCTACCGGGGAGTTGAACGATTCACTAAGGCCAGGCCCCCGCCTCTTGAGGGCCTAGCGCTGTCAACCGATGGCTCCAACGTCCCGTAGCTTCTTTACGTCTTCGCTTGAAAATCCCCAGCTAGTGAGTACCTCGTCGGTGTGTTGGCCCGGCGCCGGTGGCGGCATCTGCACCTCGCCGGGGGTGCGACTAAATCTAGGAGCAGGAGCAGGTTGGATCACTCCTTCGATTTCGACGAACGACCCCCGTGCGACATTGTGTGGGTGCTCGGGCGCTTCCAATAGATCAAGCACTGGCGCATAGCAAACATCGCTGCCGAGCATCACGGCGTCCCACTCGTCGCGCGTTTTCGAGCGAATTATGTCGGCCAGTCGAGCCTTCTTCTCTGTCCAACTGTCCTGCTCGTTGCGTGCGGTTGTTGGCGCGTCTTCGAAGCCGGTTAGTTCTAGTAGTTCGTCGTGAAACTTGCCTTCAATTGAACCAATCGAGACGAACTTGCCATCAGACGTCTCATACACCCCGTAGTAATACGATCCCCCGTCAAGAACGTTGTCCTCACGTTTATCGGACCAGTGACCTGAAGCGTGCATACCGTAAATGGAACCCATGAGCGAGGCGGCGCCCTCGGTCATGGCGGCGTCAACTACTTGACCCTTTCCGGAAGTTCTAGCCTCAAGCAAAGCAGCGCATAGGCCAAAGGCGAGATAGATCCCGCCACCACCGAAGTCGCCTACAAGGTTGAGTGGCGGGGATGGTTTGTCGGCCCCTCCGATGGCGTGTAAAGCGCCAGTCAAAGCGATGTAATTGATGTCATGGCCGGCGGCATGAGCCATCGGGCCTTCTTGGCCCCAGCCTGTCATTCGGCCATACACCAGTCTCGGGTTTCGCTCGAGACACTCTTCTGGCCCTAGTCCGAGTCGTTCGGTTACGCCTGGTCGGAACCCCTCAATAAGTGCGTCCGCTTGTTCTACGAGTTTGAGCACTGTTTCGACGCCGTCAGGGTTCTTGAGGTCGATTGAAACTGACCTCCGACTGCGATTCAACACGCTGTATTTGCGACCTCTATCGATGCCCAGATCGACTTGCTCGGTGCGATCAACCCTCACTACTTCTGCGCCTAAGTCAGCTAACAACATGGCGCAGAACGGGCCAGGTCCGATCCCGGCCAACTCGACGACTTTGACTCCACTCAATGGCCCCACAAAGCTCTCCCCGTTCAACTTGTTTCTAGATTCTTTCACAGCTTGCATACCGATTCACGGCGTAGGGGGGCGGTTCACTCCACCCGCCGGTAACCTCGCCTGCCAATGGAAAGATTTGGATTTGTTGGCCTGCCGAACGCCGGTAAGTCCTCCCTTTTTAACGCATTAGCTGGAGGTGGCGCTCTAGCGGCTCCCTATGCGTTCGCCACAACAGATCCGAATATCGGTGTCGTGAAGGTGCCAGATCACCGACTAGACGCGCTCGCGGAAATGAGTGCGAGTCAAAAAGTTGTGAATTCGACGACCGAATTTGTCGACATAGGAGGCCTAGTCGAAGGCGCTAGCCAGGGTGAGGGGTTGGGGAACAAATTTTTGGCTGGTATCAGAGAAGTAGACGCGTTGGTCTTGGTTCTTCGCGCATTTGGTGACGAAGATGTGGCCGGTCCAAGTGATCCATTGGAGCATCTGCGAATAGTAGAAATTGAGCTCACCCTCGCGGATCTCGAATCGGTCGAGTCTCGAATCGACCGCCGTCGAAAGGCCTTGCGGGCCGATCCTCGCGACCCAGATTTGGTAGCTGAAGTTGACGCTCTTGAAGTCGCGCTTGGTTTGTTATCGGAGGGTACGCCTCTATTTCGCGCTGAGCTTTCAGATGATCGGCGAGGAGCTTTGCGCGAGCACTTCTTGTTGACTAACAAGCCTGTTATGGCGGTATTAAACATCGGAGAAGACCAGCTCGAGCAAGCTAATGACTTGGCATCGCAACTCGGGGGCGAGCTCCCGGGCGCTGAAATACTGCCGCTCTCGGTGCAACTCGAGGCAGAAGCTGCGCTCTTACCCGAAGAAGATCGGGCGGAGCTACTTGAAGGTCTCGGTTTAGGCGAAGGTGCGTTGCCGCTTTTTGTGCGTGCAGCGCATGGGCTTTTGGGTCTGCGCACATTTCTTACCACCGGAGAGAAAGAGTCACGGGCGTGGACGTTTAAAGATGGTTGGAAAGCGCCCCAATGTGCGGGAAGAATCCACACTGACTTCGAACGAGGCTTCATTCGGGCCGAGGTGATCGAGCACGACCTTCTACTTGCTTTGGGTTCCTGGTCCGCCGCGCGAGATGTCGGCCGACTGCGCTTGGAAGGGAAGGACTATCGAATGCAAGACGGAGACGTTGTTGAGTTTCGATTCAACGTTTGACGGTTGTATCCCTAATCGACAAAAGACTCCGACCCGGGCGAAGATGGAATGAGAACAGCTCCTTCGCTGGGTGAACAGAAATCTGGAATGTTTCTCGACGAGGATAGATGTTGCTATGGGTGCCGGTTACGGCTGACTGAACCACCAAATGGCAAAATGATCTGGGGTCCCGCCAAATGAACGAATTTGCTGAGAAGACAGGTCAGGGAACGCTCTATCTGGTCGCCACACCAATCGGTAATTTGGGTGACATATCGCAACGAGCACGCGAGATTCTGGAAAAGGCGGAGGCTGTTGCCTGTGAAGACACTCGGCGAACAGGGAAACTTCTAGAGCTTCTCGGTTTGCGCGCCCGGCGGTTACTTGTTGCCAACGAACACACCGAAGTTTTAGTTGGACCAACAGTGGTTGAATTGCTTGGTCAAGGCCAAGACGTAGCGCTAGTTAGTGATGCGGGTACACCGGCGATTTCTGACCCGGGCGAGCGCTTGGTGAAGTACGTCTTAGCACAGGGATACAAGGTGTCAGTCGTGCCAGGACCGACTGCCGCCGTCGCTGCCTTGGTACTTTCGGGGCTTCCGAGCAATCGGTGGGTAATGGAAGGCTTCTTGCCTAGAAAAGGGAAGGAACGAGAGGCACGATTGGCCTCAGTAGCGGTCGAGGCTCGCACCACAGTGTTGTTTGAGTCGGCTCGACGGTTGAAGGCAACCCTTGATGATCTCGTCAACTTTTGTGGGGGCGACCGACCTGCAGCTGTAATGCGCGAGTTGACCAAGCTGTATGAGGAAAGCGCTCGCGGCACTCTGGCAGAACTCGCCGCTCGTTTCTCGGGTGATGTGAAAGGCGAGATAGCGATCGTCGTTGGTGGAGCCCCACAAATAGAAATCGATGATGAGGTAGTTCTGGAAGCCCTACAGATGGAGTTGGAGAGTGGAGTGACGCGGCGCGCCGCGATCGATCACATATCGGCCACTCTTGGTGTCGCCCGCAATCGGGTGTATGCGCTAGCTCTCGAAGTTGGCGAATGAAACCTAAGTGCTAAAGGCCCGCGGCTGCTCGAAGACGTGTCGGTACCATGAGATGCGTGGCCAACCCCTATTACGTCACCACCCCGATTTATTACGTGAACGACGCGCCCCATATCGGGCACGCGTACACCACCATCACAGCGGACGCCGTTGCGCGATGGCATCGACTACTCGGACGCGATGTCCGCTTCCTGACCGGAACAGATGAACATGGCCTGAAAGTCCAGCGTGCCGCGGAAGAAAACGGCTGCACTCCAAAAGAATGGGCCGATCAAACAGTCGTCCGTTTTCAGGATGCTTGGGCTCAACTGGGAATATCTAACGATGACTTCATACGGACAAGTGAACAGCGTCACCACATAGCGGTTCAGAAGTTGCTGCAAGCCTGCTACGACAATGGAGATATCGACCTCCAAACTTATGAAGGCCTTTATTGCGTCAGTTGCGAGGCGTACTTCAACGAAGGTGACCTTGATGCAGGGAAGTGCCCTATCCATGGCCGTCCGGTTGAACATGTAACCGAAGAGAACTACTTCTTCAAATTAAGCCGGTACGAGCAACCACTCCGAGATTGGTACGAAGCTCATCCAGATTTCGTGGTACCGGCCACGAAGCGAAACGAAGCCTTGGGGGTCATCAACCAAGGGCTTCGCGACTTCTCGATCAGTCGAACCTCCATCGACTGGGGAATTCCGCTCCCATGGGACTCGGACCACGTCACTTACGTTTGGTTTGATGCTTTAACGAACTACATCACCGCGGCAGGATATGTAGACGATCCGTCTGCTTTTTCTGAGTATTGGCCCGCAACCCACCTCATCGGCAAAGACATCCTTCGCTTTCATTGCGTTTACTGGCCCGCGATGCTCATGAGTGCTGGCCTGGTTCCACCTGAACGAGTCCACGTTCACGGGTTTTTACTGGTTGGCGGCGAGAAGATGTCTAAAACTCGACTGAACCAGATTGCTCCAGCGGATCTAGTCGCAGATTTTGGAGTTGACGGAGTTCGACATCACTTCCTTCACGACCAAATCTTTGGTCCGGACGGCGATTTCAGCCACGAAGGTATGACGGCTCGATACAACGCAGACCTTGCCAACAACCTTGGCAACTTGCTCAGTCGCGTAACGACGGTAGTTGCGTCCAAATGCGGCGGCGTCGGAACAGCAGCGCGCGCTGACAGTCCACTAGCTCCCATCGTTGCTCAGGAATATCTAACAACTGCAGAGTCTTGGGAGCGGGTATCGCCTTCAGAAGCGCTCGATGCGACATGGAGGATTATTCGGGAGACAAATGCGTTCCTAGAGGACGCTGAACCTTGGAAGGTGGAACCTGGCCCCCTAGTCGATGCCATCTTGGGTGATGCCCTTGAGGTCCTGCGCATCGTCTCGATCCTTGCCTCGCCCGCAGTCCCGGACGCTTGCGCAGAAATTCGTCGGCGGATCGGGCTTAGCGATGACGCTGAGGATGAACGACTTCCGGAAAGCATCGCGTGGGGTAGGTATCCCGCGGGCCTCCCTGTAGCTAAAGGAGAACCCTTATTTCCTCGACTCAAATGAACGAAATTCGCTGGACCGATAACCACTGTCATTTACCGGATGACCGCGACGCCGCGGCATTGGTCGTCAAGGCAGCAAAAGAGCTTGGCGTGGAGCGACTCATAGATGTCGGGACCTCGGTGGAACAGAGCATCGCATGCTGCAGTAGGGCTGCCGAATTCGATGGAGTGTGGGCCACCGCAGGCGTTCATCCCCACGCCGCTAAGGACGGAATTGATGGCCTCGAACATCTTCTTTCTTCATCTGAGGTTGTTGCCGTCGGGGAATGTGGCCTCGATTACCACTACGACAATTCGCCACGTGAGGTCCAACGACAAATCTTTGCTGATCAAATTCAATTGGCCCACCAGTATCAACTGCCGCTCGTGATTCACACGAGGGAAGCATGGATGGACACCTTCGACATTCTCGATGCAGAGGGAGTTCCCGAGCGCACGATTTTTCACTGTTTCACTGGCGGCCCCGACGAGGCGAAATCCAGTCTCGAGCGCGGCGCCATTTTGTCGTTTAGCGGAATCGTGACCTTTCCGAACGCCCCCGAGTTGCGTGAGGCAGCAGCGCTAACACCGGCCGACCGATACATGGTGGAGACGGACGCCCCGTATCTAGCCCCGGTGCCGCAGCGGGGCAAGCAGAACCATCCGGGGTGGGTGGCGCTCGTAGGCGCGGGAGTGGCGGCAGCGCGAGGCGTCAAGGTTCAGACTGTCGCGGAAGAGTCTTGGAATACCGCATCAAAGGTTTATCGTTTCTCCGGATGACCCGGTATTTGTGAGATATCACTAGGCTCGGTTGACCGGCTGCAATCTGGAGTGGGTAGCGGTGCAACCTGTACCTCAAAAGAGCTGGCGGAGGATCGCCGTTCCCGCGCTATTGGGAGCCTTGGTCATCGCCGTAATCGGAATGGCAATCAATGATTCCAGACAGGCGCCGTATGAACCCGCACCGCCTCCGACTGGTCGCAGGATCACAGATGACCCGCTTCCAGATCTTTCTGAGGCCGGTTTCCGTTTAGGTGGACTAGCAGTATCGCTAGTAGGAAGCCTTTTTTCTGGCACACAAGCGATCATGGAGGTGCGAGGCCCTGTGGTTGTGTCGACCTCGGTGGTTCCCGAGAATTCTGTGGTTGTGTCGACCTCGGTGGTTCCCGAGAATTCTGTGGTTGTGTCGACCTCGGTGGTTGTGCCAACAACGGTTGCTACAAGCCTCGCCCCCGCAATCACGGTTCCGATCAGTCGCCAGCCTGAACATGAATCCATTGAACCGAATGTTGAAGAAACAATATTTGGGCAGCCATACCTCGATAGTTGGCCAACTCGCGACATGTGGGACCGCATCGCATGGTGTGAATCGCGCCACACCTGGGATGTGGATACGGGCAACGGATACTTCGGAGGTCTCCAGTTTGCTTTGGGCTCATGGCAATGGGTGGGAGGGACCGGAAGTCCAGCCGATGCCACTAAAGAGGAGCAAATCTTTCGAGCAAATCTGCTGTGGCAAGCCCAAGGCTGGAATGGTTGGCCTGGGTGCAAGAAGTACTTTGATTGGACGAAGTGGCAGGTAAAGCAGTGACTTTGTCCCTCGCTGATGTTCGACGCCTACTCAATGACGCGGAAATAGATCCGAAGAAAAGTCTCGGCCAAAATTTCGTCGTCGATCCCAATACTGTTCGTCGGATAGCGCGCTTGTCTCGCGTTGGGTCTGAGAGTCGAGTTGTTGAAATCGGCGCGGGTTTAGGATCCTTGACCCTCGCTTTGATCGAAACCGGTGCACAGGTAACAGCGATCGAAACGGACAAGGCTTTGATCCCGATTCTGACCGCTCTCGTCGGTGATGGTGCCCAAATCATTCACGCAGATGTGCGTAATTTAGATTGGGACGAGACTCTTCCTACCCCTGGATGGACTCTGGTAGCGAATCTTCCCTACAACATTGCAACTTCGGTCGTGCTTACGGTGCTTGACGAAGTCCCGTCGATTGATCGCATGCTTGTCATGGTTCAACAAGAGGCCGGAGAAAGATTGGCCGCCGCGGCCGGTGATTCCGCGTATGGGGCAGTCTCCGTCCGCGTTGCACTTCGAGCGAACGCTTCGGTCGTCGGCCAAGTGTCACCCTCGGTTTTCTACCCGCGACCGCGAGTTAGTTCTGCGCTGGTGGCGATTGAACGAGTCAACCACGACATCAAACTAGACGTCGAAGCTGAACTAAAGGAGCTTCTGCGCATCGCCTTCAACCAACGTCGCAAAATGCTCCGCAAGAGTTTGAGAGGCCGTGTCGATGAGGAAGCTATTAAACGAGCAAACATTGCGCCTACTTCCAGACCCGAAGAACTCAACTTGTCCAGTTGGGTTGCACTTGCCCGAAGCTCCATGAGTGCTAAACGATGACTGTCACCCGTCTGGTCGCTCCCGCCAAGCTCACTCTTTCCTTACGTGTGACAGGACTTCGCAGCGACGGGTACCACTTCATCGACGCAGAGATGGTCTCGGTTGATCTTTGCGATGAACTCCTTCTATCAGACGGCTCGGATCTAGTAGTCCGCTCGGCCGGATCGGGGCTGGAGGTGCCCGTCAACGAAAATAATCTGGTGACGCGCGCTTTGGGCCTAGTTGGTCGCGAAGTGGGTGTCACCATCGAAAAAGAAATCCCCGCCGGGGCAGGTCTAGGAGGGGGATCAACAGACGCTGCGGCGATTCTGCGATGGGCAGGCTTGGACGACCTAGTTGCCGCAGTAGATCTGGGCTCCGACGTAGCGTTCTGTCTTCGAGGGGGTAGAGCTCGGGTTCGAGGTACAGGAGAAATACTTGACCCTTTGCCTCACCTGGATCAGGAAATCACCCTTCTGATTCCGCCCATAGGGGTATCGACGCCGGAGGTCTATCGCGCCTGGGACGAACTGGATGGACCAATAGGACTGCACGGCAACGATCTCGAAGAAGCTGCCATAGCGGTTGAACCCGAAATAGCCGAGTGGAGAGACGTTTTGAGCGAAGCGACAGGAACACGAGCCCGATTGGCTGGAAGCGGTGGCACATGGTTTGTTGAGGGCCGCCATGAAACCATCGTGCATCGAGGCATCGCATCGCGAACTGTTCGTACGATGCCGCCTATGCCATAACTGATTAGAGCACCTGAAGCGATTAATTGAGTCGCGTCTAGATGGTTATTTGTTGCGACGTTGATACCGCGTGCGTCGGAGCATCTTCTTGTGCTTCTTCTTGCGCATGCGCTTTCGGCGCTTTTTGACTAAGGATCCCATGTGGACCTGCAGGGTAGCTGGCGCACGGGCAAGACCCAACGTGACTTTCTGTGGGTTTGTTCCCCTGTCCGACCCTCATAAGACAGTTCTCCTCGTTAGGCTGAACCCGTCGCCCTTGCGTGTTCAACGCATCGACGGTCGGGGATCGTTCAACTGGCAGGACATCGGGTTTTGGTCCCGACAATGGAGGTTCGAGCCCTCCTCCCCGAGCGGACAAGCTGCGACTAAATTTTTGTATCGACCGTCTGCCCCGAAGAATGGAACCGTTCGACGTGAATCGATTTTCATCCGAGCATCGGGTAGCAGCGATGGTGCTTGCGGCGGGTCGAGGATCGCGTATGCGATCGGCACGACCGAAACCTCTTCATCCTCTCTGCGGTCGACCCATGACCCGCTACGTAATGGAAGCGTTGGAGGCACTTGACTTAGAACGCACCATAGTGGTCGTTGGGTACGGCGCCGAGGCAGTAACCAAGACTCTCTACGAACAATCCACTGATCCCACGCGGGTCAACTTTGTAGAACAAGGTGTCCAACGCGGTACTGCAGACGCTGTCTCTATAGGGCTTCAGTCCTTTGAGCCTCGCGAACTAGACGACGACTTTGATCTGATGGTTCTCCCAGGTGACACGCCGCTGCTCAAATCTGAGACGTTAACTGAACTGCACCGAATGCATGTCGACTCGGGAGCCGCAGCGACGTTATTGACAGCGCACCTCGAAGATCCTTCGGGTTATGGACGCATAGTGCGAGATGCTGAAGGCCGAGTTAACCGGATTATCGAACATGTTGACGCGGCCCCCGAAGAGCTCGAGATCTCCGAAGTCAACACGTCGATTTATTGTTTCGATCGCAGTCTTCTCACAGCGGCCCTTAGGAAAATCGACAGCCGGAACGCCCAGGGCGAGTACTACTTGACTGATGTCATCCAGGTCTTGCGTGTCAATGGTCATTCTGTCGATGCTCTCGTTGTCGACGACCCCGACGAGGTGCGGGGAGTGAACGACCGCCAACAACTAGCGGAGTGCGAAGCAGTGTTAAGGCAGCGGACAAACAATAAATGGTTGGCCGCTGGTGTCACGATGTTGGATCCTGAGGCGACTTACATCGATGCGACAGTCGTACTGTCGCCCGATGTGACCCTGTTTCCGAACACTCTGTTGCAAGGCGATTGCGTTATCGGCGAAGGGAGCGAGTTAGGCCCCGATGTCCGTCTGACCGACACCTTCGTCGGGGTTAGATCCCAAATTCAATCGACCTCTGCAGTACAAGCCAGGATCGGAGACAATTGCCGGATCGGCCCATATGCGGTTTTGGACTCGGGGGTCGAGGTCGCGTCGGGTACTGTCACGGGGCCGTTCTATACCTCATCCTGAACCGGGAGCAGCGATGGAGCTCGTTACTAAGAAGCGCTTACACCTATTCACGGGTCGAGCAAACCCTGCACTCGCGGCCGAAATCGCGGGCCACTTGGGTGTCGAACTGGGGGATGCGGGACTTATCGATTTTGCTAACGGCGAAATCAAATGCCGATTCGGGGAATCGGTTCGCGGTGGCGACGTGTTTATTATCCAAACCCACGCCGCTACCGAAAACATGAGCGTTAACGACACCGTGATGGAGCATTTGATCCTGGTGGATGCAGCCCGTCGGGCTTCGGCGAAGCGGATCACGGCGGTCGCTCCCTTTTACGGCTATGCCCGACAAGATCGAAAGGCGCAAGGGAGAGAGCCCATAACGGCGCGACTAATTTCAGATCTTTTGCGGCGAGCCGGTGCCGACCGACTAGTAAGCATTGACTTACACAGTGGACAGATTCAGGGATTTTTTGAAGGACCGGTAGACCATCTCACGGCAGCGCCCGTGATCATTAAGTATTTAAGGACCCTGATTCCTGAGGGTTCAGTCATCGTTTCGCCTGACACCGGTCGGGTGAAGGTCGCCGAAAGGTATGCGAAGCGATTGCACTGCGAAGTAGCCACGATCTACAAACGTCGCTCCCTGCAGTCCGCAAATGAAGTAGAAGCCTTAGGCGTAATGGGCGATGTAAGTGATCGAACGTGCGTCATTATCGACGACATGGTTGACACTGCTGGAACGATTTGTGCTGCCGTGGACACGCTCCTTGAGCACGGAGCTTCGGATGTGTTGTGCGCTACTACGCATGCTGTTTTCTCTGGTCCCGCCGTCGATCGACTTAAGTCCTCTCGGCTGAGCAAAGTCATTGTGACAGACACGGTGCCACTTCCTGCCGCGAAACGTTTCGACAAGTTAGAGGTCTTGAGCGCCTCGGGGATTCTCGCTGATGCCCTCGAATCGGTGTTTGAGGACACTTCCGTATCTGAGATCTTCGACGGAGATAATCTGTCATAGAAGGAGTGCCTGTGTGGTGAGGTGAGTGATGCGCAGCCGCTGGCTCTACAATGGTCAACTCCTACAGGACGACTTTGGACGAAGCGTGCTGTTTGTTCCTATTCGCAGGAGTCGTCAGCGATGTCGTCAGATCTGAAGCTCGAGGCTGAGACCGGCCGCACACTTGGCAGTGGTTCATCGCGACGTCTTCGCCGCAGCAACAAGATTCCTGCCATTGTCTACGGCCAGGATTCTGACCCAATCTCGGTAACCCTTGACAGACTGAAATTTCGTGCAGCTTTAAACGCTGCAGGCCCGAATGCGGTGATCACACTTGATGTTGACGGCACTGACCACCTAACCATCGTCAAGAACATGCAACGCGATCCGATAGCCAATCGCGTTACTCACGTTGATTTCATGCTCATCAACCTGGACCAGCGCCTTACTGTCGACGTACCGATCTCACTCGTGGGACTAGCAGTGATCGTGGATCTAGAGGGAGCCGTCGTCCAGCAACAAATGATGACGCTTACCGTGGAAGCCCCGGCTGGGAACATTCCTCAACTCTTCGAAGCGGACATCTCAGAACTGTCCATCGATAACCCAATTCGTGTGTCCGACTTAGAAATGGGAAGCGGTGTTGTCCCTCAGGTCGAAGATGACGCGCTGATCGCGATAGGTCAACGAAGTAGGGCCGCCGTCGCAGCGGAAGACGAAGAGGGCGATGAGCTCGAAGAGGGCGAAGAGGGCGAAGAGGGCGAAGAACTCGATGCCGAAGCCTCAGATAGCGCCGAACAAGCCGGCGACGACGCTGGCGACGATAGTTAAGCTGACCGGCAGTGTCGGTCTTTCGCCGCGCCGCTGAGAGGCGCGGTACTCCGGCGAATTACTTGGTGGTCGGCCTCGGTAATCCCGGTGATCGATTCCTAGGGACGCGACACAATATGGGATGTGAGGTCGTTGAACAGTTGGCTGAGGGAGTTGGGGCGTCTCTTCGTCTCTCTCGAGCGGATCGCGCCCGGGTAGCTGCGATTAGCGTCTCGGGCCTCCGTGTCGTTTTGGCATGCCCGACGACGTTCATGAACTTGAGTGGAGAATCAGTCGTTCCGCTGATCCGTCGTAACGGCCTAGAAAAAGTGAGTCGTCTGATTGTCGTTCACGACGAACTGGACTTAGAACCCGGTCGCGTCAAAGTAAAAGTTGGCGGCTCGGGAGCAGGCCACAATGGGCTCAAGTCAGTTCGACAGCATTTGGGAACCGGCGAATTCATTCGAGTCAGGGTTGGCATAGGTAAACCGCCCAATCCACAGGCAGGTAAAGACTGGGTCCTTAAGAAACCTTCTAAAGCAGATCGAGTTGCTTTAGAAGTAGCCGTTCATATCGGAGTCGAAGCTGTNGAAAAAATTGTCCGNGATGGTGTGGAACGAGCAATGAATGACGTCAACGGTCTCTCACCGTGAACGTCAGTGGGCTTCTTTCGTCGTTACCAAGCCGAATATCTGGTGACGGTATCTTGAATCAGTTAATAGGCCGAAAGACCGCAGAGGTCGTTGTATCGGAAGCCGCCCGAGCATTCTTTGTCGCCGGCCTTGCCGAGTTATCTGACCAGACCCCGCTGTTGGTGGTAACCCCAACCGCCAACGAAGCTGAGATCTTGCGGAATGATCTGGAGATTTGGTTGGGAGGGGATCGCGTTGGCGTATTCCCAGCATGGGAGACCCTTCCATTCGAACGAGTTAGCCCCGGTATAGAAACCATGGGACGGCGGGTTGATTTTTTGAGCCGGTTGAGAGAGGGCCGTTCCCCAGACGTCGTTGTCGCTCCTATCCGAGCCCTGCTTCAGCGCTTGACTCCAGATGCATCGAACATCGAAGTACTTGAGGTGTGTCGCGGAGGTACGGCCGATCTGTCTGACTTGTCCGAATCGTTGATTCTCCTCGGCTACCGCCGTGAATCCCAAGTTGAGCACCGCGGCGAGTTTGCTGTCAGAGGCGGCATTATGGACGTCTTTCCGGCTACCGCAGATTCCCCAATCAGAGTTGACTTGTGGGGTGATGAAGTCGAACGATTAACCGAGTTTTCGGTCACCGATCAAAGATCCACTACGGAGAGGAAATCGGTTGTCATCGCGTCGGTTCGAGAGATGCTGCCGACTCCCGCCATTCGTAAACGCGCAGAGGAACTCATCGCAAACGAGCCCTGGGGAACGGAGCAGTGGAAGCGAGTCGCAGAGGGACAGTTATTTGATGGCATGGAGTCATGGTTGCCATGGCTCGTTCGTGAGGAGTTAGTTCTCGGAGATTTGCTGAACTCTGGGGCTTTAGTTCTACTGATTGAGCCAAAGCGACTTAAGGACCGATCGTCAGATCTAATTGCCGAAGAGACCGACTTGGCGCGAGCGCTCGCTAGCACTTGGCAAGCATTGGACGACCATGGAAACCCTCGCCCGTTTCCCGGACTTCATGTTCCTTTCGACCGTATGCTCAAAAAATGCGCTGCCAACGTTTGGACAGTTGACAGCATTTCGACAGGCCCAACGCAGCCCAAATTTGAAACTCTCCCTTGGGAGACCGCTGCCGGAAACCCCGAACGCCTGCTTGATCAAGTAAGGGAACTGTCGATTTCCGCTGGCCAACGTCTAGTTGTTGCAGCAGATGGGACAGGATCAGCGCAAAGAATGGCCAAAACGCTGCGTTCGGAAAGCATTGATCTGCGGGTGCACACAACAGATCGCTACCAGGGGGAGCCTGGCGGACATGTGGTCGCTGCTCCCCTTGAACGTGGTTTCATCGCCCCTACCCTCGCGTTGGCTGTCCTAACGGAACGAGACATCACGGGTCGCCGTCGAACTCACCGTTCCGCTCGTCCTCGAGCAGGCTCACAGCGAACTTTCGAAGATTTACAGCCAGGTGATCACGTTGTTCACCACCATCATGGAGTTGCTCGTTACAGCGGCATGGAGCACCGCACTCTGATGGGATCCGAACGTGACTTCCTAGTGCTTGACTTCAAAGGAACTGACAAGCTTTACCTGCCAAGTGATCAGATCGAGCTAATACGACCATATATAGGAGGGGAAACACCAACGCTCAGCCGCATGGGCGGCACTGACTTCGCGAAACAAAAAGCGCGCGTTCGAGATGTCGTGTCTGAGATTGCCCAAGAGTTGGTGGTGCTGTACCAATCTCGCCTCAATACGTCCGGGTATTCGTTTCCAGCCGATACGCCGTGGATGCGGGAACTCTCGGAATCTTTTCTCTTTCAAGAAACGCCCGATCAGTTGACTGCTATTCAAGATGTGCTTTCTGATATGGAATCGCCTCACCCGATGGACAGGCTCATATGCGGTGATGTGGGGTTTGGTAAAACCGAAGTTGCGATGCGGGCAGCATTTAGCGCCGTGGCGGAGGGAAAACAGGTAGCAGTGCTAGTACCGACCACCCTTTTGGCTCAGCAGCATCATCAGACTTTCGTCGAACGGTTCGCGGCCCATCCGGTCAGAGTCGAAGTTTTGAGTCGCTTTTTGAAGCCTTCTCAACAACGGCGTGTTATTGCTGAGACCGCCGGGGGCAGCGTAGATGTCCTGATTGGAACGCACCGACTTTTATCTCAAGATGTCCGCTTTAGAGAACTGGGACTTCTAGTTGTCGACGAGGAACAAAGATTTGGAGTCTCACATAAAGAGGCCATGAAGAAATTCAAAATCGATGTCGACGTTTTGACGCTAACGGCTACTCCGATTCCCCGAACGCTCGAAATGAGTCTCACCGGGATTCGAGACCTCTCTCTACTTCATACGGCTCCGGCCGAGCGAAAACCGATTCTTACTCACGTCGGCGAATACGACGACAGGGCGGTATCGGAGGCGATTAGGCGAGAACTCCTCCGTGAAGGACAAGTCTTCTTTGTTCATAACCGGGTGGAGGACATTGCCGAAACTGCCGACCAGTTGCGTCAAATGGTTCCGGAGGCGCGTATCGGAGTAGCGCATGGACAGATGGACGAAGGCTCATTAGAGCAGGTAGTTATCGATTTTTGGGACCGACACTATGACGTTCTTGTCTGCACGACGATCATAGAATCGGGTATCGACATGCCAAGCGTGAACACCCTTGTTGTCGATCGCGCCGACAGAATGGGACTTGGACAACTGCATCAAATTCGCGGACGCGTGGGGCGGTCTGGGCAACGCGCATACGCCTACCTGTTCTACCCACCCAATCGAACCTTGACCGAAAAAGCCTTTGAGCGTCTCAAGACCATTGGTGAATCAACGCAATTAGGTTCAGGGTTTCGAATCGCGATGCGAGACCTTGAAATTCGCGGAGCGGGCAACCTTCTCGGCGGCGCCCAATCGGGGCACATCGCCGCCGTGGGTTATGACCTTTACTGCGAGATGGTAACTGAGGCGGTCGCGGAACTTAAAGGTGAACCGGTCGCAAAATCGCGCGAAATCAGTATCGACCTTCCCGTTCAGGCGTACCTTCCAGACGACTATGTGCATCTCGAAGAATTACGTCTTGAGGCCTACCGGCGACTTGCCGGAGTAACTGAAATCGTTGAAGTGGCCGACATAGAAGCCGAATGGATTGACAGATATGGGCTCGTCCCAGATCCGGCACAGACCCTTCTCCACATTGCGTTACTGAGAGCCGAATGCGTTCGTTTTGAAGTGAGCGATATCAGTGTCGCGAACCGTGACCGGGTGCGGTTGTCGCCCATAGAACTTAAACAGAGTGAACAGATTCGTTTTAGACGACTGATAAATGACGGGCCCTACAAAGGGGGCATCTACAAGGAAGATGTCAAGGAGTTGACGTTGCATACAAAGAGTGCGGGCCCAAATTTGCCGGGCGAGCTTTTCAGCTTTCTTCGTGAGCTCCGACCTACCGAATAACACATTAAACGCCTACCATCTCGGCTGTGGCTCACTACTTCCGCAAACCCCGCCATCTTTTAGCAATAGTGTCCATTTGCGCATTGGCATTGAGCGTTGCCGCGTGCGGTGACCCGTCCAACTCCGACAATGATCTTTCGCGGGACCAAATTTTTGACCGAATCGATCAAGATAACGATGGGGTAGCGCTACGTAGCGATTATCTAATGACTGCCACGTTGATGGACCCCACGAAGGTTGTTGCATCTCACCCTCAAGGCGAGGTGACGGTCGAAGCAGTTCTCGACAGCTTGGAGGCTTCGCCGCCCAGTGGCCTCATTGATCCCGCAAATCCGAACAGTCGGGTATTTGTCGCCCGGCTCACCTCTATGTTGAGGCTCCGGCTGACCGCTGTCGCCGTTCAGGAAGCAGGGTTCGCGATCGAATTCGAAGTTGATGATGAACGCCTGAATTCACAAATCCAAGCTCACGTCACTGGTGGTTTCGAAGATTGGGCCAGAGACCGAGCCTTCCAAGCAGATCCGCGGCTCGAAAAATTCTCGACACCCCATTGCATAACTTTGATTGCCGTCGCTACCGAAGCCGCGGCGAATGTCGCGCGACAAAGGTTGATCGCTGGCGAACCAGCCTCGGTGGTTGCTTTAGAGGTGAACGCACCAGGAACCACTAAAGCGATCGACGGCGATGTTGGGTGCCACGACTTACTGACATGGGCCAAATCATTCGGTGACAATGCAGCGCCCCTTGGAGAAATGTTTCCTGGGGATGTGTCGGAAGTAGTTTCGATGCCTTCGGACTTCAGTCCAACTGGGCGCCTGTGGTTGATCTTCTTCGTACGGGAATTGCTGGAAGATGAAAAAGACCCGACGGTACTTGGCTCTTTCGCGCAACAAGCGCTCGCGGAACTCGTCACCGAGTACCGGGTAACTGTCGACCCGAGCGTCGGAACCTGGGATTCGACTGCGTTGTCAGTAGCGCTTGTTCAGTAAGGTGACGTTGCCGGAGATCGCCGTTGGAGGCCTTGGGCCCGGGAGCACCGATTTTATTTCGGCTGCTGTCCACCAGTTGGTAGAGACCTACCCGACCTACCTTCGCACTCGAAATCACCCGTCGGCTGATGCGTTCGACCAACTGGAATCTTTCGATGACCTTTACGACTCCTCTGACTTGATAACTGACGTTTATTCCGCAATCGTTGACCGACTCGTATCTGAGGCAGCTAAGCATGGCAAGATCGCTTACCTCGTGCCCGGGTCACCTCTGGTTGCAGAACACACCGTCGAGTTGCTTCGACGAAGCAACGAGATAGAACTCAAAATCCTGCCCGGGATATCTTTTCTTGATTTGGCTTGGGACAGATTGCAGATAGATCCCGTCGCAAGCACGGTAACTATCGTCGATGGTCAGAAGTTTGAGCGCGAAATCATCGGCTTGAGTGGTCCGGTTCTGGTCGCTCAATGTGACGATCGTTTTGTCCTGTCAGACATCAAGCTTTCTTTAGATGTCGAAGGGCCCCCGACGGTGACTGTGTTGCAACGGTTGGGGTCCGACAACGAAGCCGTTTTCGAAATCGATTGGGAAGAACTCGACCGCGAAATTGATCCAGACCACTTGACCTCTCTGTGGATTCCACAGTTCCCCCTTACTAGATCTGGTAGCGCGATGATGGAACTGCACTCTCTAGTTGGTCGACTAAGAGCCGAGTGCCCGTGGGACCGAGAGCAAACTCATTCAAGTTTGATTGCCGGTCTACTTGAGGAGGCTGGAGAAGTGGTGGAGGCCATCAAACTGATGGATCATGGTGAGCCTTCGGTTGAGGGATTAATTGAGGAACTCGGCGATCTACTTTTTCACGTAATGCTCCATAGCGCTATCGGAGAAGAAGACGGACTATTTGACGTTGCCGATGTGGCCCACGGCATCCGAGACAAAATGATCCGCCGACACCCTCACATCTTCGACCGAGACCCCCACACTCCGATGCCAACTAAGCAGCAGCTGGTTGACCAGTGGGCGGCAATCAAAGCCTCGGAACACAATAATCGTTGAGTTGTGCGTGTGATATCGCTTCTAGCCAGGGCTACCATCGGTCCTGACCTTATGAATCTCTCCTGTTTCTCAACTTTGCTCGGAGTAGTTCAATGAGCAGCATTGTGAATGTGTTGGGTCGAGAAGTCATCGATTCCCGAGGAAACCCAACTATCGAAGCCGAAGTTCAATTGGAAACTGGCGCCAAAGGTCGAGCGCAAGTCCCCTCGGGCGCCTCAACTGGACAATTCGAAGCGGTCGAACTCAGAGATGGAGGTAAGCGATTTCAAGGCAAAGGGGTGTTGACTGCGGTCAACAACATCAACACCGAAATCGCTGACGCGTTGCTAGGTCTCGATGCCCTTGACCAACGTGCTCTTGATTGGACGATGATCGATCTTGACGGCACGGCGAACAAGAATCGACTGGGAGCCAACGCCCTTCTGGGAGTTTCTTTGGCCGCGGCGCACGCTGCTGCAGCTGAAACTGGCTCGCCTCTCTATCGCTACGTCGGAGGAGCGAACGCTCATGTTCTCCCGGTGCCGATGATGAACGTCATCAATGGCGGCGAACATGCTGACAACAATGTTGACCTTCAAGAGTTCATGGTCATGCCTGTAGGAGCGGCATCGTTTTCGGAGGCTCTTCGTTGGGGAGTGGAGACCTATCACGCCCTCAAACGGGTTTTGGCAGATCGTGGATTATCTACCGCAATCGGTGACGAAGGTGGATTTGCCCCGAACTTGGCAAGCAATGAGGAGGCTTTGACGCTTTTGGTGGAAGCCATAGAACGTGCTGGGTTTAGACCCGGAGACGATATTGCATTAACGATCGATGCGGCGTCGTCAGAATTTCATCGTGACGGTCGATACGAGCTGAGCGGCGAAGGGCGCAGTCTCGATTCGAGCGACTTTGCCGAATACCTCGCCGAATTGTGCGATCGATACCCAATCGTCTCGATCGAAGACGGAATGGACGAAGAAGACTGGGATGGTTGGGCTGCGCTCACTTCCACATTGGGAAAAAAAATTCAATTGGTTGGTGACGATCTATTTGTAACCAACAGCGCGCGTCTAGAAGACGGGGTGTCCCGGGGAATAGCGAACTCGATCCTTATAAAGGTCAACCAGATAGGGACCCTGACCGAAACTTTAGAAACAGTTGAATTAGCTGCCACTAGTGGATACACCAGCGTCATGTCTCACCGCTCAGGTGAGACAGAAGATACAACGATCGCGGATCTCGCCGTTGCCACCAACTGCGGCCAAATAAAGACTGGCGCTCCGGCCCGGTCAGACCGGGTAGCCAAGTACAACCAGCTGTTGCGCATCGAAGAGGATTTAGGTGAAGCCGCGGCCTACAGGGGCCGTGCCGCGTTGGCGCTGGACTAAAGGTCCAGATTCCGAGGCGTTCGTCGGTTCGCGTGTTGTCCCATCGACTTCCGAGTCGACGCGGTTGCGGCGCTTCCTTCTCAGAAGCGTCAGATTTCGTTTAGGACCACTAGGGCGGCGAACGGCCATTTCCCTTGTGTTGGTGGCTGCGGTAGCTCTGGCCGCAGCATCGCTGCAGCCATATCGCCAATATCGCGACCAGGGTAAAAGCATTGATCATCAAAAGCAGTTGTATAGCGAACTTCAAGAGCGACGTGAAGAACTTGAATTGAAGCTAGAGCGCGCCCGGGATAAGAAAGTTGTGGAGCGGGAAGCCCGTAAACAACTGTCGCTGGTGCGACCTGGGGGCGAGATCTTTCGTGTTGTAGTCCCTGCAAACATAATCAACCTGCCACCAGGTTGGCATTTACCTGGAGTCGAATATCTGGTCACGGGCAACCTGCCATGATCGAACCGCAGTAATTACTTCGCTAAACGTCGGCCATCACACCAAAAGCTCGTTTCACGATGATCTCTCTGTGCTTTGCTGGCTCCATGCCGCGTTGTTCTAGCGAAAGTCGGATCACGCCGACGGCGCCCGCCGCTCGCATTCGATCTTCGACCGATGGATTTGGCCCAACCAGGTAGGCATAGAACTCCCGAGCCTGCGCCCGCAATCTGTGTCCGATAGGGGTGAATTGGATTGCTGCGTCGTTGTAGACCAAGCGAAAAACGTGAATATCGTCGGCAAGCAAGTCGTAATACTGGTTGAGTGCTTCGCGCAGGTCCTGTTGGCTTTGACCGAAATGACGGATTCGCTCGAGGAAGGCATCGCTTTCGTCATGCAACTTTGCAGCTAGACCCTCAAGCACGTCATTCTTCGAAGCGAAATGGTAGTAAAGAGCAGCTGGGGTGATGTTCAGGCTGGCTGTCAACTGACGGATAGAAGTGCCGTCGTAGCCATGTAAGGCGAACAACTGACGCGCGTTTTCTAATATTTGATTCTTGGTATTCGCTGCGGGTTCGCTGCTGGTGTCCACTTGCGCCATCTTTGGTAATTTATCTAAATTCTTTTCGAATTAGGTGCTTATAGCTCCGAAAATCAGCACATAAATAGTTTTGCGACAGGAGATGGGGGCGACAGTCTCGGGCGCGGATGTGATCTCTCATCGGAATAAATTCCACGCTGATTTCTAGATCGAGAAATAAGTAAGCCTTTCGGTGCAGCACTGGTGCCTCTGATGGGGCATGATTGGGCTCGGCCGAGAGGCTGCCCGACTGTTGGAGGAAGGGGACCATTGTGGAGATCAGTGTCACGGTGAATGATGCGACTCGCGTGACCGAGGTAGAGCCGCGCACGTTGCTCGTGTATTACCTGCGCGAGGAACTTGGGCTTACCGGCACGAATGTGGGTTGTGACACGTCTTCTTGCGGAGCTTGCACTGTTCATGTCAATGGTGAATCAGTGAAGTCTTGCACGATGCTTGCAGTGCAGGCCGACGGACAGGAAGTGATGACCATCGAAGGGCTCGCTCCCTCTGCTGATGAACTTCACCCTATGCAGGAGAGCTTTCGTGAGCATCACGGCCTGCAGTGCGGATATTGCACTCCGGGCATGGTCATGGCAGCGTGTTCTCTTCTCGAAGAAAACTCTGCTCCTACGGAAACCGAGGTCCGTGAGGGACTTGAAGGCAACCTGTGTCGATGCACCGGGTACCACAATATCGTTAAGGCAGTCTTGGCCTGTAGTGGCCAGGACGTAAGTTGAAAGGCTCGGCGAATGATTCCAGCTGCCTTTGACTATAAGAGAGCCGGGTCATCTGAGGAGGCTGTCGCTCTGATCGCTGAATATGGCGATGAAGCGAAACTTCTTGCAGGAGGCCACTCCCTTATTCCGATGATGAAGCTCCGACTTGCTGTTCCGACTGTTCTGGTGGACATAGGTCGGGTGGGAGATCTCAGTTACATCGATGACCGGGACGACCATCTTGCGATCGGAGCGCTGGCTACGCACCGAAGCCTTGAGACAAGCGAACTTCTGATATCAGAGTGTCCGATTCTTGCCCATGTCGCGAGCAAGGTCGGCGATCCACAGGTCAGGCATCGGGGGACCATCGGAGGTTCGTTGGCACACTCGGATCCAGCGTCTGATCTTCCTGCAGTTGTATTGGCTTTGGGTGGTTCTCTGATTGCTCAGGGACCGAACGGAGAACGCGAGGTTAAAGTATCGGATTTCTTTACTGGCTACTTCGAGTCCACTCTCTCAGACGATGAGATGCTCACTGAAATCAGGCTGCCGAAAGCTCCTGGAGATTCTTGGAACTACCAAAAGTTCAATCGCCGCGCGCAGGACTGGGCGATTGTAGGGGTTGCTGCTGTCGAGGTGCAGGGAGCAACTAAGGTGTCCCTGGTCAATATGGGTTCGACTCCGTTGCGCGCGGCGGCGGTGGAAGATGCATTAGCCGGAGGGGCTTCTTCTGAGGAAGCGGCAGAGCAGGCTGCTGAAGGAACTGACGCCCCTACAGATCTCAACGCGTCACCCGAATACCGAGCACATCTGGCCCGGGTTTTGACTCGTAGGGCCTTGGAAGCAGCTGGAATTTCTTGACGGAACTGCGCTGACGCAACCGACAAGATTTCACTTTCTATTTAGAACAGCTCTGCTTCTTTGACGGAGAGTTGCTCAGTCCAGCAGTCCCGCGGCTTGGCCTCCGTCGATGAGCAGCCCCGTCCCCGTAATAAATTTCGCCTGCTCGGAGCAGAGAAACGCCACCGCTGCACCGAAATCATCAGGATCACCAGTGATTCGTGCAGGCACGGAAGAGGCAGCGGTTTCTTTATCTGGCACAATCTTTGCGACTCTGTCGGTCCAGTGGGTTCCCGGCTGCGCCGAATTAACGGTCACTCCATCGGCTGCAACTTCTCGGGCAGTGATTTTTAGAAAGCTGGTTAATCCAGCGCGAGCCACGGAACTAGCCATCAAGTACCCAATTGGTTGTTTGACGCCAACGCTAGTAATGGCGCACACCCGTCCCCAGCCACGTTCTCGCATAGCGGGTATGGAAGCGCGACACATTTCGATCATTGATCGACAGTTCATGTCGAAAGCAGCTTGGTAGGCATCTAGATCGGTGTTTTCGAATGTGCCTGGAGGAGGGCCCCCAGCATTGGTCACGAGGATATCTAAGTGACCCAATGCAGCAGTCGCGTTTTCGACGAACTCTCGACCTGAGTTCGGCGCCGACAAATCTGCTTCCAGGGTTACGACGTCACCGCCTATAGCCAACGCAGCAGCAGCCAGTTTCGCGGCATCGCGTCCGCAGATGGCTACCCGAACTCCATCGGCCGCAAGGGCCTTAGCTGCGCCAAGCCCCAGCCCTGCAGATCCCGCAGCAATCGCGGCCGTCCGTCCACTGATACCCAAATCCATCTCTAAATCCCTTCAGATGTCTCGCGGCAAGATATCCGCAACTGGGGGTATCGTGCTGAATAGACGCCCAGTGAGGGCTACATAGGTCCGAGGTCGTATTCTGTATGGCGCATGTTCAACGTCCCTAGTTCCCCCGCCGAAGTTAGTACCGCCTTGAGCAATCATGGCTATTTGACCGATGAAGGCCTTGCCACAGTGGTCTATCTGTCGATGAGTATGCAGCGCCCTCTTTTTCTTGAAGGCGATGCTGGGGTCGGCAAAACTGAACTTGCCAAGGTGCTTGCAGCTTGGACCGGCGGAGAACTCATTCGGCTGCAGTGCTACGAGGGCATCGATTCAGCCCAAGCGCTTTATGAGTGGGATTACACCCGTCAACTGTTGCATCTTCGTACTGCTGAAGCTGCTGGCAGGGCCGAGAGCGACAGCGAAGCCGTCGAAGACGAACTTTACTCAGAACGTTTTTTGATTCGCCGACCATTACTCCGAGCCATCGACCATTCTGATTTAGAGCGGCCCGTTTTGTTAATCGATGAAGTCGATCGAGCCGACGACGAATTTGAAGCCTTCCTGTTGGAGGTTCTATCGGACAACACCGTCACCATCCCTGAACTGGGAACCTTTGGTACCGAGAATCCTCCGTTAGTTGTGGTTACTTCAAATAGGACTCGAGACGTACATGACGCTCTAAAAAGACGATGTTTGTATCACTGGGTGAATCATCCGAATCTCGAACGCGAAGTTGAGATAATTCGGCTCAAGGCCCCTGATGTTAAGGACGAGTTGGCGCGCCAAGTAGCGGCAGCTGTCCAAGCCATGCGAGGCATCGGTCTTTACAAGCCGCCCGGTGTTGCGGAAACGATTGATTGGGCAACCGCGCTAGGGAAGTTAGGAGAAACTCGTCTTGACGAGCTGACAATTGCCGCGACGCTTGGCGCGGTGCTCAAGTACCGGGAGGACCAGGAGCGTGTGAAAGCCCAAGGGCTTGAAATGATTATGGCTGCCGTCACTAATGACTGAGCTTCTCGTAGCCAATCCGATTAATGATCCACACCAAATTGCGGTGGCCTTTGGCCGGCTTCTTCGTGGAGTTGGGTTGGGGGTTCCTGTTAGCAGGGTGATGTCGTTTGTTGAAGCTCTGGGGTTGCTGGGCCTCCAGTCGCGAGAAGATGTGTATTGGGCGGGTAGGTCGACTCTCGTTTCTGATCCGCAAGATTTAGTTGCTTTCGATCGAGCCTTCGCTGTGTTCTGGGAGGGAAAGAGCGCGTCCGGCATTGTGGTTGAGTTGCCTCCGATATCAGTAACGCTTGCTACAGACACCGCCGAGGACGAGGCGGATCACTCCGAGCCAGTTGAAACTCCGGCGGGGCCAACTTTAAGAGTCAGGTACAGCGCTTTAGAGACTCTCAGAGAAAAGGATTTCGCTGAATGTAGCGACAGCGAGCTAAACGAACTTCAACGCTTAATGATGGACCTTCGTTTTACGTCAACGAAGCGGCCTTCTCGAAGAAAGATCTCTTCCAAACATCGGACGCGACTTCCTGATTTACGCCGCACGGTTCGTCGAGCTCTTGTAACGGGCGGAGAACCCATCCATCGAGAGTTTTTGGAGATGGATCGGCGGCCTCGTCGACTGGTTCTACTCCTGGATGTTTCGGGATCAATGGAGCCCTACGCGCGAGCTTTAGTCCGTTTCGCTCATGCAACGGTTGTTGGACGAACGCGGGTAGAGGCGTTCGCTATTGGTACTCGATTGACGCGAATCACGCGCGAGTTGTCTTCTCGAGATCCGGATGCCGCTCTGAGAGCTGCGTCGGCAGCTGTAGCTGACTGGTCGGGAGGTACTCGCTTGGGCGCGACTTTAAGAGAATTTAATGATTCCTGGGGACTTAGAGGTATGGCGCGAGGCGCGATAGTCGTACTTCTTTCTGATGGTTGGGACCGTGGGGAGCCTGAGGTTTTAGCTGAGCAGATGGAGCGTCTACACAGAGTGAGTTACCGGCAAGTTTGGGTCAACCCGCTGAAACACACACCGGGATATGCGCCGTTGGCCCGGGGTATGGCAGCTGCTCTTCCTCACACGGATGAATTCATTGAAGGCCATTCTTTCGAGTCGCTTGAACAACTGGCTGCGGTGGTTTCAGCCTAAACATGAGAGCATTTAGCTATGAATGAGATCTTCGAAGACATCGAAAGATGGCGCGCAGTCGATCAGCGAGTCGCGATTGCCCGCGTTGTGGACATAGAAGGTAGTGGTCCTCGGGATCCAGGAGCGGCCATGGCCGTCAACAGCCTTGGCGAAGTCGCAGGCTCCGTTTCGGGTGGATGTGTCGAGGGAGCGGTAGTCGGCGAAGCCCTTGAGCTACTGGAAGGTCGCCGAAAGGCTGGCATCACTTCGTTTGGTTATAGCGACGATGAAGCGTTTGCCGTTGGGCTCACTTGTGGCGGCACGATTCACCTTTTTATCGAGGAACTGGATTGGTGACCTCGATCTACGAACGCTTCCGAGATCTGATTCGGGCCGAGGTTCCCGTGGCCCTAGCGACGCTCATTGAGGGACCCGAGGTCGGAGCCAAACTTCTGGTCGAGGAATCTGGATCGACTTTGGGGGGCCTAGGAAACGAGCAGTTGGATCGGGTGGTTGGTCGAGACTCAATAGCGATGCTCGATGCCGGCATGAGCGAAGTGCGACACTACGGCCCCGAGGGCGAAGCTCGCCAACATGACTTGAGCGTTTTTATCGAGTGTCATGCTCGACGACCACACATGGTGATCTTTGGTGCCGTCGACTTTACCCGAGCACTCGCGAGTCAAGGGAAACTTCTCGGCTTCAGAGTGACGGTGTGCGACGCGCGAGAAGTTTTTGCCACTCGCCGACGTTTTCCGATGGCAGATGAGGTTGTGGTCGACTGGCCCGACCGCTTGCTTGAACGAATCGGAAGCGATCTCGGTCCTCGAGACGCGGTGTGCGTCCTCACTCATGACGCCAAGTTTGATGTACCAGCGATCGTTGGAGCCTTGCCGACTCGCGTCGGGTACCTCGGGGCAATGGGCTCCCGTCAAACTCACGAGAAACGAATCAAGCGGCTAATAGAGGAAGGGGTAACGATCGAACAGATGGAACGCGTCAGATCCCCCATTGGTCTCGACATCGGTGGGCGAACACCAGAAGAGACGGCAGTTTCTATCGTCGCTGAGATCATTGCTATGCGAACGGGCCGAAACGCTCCAAGCCTCAGTGAGGGGCAAGGTTCGATTCATTGAGCCAAGTGGTGCGCTGCCCACTACCTTTCCACCCATGGACTTTTCTCCTTCTGAAGACCACGAAGCCATTCGCGACGGCGTGCGCCGGGTTTGCACTGAATTTCCTGACAAGTATTGGCGGGAAAAAGACGAGCAACACGAGTTCCCCTGGGACTTTTATCAGGCCATGGCTGATGGTGGATGGGTGGGTATAGCCATCCCCGAAGAGTATGGAGGTGGAGGCCAGGGGATTACCGAAGCGTCGATTGTTCTGGAAGAAGTAGCCGCAAGTGGTGCGGCGATGAATGGGTGCTCCGCTATCCACCTCTCAATGTTTGGGATGGAACCGGTGCGCAAACATGGTTCCCCAGAACTAGTCAACGAGATTTTGCCCCAGGTAGCTAACGGGTCCCTTCATGCCGCTTTTGGCGTCACAGAACCCGACGCAGGCACTGACACCACCTCCATTCGCACCCGAGCCGAACGTGATGGCGACGAGTACGTAGTCAATGGCGCCAAGGTGTGGACCACGAAAGCCCCCTACTGCGATGTTTGCCTGTTGCTAGTCAGAACTACACCGAAAGAATTGTGCGACGGACCAACCCGGGGAATGACACTGCTGTTAGTTGATTTACAGGACCCTGCGGTCGATATAACTCCAATCCCTAAAGTCGGACGTAACGCAGTTGTCTCGTGTGAAGTTCGTTACGACGGTCTCCGTGTCCCGGTGAGCCGTCGAGTGGGGGAGGAAGGCGAGGGCTTTAGGTACATCTTGGACGGGTTAAACCCCGAGCGGATTCTTATTTCCGCCGAGGCACTGGGAATTGGAAAAGCGGCTCTCAAGAAGGCCGTCGCATATGCAAATAGTCGCGTCATCTTCGGTCGCCCGATTGGCCAAAATCAGGGTGTGGCGTTTCCTTTGGCCGATAGTCATGCTCGACTGCATGCGGTGGAGTTAGTCATTCGAGATGCATCCTGGCGTTACGACAGCGGACTTGACTGCGGAGAACAAGCGAATCTGGCGAAGTATCTTGCGTCCGAAGCAGCGTTTGATTGTGCCGATAGAGCGATGCAAACTCATGGTGGTTTTGGGTATGCCAAGGAGTACGACGTTGAGCGCTATTGGCGAGAGAGCCGTCTAATGAAGATCGCGCCGGTCAGCCAGGAGATGGTCATGAACTACGTGTCGAACAAAGTTCTTGGTATGCCGAGGTCGTACTGAAATTGTGAAGGTTGCAGGTGTTCTACTCGCAGCTGGGGTTGGATCGCGTTATGCCGGTCCTAGCCACAAGCTTCTCGCCGAGCTAGATGGTGAAGCGGTAGTGAAGCGCGCTGCGCGATCAATGGTGAACTCGGGACTGACAGACTTGTTGGTGGTTACCGGTTCAGCACCAGTAGAGGGAGTCTTGGCGGGCTGGCCTCAGCTAGTAATAGTCGAAAACCCCGATTATGAACAAGGAATCGCTACCTCGCTGGGGACGGCCGTAGATTGGGCTCAGAATGGTGGTTTTGACGCTCTCGTCGTCGGCTTGGGGGACCAACCGGGAGTCTTGAGTACAGCATGGCAATCGGTCGCCGCCAGTAACTCGCCGATTGCAGTTGCGACCTATGAGGGGCGCGCTGGGAACCCTGTGCGCTTAGCTAGTTCAGTGTGGTCGCTATTACCGGATTCTGGGGACGAAGGAGCGCGTGTTCTTTTGCGTACGAGGCCGGAACTGGTTGAGCGGGTAGCCTGCGAGGGCTCTCCCGACGACATAGATACTGTGGAGGATCTCGGACGATGGAGTTGAAAAATGAATTCCGAGTTAGCGTTCCGATCGAGCAAGCATGGGCAACCCTGACTGATGTCGAATACATCGCCCCGTGCATGCCCGGAGCAAAACTCACTGAGATTGACGGCGAGGAGTTCAAGGGTCAGGTAAAGGTCAAAGTTGGACCGATTACCGCTCAATATAATGGCGTCGTCAAGTTCACAGAGAAAGATGAAAGTCAACACCGAGTCGTGCTCGATGCAAGCGGACGTGACACCCGTGGAGCGGGTAACGCTGCCGCAGAGGTGACCGCTGAAATGACCCCCGACGGCGATGGAACCCACATCGTGATTACGACCGAGTTGAAGGTGACTGGCAAAGTTGCCCAGTTCGGCCGCGGAGTGATGGCCGACGTCTCAGAAAAGTTGATAGGTCAGTTCGTCGAGAGTCTTGAACAGAAGCTTCTTGAATCGGCAGCTACCACAGCCCGCGCCGACGAAAATTCTGAGGTTCTTGTGGGTGAAGAGAATGATTCGAAAGCTCACACTTCGTCTGAAGACGATTCGGGTCCACGCAAAGTCGATATGCCCGAACCTGAGCCTGTCGATTTACTAGACACCGCTGGCGCACCGTTGTTGAAGCGGTTCGGCCCCTTCGCGATTGTTGCCTTACTGCTAATTCTTCTTCGTCGCCGTAAGCGGTAATTACCAGAAGAGACCGATCGTGAACATTGATGCCGTGAGAGTATCAACCGTAGAGCTCCCATCGGCCAAAGAGGTGAGCCACGTAGCGGCGTTACTTGGTAGACACCCACAGGTCGACTTCGACATTGTGGTGGTTGACAGCGAGGGAGGTCCTGTTGTTATTCGCAATGGGCCGATCATGAATGATGGCCGTCCCATGCCCACCCGCTATTGGCTTGTGGGTCGTGATTTGTCACGTCGGGTAGCTCGTCTAGAGGGCGGAGGGGGAGTGCGAGCCGCGGAGAAAGCTGTAGACGCCAGTGAACTTGCTGCGACTCACCAAGGGTACGCCGCTGAGCGTGATGCCCAGATTCCCGAAGGTCATCTCGGGCCTCGACCGGCCGGGGGTGTTGGAGGGACACGCACCGGAGTTAAGTGTTTACACACGCATCTTGCCCATCATCTAGCAGTGGGTGATGACCCGGTTGGCGCTTGGGTTGTCGAGCAGCTCGAGGCGGAAGAAGGTGCTTGATCCTGAACCCGTCGCGGTATTGGACTTTGGTACGAACACCACCCGGTTGTTGGTTACTGACGGCCGTTCTCTGGATATCCGGATGCATCGTGTCACAGGACTGGGGCGCGGTTTAGAGCAATCGGGAGAACTCAGTGAAGCTGGTATCGAACGGGTTTTAGAAGCGTTAAGTGAATTCACTGGCATCATCAGGACTCACGACGTTCAGAAGGTTCGAGCTGTTGCTACAAGCGCAGCTCGCGACGCAGATAACCGGAACCAGTTCTTTGACCCTGCCTCTGCGGCCCTTGGTCACCAACTCGAACTGCTGACCGGGGAGCAAGAAGCGCGGTACGGCTTCTTGGGAGCTACAGCAGACCTGGACCCACGTGACGGGCCCTTTTTGGTTGTTGATATAGGTGGCGGTTCGACAGAATTCTCATTCGGATGCTCTTCTCCAGACCTATATCAATCAGTGAATATGGGTTCTGTGCGCTACTCAGAGCAGTTCCTAGTGAGTGACCCGCCGAAGCCCGAGGAGTTAAGCGGAGCCATCCAAGTCGCGCGCTTACATTTAGACGATGTTGACCGAGATCACCCGCCGATGGGGAAGCCGGCTGTTCTCCTAGGTGTGGCCGGAACGATCACTACCATTGCCGCAGTCGAAATTGGTCTCGAACCGTACGACCCCAAAGTGATCGACGGCTTTGTTCTGCGACGAGAAGCAGCAGAAGATGTATTTAGGACCCTTGCCACGGAGCCTCTTGAAGACAGGAAACACAACCCTGGACTTGAACCGGCTCGGGCTGACGTGATTGTCGGTGGTTGTTGCATTCTCGTGGCGGTGATGCGGCACTGGGATATTGACAGCTGTCTTGTTCGTGAACGCGACCTTCTAGATGGAATCGCGGCTGAACTACTCCAGTTCAGATAGAGGCTGTCGCAGCACGCTAGTGTTCGATCGATGAGCGACCTACACACCCCGCGTCTGCTCCTGCGAGGTCTACGGCCGCACGATTTCGCTCAATGGAGTGAGGTCCGTCGCCGTTGCGAGTCTTGGTTAACAAAATGGGAACCCGCGTCAGTTGATGGTGCTTCAGACCCAACTTCGGACCCCGAAGCTTTTTCAGTTCGTTGCAATGCACGAGATCGAGAACGACAGTTGGGCACAGGCTTCGCATGGTCGATGTGGCATAGGGGACACTTCTGTGGAGAAATCAACGTCAATAACGTCGTTAGAGGTGCGTTTCAAAGCGGCCATATTGGGTACTGGGTTGATGAGCGCTGGGCGGGTCACGGGTTTGTGCCGGAGGCACTTGTCGCGGTTTTTGGGCACGCCTTCGATCGCGTCGGTTTGCACCGTCTTCAGATATCGATAATTCCTCGGAACAGCGCGAGCCGTCGGGTAGTTGAAAAGTTGGGTGTGAGGTACGAAGGCTTAGCTGAGGGCTATTTGCGGATCGCAGGGGTCTGGGAAGACCACATGCGTTTCGGAATCACGGCTGAGGAGTGGGAGGAACGTCGAGACAAACTTTGGCAACTTGTGTCTGAGATGACCGTGAGCGCTTAACCGAACCCCCCTCACGCGTGGTTACCATGCTCCACGTGTTGCTGCTTCTTCAAGCCAAGCTTGGCCGGGAGCGCAACTTCCGGCGACAGGACACCATTTACAGGCGCCACTTGGTCTCTTGTGCGCCTTGGTCTGACCAAGCCGCAGCTCGATTAGTCGTTCAATGCTTTGCGTGGTTCGACGCATTGCAGCGCGCAATAAATCTTCGTCGACCGTCTCAACTTGAACTCGTCCTGCATCGACGTAAAAACTTGCCAGCAATGCAGGTGGAACTCCAACGACGAGAGTTTCCAATAATGCGTAGAAGCGGAGATCATCGAGGTGATGCGGTACAGAACGTCCCGTTTTGAGTTCAATGAGAACTCGCCCAGCTGTTAATTCCTCAGGTCTCCCCACGGTTAAATCAAATCTTCCCTGGAGCACGATCTTTCCCCGGTGAAGGGATACCTTCCGGGGCAACTCGGTAGTCGGGTGCCAAGCTCTTCGTAATGGGGGGAATGTGTCAAAAAAAGTCTGAAGGAGAGCCGCCACCTCGCTCCGTATTTCGGCCCGTTCGACGTCGCTTAAGCCCAGGAGAAATTCTGCTAGCCCGTCTCCGCGACTGATGATGCCGCTAACTGCTGCATCGACTAACTCCGATGCCGTGCGTTTGGGCGAAAGGTGTACCGATAGTTCCACGCACTTATGGAAAATTTGGCCCCTGGTCATGGGAACACGCCATTCGAAGGGCTCACCCTCTTGCGCTTCATACAGGGCTTCGCAACTGTTCACCGCATGAAGTTGGCGTTTGGAAACCCAGAGCGGTTCTTCCAGACGGTCGACAAGATCGACGGTTTCTTTTTCGAGTTCGAATTCAATTTGCGCTCTCAAAGTTGACGCGTGAATGATGCGCTCTTCATTCGGCAGCCGAATTAATTCGAGAGTGGCTCGCTGAGCAGGAGTAAGCGATGCATCTTGGACAAGGTCCCTGACCTCCATTTCACCACTCTGTGCCACAGATGCCACGGTAGCTCTCGTCTGCCAACTGTCGTCGCCACCAAATGTGTTGGAATCAGCTTGCTCTGGTGTCGGTAGGTCTTTTGAGAGTTAGCAGCATCAATTCTTTGCCTCTAGCTGTCCTACCCCTAGTGGAAGCTTGAGCCGATGAAAAACGAGATTGACAAAGGGAGAAATGCGGCTGTTGGAGTCACTTCCGTTCAAGAACACGGTCCGGCAAGTGTTTCCGACATCGAGAGTGCCCCGTCGGTGCGTTTCTCAATGTTCGCGAGAGCGATTACGCAAGCCGGCAAAGGCATAGGACTCGATGTTCCCGGCTTTCGCAGTCCACCCCATGACGGTCATTTAGACCGAACTGTGCGTCGCCATAGTTCAGGGTCGATTGTCGCCGTACGGGTCAAGGACCGTCCGTTTGCTGCCGTCATTGCGGATTTGGTCGAAGGTGTGATTGTTTGCAATCGGCTGACTCAGAGAGAAGCGGGGGAGGTTCGAAACGTGTTGTGGGATGCGGCAATCCAAGGGGACCACAAATCTGGGCCGAAACCGTCACGTAGATCAACTGCATTAATCCACCGCTCAGGTCCGGCAGATAGCACTGCAGCTGCTTAGATAGACATTGCTACGGGTCTTGGCCCCTAGGCTGAGCAGCGTCTAATTCATTAGCCCGGGTGGCGGAATGGCAGACGCAGAGGGCTTAAACCCCTCGGTTCCTAACGGAGCGTGTGGGTTCGAATCCCACTCCGGGCACTCTAGGAAGCCGCCGACCGAAGCGACTTGGTCGTCTCGGACCCAGGCATGGTCCGGTTTAGCGCAGCGGAAATACAACGATCACGTAGTACTCGATTGAGAGGCGTAGGGACTCCGTATTTCTCTCCGAGCCGAACGACGACGCCGTTGAAGTGGTCGACTTCAACCTGTCCCCGCTGAAGGGCGAGGTCTTGCCAAGTGCTTGGGTACGACCTCGTCGCATCGGTCACCGGTGGTCTCGCCGACCAGACACCTGGTTCACGAAGGCGTGCGATTTGTTGCCTTAGGTTTCGCTTTCCGACTGTCCGAACAGAAATATTGGCTGCGTCAAAAACATTCGCAGCCTCCTCGTTTACATCGCTAATGAACTGACGGTCCGACGGATAACAAGAAGCTTCCTGAACCGACAGATTGACTAATGCCAAGTACGCATTTGCCAGGTTCCGTGCGAGTTTCCCCCACTTGCCATCAATGACACGTTCGTCAACTACTGCCTCCATGCCGGCTTCGATCAAATCAGATGCAAATTCCTGACAGGTCGAGTCGCTCCCGGTTGGCCAACATCCGACTTCCAGCAGACGACCGCCTGAATGCCGAACTTTTCCTGGTTCGATAATCCCCGCTCCCACCATCACAGTGCACCCATAAGTTCGGTATCCCTCTTGTGAGAGCCATTCTTCGTTCGTCACTCCATTTTGAAGACAGACCAGCGGTAGTTCTTTGTACAGCGACGAGTGTTGCTCGACTGCCGCGAACGTGTCGTTGGTCTTCATTGTAAGAAGAACGACGGATTGATTATCTACTTGAAGATCGTGCGCGGTTGCCGAGGCGGGAAGAAGCCAGTGTCCTTTGGTGTTATGCGTCAGGGTTAATCCGTCAGATTGGAGGGCTTGGAGGTGAGGCCCGCGTGCTACTAGTTGGACTTTGCGTCCTATATCCGCCAACCGGCCAGCAACAACGCATCCGATGCCGCCTGCACCATGGACGACGTAGTTGAGTGGCTTCATCCCCACGATCCATCGCCAGCTGGAGGATTCCAAATTTCCGTAATACGCCCCGCACGAATTGTGAATATCTCTATCCCGCAAATAGTCACGACATCTCCATCTTGGTCAACCAAGTCGGCCTCGTAAGCCGTCGCCACTGAGTCCTCGTCTTGAACGATTTTTCGGTTAGTAAATCGCATCGAACGAAATTGTTCGTGGAATGACCCAACGCGAACCTTTGCCTCTTCGAGAGTAAGTGTCACCCGACTTCCGTCAGGCTCGTGACGAACAACCGGGTCCGCCATCAAGCCATCAAGCGCGTCGAGGTTGCGTTGGTGATAGAGCTCTTCGGTGTAACGTTCGACGATCTCTGCAGGTGTTGGTTCGTTAATGTTCACGGGTTCATGCTTGCAGAAGTGGTGGTGTTAGCGTCGCGGCATGCGGAACTGGAATACGACTCACGCAAACCTGATGGATCCCTTGTTTTGGCTGCAACCTGCATCTGACTGCGATTCAGCTATCGCCCGGCTACACGCCGAGGCTCCACTGGATTGGTTTGAAGAGCCGTTGCCACCGAATCCGTATCTTCAGGCAGGGCCGGGTTATTGGTGCGTCACGCGCCACGAAGACATCGCAACGGTGTCACGAAATCCGGAGATCTACAGCTCAGCTCAAGGAATAACCATCATCGACACGCCTCAAGAATTTCTCGAATTCTTCAGTTCGATGATCTCCATGGATGATCCACGTCACGCGCGCCTTCGCCGGATCATCTCGAAAGGATTCACTCCTCGGATGCTCAGCGCGTTGGAAGTTTCGGTTCAAAACGTGGCGGCCGCCATCGTTAATGAGATCGCCGAGAGAGGTGAGTGTGACTTCGTTACCGACGTGGCTGCGGCTCTCCCTCTCAAGATTGTGTGCGATCTCATGGGGGTGCCCGACTCGGCGTACGAGATGGTTTTCGCCAACACAAACATCATTCTCGGCATAGGAGATCCAGAATTTACGCCAGAAGGCGTTGATTTCGTGAGCGCTCTCCTCAACGCTGGCGGCGACCTCGCGCAGTTGATGGGCGAAGTTGCCGAGGCAAAAAAGGGCGGAGACGGGCGCGATCTGACGAGTGTGTTAGTAAACGCCGATCTGGAAGACGACTATTTAGATCAAGCGGACCTAGCGAGCTTTTTTGTTCTCCTAGTGGTTGCAGGAAACGAAACGACCAGAAACGCGATTTCTTGGGGTTTGAGATATTTAACGGATCATCCCGACCAACGGGCCATATGGGCAGCTGATTTCGACGCCGTTACTGCCACGGCAGTAGAAGAGATAGTTCGGCTTGCCAGCCCCGTCACCTATATGCGACGCACACTCACTCAGGACACGGTGCTAGGTGGACAAGAAATTTCTGAAGGGGAAAAAGTCGCGATGTTCTATCTCGCAGCTAATCGGGACCCTGCAGCGTTCGACGACCCGTATCGATTCGATGTTCAGCGGGTCCCAAACCCCCAATACGGCTTCGGCGGCCCCGGTCCACACTTCTGTTTAGGGGCTCATCTAGCGCGTCGAGAAATCACGGTGATGTTCCGTGAACTTTTCCGCAGACTGCCTGATATTCACGCTACGGAGGATCCAGACCCACTTCAGTCCGCCTTCATCCATGGAGTAAAACACATGAAGGCTGAGTTCACTCCGGCTACGTCAAGCTAATGCCTCGCGCATTACTAGGGCAGATTGAACTGGAGTACGACACGATTGGCTCCCCATCTGACCCAACGATTTTGTTGGTGATGGGCCTAGGAGCACAGTTGATTCACTGGCACGAGGGTTTCTGTCGAATGCTTGCCAACGGAGGATTTCACGTCGTTCGATTCGATAACCGAGACGCGGGCCTCTCGACAAAGCTTGACGGCGTTGAGGTTGATTCTCTCGCCCTTGTCGCTGCGGCGCTTGAAGGTCAGGAAGTCTCCGATGCCCCATACGACCTATCGGATATGGCCGATGACGCCTTTGGAGTGCTTGACGCCCTCGGAATCGAGCAGGCTCACGTAGTTGGCGCGTCCCTCGGAGGGATGATCGCTCAGACCATGGCCATAGAGCGACCTGATCGATTGACTTCACTCACGTCAATCATGTCTGCCACAGGAACTCGGGAGGTAATCGACATTCCGGATGAGTCACTTGCCCTGCTACTTACGCCTGCCCCAACAGAACGAGATCAATACCTGGACTATTCAGCCCAGTACGTGATCTGGTGCAGCAAAAAATATTTCGACCCTCAACTTGCTAGAGAGCATGCTGAGATCGCATATGACCGCTGCCATTACCCAGCTGGCTCAGGCCGCCAGATAGCGGCAATGCTTGCCAGCGGAGACCGCGAACCTGCGTTAGCTGAGTTGACTGTTCCGACATTGGTCATCCATGGACGAGATGATCGGCTTATATTGCCGACCTCGGGAATGCGAAGTGCCGAAGTGATCCCGGGATCAAATTTCTTGTTGCTTAGCGACATGGGTCACGATCTTCCCGAAGAACTGTGGCCCGTAGTGGCCGATTCCATACTTAGTCACCTCCGAAATTCAAGTCTCGGTGGAGACTACGGATCAGAGCGATCTACCTCCACGACCTAAAAGATCCGTTGAATGCGCACTAGGAGACATCTGTCGCGTGGCGTTGAAGTTCTTCGATGAGTTCAATGGCTGCGGGATTAGCTAGCCCTGTGTGTCGCGTCGCCGCGACAAGGGTTCGTTTCAGAAGTGGTGTTTGCCGGATAGGAGTGAGCGAAGCGGGCGGACGCTCGGCCTGAATTCGAGGGAGAACAGTCCAGCCCATGCCGATCAGCACCATTTCGCTTAGCACCTCCGGTTGGTTGGACTCAGCGACGACGTCGAACGGTGCCCGTAATGAACGAAGCGCCTTTCCTATGAGATCTCGCGTCAACGAACCTTGCGGGAAGGTGACCCACGGTCCCCAAAGCGTTGGTTCCGATTGGCGTACACCTGGAGGTCCATAAACAAGGAGTTCTTCCTCCAGCAGAGGGACATTCGCCACTCCTGGATCATCAGGCTGAACACAGACAGCTAAATCCAGGTCCCCCGTGCTCAAACCTTGCAGCAGTTGGCCTGAGGGACCAACAATCACATGCAGATCTAGCTCCGGACGGTTCTCCCGAAATTCCCTCAATGTTTCACCAAAGTGATCCACCGCCGCGGCGTCAATCATCCCCACCCGCAGCTTGCCAGCAGACCCAGCGCGCACTCGTTCAGCCCATGCAGCGAGGTCGCCAGTCTGGGCCAAAATCCGCCGGGCGTGTTCGGTTACGTGCCGTGCTGTTTCAAGTGGAACGCGACGCCGACCTTCCCAGCTAAATAGTTGGATGCCGAGTCGACGTTGGAGTTCAGCTAACCCTTGTGAAAGCGCGGACTGGCTTACTCCGAGCGACTTGGCTGCCTCAGCCCAGGTGGTGTTCTGGTGCACTGCTACGAGATATTCCAACTGAGTAACTGAGACCTCCGGAAGCCTGGGGCGTGAAGAACTCATCAGTTCACCATCTTAAGTAAAAAGATTAGGATTACTGAACTATCAAGCGAAAAACCCTTTAAACACTTATGCTTTTTTTATGACACCAGCCAAAATAGCGCCTGCTACAGGCAAGCTCGGCGTTCTCACTCCCGGAATGGGAGCTGTCGCTACTACTTTTATCGCGGGAGTACTCGCCGCTCGGCAGGGTCTCGCTGCACCGATCGGCTCTGTTTCCCAAATGGCGCACATTCGCTTGGGAAAAAAAGATGATGAACGGAATCCCTTGATCAAAGATTTCGTACCTCTTGCCGGCCTAGACGATCTCGTATTCGGAGGCTGGGATCCGATTACCCCCAACGCCTTGGAAGGAGCTCAAGCTGCCGGCGTTCTCGAAGAAAAAGATCTTGCGGCCATCTCCGGCGAACTAGAGGGCATCGTTGCTATGGACGCTGTATTCGATCAACGGTGGGTAAAAAGACTGGAGGGAAACCGCGTCAAATCTCTGGATTCGAAATTGGATCAGGCCCAGGCGCTGATGGAAGACATTGAGCGTTTTCGAACCGAGAATGAATGTGACCGACTCGTCATGGTCTGGTGTGGATCTACCGAGGCATACCAAGAGCCAAGTGCAGCACATCAAAGCCTTGAAGCATTTGAGGAAGCTCTCGGAGCGAACGACGCCAACATTTCTCCGAGCCAGATTTATGCTTATTCCGCGCTGATGAGCGGTGTGCCCTTCGCAAACGGAGCTCCCAACCTCAGTGTCGACCTACCGTGCATGATTGAGCTTGCAACGCGTCGTGACGTGCCGATCGTAGGCAAAGACTTCAAAACTGGCCAAACCATGATGAAGACGCTCATCGCTCCCGGCCTCAAGGCCAGAATGCTTGGTTTGAGGGGCTGGTACAGCACCAACATTTTAGGTAACCGTGACGGTGAAGTACTCGACGAC
>PBHE01000023.1 GCA_002719335.1 Acidimicrobiaceae bacterium
TATTTAGCAGACAATAAAAACGTAAAAATTGCTCACCTAGTAGAGCTAGAGCTTGCCGGTGAGAATAACGTATACGATTATTTGACTGATTATAAAAGAACTATTACTGTAGGTACTACAGATTACCAAGCAGGAAAAATACTTACTGTAGGTAGTGTAAAACTAACACAAGGTATTACCTTACCGTTGGCATTTTCAACTAATAAATCCACAAAGTCTTGTGCAGCGCGGTCAACACCCTGTTTTTCTATGTACTTGGTGATGCCCGTATAGAACTCGTATCCCTTAACTCCTTCATGGGGCGCCTTCTGGAACTCGTAGTGCCGCATCACACTCTCATAGTTTGCCCCTATATATTTCCTTGCCATTTCCTCGGCTCGATCAGCGCTCTCGTCAACGAAAACCGATCCTCCAGAAAACGGTGGGGGTCCTGGCTCTCCATTAACTTCCTCGAACACCTCGTTGTACTTGGCGAGGTCCTCTTGCACCACGGTCCAGGGCTTTTGAGGAATGATAAGCACGCCGTAACCCAACTCCGCCATGAGAGGCATAGATTCGGGCGATACAGCAGCTGCATACGCTCGCCCCTTAAACGAATGCTGCGGACGCGGCCGTATCTCTCGCAGCGGTTGCGATCCGAACTCGTTGTCGTACTCAAGTTTTCCTGATTCGAGTGCGTCCATCACCAGGCCCGCATAAGAGACAAGCCGTTCGCGCGAGGTATTCATGTCAACTCTGAAGCCTTCGTATTCGATACGCGCTAGGCCTCTGCCGATTCCGAGGATCATCCGACCATTCGACATGGTGTCGAGTAAAGCTATGTCCTCGGTGATTCTTAGCGGATCGTGCCATGGCAAAACAATGACGCCTGTGCCCAGAAGCACATCGGGATATTTGCCCGCCATGTAGGAAAGAAACTGCACAGGTTCAGGGCACATCGTGTAGTCATCAAAGTGATGCTCAACTGTCCAGAGGGACCTAAAACCAAGTTCTACGGCGAGATCACATAGCCGAAGTTCCTCGGCATAGACCTCATGGTCGGGCAACCCGTTGAAAGGATTCTGAAAAACGACGGTGTATCCGGTGTGCATGAAATTCCCCAGTCTTCGCGACATCACGAAACTACACCGCATCAAGCCTCACTTGTGGGGCCCAGCCACGACACGACGACGATACGGCTGAAAGAATATGTAACGACTACAAACGAACGGATGGCAATGGCAGAGGATGGGCCAGCTGAGACACATGCTCAATGGATCTCGACAGTGGTAGAAGACGTCTTGGAACCTGAACTTCCAATTTTGGATCCTCACCATCACTTGTGGCTCGATGAGGGCCACACCGGGTGGCCATACGCTCTTAACGATCTACACAGGGACACCGAGGGTGGCCACAACGTGGTGGGGACTGTGTTCCTTGAGTGTCACGCCCAGTACCGAAATGATGGTCCAATTCATCTTCGACCTGTGGGAGAGACAGAGTTTGTTGTCGACATAGCTGAAAAAAGCGCTGAATCAGCCGGAGCCGAAATCAAGGCAATCCAGGGGAACGCTGACGTTTCGTTAGGTGCCGCTGTTGAAGAAGTACTTGAAGCCCATGAACAAGCAGGAAAGGGCCGCTTCCGCGGAGTTCGATACATCACCGCGCAAGATGATCATCCTCCTTTAGCGATGCCCCCAAGTATTCCAATGAACGACCCGACGTACCTGGAAGGGGTCCGGCGCATAGGAGACATGGGTTATACCTACGATTCCATGGTGTATCACCCACAGCTGACCGACTTCCTCGGCGTAGCTCGCGCATGTCCCGACACACCTATCGTTCTTGACCATTTAGGTGGAATCTTGGGCACAGGCCCCTACAAGGATCGGCGACAGGAAATACTTGAGTATTGGAAAGCTCAAATGACGAGCATTGCAGCCTGTCCCAACGTCTTTTTGAAACTTGGTGGCATCGGAATGCCAATGATGGGGTTCAGGTGGGATAAGCGGGATCGGCCAGCAGATTCGCTCGAGTTAGCGAACGCTTGGAGTGACCCGATTCAGTTCGCGATTGAGATTTTCGGGTCGCAACGTTGCATGTTTGAGTCCAATTTTCCGGTTGATAAACGCGGCGTCGGTTACGTTCCCTTGTGGAACAGCTTCAAACGCATAACCGCTGATTATTCAATCCAAGAAAAAAGGGATCTATTCCACGACACGGCAGCTCGCGCTTATCGGCTCCCACTACTTTCGACAACTTGAGTTCGAGTTATCTGATGGCAATCAAAGCAATCTTTCATGTGAACATCAACTGTTCGAATCTTGATGTGTCGTTACCCTTTTACGAGAACCTCGGATTCGAGACCGTGTTGAATCTGCCTACAGGTGGAGATGCGAGCCTGGCTGAGGGCCTCGGCATGGCTGATTGCGTCGGAAAGGCTGCAATCATGATGCTGAACCCGGGTGACCCTAGGCAGACACGCCTCGATCTAATCGAATGGGTGTCCCCCAATGACCGTCGTCCTCCTTACGAACATCTCGCGAGAGTTGGCATCAACCGGATTGCGTTATGGACGGTGGGCCTCGATGACGAGTACGAACGCTTGAAGGCAGACGGCGTGGATTTTCTTTCCGAACCGCTCTTTATGGGGGGACACACAAAGTTTGTTTGTTTTCGCGACCCAGACGGAACCATCATCGAGTTGATCGAATTTCACCGGTCCCCATCAGGTGAGGAGTTAGCTCAACCTGCCCCAACGGTGGCCTGACAAACTCTTGTCATGGTTCATCGAGTAGGCATCATCGGTCTTGGAACGGTCGGCTCTCGTTTCGTTGAGCAGTTCAACCGTCATAGCGCATTCGACCTAACGGCAGCTTGGGATGTCGATCCTGAGGCTCGTTCAATTCATAACGGCTCGGTCAATATTTGCTCCAGTGCAGACGAAGTGATTGCTGACTCAGATCTGGTGTACATCGCTGTTCCACCGCACCATCACCGCGATTATGTATTGAGTTGCATCGCCGGTGACACCGCAATTTTTTGTGAGAAACCACTTGGGATAGACCTGCGGTCAAGTCGGGAACTGGTTGATGCAGTCATGCGCAGTGGGTTACCTGCGGGTGTCAACTTTGTTTTTAGTGCCGCCCCATCGGCCCGTGAGCTCCAACACAAGGTCGCGAGCGGGGGGCTTGGAGAACTAACTCGGGTAGATCTCCGACTGCATTTTTCCAAATGGCCACGCGCTTGGCACGAAAATGCGCAATGGCTTCGGCTACGAGACCAAGGAGGCTGGATTCGCGAAGTCGCCTCTCATTTTATTTTTTTGGCTTCGCGTTTACTCGGTCCAATCACTATGGAGAGCGGCGACGTGTATTTTGAGGACGGCCCCGACGGGATCCTCTGCGAACAGATCGGCCTCGCCCGCTTCACATCTAGCTCAGCACCTCTCACTCTCGCCGGCACGAGTCAAGGAGCAGGGCCAGATGTAGTCGATCTAACAATCCGAGGCACAAATGCTTCTGCACGAATCTGGGATTGGTATCAGCTACAGCAAGCCGACGGAGATCAGTGGATCGATCTTTTTCAGTCCAAACGTGAAATGCTGGGAGTCGACGCCTACACCGCTCAACTAGATCAGCTCGATCGCATGATGAACGGCAACCACCACACCATTGCGACCTTCGCTGAGGCTCTGTCGGTTCAAGAGTGCGTTGAGGCTCTGTTAGCTAGCTAGAACTCAGCTACGCCCGACTAGGCAAAACTCGCCACCTTGGGGGTCGGCCAGCACCGCAGAAACAAAACCCCCAATGACTTGGGTCCCCCGCCCGAGTGATGCTCGTCGCGCCGAGCGCTACGAGGTGTTCTACTTCAACTCCGATGCCATCAACGAAAACGTCCAGATGTACGCGATGCTTCGCGGGTTTTCCCTCAGGAACTTTTTGAAGTGTCAAATGATTGACGGCCCGCTCAATGTTGGAACCCGAAATGGTGACCTACGGGTCACTGTTTCCCTCACGGTTCACGAATCCAATTGATGCAATGCAAAAGTCAGCGAGTTGTTCGGGATCAGAACAATCCACGGTGACTCCGATAACGCGAAGAGCCATGGCGGCAATCCCAGACACTTTCGTGTTCAACGAAATTGGTCCGGTGAGCACTCAACTCGCTAGGTTGAACCAGTCTCCCGCTGTGAAAAGAGAAGCCCGAATGGACGTCGAAGCGTTTAGGAGCATGGTTCAAGATCGTCGGAGCGTGCGCGGTTATCGCATCGATCCAGTCCCACGAGAAGTCATTGAGGACATCATCGACATCGCCAGAGGGGCTCCATCTTCGATGAATACACAGCCATGGCATTTTCACGTTTTGACAGGCGAGCCGCTCGATTTGATTCGGCAAGGCAACACCGAGCGAATGGTGAATGGAGCATCACCGCAAAGAGAGATCCCGCTCAATCATGGTTATGAAGGAGCCCATCGAGATCGACAGATCGAGATTGCCGTGCAGTTGTTCGAATCGATGGGGATCGCCTGGGAAGACAAAGAACGACGTCGCGACTGGGCCATGCGCGGCTTTCGTCAGTTCGACGCGCCCGTGTCAATTGTCGTGACGGTTGACCGCACACTGGAAAATGACGCTGTCGGCCACTTTGATTGTGGCGCTGTGACTTACGGACTCGTGTTGGCAGCTTGGACCAAAGGACTCGGTTGCGTCATCAACGGTCAAGGGATCATGCAGTCCGACGTCGTGAGGGAGCACGCGAACATCCCAGAAGATCAAGTGATTATGACCTGTGTCGCCATGGGCTACCCAGATGACGACTTCGTAGCGAACGACGTCAAATCAACCCGGCGTCCCGTGGAAGAAGTCGCGAACTTCGTCGGCTTCGATGGCTAGTTACGGCAATTGGTCCGAGTTGTTGGACGAGATTCGCGCCTGGGTGTTGACCTTCAGAACAGTCGAAGAGCTCGAAGCTCAGGTCAACGAAGCCGGACTCGCTGTGGGAACCATCCGCACTGTTTCTGAGATCGCCGAGTCGGAGTGGTCAACCGAACGCGGTGTAATTCGTGAGGTAGACAATCGATCTGGCGGGACGTCCAGGGTGCCTGCACCTCCATGTATTTTTGGGCAATGTGAGCTACCTGACGCAGGCCTACCTCCGTTTCAAGGCGAACACAACTCTGAACTTCTCACCGAGTTAGGCCTCGCCGCTGAAGAAATCGCGAGGCCTCAAGACGCCCGAATTTTGGTGTCACGGACTCCCGAGAGGTCCGATTAATGCGACCACCGCGCGTCATCTTGCTTACCCTTGTCGGCGCACATGTTTTCAACGATTTTTATGCCACCGTCCTTCCAGCGTTTTTGCCTGCCCTGGCTCGAGAATGGGACCTCGACTACGCGGAACTCGGCATTCTTTCTTTTGCTTTCAGTCTTCTGTCGGGAGTTTTGCAACCTTCCTTAGGTCATTTCGCTGATCGGGCTGGACGTCGACGTTTCCTAGTAAGTGCCGGTTTCCTAGTAGGAGGATGCGGATTTCTCGCAATGGCAGCAGCTCCTTCATTTTGGTTCGTAGTAGCAGTAAGTTCACTCTGCGGTTTAGGCACGGCGACATACCACCCTCAGGCAACAGCATTTATCGTTGAGGCCTACCCGAACGATCGTGGACGAATGCTCGGCCTGCACGGATGGGGTGGCTCGATCGGGCACTTTCTAGCGCCCCTTGTTGCCACTTTGGTTATCGGTGCGGCGGATTGGCGGTGGGCCATGTTGCTGGTCGGCATTCCGATTATCGCTACCTCTGCGGCTGTCCGTTCGACTTTGCATGAAACCACTCCGAACCCTCAAGCCCGACTCAAAGGGGCTATTGGCAAGCCCATCATTGTGGCCGCGCTCGCCTTCGGATTGTTGTCCGTAGTTTTGTACAGCTTCGTTACTTTTGTCGTGAAGATGCTCGTCGACGAAGGATGGGCAGACACCTCAGCTGGAGCTGCGTTGACCGCGATGCTGCTAGTTGGCGCTGTGGCCCAACCTGTCGGGGGGCGGATTTATGACCGATTTGGTGGCCGTCGCCTTTTCATTGGAGCAAATCTCGGGACGATCACAGCGGTGCTCGTATTTTCCCAAACCTCTGGGGTCGTCTCTCTTGTGGCGATTGGGGTTGTAGCCATGTTCGGATTCGGTCTATTTCCAGTTTCGATGGCTATGGCAAGTAAAATTGGTGGAGAGACAAGAACCGGAGTTTCGGTGGGAGTGGTTTTCGGGATTACCGGGCTGCTGGGGGCATTTGCTCGTCCTGCGGTGGGTGCTCTGGCGGAAGCGCTCGGCGATATCCGCCTGGCGTTGTCGTGGACAGTTGTCTCCGCTATCGTCGCTCTCCCCTTCGCAATGCAACTTGAGGCTGATGGATCAACGCGCTGAACGCCACATGCTCCACATTGTGGGGCCGTTCGGCATAACGATTTCGTTAACGACCTCAAAACCGAGGCGCTGGTAGAGCGGGACGTTCCGAAGACTCGAGCTCTCTAGATAACAAGCGTCACGGGTTTGGTCGGCGAGGTCCAACGTGTACTGGATGATTGCGCCGCCGTGTCCTCGTCCCACTAGGTCCGGTTTGACCCCCACAGTGTTGAGGTAATAGTGAGGCTCCCTCGGGTGCGTTTCACCGATCATGGACAAGCCTTCAGCTAGTTCAGCACCACGGTCGGGGTTCGCGCCCAACACCAGGTACCAGAGTTGACGAAAAGTGTCGCCTTCATGAAGATCGCGACCCGGGGGCGCCCAGATGGTGCCCGCTACAATTTCACCCTTGTCTAGAAACGCCCAGCTCGTGCCCATTTCTGCCGCACACCCGAGTTCCACTCGCATCCACGCCTGAGCGAGCGTCACTCGAAACTTTGGCTCCTGAAAAATCCACGACATCCAAGGGTCTTGCTCGAACGCGTGCGCGAGCAGGAGGCTCAACTCTCGAACATCGTGCGCCTCAACAGGTCTAATTTCCGTAGCCACCCCAGTACCTTTCATAATCTTGCTGCCCCACATCTTCGCGCTCGCCTAGCGTGGGCGACGCTCATTAAATCGAGGAGTCTTTATGGCCGAAATGAACGTGAATGAACGTGAGAGTTTTTTAAGCGAAGTGAGAGTGGCTGTATTAGCTATAGAACGAGATGACAAAGGTCCCTTGTGCGCACCAATCTGGTATCGATACTCGTCTGACGTCGGGTTCGAAATAGCAATGGCCTACGACTCAGCAAAATCGGTTCTTCTTCGTCGTCACGGGGTCGCGACGATTTGTGTTCAAGACGAGCAACTCCCCTACCGTTACGTCACTGCTGAAGGGGAAGCCCTCGTCGAGTTAATGACCCGAGAAGAACGAGATGACGTTCTTCGCGACATAGCAATCAGGTATCTAGGCCCTGAGCTAGGTAACCAGTACGCCGATGCGTTCCCGGGACATGATGAGGCCAAGGTAACAGTCAAACCGCGCCGGTGGAGAAGCGACGTCCTTGGTTGAACTATCTCGCAGGATTTGAGATTTCGCTCAGAGCAGAGCGGCCAATGCCTCGCGTGTTCGGACACGTTCATCAGGGTTACCTGCGAACTCGGCGACGATGATGTCATCGGCTCCAGCATCAATCGTTGCCTGCAGGCGGTCCGCTATCTCAGACTCGTTACCAACAATGGCAATATCTTCAGGCCCAGCAAGACCTTCGCGATCTAGCATCGCTCGGTAGCTCGGCAACGTGCCGTACATTTGCCAGACCTTTGATGCTCTCTCCATACCTGCATCAATATCATCGGTACAGAGCACGGGCAATCCGGCAAGCACCCGCGGCTTAGGCCGTCCGGCCTGCGAAGCTGCTTCCGAAATCTCAGGCACAGTGAGTTCAGCCAGCGTCTGGTTTCCGGTCATCCACGTGATAGTTCCATCAGCCATGCGCCCGGTTAGACGAAGCATTTGGGGCCCAAGCGCTGCTACGAGAACCTGGGGAACAGGCGCGTTCAGTCCCATCGCTGGGTTTCGAGCCGTCAAGGTTTCGCCGTCAACGCGCACAGGTTCTTCTCGTAGCTGTGGGTTCAAGACTTCAAGGTATTCGCGTAAATGACGCACTGGCTTATCGAACTGGTAGCCGTACTGTTTTTCTATTACCAGTTTATGCGAGAGCCCTATACCAAGCGCGAGTCGATCACCGATGATAGAGGTCACTGAAAGCGCTTGCTGCGCCATCACCAAGGGATGACGGGGGTATGTCGGGATGACTGCAGTCCCGAGCTCAATCTCGGGCACCGCGGCGCCGATGTGGCTCAGCGACGTTAAAGCATCAATTCCCATGGGCATTTGAGGAAGCCAGTACGATGGGAAACCGGCTTCGTGGGCAGCTCGGGCATCAGCAATCGCTTCTTGCACGTTGAAGAGCTTCCCTGCAGGTCCACTGAAAATACCTATCCGCATCTGCGTCTCCGATCAAGAAGAAATATTCATATCACCTTGACACATGGCGGGCTATGCCTGTCGGGAAGAAGGCAAGTGCTCACAACCGAACAGCTAACTGACTACCACCTACACGGATTTCTGGTCCTCCATGAATGGATCGACAGCATCTTCAGTCTGCGAAACCGGATCTACTGGGTGGATGGGAAACAGAGCCGTTCGACCTTTGGCTTGATGACCAAATAGTCCGAGGCAAAGGGTTGACTCAAGCTCAGTGTCGATTCAATCAGTATGCACACCGAACCTCTTTCAACTCATCACAAAACCCCGATAACCGTTTCTGGCTACGTCGTCGCATCGTTCGGTGTAGCTGGGAAAGCCGCCCACGTAAAGCATGAAGGTTCGGGTGTCGCGGCCCTCAATGTTCTTGTTCACACCCATGAACCATGAATCCACCTTGCTAAAGAGCATCCGTTCGACAGACTCATACACATGTTCGGTCCACTCATCTTCCGCGTCGATATCGACCTCAACACGAGTTACATCTGAGCTAAACAGTCGCTGTATGAACGTCGACACCCATTCCACGTTCTGCTCGATACACCGGGGCATATTGCAAAATGTCGACGCGTTGTGGGGTCCCACCAACGTGAACATGTTCGGGAACCCCGCTGTTGCCAACCCGAGATATGTTCGCGGCCCGGCTTCCCATTTGTCAGCGAGCTTGCGACCGTCGCGACCGGTGAATTTAACTGCCTTGTAAGGCCCCATAACCGCGTCGAAGCCTGTTGCGTAGACGATCAGATCAAAGGGGTGCTCTTGATCCGAACATTGGATCCCGTTGGTGGTGATCTTTTCAATGGGTGTCTCATTGAGATCGACAAGGAGCACGTTGTCTTGGTTGTAAACCTCGTAGTAACCAGTTTCCATCGGCACTCGCCGAGTACCGAAGCCGTGATCGGTAGGGATTAACTTCTCGGCGAGTTCTGGATCGTCCACTCGTTCTCGAATTTTCCGTGCGATGAAGTCGGAAAGCGTGGCGTTAGCTTCTTCGTCAACCAATACGTCACGAAAGTTGCCGATCCAGATACCGAAACCCGGCGAAGCATAAAGTTCTTCATATAAGGCTTCTCGTTCTTCTTTGCTTACTTCGAGTGCCCTTCGATCGTCGGAGTCGTGTATGAATCCCGAAAAAGACTTCCTGCAGCGTTCGAAAATTTCGTCATAGCGAGAACGAATGTCAGCCATCTCTGATGCGTCGATGGGACCGTTATGGAGAGGGGCGCACCAATTAGGGCTTCTCTGCAACACGGTCAAATGTTTCGCAGTCTTAGCTACTTCCTGTATGAGCTGTACAGCCGTGGCTCCGGTGCCAATTATGCCGACCCGCTTTCCCGTAAACACGACCTCCTCGTGAGGCCAACGAGCGGTATGGAAGGAAGGTCCTGTGAAGTCATCCATGCCATCAAGATCTGGGATCAACGGTTTAGACAAGATCCCTATCGCTGTGATGAGAAACCGGCAGCGGACCTTAAATCCGTCTTCCACCTCGACTTCCCATTCGTCGGACATTTCATCGAAAGTGCACTGAGTTACGACGCTTTCGAATCGGATGTCCCGGCGCAGGTCGAACCGATCGGACACATGTTGGAGGTACCTCAGGTTTTCTGGCTGAGCCGAAAAACGTTCTTGCCAGTCCCATTCGTCAAGCAACTCTTGGCTAAAGGAATACCCGTATGAATAACTCTCGGAATCAAACCGGGCCCCCGGGTACCGATTCCAGTACCAGGTTCCTCCCACATCGGTTCCCGACTCGAGAACCAACGCGCTCACGCCGATCGAGCGCGACTTGTAGAGCTGATACAAGCCAGAAACACCAGCTCCGATGATGACCACCCCATAAGACGGAACATCGGACATCTCGCGTTCTTTCATGATCCCAACCTAGCGATACCTTCCAGAAAGCACCGTTAAGTGAAGGGCTTTGAGGCCTAAGCGAATGCGTTTAGGGCCCCTCAATGGTTATTTCCAGCCTTGACTCGCACCCCGAAATTTGGGCTGATTTCTGTTGACTATTTGTTGAGCTCGAGCCGATATTGAATCATCCCAATCTTGATCCGTAAACAGCCAAAACTGTTCATCAAGAATCGCATCATGCACTTGACCACCGACGATCTCGGGATCAAGACCGCCTTGAAGCGCACGTTGGGTGAGTTCAAGCATCTGATCCCCTCTGTCGTCTATCGCCGACCCAACTGACCCCGCGACACGGGCAGCGGTCGCGTTCACAATATTTGTATTTACGAAACCGGGACAGAGGCAAGTGACACCAACATTTGACCCCTCGGTTTTCAACTCATGGAAAAGAGTCTCTGCGAGCGTTGCGACACCGTGCTTGGCGATGTTGTACGGAGCCCCAAACGGGGAGGAGATATGACCTGCTATCGAAGCAGTCATCACTACGTGACCGTCACCATGCTCGACCAGATGGGGGACAAACGTTCGGACTCCGTGAATCACTCCATTGAGAAGAATCCCTAGGGTCCAGTCGTAATCGTCTTTTGAGAGAGACCAAGACCGACCAATCGAGCCCTGAACACCGGCGTTTAGGCAAACAACGTTCACAATTCCAAAAGCATCGATAGCCGAATCGAACAAAGCGTGATTCTCGGCTTCATCTGAAACGTCGGTCACTACTCCGATAGCTTTCGCGCCCAACCCACGAATACTGTCCACAGCGAGATCCAGCTTGGGTTCGTCAATATCAGAAAGCACCACCTTCATTCCGGCATTACCGAAACGGCGAGCCATCGCTAAACCCATTCCTGATGCCGCTCCGGTCACTACGGCCGTCTTACCTTCTAGTTTGTCCATCCTCGGAGACTAGACCGAACAGTTCAGTCACGGTCTTCTCGGGCTACCGTTCTGGGGTGCCAGACTTCCTTAACGACGCTCAGCGCGACATCCAACAACGAGCTCACTCGCTAGGACGCCGCGTGGCGTCACTCAATGCTGACACCCTCGAAGCCCACCAGATCGAAAGCGAAACCCGCGCTCTCTCAAAACGAGCTGGAATTTTTTTCCTTAGCCAGCCAGCCGAGTTTGGAGGTACTGACGCAACATCTCTAGAGATGACCATCGCTCGCGACGCTCTCGGAACCTGCGGGGTCAGTCATCTACCTGGACTTTTTGGACCTGCGCCGGGCCTACTAGCGCAAGCATCAGAGCAGGTAAGAAACAAATTTCTAAAGCCGTACCTGGCCGGTGAAGCCAAAGGAGGGTTCGGGTTTACGGAGCCTTCCGATGCTGGGAGGCACACCTGGGCAACATATGAGGGTGACGAACTGGTCATAAACGGCCAGAAGTCATACGTGACTGGGGGATCACAAGCGGATTTCGTCAACACCCTGGTTGAAGTAGAAGATGTCGGACCTGCCATGGTTTTGATCGAAACAAACATTCCCGGAGTAGAGATAACTCGACGCTTCGGATCTATTGATGGAACCCACCACGCGAGTTTCTCTTTCACCGACGTGCGCGTGCCCCGCGAACACATCATTGGTGATGCTGGAGCAGGCATGAAGAGAGCACTTGACCAGGTAAACGCTGTTCGTATGGCAATCGCAGCTGACAGCGTTGGCCTCTGCCATTTCGTCTGTGACCACGTAGCCGATCATATTCACCGGACCGAATTATCCACTGCCGCTCCCGGTACCAACCAAGCGGTCCGCGTTCAATTTGGGCACATGCGCGCGCAGGCGTACTCAGCCAGAAGCGCCGTATACCGAACAGCGCGACTCGTTGATGCGGGCGACAACGCTGTAAATGAAGTCATGACATCAAAAATTTTGGCAACGGAAGCCCTCGGCTCTCTGACAGACGTAGCGATTCAGATAGTGGGCGGAGAAGCCCTAGCTGATTTGCATCCGTTGGCGTCTGTCTTTCGGCGCGCGCGAGCGACGCGTCTTGCTGAAGGCTCCACGGAGGTCCTTCACGGCAACATCGCACGCGGCTACCTTGACCTTCAGTTAGGTCGGATCTGAAATCACATGCCTTACCTCAACGAGTTTTCCTCATCCAGCACCCCTCTCGATATGACGCCAAGTGCCGAATTCGCAAGCCTGTGCCAAAGCGCATTCGATCTCGGAATCAGCCACTCCGAGAAAGTCCGTTATGTCTCAACCAATGTGATTGCGCGACATCAACGATTCCATCTCTTGGAGTGGGGCGATCCCTCCCTGCCAACTTTGCTATTACTGCATGGAGGAAATCAGTCCGCGCATTCATGGGATCTGGTGAGCTTGCACCTTGCAGACCGCTTCCATGTCATCGCCCTGGACCAGCGAGGACATGGCGACAGCGAATGGGCTCGCGACGCCGACTACTCATCGAACGCCATGGCAGCCGATGCATGCGCTGTATTGGAAGCACTGAATATTAGATCCGTCACCGTCGTCGGGCACTCGATGGGCGGCATGAACACGATGCGGCTCGCCGTCGACGAACCCAATAGCGCAGACCGCGTCGTTCTCGTTGACATCGGACCCGAATTATCGGACCAAGGGACCAAAACCATTCGCAATTTTGTGACCGAAAATCGGGAGTTCGACAATGTCGAACATTTCGTTCAATCCGTTCAGAAATACGATCCGTATCGCTCGCGAGAACACATTGAACGAACCGTGAAATACAACCTGCTCGAGCGCGCCGACGGAAAATATGTGAGCAAACGCGACCACGGACCCCGATTGGCAACTACCCGAACCCACCGTGAACGCAGCGACCTCTTTTCCCTTCAAGACGCCGCGAACATTCTTCAACCGACTTTGCTCATCCGAGGAGCAGATTCAAACGTACTCACAGCCGATGCCGCGCAAAGATTCGCAGAAGCTTTACCTAACGGCCAGTTAGAGACGGTCCCTAACAGCGGACACAACGTCCACGGCCAAAACACCGTCGGATTCCTCCAAGCATTAGTGCCATTTTTGAACGACTAACCACACACGGTCGACGTGCCGATGTGAAGTCGACGACAGGAGCACCATTTTGCGCGCGATCTGACATCGTTCGACTGGAGGTGCTGTTCGTACGAATGCGGGGTCGTTTGCGAAGGGCGTAGGGTGACCCAATGGAATCTAAAGAGCTTGAAACGTTGATTATCGAGGCAACCGACAACGGTGTAGTAACGGTAACTATGAACCGCCCAGAGAAAAAGAACGCGGCGAACTCCGTCATGTGGGACGAACTGCGTGACACGTGGAACGCTCTGGCTGTAGATCCCCAAGTTCGAGCAGTAGTCATGACTGGCGCCGGGGACGCTTTNTGNAGNGGNGCNGACCTAGCNGGGCAGCAACNAGANCGNCATCAGNTGGTTTCGATGAACCTCATCCATCAAACGGTGGAAGCCCTCTATTCGATCATGGTCCCGGTGATCGCNAAGGTAAANGGCGTCGCCGCCGGCGCNGGCATGAACATGGCGTTGGCATGCGATTTGATCTTGGCGAGNGANCAGGCTCGATTCAGTGAAATCTTTGCTCGACGCGGTTTGAGNGTCGATTTCGGTGGAACATGGGTACTACCCAGGTTGATTGGCTTGCATAAAGCTAAAGAACTTGCGTTCTTCGCAGACGTGATTTCTGCCGAGCAAGCGGCGGAATTCGGAATCGTGAACAAGGTCGTTCCTCACGAACAGCTCGATGCCGAAACTCAAGATTGGGCGAACCGTCTCGCAGCCGGCCCACCACTGGCGCTCGCGATGACGAAGCGAATGCTTACTCTTAACGCAAGTAATGACTTCAAGTCCGCGCTCGAAGCTGAAGGCATGGCCCAGACCGTGAATTTCTACACGTCAGATACCAAAGAGGCGGTCGCGGCTTTCCTGGATAAGCGCGAACCCAAATTTGAGGGCCGATAGTCAAGCTTTGTTGCGTATCACCACGCGGACAACGAAGAATTACTCACGGGCACGATTGTTCCAGACATAGGAGACTTCACAAATGCATGAACTAGTTGCAGTAGGAAACGATCCCGAAGCGGCAACTGCTATCGCTAGCGATCTCGGAGCCATCTGCTATCTCAGCGATCCCAAAGAAACACGACCCATGCCTTTCACGACAATGGTGCGAGCCGTGACCGATAGCCCGGAACGACTTGAATCTGCCGCGGAATTCGGAACCTATCTCGTCTTCAGTCGCGTTATTCGCGAACGACCGGTCGCGACTGATGCTGGAACCGCTTCACCAGGAGTGACCGCTGTCTTCCCCTTGTTGCATCATCCCGATTTGACTCACCAGGAAGCAGACGCCCACTGGCGCGACATCCATGCACCGCTCGCGCTACGCCATCACCCTGGAATGTGGGATTACACGCAGCTCAGCGTGATCTCCACTTTGGGCGGACCACAAATTGACGGATTCGCTCTCGTTGCCTTCGATTCTTTGGAATCAATGAAAACCCGCTTTTTCGGCGATGACAACGACCGGGAAGTTATCTATGCCGACGTTGCGAGTTTCGCCGATTCCAAGTCGCCGAGGCGCGTTGTGGCAACTGAAACAATTTATGGTCAACGCCCCCCTACGTCCCCTAAAAAGTGGCCCCAGGGGTGAATCGGATTGTTGCGCTAATTGCTTTAGCAGCGACAACTGCCGTCTCTCAATCGTTCGGGCGTTTTACTTATTCAGTTCTGTACACCGACATTCGCGATGATTTCGGCCTTTCCAACACCGCTGCCGGAGGGATCGGATCCCTCAACTTGGTTGGATATTTATTGGGGTCCCTTATCGTCGCCTTTGGAGTCGGCCGCCTTGGACTTATACGCACAGCCAAATATGGCTTGGCGGGAGTCACAGTCGGTCTGGCGCTGCTGACTTGGGCGCCAACTGCCGCTGTCGTCGTCTTCGCTCTGTTCATCACAGGACTTACCGCATCCGGAGTGTGGGTAGCCGCTCCGGCTTTAGCGGCAAACGTTTTAGGTTCAGATCGCCAAGGTTTAGCTGTGGGATGGATCTCCGCTGGCGTGGGCGCCGGTTTCGTGTTGTCGTGCATCTTTGATGTCGTCATGAGCGATTGGCGGTCGGTCTACGGCACCGAAACGCTCCTAGGAATCGCCTGCCTCGTCTTGTTTTCTCTAATCTTCAAAGACTCTTCACCATCTAGTTCCGCCCAAAGCCCGAGTCCCAAGACTCTCCAACAGGTTCCCGGCTGGCTAAACCTCTGCGCAACCTACGGATTTTTTGCCATAGGCGGTTCCCTCGCAATGACGTTCACGGTCGCACTACTCGAAGAAGACGCCGGCTACGAGGCTCATTCAGCATCACTCATCTACTCCTTAATCGGGGTTGGAATGCTCATCGGTGGTTTTTCTATGGGCTGGCTGATTGATCAAGTTGGAAGGAACTCTACGCAGCTGTTATCGCTGGCTGTGATGGCTACAAGTTGCGTGATGATCGCTACGGGACACAAGTTCGGAGCTACTGTCGCCACAATGCTCTTCGGGGTTGCGTTCACTGGGGCAGTGACGTCCATCACCGCAAAAGTGAGCCATCACTTAGACGCCGAAGCATTCGGCGCGGCATACGCAGTCGTAACAATAGTTTTTGGGGCCGGGCTCGCTATAGGCCCACAACTAGGCGGGGTCATAGCCGATTCCTCTGGCTCGTTTCGACCCGCGTTACTGCTAGCCGCTTCGTGCGCGACGTTGGGGTTGGCGTTGACTGTCGCAGACCGTAGGCAGGAAAAGCGTGACGTGTTAAGCAGGCATCCCTAGGCGCTCATGAACTGGAGCTAAAGCCTGCAGTTCGGGCATTACTTCACGCGCAAATAGGTTCATATTCCGGTCAGCTTCCGCATGATCCATACCTGCGTAACTGAAGACTCCCATGTAGCTATCCATAAAGGTCTCGTCTTGAAGTTTCACGATCTTGTCGTATACCTGTTCAGGCGTTCCCCATAGCTGAAGATCAATGAAAAAGTCGGTCATCATCTCCAGACCCCCGGGGGCGGTCAGACGGTCATAGATGAGGCCGTGGTGTTCGTAGCCCGGAATGTCTTTTAGATGTGGTTTGTCGAATTGGTAGTGCTCGATGATTGAGTCCCAATCCCCGCCGATGAATTCGCGAGCCTTCTCTTCTGCCCGATCAGCGTTTTCATCCACAAAGGTCCATCCTGCGACCATCGGCGGAGGGGGCTCCTCACCGTTCGCGTCTCGGTACACGTCTCGGTAATCCTGCAACTCTTGACGCACTGCTTTCCAAGGCTTTTGTGGAACAATCAAAATGCCGACACCCATTTCGGCCATAATCCGCGCCGAGTCCGGCGAAACTGCAGCAGCGTAAGCTCGCCCTCGCATCGACTTAAGCGGGCGTGGGCGGATATCGACACGGGGCTGATCGAGGAGTTCGCCGTGGTATTCCGCGTAACCGTTTTCCAATGCATTCAGCAACATTTCGGTCGACTCTTTGAAACGCAGCCTCGCCGTTCCCATGTCAGTTTGGAACCCATCGAACTCGACCTTGCCCGTGCCTCGGCCAAGTCCGAGGATCAGCCTCCCGCCGGAAAGATTGTCAAGCATAGAAATTTGCTCAATGACTCTCAAAGGGTCGTGCCATGGGAGAACGCACACCATGGAACCCAACTGAATCGATTTGGTGGCTCCGGCCATGTAGGTCAAAAATTGCAGAACGTCGGGACACATGGTGTAGTTCGTGAAGTGATGTTCGACACTCCACACCGAGTCAAACCCGAGCGGTTCGGCCTGCATCGCAAGCGCCAAATCCTGTTGGTACACCTGCTGATCCGGTATCTCCTCACCGGGATTCTGAAATATGACGCTCATACCTACGTGCATGGCACTCTCCAACAGTCAAGGATTCACAAAGTCGAACATTTTCAGGCTATTCGATTTGTCGCCTGCCTATCAGCGCATTCCAATCGCCCATCTTTCGCGGTTCCCCAAAAGTGATCTGCGGAAACGCCCCTCGCAGTCGAGATAGTTGGGCCGGTGACACTCCGCTAAGACCAAGCCAACCATTTGGAGCAAGGCGAGCAACTAGATCCTCTGCCATCTCGCGAAGAACGTCATCGTGAATGTTGGCAACTACCACGTCATAGGTTCCAGAAATTTCAGTGAGAGACATCGATGAGAATTCGGTTTGATCCGCGATTTGGTTCCGACACGCATTGGTTTTCGCGGCGACGAGTCCCGCTGCATTGATGTCGATTCCCATGGCACACTCAGCTCCAAAGCAGACCGAGGCGATCGCCAGGACTCCCGATCCGCACCCAACATCGAGAACCGATTCGTTGCCCTTAATGGCGGATGCAAGCTCTTCGAGAAGAAGTCGGGTAGACGGATGGCCTCCAGTTCCAAATCCCACTCCAGGGTCAATTTCGATCACTATCTCAGCGTTTGATCCAATCCATGGAAAACACACTTCGGCCCGTCCGCCAATCGGAGTTGGCCGATTCAGCTTGTTCCATGCAATAGCTCTCGCTTCGTCTGGCGGACCAGCGACAGCTGGGTGACCCGCGTTTCTCAACTCGACCACCAGCTTTCTGGCTACGTCCTCGCCGTCGACTTCATAGCTCGCCACCCATCGACCTGGGCGAAGTAGCTTCCACTCCCCTGCCATTCCGAGCAAGACCTCAACGTCCTCTCGTGAGAGCGCGTCGGCAGCGACGACGACTAGACCAGTCACTCCTCTAGGGAAAGCTTCGGCCGGCGACGTTCGAACTCTTGGCCAGCTGCCTCTCGCGACTCATTGGCAGCTGATTCGAAAATTCCCTTCGACATCAGTGAGGACTCAGCAGCACGACGGGTGAGATATACCCAGGCACGAATTTCGTGGACCGCCGCGGACTCGGGTGCCGCGTCCGCTGCCATGTCAATCAAATGGCACGCAACGCGCAGCTCCCCGGCTTCTGCTAACGCGCGCGCTCGCTCGGCCAGAATCGAGACACCGCCCGCAAGTTCAGCCAATTCAACTGCTATCGCCACATCGGACGCTGGTTTTAATCGCGAGGGTTTGCCATCCCACCATCCGCCGTACAGGCGCCAAATATTTCTAATGACAAATTCGGGTTCGTCGTAGAGGGGACGCAGGTACGGCAACTCAAGTGCCTCAGGGTCCACTCGCACCGCTCCGACGATGTCGTTGAGGGTCGATCCAGAGTTCATCGCGGAAACAACATCATCAACTAGTTGTTCGAGAGTTGATGCCACGTTGTTCAGACACGAGACGATTCGATCATGACCGGAGATAGGGAGACCATGGGCCGGAACGAAAAGTTCAACATCTGTAGACGCCATCTCGCGTAGCGAAGCTGCCCATTCCAGTGGGTATCGCTGCACTTTCTGGGGATTCCCGCAATTGGGGAAGTTCCATATGAACTGATCACCGGCAGAAATCATTTGATGATGCGGTATCCACGTCCATGTGTGGTCATCGGTTTCACCCATCGCATGGTGAAGCTGAAATTCGATCCCGCCAACCTCTGCTGTCATCGCATCGCTGTATTCGATCACTGGCTCCAAAGTTCCCTCGGGAACAAACGGTTGTTGACTGCCCGGTCCGCCAAGGGTTGAGACGGGCGAACCGCCGAATTGTCGCGCGTTGATTACTTTGTTGTACCCATTGGTGGCGCGATAACGCTGCAATCTCGGGTTCAAATTCTCGTGCGCGATGACGCGAGGAAGAGGACGTCCCGAACTTTTTGCGTCTTGTGCAAAAGCGCGGCTTCCACCGACATGATCTATATGCCCATGGCTGTACACCAAGGTATGAAATGGGTCGTCGCTCCATCTCCGCAAACTCTCTAGTACCCGGCGACCGCTACCGGGCCCACTTGAGTCGAAGGCAACAAGTCCGTCGTCGGTTTTCACTACCACTACGTGACTGAACGCCTCCACGAGCGCCACCCCGTCCGCTAATTCGCTTAACTCATGGGTGACCCGATTGGGCGGACTATCAGCTCGACCGGTGTCAATGAACCGCGAAGAAAGCTCGAGCACATGTTCAGTCATTGAGCCACAGTAGATGACCCCCGAGGGGCGATCCCATCACTCGAAGTGTCGTTCCTCCCACCAAGGGAAGAATTCAGGTAGGTCTTCGCTGGTTTTCATGGTGAAGTCAGGGGGTCGTTTCTCCAAGAAGGACACGACACCTTCGCGAGCATCTGCTCCTCGTCCCAGATGAAAAATTCCTCGACTATCAACCTTGTGAGCTTCCATCGGATGGTCAGCGCCAAGCATTCGCCACATCATGTGACGAATCATCGTGACAGAGATTGCTGAGGTGTTCTCAGCTATTTCAGATGCAATCGCGCGAGCCGTTGGGAGCAGATCTGCCGGTTCGTGGAGGCTTCGAACAAGACCTCCCTCAAATGCTTCCTCAGCATCAAAGACCTTGCCGCTGTATGCCCACTCGAGGGCCTTGCTTACGCCAACTACCCTTGGCAAGAAATACGAAGAGCAAGCTTCGGGGACGATTCCGCGTCGACTGAATACGAACCCGATACGTGCTTGAGTCGAAGCAATCCGGATGTCCATCGGGAGAGTCATGGTGATCCCAACTCCGACCGCGGGCCCATTTATCGCGGCGATTATGGGCTTGTTGAATTCGTATATACGCAACGACAGCAGCCCGCCACCATCCCTGAGCCAGGCGTTTGAACCTTCGTGGCGGCCTTCATTAGATGCCCGATCAGCTTTGGCCTCTTCGGTTTGGTTCTCGTAATCGAATGTCTCCGCACCTTTTGCAAGGTCTGCTCCTGCACAGAAACCGCGGCCTTCTCCCGTGACGATTACCGCGCGGACTTCGTCATCTGCGTCGGCATAGTCGAGTGCTTCCAGAAATTCACGTTGCATTTGGCTATTGAACGCGTTCAACCGTTCCGGTCGGTTCATGGTCACCACGAGGACCTGGTCTTCAATTTCGTAGCGGAGGGTTTCGAATTCAGGCATCGGTTTCCTTTGAGCTAATCACCAGAGGGTTGCCGATAGTGACAACTACTGCAACCCGCTTCATTAACGAGCAAGCCAATTCCCGTCGGGTACATCTACGAGCCCTTCAAGGTCACCGCCGTATTGGTAGGCATGGACACGAACCCCCATCGCGGTCACTAGCGAGACTCGGTGATACAAGCCCGCGACTCCGCCTTCGACCTCGTCGAGTAGTGATAAGGCCTCAGAAAGGCGTTGTGACTCCAATCGAAAACGGACGCCGTGGATAATGCCGACGCGGTCGAACAACGCTGCGGGGTAGCCCAGGCCTGTGTCGTAAATACGCCCATTGACTTGGTCGGGTTCGTGTCCGAGGACAAAGGGTGCGAGAAGCGGCCAGCGTTCTTCGCCCGGAAGGAGGGTGCCGTAACAAAAAACCTCGTCGATGACGCGGTGAGGTTCAGACATCTAGGAAGCGGCCTGCTGCAAAGGCAGAACCTAAGGCGCCCACGACCACTCCCATGATCACCGTCGCGAGGATCGCTGTGTTGAATTGGCTTGAAGTCACGGTAAACGAACGAAAGAACGCCAAGATCTCTGAGCGACCAAAGAGTTCTTCAACATGGTTTCGGAGTACGCCAGCGGCAACGGCACCGACAATACCTCCTGCTAAACCGTGCAACATGCCTTCCATAATGAACGGGAGGCGAATAAAACTGTTGGTCGCGCCAACAAGTTTCATCACTTCGATCTCGCGGCGGCGAGCAAACATTGCTACTCGAATCATGTTGAAGATCAGCAGTGCGCTTGCTGCCGCGAGCACTATCGACATGAGTAAGACAATCCATCGAAATGAGTTGAACCACTCTCGAATCGCATCAACTTGTTGCCTTCCAGTTTCTACCGAGTAGACACCTGGGCGTTGTCGAAATTGAGCAGCTAAGGACTCGATGAGTTCGCCCTCGGCAAACCTTGGAACGACCCGATATGAAGGTGGCAAGCTTTCGAGCGAAACCTCAGCTAACAGTTCTGGTTCATCGACCAGCATCTCTTCGAGCAGCTCGAACGCCTGCTCTTGGGTGATGTATTGAATTCGCTCGATGTCGGGGTGGTTTCTGAGTTCTTCGCCCAACGCGTCAATTTGGCCACCGGAGATATTGGGTTCGAGAAAAATCTCAAACTGTACCCCTCCTTGCCAACGGCCGAGCGCGTTCGTGCTGGCATACCTGGCCATCAGGCCAAGCCCGACGAGCATGACTCCTACAGCGACGGTCAAGATCGCTGCGACGGTCAAGGTCAGATTACGACGTATGTTGATCCAGGTTTCGCGGACGAAGTAGCCAGTTCGGCGTAAGAACCTAACCACGGCTATCCGTACACTCCCTGTTGTTCGTCGCGAATCACCTGACCTGCGCGAAGGGCGATAACCCTGCGCCGCATTTGATCGACAATGGTTTGATCGTGAGTTGCCATCACGACAGTTGTTCCCGTCCTGTTGATTCGATCGAGGAGGCGCATAATTTCTTGCGCAGTGTTGGGATCGAGGTTCCCTGTGGGCTCATCAGCGAGAAGAATCAAAGGTCGATTCACGAACGCTCGGGCTATCGACACCCGTTGCTGTTCCCCTCCTGAAAGTTCATCGGGAAAACTTTTCTGCTTATGGGACAACCCCACGAGGTCAAGGATTGCGGGGACTTGCGTTGTGACAATGTTTTTTGGACGTCCGATCACTTCAAGGGCGAATGCGACGTTCTCATAGACAGTTTTTTGGGGAAGTAACTTGAAGTCTTGGAAAACCGAGCCGATGTTACGGCGGAGGTAAGGCACGCGCCCAGAACTGATCCGCGTCAGATCTTTACCTGCAACGTGCACTTGGCCAGCGGTGGCGGATTCTTCAGCGGTGAACAACCGCAGCATCGTCGATTTTCCGGATCCTGATTCGCCTACTAGGAACACGAATTCACCTTTTTGAATGTCAAGGCTGACTCCGTCCACAGCTCGGGTCTCGCCTTTGTAAATCTTGGTGACATTGTCAAGGCGGATCATCAGAACCAGTGTCGTTGAAGCCAGTTACTTGGCGGAGGTGGGACATCCCCAGCGTACGGCAGGATCGGCGCTCGGTAGCGTCAGCGCTTCATCGGGCAGAGGCGTTCAAGAATCTCGATCACGTTGACTTCGTTGCCATTGGAGGAAGGCCTCCATCAGAGGGTCGAGCTCGCCGTCTAGCACCGCGTCGACATTGCCGAGTTCGAGATTAGATCTGAGATCTTTAACTTGCTGATATGGGTGAAGTACATACGAACGAATTTGGCTGCCCCACGCAACTTCGCGTTGCTCACCAGCGAGCACGTTGAGTTCGGCTTCGCGCTCTCGGCGCTGCAGATCCGCGAGCTTGGCAGCAAGCATCTGCATTGCCCGATCCTTATTCTGGTGCTGGCTTCGTTCGTTTTGGCAGGCGACCACTGTGCCGGTAGGAAGGTGGGTAATGCGCACTGCTGAATCGGTGACATTGACGTGTTGTCCGCCGGCTCCCGAAGATCGGTATGTGTCAATTCGGAGGTCTTTCTCATCGATGACTACTTCGTCTGAAACCTGATCGAAAAATGGCACCACGGAGAGGGAACAAAAGGCAGTGTGGCGGCGAGCTTGGGCATCAAAAGGCGAAATCCTGACAAGTCGATGAACTCCCCGCTCCGCGCGCAAGAAACCGAAGGCAAACCGTCCTTTAACGATAAATGTGGCTGAACTAATTCCTGCCTCCCCACCGTCGGTTGCTTCTTGAATTTCTACTCCGAAGCCCTTGCGTTCGGCCCATCTGAGGTACATGCGGAGCACCATTTCTGCCCAGTCACAAGCGTCAGTTCCGCCTGCCCCAGAGTGGACTTCGCATACGGCATCATTTTCGTCGTGTTCGCCATTGAACAAGGCCAGCAGTTCGATGTCGTCGAGTTCCTTCGAGATGGAGGAAATCGCTATGTCGATTTCTTCAGTCAACGATTCATCTTTTTCTTCCCGGGCTAGCGAATCAAGAGTGGTGGCGTCATCCACTTCGCTGTTCACTTTTTCCCATCGTTCGATGTCGTCACGCACGTTGGCGAGACGGCTAGTGATTTTGCGTGCTTCATCTTGGTCGTTCCAAAGGTCGGGGCTTGCTGCGCGCGACTCCAATTGAGTCATTTCTTCTCTGGCTTGATCGATCCTGAGGTAGGTGCGGGCTTCGGCTACGCGCCGTCCAAGTTCTTCCAAAGTCTCCGAGTTATCGCGCATGGAAGATCTCGATGCTCATCGGCCGTGACAATGTTTAAATTTCTTACCGGATCCACAATGACAGGGATCGTTACGTCCGATCTTTTCTTGGTCAGTTTTCACTACTTGAGTTTGCTTAGCAGTGGGAACAGCGGGTGATGGTTTAGGTGGTGCTCCCGCTTGCGCTAGTTGCGCGGGACTCTGTGAGGAGGAGTAGCTCACTCGGTCAAGGCGGCCGCTTTGTTCTTCTGCCGTTACCACCTCGGCGTGCATCGCGTACTTGACGAAATCTCTGTAGACCGACTCCAACATCGAAGAGAACATGTCAAATCCTTCGCGTTGCCATTCGGCTACGGGGTCTTTTTGACCTATGCCCCTCAGGTGGATGCCTTCGCGCAAATAATCCATTTCATATAGATGTTCTCGCCAGCGTTGGTCAACGATTCGAAGTAGAACTTGACGTTCAACTTCTCGCATCGTTGATGCACCCAACTCAGCTTCTCGGAGTTCAAAGTATTGCGTAGCGTCATCCACCATTACTTGCTCGAGAGTTGCGACGTCTTTGATCCTCGCCAAGTCTTCAAACTTGAGTTCGGTGGGCCAGTAACCGGACGTTTCCGCATGCAACGCTTCGAGGTCCCACTCTGAAGCCGATTCCTGAGCGCAGAATTGGTCGATGGTGTGCCCGACTGCTGCCTCCAGGTATTCCAGGGACTCTTCGCGAAGGTCTTCTCCACCGAGAATTTGGGCGCGGCGGGCGTAGATCACCTTGCGTTGTTCGTTCATGACCTCGTCGTACTTCAAAACGTTCTTTCGAACTTCCGCGTTCTTTTGTTCGACGGTGTTTTGGGCACGTTCGATTGCTTTCGTGACCATGTTCGCTTCGATTGGGGTGTCATCGGGAAGGGCTCTATCCATCACCCAGTTCATCGCGCCAGTAGCGAACAGGCGCATTAAGTCGTCTTCGAGAGATAAATAGAAGCGGCTTTCTCCCGGATCGCCTTGCCGACCAGATCGTCCCCTCAGTTGGTTGTCGATTCGCCGTGATTCGTGGCGTTCAGTTCCAAGTACGTAAAGTCCTCCTGCCTCGCGAACTTTTGCGCCTTCAGCGGTGCAGTTTGATTCGTGGTGAGCGATGCGGGTAGCCAGTTGCTCCGCTTGTAGGGGGTCGTCGGGGTCTACACCGTCGCGGTACAAGTCGTGTCGAGCTAGGTTTTCGGGGTTGCCTCCGAGAACAATGTCGACGCCTCGTCCCGCCATGTTGGTCGCAACTGTTACTGCCCCCAATTGGCCTGCCTGGGTGATAATTTCGGCTTCTCGTTGGTGCTCTTTGGCATTGAGAACGTTGTGTGTGATACCGCGTTGATCCAGCGCTCGCGAGATCTTTTCACTGTTTTCGACGCTCACGGTGCCAACCAATATTGGTTGACCAGTTACCCTTCTCTGCTCGATGTCATCTACAACGGCGTCGACCTTTGCGGTCTCGGTCTTATAAATGAGGTCCGCGTGATCCGCGCGTTGAACCGGACGGTGAGTCGGGATGGGCACTACGTCTAAGCCGTAGGTGTTACCGAATTCTGCTGCTTCTGTTGCGGCGGTACCCGTCATTCCGGCCAATTTGTCGTATAGCCGGAAATAATTCTGGAGCGTGATTGTTGCGAGGGTTTGATTCTCGGCTTTAATGTTCACGCCCTCTCTGGCTTCTACGGCCTGGTGAAGTCCCTCGCTCCATCGGCGACCTTCGAGTATCCGACCGGTGAACTCGTCGACAATTTTCACTTCGCCATTTTGGACTACGTAATCGCGGTCGCGCCGATATAGCTCCTTGGCTTTTAATGCCGCGCTCATCTGATGCACAAAGTTGGATGACACTTGGTCGTAGAGGTTGTCCACATCCAGAGCGCGTTCGACTTTCTCGATTCCTGGCTCAAGAACCGCTACGTTTCGTTTGTCCTCTTCCACCTCGTAGTCGATGTCTCGATTCATGGTGCGCGCTATCTGTGCAAATTGGCCATACAGCTTCGCTGCGTCACTAAGCCGTCCACTGATGATTAAGGGGGTGCGGGCTTCGTCGATGAGAATCGAGTCCACTTCGTCGACGATGCAGTAGTTGTGTCCGCGTTGCACCTGTTGGCTCCGGGAGGGAGCCATGTTGTCTCGCAGGTAATCGAAACCGAATTCGTTATTGGTGCCATAGGTAATATCGGCGGCATATTGGATCCGCTTGAACTCCGAATCATTCTGACCTGATACGACCAGCCCGATTTCTAATCCCAGAAAACGGTGCACTCGACCCATCCAGTCGGCATCACGGGTCGCTAGGTAGTCGTTCACAGTGACGATGTGAACCCCTTGGCCTGACAGCGCGTTGAGGTAGACCGGCAGAGTCGAGACAAGGGTCTTTCCTTCACCGGTCCGCATTTCCGCGACCCAACCGAAGTGAAGGGCTGCGCCACCCACCAACTGAACGTCGTAATGCCGTTGGCCTAGCACCCGGCGGGCTGCTTCACGCGTTACTGCGAAGGCATCGATTAACAGCTCGTTGAGTTCCGCGCCCCGTTCCATCTGAAGCTTGAAGTCACCGGTCTTCGATCGAAGTTCGTCATCAGAAAGCGCTTCATATTCCGACTCAACCGCGTTGATCTCGGGCACTAACGACTCAAGGGCTCGAATCTTTTTTCCTTCACCCGCGCGTAAGAGTTTTTGGAACACGGCCATCGCTGTAAGGCTACCGGTGCCTCGCTCTCCTTAAAGGTCGGTAAATGACCGCGATTAGCTGACGGGTGAACCCTCGGGAGTGTTCAGTAGCGGTAATGCTCGGGTTTAAATGGCCCCTCTACTGGAACACCAATGTATTTGGCTTGTTCGGGTGTAAGCGTTGTGAGCTTCACTCCGAGTTTGTCGAGATGGAGTCGAGCGACCTCTTCGTCGAGACGTTTCGGTAGGACATGAACTTCGTTCTTGAGGGAGTCAGCTTTCTCGTGAAGTTCCATCTGCGCCAATACTTGATTCGTGAAACTCATCGACATCACGAAACTGGGATGTCCTGTTGCGCAGCCGAGGTTGACTAGTCGTCCTTCTGCTAAGACGATGACGCTGTTTCCGTTGGGGAAGACGTATTCGTCTACCTGGGGTTTGATGTTGCGACGCTGAACATCGGACATTTTTTCCAAGCCCGCCATGTCAATCTCATTGTCGAAGTGACCGATGTTGCACACAATGGCGTTGTGCTTCATTGCACCCATATGTTCGGCAGAAATGATGTCGCGATTTCCAGTGGTAGTTACGAAGATATCGACTTGGCCGACAACGTTATCTAGGCGGTCCACCTCGAACCCTTCCATGGCTGCTTGGAGAGCGTTGATTGGGTCAACCTCTGCGACGACGACTCGACAGCCTTGTCCGCGCAGCGACTGCGCACATCCTTTTCCAACATCTCCGTACCCGGCGACGAACGCCAGTTTGCCACCGAGCATGACGTCTGTTGCGCGGTTAATGCCATCAATCAGAGAGTGTCTGCACCCATACAGATTGTCGAATTTCGACTTAGTTACTGAGTCGTTGACGTTGTATGCGGGGAACCGCAATTCGTCACGTTGGACCATCTCATACAAGCGGTGAACGCCAGTCGTTGTTTCCTCTGATACGCCCTTGATGTTCGCGATCATGTCGGTCCAGAAAGTCGGTCGAGATTGGGAGACGTCAGCGAGAAGCTTGAGGATTTCTTCCTCATCATGCGAAGTTGCTGTTTCGAGTTCGGGTACGGCTTCTTCTGACTCGAAGCGCGCTCCCAGGTGCACAAGCAAGGTGGCGTCGCCCCCGTCGTCGAGTATCAAGTTGGGGCCGGTCTCTCCTGGCCATCTGAGAGCTTGCTCGGTGCACCACCAGTACTCTTCCAGCGTTTCGCCTTTCCAGGCATGGACCGAAACACCCTGCGGGTCGTCGACGGTACCGGTACGCCCAACCACGATTGCGGCTGCTGCATCGTCTTGAGTTGAAAAGATGTTGCACGACACCCATCGCACCTTTGCACCCAGGTCTACAAGTGTCTCAATGAGGACCGCCGTCTGAACTGTCATGTGCAGCGAACCCATGATTCGCGCGCCTTCAAGGGGCTGTGAGTCATAGCCCTGGGCTCGCAAAGCCATTAGGCCTGGCATCTCTTCCTCAGCCAGTTCAATTTGTTTGCGGCCCAACTCAGCAAGGCTCAAGTCGGCAATCTTGTAGTCTCCGTTGAGAGAACGGCTGGGGGCCATGCAGCACTCCTGTGCGGTTTGGTGCCCGTAAAGGGGCGGGATGCGCCAGGCTTGAGCCTACCGCCCTCAACCCCTCTGAACCGAGACGGTCACTCAGCTAAAAGATGCTTCAACTCGGTAAGGACATCGATCGGCCCGGGATCCTGCCCGCGCAGTGCTGCTAGCTCTAAAGACATCTGATCACCAAACAAAATCAAGTCGAAGAGTTGAGCTACTGGGCTTTGGCCTTGAGCTTGAATCGTCATTACCTCTCCTTGGCCGCTGGTTGCAATGGTTTCGTTGAACTCAAAACGTTGCGCTAGTCGAGCATGTTCGAAGTCGTGACGAAGATGGAGTGGCGCGATGCGATGCTGTGTGACGTCACCTGCAGCGCCCCAGCTTGCTATTTCGTTGTGACACACTTCGGGCATCGCGTTGAAGAACGCCGGCATCTTCGCGTTTTCGTTGACCTGGTTCTTAAGACGCGCTGCAGCTACCGCACCCACTCGCCCACCGCCGTAAATCAGTGGAATATCGTCACCGATTCCTCGCGCAATGTCTTGCGGGGCGTTCGGACCATTTTTTATTGAATCACACCTTTTACGAAGCGTCTCTACACAGTCGTGTATCTCCAATTCAACGCCCGAAAGTAGACCGATTGACTGCAAAATCATGAGTAGCGGAACCGACACGGCTCCGACAGCGCAGCGTGGCATCGGAATAGTCGCGTCGACTAGGTGGAGCGAAGAGTTCCATTGCCCCACTAGTTCGCCAAGCAGCCCGCCGCAGGTCACCGCGACAATGCGGGCACCTAAATCATGCGCGATTGACGCCGCATGGAGAGTTTCTTCGGTTTCACCGCTAAAGGAAACGGCCATGGCTAGCGTCCGGGGACCAACGAAACTGGGGCACTCGTATCCCTTGGAAACAATGACGGGGATTGCCATGCGCGGTGCGGCTATCGCTTCGACAATGTCACCTGCTATGCCCGAACCGCCCATACCAAGGACAAGTACGTGGTCGATATCTTCAATTCCAGGCAGCCCACCGATTTCACGTGACTCGGCCATCGATTGTTCGATCTGGTCCGGCAAACCAAACGTGGCCTCCTGCATACCAAGCGAATCAACCCGATCGGTCACTTCAAGCCTCAGGACTCGAACTCTGGGACCCATCAGTTGTTATCTCGTCAAGTCGGCGTCGTTCGCTCTCATCAAGATCTGTCGATTCGGAAATGAGGAGAACAGGAATACCCTCTTGTATGGGATAGGTACGGCCAAGTCGCGGGTTGTAAAGGATGTCCTCGTCGGGGAGATAACGAAGCGGCCCTTTGTCGTCGGGACACGCGAGGATCTCGAGTAGTCCGGGGTCGAGAGCCATGACGTTCTCCTTGGGCCCTTGTCAATACATTGCTGTCAGCACAGTAGGACCAACACCCTTCAGGGTAGGGCAGCGATCAGCGAAATAGCGCCAAGATTTCCGTCACGCGTTCAGCCACCTGCTGATCATCAGGGCCTTCAACGTTGAGGCGCAAAAGAGCTTCCGTGTTGGATGGCCTGAGGTTGAACCACCATTCGCCACAATCAACAGTCAGACCATCAAGCCGATCTTGTGGCTGGTCTGCAAAGTAACTAGAAACTTTTTCGATGACAGCAGAAGGATCAGCAACTTCCGTGTTGACTTCACCGGAGTTGGCGTAGCGGTCTATCGGGGCCAATAACGAAGACAAGGAGCCATCGAGAGTCGATAAACGCTCCAACACAATGAGGGCTGCTATCAGACCCGAATCGGCCCCAAAATTTCGAGCAAAGTAATAATGGCCACTGTGCTCACCGCCAAATGCAGCTCCCGTCTCAGCCATGAGCGCTTTGATGTAGCTGTGACCCACTCGGGTCCTGATCGGATGACCGCCGGCTCTCCGAATTGCTTCAACCGTTGCTCGAGAACAAATCAGGTTGTGCAGAATAGGTCCGGGACCTTCACGTTCCAGGATGGCTGATGCGACAAGCGCGGTAGTAAGGGAGCCACTAACAGGATTCGCTCTTTCATCAACCAAGAAAACGCGGTCGGCGTCTCCATCAAACGCCAACCCGACATCGGCTTTAACTTCGATAACTTTGCGTCGCAAATCCAGCAAGTTCTCCGGCTGGATCGGGTCTGCGGGGTGGTTAGGGAAGGTACCGTCCAGTTCTTCGAAAAGAATTTCTAGCTGAAAGGGCAAACCGTCGAAGGTTGCTGGCAGAACGTGTCCCCCCATACCGTTTGCAGTATCGGCGACAACTTTCAAAGGTTGCAGCACGTCCACGTCTATGAAGGAATGAACGTGTTGGACAAAGCGTTCGAGTAGATCGACCTCTCTCGTTTGCCCACGTGAGTTAGTTGAATTTGCTTGTTTGGCAGCGAACTGGCGTATTTGGTTTAGCCCCGTATCTACGCCAATCGCTCTCGCCCCAGAATTACAAAACTTGATGCCGTTGTAAGGAGCCGGGTTGTGTGACGCCGTCAACATAACCGCCGGCATTTCTAGATGCCCGGAGGCGAAATAGAGAAGATCGGTCGATGCGAGACCGATGTCGATGATATCGACCCCTTGAGATGTCACCCCCTCGGCAAAGGCGAGGGAAAGTCCTTCACCCGATGGCCGCATGTCACGGCCGATCACTATGGAAGCCGCTTTGGTGTACCTAGCGAAAGCCGCACCTATTGCTCGGGCCATCGGTTCATCGAATTCTTGGGGGCACAATCCTCGAACGTCGTACGCCTTAAAGACTGCCGCTAATCGATCTTCGGCAATTGGCGGGATCATGGCTACGGGTTTCATTTCACCTGGGAGGCTAACCACGCTTCGAGGTTAGATCTGGATATCTACGCAAGGCAGACCACATTCGAATCTTCAGTACGTCCCACAGCATTCTTGTCGCTTGTGGGACGAAACGAATGGTTGTCTGCTCAACGTGATCCAAAACGACCGGCACCTCTGTCATCTTGAGTTCGAGTTTCTCAGCGAGATGAAGTACCTCCACATCGAAAGCGAACCCGTCAACTTTGGTTCGGCTAAATATTTGTTTTGCTGCTTCCGCGGTGAATCCTTTCAAACCGCATTGTGTGTCGAGGTGGGAGCTCCCGACAACGAGCCGGGTGAACTGATTAAAGATCCGACTACCTTGTTCGCGAAGGGCTGGAGCGGATGTGATTTCACTACTGGATGGGTGGCGGCGACTGCCTAACGCTACGTCAGCACCAGCGTCGAGTGCCTCAACGAGAACTGATATTTGAGAGGGGTCATACGAGAGGTCAACGTCGGTAAAGACGAAATAGGAACCGGATGCACTCATCATTCCAGCTCGAACCGCGGCTCCTTTGCCACGATTTTTCGCCAGTTTGATTACTTTGTCTGCGCCGGCGCGACGTGCCACCAAATGAGTGTTATCTCCGGATCCGTCGTCAACGACAATGATTTCCAATTCCACTCCTGGCATTGCGTTACGGACGCGAGCCACGCCAGCTGCAACGACTGACGAAGCTCGGTAAGCGGGCAGAATCACCGAAATGACGTGCGATGTCATCTGGGAGCCTTTCGACGCTTTCCTCGTGTCACAGCTAGGAGACTTCCGGCTCCGATCACAGTGATGATCCACCCGAGGTACTCGACCCAGGTGGCCCCGTACTCCAACACAACTTCGTGTTCGGTCGGGACCAAAATCATCCAATTCGGGGTCGCGTGGTATGGCCCGAGCGCGCCTTTGGATGACCAATTAGGGAAGTAAGAGGTCTTTACTACGACGGGTATCCCTACCTGATCAACGGTGAAACTGATTCTCTGGCCTTCGTCGACGATCTCTGTTACCGAAACTGCAGCCAATGGTTGCTCCAGGGAGGAAGCGAAGGTTGATCTAGAAGTCGACATATTTTTTAGTACGTCTATGCGGTTCCAATGAGATGGCCCATCGCTGGTAACCAACACCTCCCATCGTGTCGGATCGTTAAACCACTCGGTTGATGGGTCGGTCCACGACCGCCCACCCGTCAATCGGTCCTTCGAGACATTGGGCTCATAAGCGAGGCCTTCAACTAGATCGGCATCGAGAACCCGATAAATGCTCCAGGGATCCGACCGGGCAACTAGCTCTAGCCGGTCTGGGAAACGTCGAGCGTCCCCAACGGCCCGTTCGCTGAATGCCATGTAATAACGCACACCTGACATCTGGAGATGTCGAGTTCCGTTATCAAGGTCCAGGCCTCGGTACGCCAGTCCTCGCATCGGTCGAGACGGGTTAGCCGAAAGCTCCGACTGCATCAAAAAATGGAACGGAACGGTGGACGAGGACTCGAAATACAATCCCTCCATCGAACCGATACATCCGTCAGTCCAATAGGGAAGCAACATTGGAGCCATCGGGGTTCCATAGGAACCCAACTCGTCCCTGTCGTATTCCCATAGCGCTCGTCCGCATCCGTATTCTTGACCAACAGACACCATTGTTTCGATGAGACTGTTCAACGTAGGAAAGGCGGGACGAGACTCATAACCGCTGAAGTTCCATGCCGCCCACCCACCGACAAAATTTCGGTCTGCTGAGGCAACCGTAAACGGACCCCACCGAAAGTCGCCGTCCTCTTCATAGCTGCCACCTGGCGAGACTCCAAGGTAAACCGATACAAAAGCCGTGGCTGCGACTAACGCGAGGACGGGGGTTGCCAGAGAAATCCACCTTTTGGGAGTCCTCTGACGCCATGTCTTGTCACTCAAGACCTCAGTGGACCTAAACGACTCGGAGAGAAACAGCACTCCCACAGCAGCAAGGAAATAGATCGTTAGATACCAAAACGGGAGTAGTCGAGCATTCCAAAGTCGATGCTGGGGCCAGTAGATAAATCCCAGCGCCGCTACAAAACCAATCCCCGAGAGCATGAGGGCCGGTTCAAACCATCGCACGAGGCCGACGAGGCCGCCGAGGGCCGCCAGAGCAAGCAACCAACCGATCGTCATTCTGGCGGTATCGCCACCTAACCGATCAGGGAAGAACAGATTCTCCCGAACAGCGTCAAGTTTTTCCCAACCCATGTCATTTAGGTATGAGCGTCGGAGCAGGAACGGTATCGTCCAAAATGCTGAGAGAGCTCCTCCCAATACCCCGACGGCAAGCACGCGCAGAGAACTGACAAATTCGAGAAGCAGCAAACACAGCAGCAGTAGCGCTGCAACTAACAACCTGGGGAGGAGGCGTGGCGTGGCCGCGAATACCCCAAGAAGTGCGAGAGTTGCCAATAGCAGCACTATCACCATTGACTGTGGGCGGATACGCCTTGCCAGCCCGTGGAGGGATCGGACAGCGACGTAAACCACCGTGGCCGTAATCGAGAATAAAAGGGTGATCGGATGACACAACGCGACCACTGCCAACACAACTGCTGCTCGTCCCCGATGGGTTCCGTGTTCCAACACGCGGTGTACCAAACCCAGGTACAAGAGAGAGGCCGCGAGTCCCATAGAAAACGCGAACTCTCCGGCGAGAGTCGAAGCAATGTTCCCACCGTAAATAGTGAAGTTGAAATCGAATACGAACAGCAACGCTGCCACTGCCATCAAACCCGGCAGCGGTTCGCGCCATGATGAGAGTCGACCCATAGCCCACGCGGCTAACGGCATCAGCACTACACCCGAAATCGCAACAATTTTGAAGGCGACGCCGTAAGGCAACAGCAAATCGAACAGAACTATGAAGAGATATGGCAGCACCATGTAGAACTGCATTGCCGGAAATCCGGCATACCAATCCGGGCTCCACCCTCGAAGCTGAAACGATGGCAGAAGGTGATCTCGAAGAAATGCGGGACCCCACACGTGGGCGCCCATATCTCCACCGGTGGGGGTGCTGTCAGTAAAGATATCTGAAGGTCCTAACCCCCAAAAAACAAACGCTGACGAAGCCACAGCAACAAAAAAAGATGGCCAGTATTCGACAGACAGCTTTCTGCAGTTCGAAATGAGGCTCCGCACGGAAGCGAGTGCTTCAAACCGGGAATCTTCTGGGGTCGACATTGAGCACCATGTTGGCATCCCTGTAGCGAACAGAGGAATCGGCAACGGTCTGAACTGCGAACGGGCGGCGCTTTGGCTCTGTCAGATTTGCCGGATCACATTCAAATATCGCTGTAGCGCCGAGACTGCTTGGCTAGTTTCGGGCGGCGTGACGGCTTCCGTCGAAATCAGCTGTCGATTGGTGTTGACGGACATCTTGACAAGACCATCCGTGTGGAGGGCGGAAGCTCTCGGCGTGATGTGCGCATAACTCAAGAAGGTTCGTATCTCGCGCCACGGTAAGGGCTCGAAGCTCAACCAGTCGGGTTTCGTAGTCGAAAAGAAGCAGTACGTCAGCATCATTTGCGCACAAGGGCCGGCTGCACAGACGGGATTTGGAGATGGTCACCTAGCCGAAGATACCGAACATATATGTGCCGTCTAGGGATCCGTAATCGCTTCAGTTCGTGCCTCGCAGATGATTGAGGCGGGGGCGCCTCTAGCATGACCGTATGGCTTCCGAAGCTCAGGAACCCGAACCACAACCCAACGAACGTCGCCGCAGGGAAGGTTGGCGGCGGTGGTCCGTATGGGTACTGCTCGCCTTAGTTTTGGCATCGGTGGTCATTCCGGGTCTTATCAACCGAGATAACAGCACAGAAATTGATTACAGCGATTTCGTTGATCAGGTGGCGGACGGGAGAATCAACTCCATAGTTGTCACCAACGAGACTGGTGCTATCGCAGCCGAAGCGATTGACGGCACGACTTATTCCAGCAAGGGTCCCGTGGAGTTGCCTGAACTTGATCTGAAGCTACTCCGCGATCGCAATATCGACGTGGAGTTTCGTACGGAGAGTTCAAACCCCTTCTTAAGTGCACTTCCGATTTTGTTGCCCTTCGTCTTGATCATTGGACTGTTCTGGTGGATGCAACGTCGAGCTCAGGGTCAGATGAGCGGGATTATGTCGATTGGTCGGAGCAAAGCCAAGATGTATACCACTGAACGTCCGGATACGGGCTTCGATGACGTCGCGGGCTATAAGGGTGTAAAGCAAGAAATTACTGAAGTCGTTGACTTTCTCAAGGCGCCTGACCGATTCGCCGCCGTCGGTGCGCGAATTCCCAAAGGCATATTGCTGGTTGGACCGCCCGGCACAGGCAAAACTCTGATCGCTCGCGCTGTAGCTGGGGAGGCGGGTGTCCCGTTCTTGTCAGTAACAGGGTCTGACTTCATGGAAATGTTTGTCGGCGTCGGCGCGAGCCGCGTCCGCGATTTATTTCAGACCGCTCGGAAGTTGGGTCGAGCGATTATTTTCGTCGATGAAATAGATTCGATCGGACGCAAACGAGGCGCCGGTTTAGGAGGAGGGCACGATGAACGAGAACAGACTCTCAATCAAATGCTCGCCGAAATGGACGGGTTTGAAGCTACTGAGGGGATAGTGATGATGGCCGCGACGAACCGGCCGGACATTCTTGATCCAGCGCTTCTTCGACCGGGCCGGTTCGATAGGCAAGTGGTGGTTCCGCTGCCTGAATTTGAGGAACGAGCCGCGATTTTGAGAGTTCACGCTCAAGACAAAAAGGTGGACGAAAACATCGATCTTGACACCGTGGCTAAGGGCACGCCGGGGATGAGCGGCGCCGATCTTGCGAACCTCGTAAATGAGGCTGCGTTGCATGCGGTCCGAAGCGATCGTGAATCTATTTCCCAAGCTGATTTCGAGGCAGCTCGTGATCGTGTGCTCATTGGGCAACGCAGAGAATCAGTCGCTATGACTGATCGCGAGAAGGAGGTGACCGCCTACCACGAAGGTGGACACGCGCTAATTGCGACGTTATTCGCTCACGCTGACCCGGTACACAAAGTGACGATCCTTCCCACAGGTCAAGCTCTCGGCGTAACGATGCAACTTCCTGAGGAACGGCACGCGTACAGCCAGGACCACTTAGAGGACCGGCTCGCGGTTTTATTCGGTGGCCGCATGGCTGAAGACACGGTCTTTGGGGTGACCTCTACGGGTGCCGCGAATGACCTAGTTCAGGGGACGGAATTAGCTCGGAGGATGGTAGTTGAGTGGGGCATGAGCGACAGGATTGGGCCCATGGCGTGGGGTTCAAACAACCAAGTGTTCTTAGGAGAAGGTCTTGTCAGCGGACGCGACTACAGCGATGAGACCGCTCGGGTTATCGACGAAGAAGTTGAGCGAATTTTGCGAACCCAGGAAGCTCGGGCCCGTCATGCGCTAGTTGAACACCGCGGCGCGCTCGATCGAGTCGCTGCGGCGTTATTGGAGAGGGAGACTATTAGCGGCGACGACGTCGCCAAGTTAGTCCCCGAGCCGACTGGAGCGGGCAGAGATCAAAGCTCAGTAAAGACACCACCGAACTCCCCGTCACTGGATCAGTCAGGGTCGGACTGAACGACCTGAGCGAGGGCCACGGTAAGTTCGCGCAGGTCGATTCGGCCTGTCCATCCGGCAACGACACTGCCCTTATCGTCGACAACAACGGTTGTTGGAACTGTGTCGATGTCAAACCGTTTATGCAATTCGGGTTGCGCACCGTACTCAATGTCTGCGACGGGGATTCCACCGCCCGCTGGTCCTCGAATCAGACTTATTGCGTCCTGACAACTGCGACAAGTCAACTCGGTAAAACTAATGATGGCTGGGCCAACGTCCAGACCAACTTCCACAGCGGGTACTTGCGTGGGAAGCGCTCCTCGGCGAACAACAAGCGGATGTGACGCACGGCGCCGGTCCACAAACCGCGAAGCCAAAGCCACCAATCCAGCTAATGCGACTGCTATGAACAACCTGGTCACTTGTTTTCCTCGGAAAATTTAATGCCGGGCACGGAGCTGAGACCCGCCCCATTTTGTTGCTGATGCACCGCACCCACCGCGACCGGCACATCGGCTCTGATTTCCATGGTAAGTCCGGTGCCTATGCGAATCTGTTGGGCAGAGTAAGCGCCGAGTTGCGTTTTATAACGGTCGCGTTGCCCATAGCGGGAGACGATAACGGTTGCTGTCGACGCCGACGCATTTTGGATTCCGACGATCACCTCCCCTGAAAGTTCTGGCACGGTCAACACCCACCGATGTGAACCATTCGGTACCCCGGACCTAATTGAAAGACCACTGACTCGACCAGTTGGCGGCTCACTGTGGCTACCTTCGTCATCTTCCAGAATTAGGTCTGCCTCTGGACTCTCGCGGCCAGGAGAACCGTCAGGGCCTGAAGCAGCCTCTACACCCGATATGACGGGAACCCCGTCGGAAGATTCGACGATAATTCCGAAGAGGCCGCTGGGAGCAAGCAATGTTCCAACCGGCAGGTCTTCTTCAAGATTTGATCGAACGTCGACCCTAGTGACGTCGTAAGGGCCAACGTTGGTAGTTACAGATTCGACTTTTCCTGCACGCGTGACGAGGGTCACATCTACTGTGGTGACGACATCCGTCGGGTTCGCCACCATCACCGCTGCGCGTTCGTCATCGCCCAATCGGACGGCGGGGTGATGCCAAACCGTCGAACTTGTCGCGGTAGCCAGATGTGCAGAAAACCCTAAGCGCCCTGAGGANCCGGTNAAGGTTTGGAGGTGATCTACTACGACGCGACCCAAGCGAGCCTGCACGGTAGCGGCCACNGTGTCGCGTCGACGAACGTGTTCGCCAATNTCAACTGAAATTGAGCTTGCTGCCGGTACCACCAATCCCANCAACTCAGGGGACACATAGGGACCGACTTCGGCCTCACTNGCAAAGCGTAAATCGACAACCGCATCTGTGGGTAAAGGGTTGTAGATAACGAGCTGGTCTCTGGCATCAGCTTGAGTGTCAGCGGAAATTACGTACCACTCGTCCGCGACAATCGAAGAACACGTGGCGACGTCAGAACCGATGCCTGATCGGAGACGCCGGGTCACCACAACACCGGAGGTTGGAGCTTCAACTAACGCTGATACGAGCTCGTCATCGGTGTGAGTTGCCACCTCAAGCGATCGAGTAGACAGGCCAGGGACCTCTAGGTACAGCAACTGCGGTGCGCTAGTGGGGCTAATTAGGTGAACACTCGCTCTCGTTGGCTCCGTGGCGGTGTTCGTCACTAGGAGTTCAACTTCCGCGGCCACTCCCGAGTCGACAAGTTTTCGGCTGTGCGCGGTTGGGCAGTACCAGGTGGAACTCAAAGATTCGCTGCCTGGCACTCGAACTTCTGTTTCCACTAATGCAGACTCACCTTTCTGCTCGTCGAACCGGCTAATGCCTTGGTCCACAATGAGTCCAGCGATCAGAAGTGCCGGCAGGATCAGCCGGGTCAGCCACAGTAAAAGACTCATGTCGGTGAGCCAATCTGGCGTGTTTTTCGGCGCTCTGAAATCGTTATTCTTGCGATAACTGCCCATAGGGCGATTTGGACAACAACTCGATCAGCAACCGAGTTAGGCCGCATGTGCCAAAGGGCGGCCGGTCCGGCGACCGGGCTGCTGAAACGCATCGCCCACCCAAACGACATCTCTGGTTCAACGATTTCCTCCCCGACCAGTAACCGCCAATGGGGATCAAAGGCATCTGCGACAAGTACTTCGCCAACTCCGACGAAACCATGCTGCTCTCTAGAAGACTTCCGCTCTGTTAGAACCGCAATGCCTGATGTGAGGTCGGTGACAACCAGTTCGCCTGGCTCATCAAGACCGGCCAACCGCACGGGTTCAGCGAACTGGGCTCGACTCGACATCCAAGATTCGTTGAACAGGATCATTACCGAGGGATCTGCAGCAAGAGGTCGAAGATCCAGTTGAGAGTTCAAGGCCTCTCGTACTCGTGGGCTCACTAGGCGTTCTATTCCCTCTGAAAATGAGGGCGTTGACCGCTCAACTACAGCGAGGTATTTGACACCAAATGGGGCAAGTAGGCGACCCATTCTCACTGTATCTCCAGACAAACCGAGCTTGACAGCATCATTGAGTTGATCGTGTGTGCTCGTCGACGAACCTGCCCATCGGTGGCGGATGTCAGGGTGGCCTCGCACCGAGGTTCCAAAATGTAAACCTTCATCGGCAATGGGCCAACCTTCTAGTGGCAGCACATCGGCGCTACCGAGCCAAAGCACGCGATAGGAGGGACCGATATCTCGATCGTCCAGCAATGACAACGCTATTTTGAGGTCGTTCGTTGGCGTTCCCCACCTTCCATCGGCACTTTCGAGTAGCAGCACGCCGCTACTGAGAGCCAGCGATACTGCTCCCGCGCCCGCGACGATCCGCCGCAAGAAAGCAGGTGAGAGTTCGCCATCAATTCGAACCGCTGATGGACCTGTCGCCGCGCACCAACACACGCCAACTGCAGCGAGTACTAGTGAGCTATCCCCAATGAGTACTTCGCGGTCCATTAAGTCGCGTAACCATCCATTCCCTGACATCCAGGCCAACCCGAAACCTGCAGTTGCGCTAACCCCAGCGATAACAGCAATTCTCAACCGTGCGGCTCGTGCCAGCAACAGAGGAACGACCGCTACGAACAGGGGTGCCCACGCCACCCAAGCGTTTCCATACGAACCGGGGGCGAAACGCAACAAGGAAGCAAGCTCAGCAGGCACTGGTGTCGGCGACCGAGCGAAAACGTGGTGGAGAACGGCGTCACTATCGCCCAGCACGGCTACCCACGGAAAATGCATCAAAGAACTAATGCTGAGAGCGACAACGACGACGACGAGGCCTCGACCCACACCGATTAAGCCAACGGTTCGACAGCCAGTTATCGCCACAACGAGACAGACGATCGCTGCTAGTAACAAAACGAGCGGTTCGAACGCCGCAACGACACCCAGGAGGAATCCGAGGGCAACGGATTGATGGAGAAGACCTCGACTCGAGGCGTTGTAGGGAGATACTCCGAAAGCACGCACCACTCTAAGAACCACGAACGGAGTCGCAGCCACAAGAAGAAGCGTGTCCCACCGGCCATCAACGAGCGCGTTGTAGGGAATCGGCAGTGCGGCGTAAAGGACTACTGCCACAACCCGTCCCCAATGTGAATCGATAGGACTCGACAGACGCCACATACCGATGAGTCCGATCGGCAAGAGTGCCATTATCAGCACTAGGCGTAATGCTCCCATGGCACCAAAAGTCAGCTGCCCTGCAGCGCCAAGAAGTCCAAGCGCTGCCGGTCCAATGCCGCTGACGCCAAGACCGATCTCTCGCCAGCCACTCCAATATTCAGAAAGAAGTGAGGCCGCGTCCGGAAAATCGGCAAATTGACCATAAGCAGGTACCCCTCGTGTAAGGAGGTGACGACTACCAAACCCCAAGACGGCTAGGAGGATGCCCGAGGCCAGCAAAGCGCTCCGTCGCGGACCGGCCAAAAAATTGTCCGCTATCCGCCGTCCGGCGCGACCTCGAAGCGTTTGAAGGGCAACTTCTCCACCAATGCGACCCTGCAGAAACAACTTCAACCGCGTGGACCCAGACGACTGGCGTCTTCGAATCTCTCGGTCCCGCGTTTTGCGGGTACGAGCGATCCGGCGGCGAGAAGACAGAACATATGGGATTTGGTACAGATTCCAGGCCCACGCCCAAGCGACGTCTCGTGCCTGGCTAAATCGCGCTACGAGCAAGCTGTAAATGAGTTCGAGGAGCGACAAAAAGATTGCTCCGACCATCACTGGAACGAGATAAATCCAGCCATAACACTTGGCGATGACATGATGGCGGTGTCGCAGGGCAAGCCGGCCGGATCGCTCCGAGTCGGCTCCAGGTGTTCGGCCTCCCTCTCGAACTGTTGCGTCGGGGACGACGAGGACTCGACCTCCGGCTACTTGTGCCCGCCAGCAAAAATCGAGGTCTTCTCCGGTTGATTTGATCCGCGGGTCGAAGCCTCCGATTGTTTCGAAAAGGTCCGCTCGCACAAGCATCGCAGCACCTGTTACAGCGAATGCGTCTCTGACTCGGTCGTGTTGCTGTTGATCTAACTCTCCAGATTCGACATATGGAGTGAGGACGCCGAACGCGTCGACCGTCCCGCCCATCGCCAGAATTCGCGAAGGATCGTCCCAATCCAAGATCTTGGGGCCCAAAATGGCTGCGTTTGACTCCAGCGCCTCCGCGACCAATAAGGTCACAGCGCTAGGGGCAAGAGCAACGTCGTCGCGAAGAAAGAGATAGAACGTGGATCCCTTTACCAAGGTCTGAACCCTGTTAGCCGCGTCACCAAATCCTGTGGCGTCTGGGGCTTGGTGGACTACAGCATCGGGAATTTTGTCGAGCACCCGGCTTGCCACTGAATGGCTACCTGTCTCCACAGCCAGGACTCGCAGGTTTTCATAGTCTTGCTCGGCAAGACCATCAAGTACCTCGTCGAACCACACTCCTGGTTGGTCGGTGACCATTACTGCCACAACTGGCGGGGCGGGGTGCTGTTCGGTGGTCACGACGCTCTGAGAGTACTTTGGTCCACGTGTAGGCCCGGGTCACTCGCGTAGAAGGCTACGGTACGACTTCCATGGCGACGACGGTGCGTTTTGCGACGCTGCTTGCAAAATCGGGCGCATCTCCAAATGGGAAACTAGTGCCGTCGTCCCAAACCAACCAATAACCGTCGTTGGTGTTAGTGACTGCCATACCTGCCGTCGAGCGCCGGTTCTTGCTGCCACCACGGGAACCGAAAAACTCAACCGACCCGAAACTAAATACGCCTCCATCAGAGGCCACAAACCAGTATCCCTGACCGTTTCTCGCTGCGGTCATCGAGGTAATCGGTTTGTTAAGCACAATGTCGCCGGTAGATCCAAAGAACCCGGCATCGCCGAAGCTGAAAATTCCGCCGTCTGAGGCGACTAACCAGTAGCCGTTACCGCTGCGGGTAGATTCCATTCCCACTACGGGCTTATTGAGGGCGACACTACCCATGGATCCGTAGAAGCCAGCAGAGCCAAAAGAGAAAACCCCTCCATCGGCGGTGGCAAGCCAGTAACCGTTGCCTGTCGGATGAGTAGTCATTGCGACCACTGGTTTGTTAGAAACCTCTCCGCTCAAATCTCCGTGGTGAACCGCGTTCCCATATGCAAATACTTCACCCGCGTCCGATACGAGCCAATAACCGTCGCTGGTTGACAAAGCCGCAATATCGACGATGGGGCCCGAACGGTCGACTTGTTTGGCGTCACCGAAGTGGTTTGCGGTACCAACCGCGAGAACTCCACCGTTGCTTTTGGCCAGCCAGAAACCGGGTTCGCTGTACTCAGGGAATTGAGGGAATCGATACCAATCGGACTTGAGGCCCAGTCCTTTTCGGAGGGGATCCTCCGCCCAGTTAGAGATGTTGACAGTGGTATTGGCGGCCGTACCGCGCAGGAGAAGTTGTCTTGTTCTGCCTCCCCATTCGCCTAACCCGTTTCTGAGGGTCACCTTGATTTCTTTAAGTTGACCAATCTCGGGGTACATCGACTCCACGCCACTTCGTTGAATGTTCTTCTCCCATAGGTGGTGAGGGTTCATCTCCATGTCGTCGCCGTCATCAACCACAGCGGGGAAAGCCGAAAGCTCTGATTGCGGTGTGGTCCATCCGCCACTGCTTGAACCGAATTCGGCGAGGGGAATTGAGCCATCGTGGGCGACGCGGATCTGTCCAGAGGTATTCACGACTGCAGCCGTAGTCGTCCAAAAGTCAGTGCCGTAGTCAAGGGGTTTACCGTTGGCACTCGCCCCTAAGTACACCTGGCAGCCAGCTGTGTCGCAGGTGTCGGTCATGTAGCCCTTGGCCTGACGGAGTTGAGATATTGCCTCAAGGTACGTTCGAGCAGCGATTGCTTGTGCCTGCAAGGCTTGCATGCCCAGTCCCCCACCGAGTGTCCCCCAAGACGATGGTGTTTCTTGGGGTACGACGCCTCTTAGATATTGCTCTCTCAGAACGCGATTGAAACTGTATTGACCATTCTGTTCGATTAAGCCAAGCGAACCTCGGTAGTGCCGTCGCGAAACCTCCACCGCGGGGTTTGACCGATCACATGTGATGACTTGCAGGAGTTGATTCAGATCATCCACCGAAGAGTTCAAGCTCAGCGGCTGGGCTTCTATAAACGTGCGGCCGCTGCTGTCTACTCTTCCAGGGTGACCTTGATAGACGGCATAACCAGGGTCAGCGCACCCCCCCGATTGGCGGATATTGAAGTTGTGCGGTCCAATGGCTGAAAGTCGAACGATCTGCCCTCCCCAGAACTGAATTCCTTCAACGGTGAACGGATTTGTTGAGGTGACCAACAGGTCCATCTCATTGTTGCGTGTGATGTGGACTTTGATTTCGCGATCAGCGACGTACGAACTGGTGGTGTTGGAGTAGTAGTGCTGAAGAATTTGTTCGTAGGACCAGCCATGGTCAACGGCATAGCCAAGTGCCCCCCATTGCTGAAGGCCGCGTCCGTGGCCCCATCCTCGCCCTTCGACCGTGATGGTGTCAGGAGCGATGCCACTAATGGCATCGGTTGGACACATCAATTGAGTGAAAAGAAAGCACGCCAGGAATGCGGGCGCTATTCGTCGTCTCACCAGCCACCGACTCGACTAGTTGCGTCGACGATCGATCCACGCAACTCGCGTGATGCGCCGCTCCCAAGAAACGGGGAGTTGAAGTTGAACACCCCGCCGTCTTTTGCGACAAGGTCATATCCGGCACGGGTTTGGACTAACGCCGTGATCGGTTGATTCAAACTCATCGCTCCGGTCGAACCGTGGAAACCGGCGTCACCAAAGGAAAAAATTCCGCCATCAGACGCGACCAACCAATAACCATTCCCCGACGGAGTAGCCCCCATACCCACAATCGGCTGATTCAAACTCATCGCTCCGGTCGAACCATGAAAACCGGCGTCAC
>PBHE01000024.1 GCA_002719335.1 Acidimicrobiaceae bacterium
CGCTGCTTTCTTCTTCACAGGGCTCTTTTTCACCACTGCTTTCTTCTTCACAGGGCTCTTTTTCACCACTGCTTTCTTCTTCACAGGGCTCTTTTTCACCACTGCTTTCTTCTTCACAGGGCTCTTTTTGCTAACGGACGTCTTAGTAACCATGGCTCCCCTGCCGAATTCTCGGGTTCGAAAAGGTGCCGCATCATAGCGCCGTAGTTCCGTACCTCCACGTACTAAATCGACAGACTTTAAAGATCGGGCTTATCAATTGAAACGATAGCGTGAGTGGTTGCATGCCCTCTCAGGACGAACAATGAGCGCTTCAGGTAACAGTCACTATCCCCGAGTGCCGAATCGGCCAGACTTTCCCGCAGTTGAACGCAACGTCCTTGACCGTTGGATCGAAGAACAAACATTTCGAGATTCGATCGAATCCCGCCCGAAAACCGACGAATTTGTCTTCTATGACGGACCGCCCTTCGCCAACGGTCTTCCGCATCACGGACACCTCCTCACCGGCTACGTCAAAGACGTGGTGCCTAGGTATCAGACCATGCGCGGGAAACGCGTCGATCGTCGCTTCGGCTGGGACTGCCACGGCTTACCTGCCGAAATGGAAACTGAGCAAGAACTTGGGGTGCACGGTCGAGCAGCAATCACTGAATATGGAATTGCGAATTTCAATGCGAGTTGTAAAGAGTCGGTGCTTCGATACACCTCCGAGTGGCAAGACACCGTGACCAGGCAGGCCCGCTGGGTAGATTTCGATAACGACTACAAGACCATGGACCTGTCCTATATGGAATCGGTGATGTGGGCTTTCAAACAATTGTGGGAGCGAGGGCTCATTTACCAAGCCTTCCGGGTGATGCCTTATTCGTGGGGTGCCGAGACTCCACTTTCGAACTTTGAGATTCGGTTGGATGACGCGACCCGGCCCCGTCAGGATCCAGCCATCACTGTTTGGTTCGAGTTAGAGGGCACGGGAATCCCGGGGCTAGACAACGACGAGTCCGCTCAACTGCTGGCCTGGACGACCACTCCCTGGACCCTACCCTCCAATCTTGCTGTAGCAGTGGGTCCAGACATTCAGTATGTAGTAGTAGAGGCGAAGGGTTCGAAATGGATTTTGGGCGCTGAATGTCTTGAGAAATACTCGGAGGACTTCGACGGCCACGTGGTTCTGGGATTTGTGCGGGGATCAGACCTCGTTGGCCGCGCCTATAAGCCGCTATTCGATTATTTCGAGGACCGTAAAGATGCGTTCCGCGTCTTAGAAGCTGATTTTGTGGACACCAGTGAAGGTACGGGGGTCGTTCACATGGCGCCCGGCTTTGGTGAAGACGATCAGATCATTTGTGAGTTAAACGGGATCGAGATTGGTGACGCTGTACCGGTCGACGAGCAAGGGCGATTCACGACAGACGTAGGTGACTGGGCCGGCGAGAACGTGTTCGAGGCGAACCCCCAGATCATCCAGCACCTCAAAGGTGACGGCAGGATTCTTCGGCACGATACGTACGAACACAACTATCCGCACTGCTGGAGAACCGACACTCCGATTATCTATCGTGCTATTTCGTCTTGGTACGTAGAAGTCACGAAAATTCGTTCCCGACTTCAGGACATCAATCAAGAGATCAATTGGGTTCCCGACCATGTCCGGGACGGCCGATTTGGGCAATGGCTTGCTGGAGCTCGAGATTGGTCGATAAGCAGGAACCGATTCTGGGGCTCTCCTTTACCGGTGTGGGTAAGTGATGATCCGAATTATCCGCGAACCGATGTGTACGGAAGCCTCGACGAACTCGAGGCTGATTTCGGAATTCGCCCCACAGACCTACATCGCCCTTTCATTGATGAATTGACTCGACCAAACCCAGACGATCCGACCGGCAAGAGCATTATGAGGCGAGTACCCGAAGTGCTCGATTGCTGGTTTGAATCTGGGTCGATGCCCTTCGCTCAAGTGCATTACCCGTTCGAAAACAAAGATTGGTTTGAAGAACATTTCCCAGCGGACTTCATCGTTGAATACATCAACCAAACCCGAGGCTGGTTTTACACGTTGCACGTGCTAGCAGGAGCCCTGTTTGACCGCCCCGCATTCCAGAACGTTATTTGTCATGGCATTCTGCTGGCCGAGGACGGCAACAAGCTGTCGAAGCGGTTGCGCAATTACACCGAACCCGATGAGATTTTTGATTCTCAGGGTTCAGATGCGCTTCGTTGGTATCTGATGTCAACAAATATTGTCCGTGGAGGCGATACGCGCATATCTGACGCAGGAATCGACGATGTAACGCGTCAAGTTCTAATCCCTTTGTGGAACGCGTATTCCTTCTTCACTCTGTACGCCAACGTTGACGGCCACAAGGCGGTCAAACGGACAGACTCACCGCATCTACTCGATCGCTACCTACTCGCCAAGGCGAGATCATTAGTCGAAGCGACAACCGTTGCCCTAGATGCTTACGACCTTCCTGGGGCCGCCTTCGAAATTCAAAGTTTTATCGACGCTCTCAATAATTGGTACATCCGCCGCTCACGAGATCGATTTTGGGGACCCGAGGGCGGGGGGCAGGGCGATCCAGATGCTTACGACACGCTCTACACAGTTCTCACCACCTTCACGCGAATCGCTGCACCTTTCCTACCGATGATCATGGAAGAAATTCATGGTGGATTAACCGGTGGAGAAAGTGTTCATCTGGCCACTTGGCCGGACCCTGATGAGCTTCCAGCAGACCCCCAATTGGTGTCGAGAATGGACCAAATCAGAGAAGTGGCGTCAACAGCTCTTCACCTGAGAGAGGACGCAGGGCTGAGGGTCAGGTTGCCGCTATCAAAAGTCACTGTGGCTGGAAGAGATGCAGGTGATCTTCGCGAGGTCGCTGACCTTTTGGCCGAAGAGATCAACGTGCGCGACGTCATTTTGGTTGCCGAAGTCGGTGACTTCGCTACTCTCAGTCTGAAGCCAAACGGAAACCTCCTGGGGCCCCGATTAGGCGCCGATGTTCAGACGGTTTTCAACGCCGCTAAACGCGGGGAGTGGTCCCTCACGGATGAACGTCAAATCGAAATCGCTGGTTACTTACTGGAAGTGGAAGAATATGAACTCGCTTTCGACCCCGCTGATCCCCAAAGCACAGCTGCTTTGCGATCCAACGATGCAGTAGTCGTTCTTGACACCCACGTCACTCCTGAACTTGAAGCCGAAGGACTGGCGCGAGATCTGATTAGAACAATTCAACAAGCAAGAAAAGACGCAGACCTAGAGGTCACCCAACGAATTGAGGTTGAGGTCGCGTGGTCCCCCGCGAACTTAGATTCAATCAAAGGCCACGAGCCCGCTATCACAGCAGCAGTTTTGGCTTCGAAAATTTCGTGGATAGTAGGAGATGAGGAGCCTCAGGTAAAGGTCACTGCGCTGTGAATTGGGGCTCACTCTCCCTCGAGTGACTTCCGGCTTTGTAGCGCTGAAAAAAACGGGTCGTCAATTTCGGTGCCGGATCGTGCCTCGGCCATACGCTGTGGGCCGGACCGGCTCACAGATTGGTCATCGGCAGAACCCTCGATTGTGGCCCAACCGCCAACTTCGCTCGAGGAAGCTGGGTGATCTATTTCCAGGCCATCAGCTCGGCCGCCAAGGTCGCGCGCTATCTCTCCTAACGCACGTCTTCGGGTTTCGATCAACTCCGACAGTTGATTCGCGTCGTTGCGGCGTGCGCTCACTCGAGCCTCAAGGTCGAGTAGCTCCACTTCTAAATCCGCCTTGCGTTCTGCAGCGCCACGCGTTGCCAGGTCAGTTGACGAGGCGACAAGGACATCTGCAAGAAGATCGGCGATTTGCTCTCGCGTGGAGGCAACAGCGTCGTCGATCACGTCGTCTGCGGTGTCTCGCGCCAGGGTAATCAGTTGCGCCATCCGTTCAATCTCGATCTTCTTTGCACCGACAGCAACCGATCCATGGTTGTGTAGTTCCTTAGCTCCATGCTCCATCCGTATGTTCGTTCCGTTCGGTTCGTCGGGTTCAAAACGCGGCGTGGTCGCCAATGCTTCTCTGATGCTCTCAATTGCATTTAGCCGACCGTCTATGACCTCAATATCACTTCCAGTTCCTGTTTTCGAAGCCCTTTCTTCGGCTTCAATCAGTCGGTCAGCCAAGTCGTCTAAGCGTTCTTGAAGTTCGCTCAACCCTGTGGCGACGCGTTCAAGAAAGTCATCCACGGAATCAGGGTCATAGCCCCTAAATCGCTCAGGAAATTGCTGAGTTTCGAGCAGAACGGGCGTCAACTTCATGTTGTGACACTAACAACACGGCGGCCAAGCCGAAACTGGTAAGTCGCTGCATCACACTCAACCGCAATTAAGGATCACCCCCGCGAGTACCCATTGGACCAGAATCAGCACCAGGATAGGAGAGAGATCTAACCCGAATCCCCCTATGCGGAGTGGAGGCAGTGCNCTTCTAAGTGGNCCCATTAATGGCTCNGTCACCCGAACAAGAAGTGTTCGGACNATCGCTACCGGACTGTCCTGGGCGATGGGAATCCAACTAAAGATGATNCGCCCAAAGATAGCGAGCACATAAATGTCACAAAGGGTGCACAGGATCTGAATCACGGACAGGCCTCGANTTAATAGTGCAAACCGCGCTCTTGGAGGCGTTGTCGCTCCTCCTCGGCAAGGTTCACGTGAGATGGAGCAAGTAGATAAACATGATCAGCGACCTTCTCCATTTTGCCCCCGAGGGCGTAACAAAGGCCGCTCACAAAATCGATGATTCTTCTCGCAAGGTCTCGATTAGCGGTCTGGAGATTGACGATCACCGGTTGGTCCGCTTTGAAACGGTCTGCGAGCTGTTGAGCGTCGTTAAATGTCCGCGGGGCAATCACGTGAGGTTTCGCACTGGTAATGGGGATAGTTCGCACAGAGCCCGTGGTTCCTACTCCTGAAGTTCCGACAGACTCGCTCACCGAAGTCTCAGGCATAGTGGCTGGGGACGTAGGGCTCGTCACAACTGTGACCGGATCTCCAGCTGTGGGGGTCGACTGTGCCGAACCACCTGGATGCTGAAGCTCGGCCAACTCGTCATATGTTTCATCGGGTCCTAACCCGAGGTACAGCATCGCCTGTCGCCACATCGAAGCCATACGTCTCCTCCTCGTCGCCGAGAGTACCGCGATGTCAGCGTGCGGGACGTTCACCAAACAAAGCAGTTCCAATTCGAACCATTGTGCTTCCTGATTCGATTGCGATCTCCAGATCGTTGGTCATTCCTATAGACCGATGCCGTAACCCATGGTCTTCGGCAAAAGAGATCAGACTTCGGTAGGCCGCTCTAATTATTGGGCTGTCTCCTTGTGGTCCGATTCCCATGGCACCGATAACTCTCAGTCCTTGCTCTCGCGCCCTGGAAACGATGCCGTCAGCCTCAGAAAGCTGGCAGCCGCCCTGGGTTTCGCTACTAGTTAGGTTGAGTTGAATCATCACAGAGGAGCCAGGAGCTCTTTTCGCTATCTCGTCGATCAAAGAGTGGCGGTCCAAGGTTTGCCACACTGCGACAATGCCTGCGATTTTCCGAACTTTGTTGGTTTGCATGCCACCGATGAAATGCACGTCAAGGGAACAACGTTCCTCGTTTGTCATTTGTGACCATTTAGATTCCAACTCTTGGGCGTAACTTTCCCCAACCATCTGGAAATCACACCCAGACGCAGCACGTAACGCCCATGGACCGAAACCTTTGGTAACGGCGACGATTCCGATCTCATCACCACCCAACGATCGGATGCGCTCGCGGAGAAAGCCAGCCCGATCGGCGACTTCTTCGAAGCTCAGTTGGGTCTCACCGTTCATGCCGAGGTTCTGATTTCTGCGATGAGAGCGGTGCGTTGCGTATCTCGATCCGCTCTGTGGGACCAGTAACGTGGGTCACTTGCGGTGCAGCGACAGACGTGGTGGTCAACTGCGACAAAGTTTTGCCCAAGTTGTTTCCGGACAGCGGCTCCTAGATCTAAGGCCAGATTCCCGCTTTCGGTGCATCCAACAGCCTGGTGGCCGATCACCACAACGAGGCTCTCTAGGTCAGCAGCGCCAAATTCGTAGCGCTCGGTACTTATGTGAGGGCCGATGATTGCCCGTAGTTGGTGAGCTCCTTGAGCACGAATTCGACGCACTGCATTGTTGATTATGCCAGCGCGAATTCCGCGCCAGCCGGCGTGAATAGCACCCACTATCGGGGTGTTCTGAAACGAGGCCCCGTATATAGCGATCGGGACACAATCCGCGGTGCGAACCCCGACCAACGCACCGGGACATGTTGTCAACAACGCGTCACATTCGCGGCCGTCTCCTTCGCCAGGTCTGCTCACCGTAAACACTTCCGCCCCATGTGTCTGCGACGGAAACGTCATGTTCGATCGTTCGTTCGAAAGAAATACTGGCAGGCGGGCGTCCCCGTCGCTGCGTTCAGAGAACCTGATGTGCACCGAGTGTTGGTTACTGATTCGGCGGGAAAAGGTCAACATGTGGCTATCTTCCAGAGTGAGAAGTAGTCCTCCTTCGGATCACTTCAAAAAAGACGGCACGTCGAATTCGTCGTCATCGTCGCCATCGAGATGGGTCGCTTCACTATCTTCTCCGTCGAAAATCTCCGCTGTCTCGCCGAATGGTAGCGATGTCGAGCCCGCAGCCCCGTCGTCCCACCGGTCAAAGCCTGCGGCGATCACGGTGATACGAATCTCCTCGCCCATAGCGTCGTCGATGACCGTGCCAAAGATGATGTTGGCGTCGGGGTGAGCGACATCGTGAATCACATCGGCGGCATCGCGAACTTCGTGGAGTCCAAGTTCACTGGATGCTGTCACGTTAAGCAAAATCCCGCGCGCACCTTCAATTGATGCTTCCAGCAAAGGGCTGGATACAGCCTGACGTGCAGCGTTCTCAGCCCGATTTTCTCCATGTGCTCGCCCTATCCCCATAAGAGCCGATCCCGCGCCCGACATGATCATTTTCACGTCAGCAAAGTCGGTGTTGATGAGACCGGGAGTAGTTATCAATGTCGTGATCCCCTGCACCCCCTCACGCAGAACATCATCCGCCATCTGGAATGCGTCGACCATGGTGGTGTTTTCGTTCGTCACACTCAATAGGCGGTCGTTCGGTACAACAATTTGGGTATCCACTCTTTCTGTGAGTTCTTGGATTCCGGCGTCCGCCTGGACAGCGCGACGTCGGCCTTCGAACAGAAATGGTCGAGTGACGACTGCAATGGTTAAGGCCCCGCATTCTCTAGCGATGTCCGCAACAACAGGAGCGCCGCCGGTCCCTGTGCCTCCACCTTCACCCGCAGTAATAAACACCATGTCCGAGCCCTCAAGGGTTTGCGCAATTTCGTCGGTGTGTTCTATTGCTGCCTGGCGCCCAATGTCGGGGTCGCTACCGGCGCCGAGCCCACGCGTCAATTCGCGCCCTATGTCCAGTTTGATGTCAGCGTCGCTCATCAGGAGTGCTTGAGCATCTGTATTCACCGCGATAAATTCGACACCTTTCAGACCTGATTCAATCATTCTGTTAACCGCGTTACAGCCGCCGCCGCCAACGCCGACAACTTTGATCACGGCCTGATAGTTCTGAGGACTGGCCACTGGGCCTCCTGGGTATCTCGTAAACATCTGGCAGTTGAGCGCAGACCAGGCAACCTTGAAGGTAGCGCAAGTTTCATCTGATACAAGTCCGCCCCGGTTCGGGTTCGTGAAGAGTGAGGGGAGGTATTTTCCTACTCGTCGTTTCGGACTTCAGTATGTTCGGGAATCGAAACGTCTATATATCTGTCCTTTCGGTTTTGCTCTTCAAGGTGGCTGAGCACTGCCGCCAACTCAATGACTTTGACGGCCAGTCGGTCTTCGTCTCCGAATATGACTTGCTGACCGCTGTGTAGGTTCCCTACAATTTCGCCGCGCGAGTCTCGGCGAAGGGTACGGAAATACCCAGATAAGTCGGTCGATAATGCTCCGAGCACCGAGAGTAAGGCTGAGCTGTCCTTTGCCATGTAGCTGCCTGGTATGCCGGCGGCGTGCACTCCGCTTAGGCGAGGTAGATCTGGAGGAACGAGAAGCCCCTCAGTTAGTACACGTCCTGAGGCGTCGATGAGAGCCCACTTTTGGGGGGCGACCATAGCGAGCGCTATCGCTCGGCGCTCGGTGATATCTACGGTGACGAGACCGTTCCACTCGCGCTCGACGTCAGCAGCTTGTACCCAAGGAAGAACTTCTAGGTTTTGTTCCGCTTCTCCCGAGTTGACCGAGAGCAAGGGGTCTCCGCGTCGGAATCCAAGACGTTCTTCGACCTCGGCCAAGGTCACACGATGGAGCCCGTATATCTCCACTCGTTCAACATCTAGCAGCGGCGATTTTCCCAGTAGAACGTATCCCGCCGTCACGACCGCAATAGCTAGTGCCAATGCAGCGAGAATCCGGTGGGATCTGGATAGGCGATGGTCTCGATTTCTGGCTTCGCGCATAATTACGCCTCAAACCCCACTCGCCGGATTTCTGTGCGGAGCTCAATGCCTGCTTCGTTGAACACTCGCGCTGCGACCGTTCGAATGACCGCATCTACATCATCCGACGATCCCCCCTGATCGACCTGAACAAAGTTGGCGTGCTTTGGGGAAATCTGAGCGGAGCCAATCCGGAAGCCCTTGAACCCAAGGCGGTCAAGAAGCTCTCCTGCAGTTTCGGTTTCGGGATTAACGAATACCGAGCCCGCGTTCTGACCTCCCGGTTGGTTGTCGCGACGCCATTGAACGATCTCGCCGAGCATGTTTTGTGCCCGACCGGTGAGGTCGTGTGTTAACTGGAGAGTCGCCTCTAAAACAATTTGGGTCGGACTTATCGAGCTTTTTCTGTATGCAAAACGTAACCGAGGTTTGTCCCAGAGTTCGGTCGAAGAATTTGCGAAGTCGAAGATCGTGGCCCCGGTTACGCATGCCTTCATATCGCTTCCATGTCCTCCGGCGTTCATTCGGATTGCCCCGCCTATAGAACCTGGTACACCTACCGCCCATTCAAATCCGGTTAGCCCAGCGTGGACACACCTTCGAGCGAGCGCTGGTAATGCGACTGGTCCGCCGGCGCGAACAACAGCACGTTCCGCATCAATTTCACTAGCTTCGAACTGTTCCCCGAGGCTTACGGCAATGCCAGGAAAGCCCGCCTCAGCGACGAGTAGGTTCGATCCTTTTCCGACGATCAGAACTGGCAGGCCGGTGGCCTGTTGCGTCACAGCTATCTGAGACAACTCGTCCTCACTCTGCGCTTCGACGTACAACGCCGCGTTTCCACCTACGCGATAAGTGGTCATCGTTCCCAGATTTATGTTCGTTTGGGCAAGCGAGCCTAAGAGGCGTTTCGCTTCCTCCACCGAAGCTTGGTGTGCTTTTTCTGGGTTCACGTCGGTAATGGTCTACGCAGTTGTTGAACTTCGTCTGCGACCGAGGTCAGATCACCAGCGCCCATTGTGAGACACAAATCTCCTGGGCGAAGTATTGAACTTAGGTAGTCAGATACTTGTTCTCGACCTGGCAGGTAGGTAACGGATGCGTAGGGGTGAGCGTCGAGTACCGCGCGAAGTAGCAGTTCTCCGGTTACTCCTGGACGGGCTGGTTCGCCAGCTGGGTAAACCCCGGTGAGCACCAAGTGGTCCGCGTCGACGAAGGAATGTTCGAAGTCTCTCCAAAGTTCAGCCGTCCGGCTGTACCTGTGCGGTTGAAAGATTGCGATTACTCGCCGCCACTCGCCCGCTTTTACCGCCTCAAGCACCGAGGACACCTCTGTGGGAAGGTGCGCATAATCGTCTACGTACACGACGCCATTTTGTTCGCCGCGGAATTCAAATCTTCTCGCCACGCCAGCAAATCTTCCCAGCGCCGATATGACCGCTTGAGGCTCTGCTCCGAGTTCAACTGCGATGCTTAAAGCGGCACAAGCATTGCGCACATTGTGGATCCCGGGGACCGGAAGGTGACATTCCCCTAAGTCGATGCCTCTTTTTTGCACCCTGAACTTCGATGAATAGCGATAATTCTCTACATTCACGATGCGGTAGTGCGCGTTTTCTGAAGTGCCGTAAGTGACGCAGTCACCAGCTGTTTTAGCAACGCTCGCCGAGTACTCATCGTCAGCACATAGCACGCGCGGCCCCTTTGTTGAGGAAACAAAGACTTCAAAAGCTGCTACCAGTGCCTCAAACGAACCGAAATAGTCGAGGTGGTCGGCCTCAATGTTGGTCACCACGGCCGCTTCGGCCGCAAGCTCCAAGAATGTACCGTCTGATTCGTCTGCCTCTACGACAAACAGTTCACCTTCGCGATCCCACACCGCACCCGAACCAATCTCGTTCAAATCTCCCCCGACGATGAATGAAGGGTGGAGGTCCGATCCCATCAGCGCTAACGCCAACATTGAAGATGTAGTGGTTTTGCCATGTGTGCCCGCGATTGCCACGGTCCGTTTTTTCTCGCAGATTTGAGCAAGTATCTGAGCTCGAGTGAGCACGGGGCGGCCACTTTGAAGAGCAGCAACAACCTCGACGTTGTCATCGGGCACGGCCGTCGATCTACATACGATTTCGCAGTTACCCAAGTTCGCGGCATTATGTCCAATTTCTATTCTTGCCCCTAACGACCGGAGCCGATTCACGCCTGTCGAGTCGCGCAGGTCGCTTCCACTCACTGGATGACCCATGGCCACCAGCACCGCGCCAATAGCGTTCATGCCGGCTCCGCCGGCACCTATGACGTGTATGGCCGCGCCATCTCTGAGAGGTTTTTGTGATGAGTCAACTAATTTCACAGTGCCTCATCTTTCGGGTCGCCCGCCACAGGCGGTGCGAGGCAATGCTTTGTCACAAGATCTGCAACCCTTTCCGTTGCATCGCGATATCCCACGCTCCGCTCCCGGCGGGCTATGTCAGGATCGCGGTCGCTCCGGAATCTCGTAAGCATCCGTTCGATTTCATGACGAAAACGTTCTCCATCGAACTCTTCGTCCGGTACCAACACCGCCAATCCAGACTCGACTAGAAAGCTGGCGTTGCGACTCTGATGGTCGTTTGGAGCGTTGGGCAGAGGAACGAGCACGGCTGGCAGCCCTAAGACCGCAATCTCTGCCACGCTGGAACCACCTGGTCGACAAACCACCAAATCTGAGGCTGCCATCGCTTTGGGGAGGTCTTCGTCGTATTCATAGGTCATCACGTTGACAGGCAGGGCTTCGGGTACAGCGCTCCAATCGCGGCGACCCACGACATGGTGAATGAGCGGTAAATGGCCGATTTTTGCAGCCTCCCAAACTGCTTCATTGATGCGCCGTGATCCAAGTGAGCCACCGAAAACCACAATCACTGGCGCATCTAATGGCCAGCCAAGTTCAGTTCGAAGTAGTCGACCTTCGCCATCTGCTTGAAGTACAGCTTGACGAACTGGGTTACCAGTAACAACCTCGTTCTTTAGGCCAGTCCCAGCGCGCGGCACGGCCGCCGCTTTCGCGAACTTCGTCATGAGGCGGTTGGCAGCGGAGGCTGCGGCGTTTTGTTCTGCTAGCACCAAAGGCACCTTGAAAAGCAGGGCTCCGATCCCGGCGGGTAATGCTGCGTATCCGCCCAGCGACAACACCACGCTGGGGCGCCGCCGTTTGACTATCCAGATCCCCCGAAATATCGCCGACATGATTCCCACGAGATTCAGGAGGTTTTGCAGTGAGATTCGGCGTCCGTTGAGGCCCCGGCCGCTTAGGACGGTGAGCTCATAACCAGCCGACGGAACCATCTCAAGTTCGACTCCTCGCGAACTGCCCACAAACAGCACTGCGTCGCGCGGCCAGCCGCGTTCAACTAATTTGTCTACGACGGCTATCCCTGGAAGAAGATGCCCCGCGGTCCCGCCGCCGGCGACGATTATTCCTCCCTTAGCGGGTGAAATTCCGCGAACCATTTTCAATTTCATCTTGACTGCCGGGCAATATTGAGCAGCAGCCCGGCTGCCGCTGCATTCACAATCAATGAGGTCCCGCCATAGGAGATAAACGGCAGCGTTATGCCGGTGATAGGAAGCAGTCGGAGTACGCCACCAAGATTTACAAAGACTTGCAAAAGGAACCACACAGATATTCCGGCGGCAAGGAGTGATCCGAAAACGTCAGGGGCAATCTGAGCTGTGCGAAATCCGGTGAGGATGATGGTGCCAAGCAATATCAACACAGCTAGTGCGCCAACGAGCCCCAACTGTTCTCCTACAACGGCGAACACGAAATCTGTGTGAGCGGCAGGCACCCACCCCCATTGGGCGTGGCCTGCAGACAGTCCCGTGCCCCTGAAACCTCCGTTAGCGAGACTGAGCAAGCTCTGATTGACCTGCCATCCTGCGCCTTCACTATTTTGCGTAGCAGAGAGAAACCCGAGGATTCTGCCTCTTCGGTAGGGCTGAGCGAAAGCTAGCAGTAGTCCTGAAATCAATCCGGGCGCCGATAACAGAGCGAGATGGGTGAATGGAACCCCCGCTGCCCACATCATTCCGAGAGCAATAGAGCCGATTATGGCTGCCGTCCCAAGGTCGGGCTGTTGGAGAATCAGGACGCATAGAACAGCTAGGCACGCTGCCACAGGGACCGTGACGCGGTCTATGCGCTCTAGGAAATAGCGTCGCTGATCAAGAAAGGACGCTAACGATACGACTAACGCCAATTTCGTTATTTCCGAGGGTTGCAGCCCGAACAAGCCAAGATCGAGCCAGCGGCGACTGCCTCCGGTGGTGCGGCCAAAGAGCAACACGAGAACCAAGCCTAAAAATGCAGCTGCTAGGAGTAAAGGAGCGATACGTCGCCAGGATCGATAGTCGCGACCTACTGTGAAGAGCAGAACAAATATGCCGACGGTGACATAGGTGGCATGTCTCCCAAACACAGAGAAAGCGTCGCCGTCTTGGCCAATCGAGGCAGGAGTTGATGCCGAGAGGACCATGACAACGCCCGTCAACATCAGCAACAAGACCGACGCAAGCATTGCCAAGTACCGCATCGAAGGTCCCGGGGGGGCATCGGTTTGATGGGCTTGGTCTTGATGGTTCCAGAGCATGGTCATGACTGAATCTGTTCATGTTCGAGTAAGTGGACGGCCCGCTTGAAGTCGTCGCCTCGGTCCTTGTAATTTCGGTACCAATCAAACGATGCGCACGCTGGAGATAACACAACATCACCACCGGCACTTAACGCCATTGACGCCGCTAATTTGACTGCCGCGTCCATGGAGTCAGCTGTGGTCGTCATGACGATGCCATCGAAGACTTGAGCCAGTATTTTTGCTGATTCGCCGATCAGTACTGCTCCCGCGAGCATCGGAGCGATCCCTCTCAGTTCGAAAAGATCTAAATCTTTGTTGCGTCCTCCCGCAATCAGTACGGCTTGATCAAACCCAGCCATACCTGCGAGTGTGGCGTGAGGAGTCGTGGCTTTACTGTCGTCGAAATATCGAACTCCATTTACTGTCGCGATGAATTGGAGGCGATGGGCAAGTCCATCAAAATTTGCCAGTACTTCGGCGACCGACTGAGGTGAAGCGTTCATGGATAAGGCGAGGGCGGCAGCTGCGCAAGCGTTGAGTTGATCATGTGGACGCGACCTACGGAGCTCAGAAATAGCAACGATCCGCTCACCGTGAGCGATGAGTTCCCGTTCGGTGCAGTGCACGTCACCTTTGCCGAGTCCGAAGGTCATTAGTTGAGAGGGGATGTCCTTTGTCCAGGCTCCAACAGCTGCATCGTCGTGGGGCGCTATTGCGATGTCACCTGGTTGTTGTGTTTTCCAGATGTTGGATTTCGCGGTGGCGTAGGCGTGGAAGTTTTCGTGCCAATCCAAATGGTCATGAGAGAGATTGAGCCACGCCGCTACGTTGGCGCGAAACCGCCTGACCCTGTCCAAGCCAAAGGATGAAGCTTCGACCACGAATACTTCGTACCTGTTTTCATTGTCGTTGACCGCGGCAACGAAGGGTGTGTCCGTGTTACCGACTGCGGCAGCGTGCATCCCTGAACTCAGCAACATTTGGGTGGTTAATTCGGTCACTGTTGTTTTGCCGTTGGTGCCAGTAACAGCGACACAGGGATGCTCATTCCAAAGGGTGGCGAGATCAAGTTCCTTCAAGATTTCGGTGCCTGAGGTATCTGCTAACTGGTAGAGGAGATGGTGGCCTGGAATTCCGGGACTTGGTATCACCGAGGTCGCCCGGGAAAGCGCTCGTTCTAATTCTGTCGACGAACTCGAGTCAAAAACTTGTACCTCTAATTTCTCCGCTACCGCGGCAACCGATGTTGGTCGATCGTCAACCGCAAACACTTCGTGGCCGTGTGCCTTCAAGGCTTCGATTACGGCCTTGCCTGTTACCCCTAGTCCAGCAACGAGCACTTGGGAAAGGTCGGGGACCATCACAGCAGGCACCTGAAAGCGGCCAGGTCGGCGACAGCGGCCGCGTCGAGTCCGATGAAATCGGCGTAGAAGACTCCCAACGCGATAGCGACGCAGATTCCGTTAATGATCCACATGCGGATGAGGACCGTTGTTTCTGGCCACCCGACTAACTCGAAGTGGTGATGAATGGGTGCCATTCGAAAAACGCGTCGACCAAAGATGCGATAGCTGCCAACCTGGATGATGACGGAGAGAGTTTCAAGGACATAGAGGGCGCCGATGACTGGTAGAAGAAGATGAGTTTCGAGGAATAGTGCCAGTCCAGCGAAAGCAGTGCCTATAGCGAGCGAGCCGGTGTCTCCCATAAAGATTCGGGCCGGAGGGGCATTCCACCAAAGAAACCCGATGCAAGCTCCGGTCATCGCCGCGGCAATGATCGCTAAATCCAATGCGTGATGGACGTCGTAGCTCTCGGGATGTCTAAAGATCCAGTAACCAATTACCACGAATGCCGAAAACCCAATCGCAGCTGAACCGCTGGCCAGTCCGTCAAGTCCATCGGTGAGATTGACCGCGTTGGCGGTAGCAATCACCAGAACCGCGGCCCATATGACCCATAGGACTTTCCCAACGCTGATACCAGGTAGCTCGGCCCTAGTCAGCGCGATTACCGGGCTTGTGTGAGCCCAATACATCGCGAAAATGGAAAACCCGCTCGCGACGCCGAGCAAGCCGATAATTTTGGCAGATTTGTTGAGGCCTAAGTTCCGCTCCCTGCTGACCTTAATCCAGTCGTCAATTAAACCGACAGCGCTCGCTGCAGTAATGGCGCAGACAAGAACAATGCCCGATCGAGTCACGATCGTTTCGCTTCTCAGGTGACTCACGAGGTAGCCAGCTACCGCACCAACAACTATTACAACCCCACCCATCGTGGGAGTTCCTGCCTTGGTGAGGTGCCCTTCGGGGCCGTCTAAGCGGATGGGTTGACCAACACCACGAGCCCTCAACCACGGAACCAGAGCGCGCGTGCCAATAAGGCTTACTCCCATAGAAACGCCTCCAGCGATTAGGAGCGCGATCATCGGAATCCACCTTCAAACCGATGCGTTAGGGCTTGCTTGCACACAACAACGTCCTCGAAGGGTTGTCGTTGACGACCAATAATCTGATGAGTCTCGTGGCCCTTTCCAGCGACGAGAATGAGATCTCCTGCAGTGGCTTTACTAATCGCCGAGTGAATTGCGGTGGCTCGATCGAGAACGATTCGAGATCGCGCCGTCCCTTGCCGAGTTCCCTTCAAAATTTGGTCAGCTATGTCGGCTGGGTTCTCCGACCGGGGATTGTCCGACGTGACGATCACTTCGTCAGCCAACCCGGCAGCTACTTCCCCCATCACGGACCGTTTGGTCTGGTCGCGATCGCCGCCTGCGCCAAATACAACCCATACGCGCCCTTTTGTGATACTTCGAGCGGCTTTCAAAGCTTCGGAAAGAGCGTCCGGTTTATGGGAATAGTCGACCAAAACGCACAGGTTGGATCCGGGGACTGAGACTGGTTCCATCCTTCCTCGAACCGGTCGGACTAGTGGTACTCCCCGCGCTATGTCCGCTCGATCAAATCCTAGGGCGGTCAACGTTTCGGCTGCCATCAGCAAATTGACTAGGTTGAAGTATCCGATGAGTGAGGTTTCTATTTCCTCGCCCCGCCAAACAAACGTGGCACCGTCCTTTGTCATTCTTGGGTCTTGAATCAGGTGAGGGTCGACCTCGACCACCTCACGTGATGCACTGAGCTCGCGTGCTAAACGTCTGCCCCACTCGTCGCCAACTGACACGACAGCCGTGTCGGTTCTCTCATCAAAAAGTCGGCGCTTGGCCCGGAAGTATTTGTCCATGCCTCCGTGAAAATCGAGATGCTCGAAACTCAGGTTGGTGAAAATCGCGGCAGCAAAGTGAGTGCCGTCAACCCGACCCAGTTCAAGACCGTGGGAGGACACCTCCATACACACCCAATCAGTACCGGTGTCCAGTAGCTCAGCGAGGGATCTCTGCAATTCGGGTGCTTCGGGAGTGGTGCGCGGTCCATCAAGAGTCCCTATAGATCTACTCTTCTCGCCACAACTCTTGAGTATCGCAGCAAGTGCATGGACCGTTGTGGTCTTCCCTGCGGTTCCTGTGACTCCCACCACCTTGAGTTGTTGGGAGGGCTCTCCATAGATTGAAGCAGCGATTGGACCTAAGGATTTTCGGACGTTCGGTACCACTATCTGTGGCACGGCGTCGTCTAGTTCACGCTCAACTAGAAGTGCTGAGGCGCCAGCCTTTAGTGCCTCCGTCGCGTACAGGTGACCGTCGTGTTGATCTCCTGAGATGCACGCGAACAGGTCACCCCTTCTCACGGTGCGACTGTCGTGGCTAACGCCCGACAGTCGCACTTCGCCGATTGTTGAAGACGACGGTGTCAACAACTGGCCACCGCTTTGCGCGACGATTTCTGCGAGAGAAGCTCCGGTCATCAGCAGCTACTTCGTTCGGGGCACACCAAGCGCTCGTAGAGCGCCAGTCGCTATTTGTGAGAACACCGGGGCTGCGGTAAGTCCCGCGAGGTGTTCGTCTGGTTCGTCGAGGACAACCACAATCGTGAGCCTCGGATTTTGCGCAGGAACAAAGCCCGCGAAGGTGGCAGTGTAATCGTCGCTATAACCGCGCCGATCTTTCCAAGCTTTTTGTGCGGTCCCTGTCTTTCCGGCGACGGAGTACCCGTCGACTTGCGCTCGCGTTCCAGTTCCTTGCGTAACCACACCAGCAAGCATGTCGCGCATTGTTGCCGCAGTGGTCGCGCTGATGACTTGTCGTTGTATTCCAGGGGAAATTGGATGGATCGCCCCGTCAGAACCAGCTGTTCCGCGAATTAACGCGGGAGCAACGTATTTACCATTGTTAGCGATGGTGTTGAATGCCGCTGCTAACTGCATTGCTGTGACAGCAACACCTTGGCCGAACGCTATGTTCGCTAAGCCAGTTCCCTCCCATTGCGTAGGCGGATGAAGCTTTCCTCGCTGCTCGTTGGGCCACGCCGGGACGTCCGCTTGGCCGCTAGTGAATTCTCCGAATCCGAAAGCCCGCAGGTAGGAATACAGGTGGTCTTTGCCTAATTTTTCCGCGATACGAATGGTCCCGATGTTGGATGATTTGGCGAGGATGTCGCGTATTGATAGCTGTCGGTCCTCGAACACATAAGGTTCGTGAAAGTCCTTGTCTGAGTACTTGTAACGGTATGGAACGTCAATAATCTGGTCGGCGGCGATCCTGCCTTCTTCCAAAGCCGCCGCGATCGTGAAGGGCTTGGTTACCGATCCCGGCTCGAACGAGTTTTGATAGGCCCCACTGCTGCCGGCAACACGCGCTTCACCGATCGAGCTATAACCATCGATGTCCACGAGTGCCAGTACTTGGCCAGTTGAGACGTCCAGAACTATTGCAGTTCCGCTTTGTGAGCCAGTCGCTAGAACTGCTTTTTGAAGTTCACGTTCGGTTAAGAATTGGGTCCCAGCATGGAGCGTGGTGACCAGACTTTTCCCTGGTTGAGCGGGTTCGAAAGAAAGCTCACCCCCTGGCAGCCTGACGGAACCACTGGCAGATACGAAGTTCTCACGGACCCCCGGTTCCCCCGACAGAAGAGGTGCGAACTTCAGCTCGAGCCCACTTAACGGGTTTTGGTCAACGTCGACGCCGCCGAGGATGTTCCGGGCGAAACCATCACCATTTGGATAAAGCCTCGCCACTTCATCTCGAATTTCGATACCAGCTAATTTGAGCTTTCGAATTTCTTCAGCCATATCCGGTGTTACTTGGCGAGCTAGATGAATGTAATGCCTGTCGCTACGGAGTTTGTCGATGAGACTTTCCGGCGAGGTACCAATTATTGGCCCAATCAACGATGCCGTGGCCCACGGAAGTTTCACGAGCCGTGGGTCAGCACCCACCGTCGGCAAGGTGTCAGTGACGGCAAGAACCGAACCGTTTCTGTCAAGAATCGCGCCGCGTACACCACTAATCGAAGACACCGCTGTGTGGCGGTTAATGCCGCCCAGGTAATACTCGCGGTTCAGGATCTGGATATCCACTAGCCGCGCTGTAAACAAAGCGAGGAGTAATGACGTGGCCAAAACTAGAAGACCAATTCGTCTCCCGCGGTAACCCACCTGACCTTTAGGTTCAGACAGCCAGGACGTAGAAATCTTAGGAGGAACAGTCTCAGTTTGACTCGTCGAATTTGAGTCGGACCTTGTCCGAGTTTCGAGAAACAGTGCCACTGAATTCCCGGACGCTTCTCTATCGACTGCTCGTGGACGCGGCGGAAGCTAATGCTTCGGTCAGTAGTCGATCGACTGACAGCCAATCACTGGTGACACGTGATCGGGTAAGCACCGGTTCAAGTTGATGACCAGAGTTGAGATGTTCGCGCCGAACCTGGATTTGTATTGCAGATTCCGCCGGGACCATCTCCAATTCATTGGCCTGTTTTTCAATTTCGGCGGGTCCCATCCTGCTTTGGAGTTCGATGTGAAGTTCGCGAACTGACTCTCGTTCTTGCACGATCACGTTCTCTAAACGATCAAGCTCTACGTGCTGAGAATTGATCATGGAATAGAACACGGCGTGCCCCAACAGAACCATCAATGTCGCAAGCCCAAAGAGAGTTGTGGCGCCCACCAATTGATTCCCGAGCGACCGGCGACTTTTGCTCAGCAAGAACCGCGACCCGTCCCATATTTCGATCGCATCGGGAGTTACGGGTAGGTCTCGCGTGATCGCAGCAGTCACCAGGCTAGGCCTCTCCTACAGAAAGTCGTTCTGCTGCTCGGAACCGAGCGCTTGCCGCTCTCGGGTTTCGGTCGATTTCCGCCGTTGTTGGACGGACTACCTTGCGTCGAAGGAGTCTGACGTTGGGTTCAGAGCCACATATACAGGGCAGGCTCGATGGGCACAGACAAACGCCATCTGCTGCCTCGCGTAGAACGTGTTTCACAATTCTGTCCTCTCCGGAGTGATAAGAAAGAACGACCAGCCGACCTCCAGGTCTGAGTCGTTCAATTGTTTGAGTTAGAGCAGGCTCTATGAGGGCGAGTTCGCTATTGACAGCTATACGAATTGCTTGGAACGTTCGCATAGCCGGGTGTCGTCCCTTCCGACGAACAGCAGCAGGAACAGCACTACGCACGATGTCGGCGAGTTCTTTGGTTGTCTCAATCGGGCGACTAGAAATAATCGAGTTGGCGATCCGGTGCGCGAATCGTTCATCGGAATTGGCGCGTAACAACCGTACTAATTCGTCTTCGCTGTAAGTGTTGACGATGGTGGCTGCCTCTAGGGCGTCGTGTGGATTCATCCGCATGTCAAGCGGAGCCGAGTACCGGTGAGAAAAGCCGCGCCCGGGTGTATCCAGTTGGTGACTGCTTACACCGAGGTCGAAAAGTGCTCCGTGGAGTTCTCTCCCATCGACGTCAAGAATCTGGCCAATTTCATCGAATCGGCCATGCAGCACTTGAGCCTTCCGGCCAAATTCTGCGAGGCGGTCTCTGGCGACTTCCACAGCTGAGGGGTCTCTGTCGATCCCTAATAGTGGGCGCGTTGGCGCTTGTTGGAGCAGCGCTCGAGCGTGACCCGCTCCCCCTACAGTCGCATCGACGATCAGTCCTTCTTTGATCCCTTCGAAAACGTCGAGAACTTCGCTAAGCATGACCGGTAAGTGGTCGAAAGTCGCGTTGCCTGCCAGGTGCTCCATGGAGTTCGACGAGGAGTCGCCTGGTAGCAGACTCACCGTGACTCCCCACCAACAGTTTCAATGAAGTCATCTGGTGACTCCAATAAGGAATCGCCCACCTCGGTGATTTCCTGCCAGCGAGACCTGTCCCAAATTTCGACCTCATCTATTACGCCGACAATGACGCATTCTCTTTCCAGATTGGCGAAAGAGCGGAGATCTTCGGGAACCGCGATTCGTCCCTGTTTGTCGGGCAAGATACGCGCAGCCCCAGCGCCAAAGGACCGCTTCGCTGATCGGTGGCGGACATCGCCCTCTTCGGAACGAGACGCCATTGTTTGGGCTATGTCCCTAAATCGTTCGGGAGTAAGCAGCGCCAAACAACCTTCACTTCCCTTGGTTAAGAAACCACTTTGGTCAAAGGATGACCGGAAGGAGGCCGGCAGCACAATTCGTCCNTTGGCGTCGAGCGCGTGCTCAAACTGACCGACGAATAGTTCTTCCACTTTNACCCTCACGAGTTAGTCCCACCTTGTGTGGGAGCGACTTTTGTGGCAGGNAAATTCTTTGGGTGNTAACCCACTTTGTTCCCTATTGCACCACTNTGTGACACTTTATGGGTTNNAGCGTCNTTNGTCCAGCCATTTGTTNCGTGCNTTCACCACTATCCGTATGAATTTTTGAATCACATAGGTGTAATTAACCACGCANAGTTGCGCGATGTGCCACTTAATGCGTTTGAAATTCACTTTAAGTAGCTTTTAGTGATGGCGCTCACCGCTCTTTCAGGCGGCGATAAGCTTCGAAACGACCAAAGTTCGCACGTGACCCATTGGACAATCAAGACCGGCATCAGCCCATCCAATGCCTCTGGAACTCCCCCGCTCAAGCCCCCGCGACTCCTTGAAGTGTCTGTACCAGACGCATTGGAATCGAGCTGAACGTCTCGTCCTTCGCTGCGCTATACCAACCAACTTGCGATCAGATAAAACGACTTCTCCCGCTCCAATTCCGTCGAAACACCAACCTTTTTCACCCAAGAAATCCGTCTTATGCGTGCCCGCATCCAGACCCAAATCAACAAAAACTGAAGCGATAGCCTCCCCTAGCCAATGAAAGGAACGATTCAAATCCTCTGACCACAAAGGGTCGTTGCGGGGCAACGTAACATCAATCCAGGTTGACTCTTGTGGGTCGAGCCAAACGCTGCCCCCTCCGCTCTGGCGTCGGGTAGTGGTTGCACCACGTAACTCTGAGTCGAGCCCTCTTGACCCCAGCACTAGAGCTGGTTCATCAAACTCGAGAATCGATAGCCGCCGGCGACCATCGACGGGGACAGGTCGATGATGGAGCGCAGATACTCCGCCGTGCCATGTCTCCACAACCCATTCTCGGGCCGGGATCATGCCGAGAGTGGCAATAGATTTGGGAGGTAAATATTCCACTCAGGGGGGGCGCCTCTTCGCAACGCTGCCGCTACGACTATCGGTTCTGGAGCGTACGGAACGCGTCGCAACCGAAACCGTGAATGCTCCGGCAGAGTATCGCCCTTTGCCACATTGCAAATCCGACAGCAAGCTACGACATTCTCCCAGATGTGCTCCCCGCCTTTGCTTCGGGGGTGAACATGGTCAATGCACTCCGCCCTTCGTGCACAGTATTGACAAAGATAGTCATCACGAGCGAATACAGCTTTACGATGCAAGGCGGCACGTCGCCGGTAGGGGGCGCCGACGTGATAACGAAGGCGAGCTACCGATGGGGCAAAGAATTCAAGTTTTTCGGAGCGCACCATGTTTTGACTTTCATGAATAACCTCCGCCTTATCAGCCAGCAACAAAAGAAGTGCTCTTCGCACCGAGACGATCGACAAGGGCCGATATCCAACGTCCAGAACTAAAGTTCGTTCAGCAAGGACCGACCCTCGGTCTTCTCTCATGAGTTCACGGCCCTCCACGTTCGGCACCATTCCAGCCAGGCAACTATGTCTGTTACGTGCCGGTCTCGCTCCACGGAACCATCGCCGCCGTACATGGTGACCATGCGGAAGTGAAGAAATTCGTCGGCGGGAACTGGCAGAAAAGGCGGTCGCCGCCACCATCGTGAGCGAGCCATGTGACAGCAAGCGGAAACTCCCACGCGCCACAACTTGGGTCGTCTGGCGACGACACTCGTTGCAGCGGAAAACAACTGAAGAGCACCCGACTGGCCATCCACGACAACAATCCTAATCAGATCGGCCTTGTCCGGGGATCGATACCAAGACTCCGAAAACCAACAGCAGCGGCGCCCACTAGCGGAGCTTCCGTTCCGAGCCCGACTGGCAAAATTTGAACACCTCGAGAGAATTCCAACTGGCACCGCTCAGAGAGTTCGTTATTCGCGGCAGCGAAAAAGTCTTCTCCGAATCCGAGCGCAACTGAACCCCCGACAAGCACTTGTTCCAAATCAAGCAGATTCACCGCAGAGGCAACCGCCCGTCCCACCAAAACACCTGCCCGTCGCCTTTCCTTGGCGCCCGCGGAGCTCGGATCAGCGCCGAGCCTGCGACCGATTGAGGGTCCGGAGGCTTCCGCTTCCAAACATCCGCGGGAGCCGCAGACACAGTCGGCTCCTTCTGGCTCCACGATGACATGCCCGATATGACCCGCGTTGCCAGCGGCACCATCTACTAGCTGCCCATCGATAAACAACCCTCCACCTATTCCTGTCGAGACCACCATCGCGAGAAAATTCGAAAGTTTTTTCCCCGCCCCGAACCAGGCCTCTCCTAAGGCCAATGCCTTTGCGTCATTGTCGATAGAAACACCCATCTCGAGACCTTTGCTAAGACGCTCGCGGAGAGGAAACTCCCTCCACGCCGGGATATTCAACGGGGACACTCGCTCGCCGTTCTGCGTCATCGGGCCTCCGCAGCCAACGCCGCAGACGGCCACTTCGGTATTGGCACCAAGAACATCCCTAGCCAAGGCCAACAACGACGAGAACAATTGGTCGCTTTGGAAATCCTGAGGGGTCGGGACCTGTTCCATGATGAGGACATCACCGTCATCGGTCACCAAGCCCGCGGCAAGCTTCGTGCCCCCGATGTCGATTGCGAGAGCGATCTTTGAGCGGATGCCCTCAGTCAGAGGTCATCCCGTCGCATGCGATTTCGCATCCGTTCAGAGAATCCGCCCATATTGGCTTTTATCTGACCGCTACGAACTTGGCCTGTGACTTTTCGAAGTCCGGCTTTACCCATCTTTCGCAGATTTCGTTCAATTACAACGGCGCAAACAAAGATCGCCAAAAACGCCGCGAAAGCTAGCCCAAAATGAATCTGCAGAGCAGCTATCACCCCAGCCAAGCCGATGACACCAACTATGACGGCCCATTTGATATTACGGAGCGCATGGCGATAGAGCGTCGTCTCGCTGACTTCGCGAGCAAACTCAGGGTCCGAGTCATAGAACTCCTTCTCTATCTGATGAAGGATGCGCTGTTCGTCGTCAGAGAGCGGCACGAGATCTTCCGTTCGTCGGTTCTTCCAGTCTAGGACGCGCCGGGCTCGAGATCGACATCACCACTGTCATTAGCCGTTCGTTTCTTCATTTTTTCGAGGAAGGCCAGGCCCGATTGCAGAGTGACCATATCGTTCTCGTATGCGGTCCATGGCGTTGGAAAGTTCCCCCCAAGCCGGGTCGCTCAATTCTTCACCAACCAGACTGAGTTGCTGAGGGCCCGGCGGGCCGAGCCCGCTCAAACCCACCCCTAGCAACCGGACGCCTTCAGTCAGGTCCAGTTGGTCCAGCATGGCGGTAGCCGTTTCCGAAATTGCCGGGAGAGTGCTCACGGCTTCGCTGAGAGTCACTGATCTCGTGACGTATCTCAGGTCAGGGCGCCTAATTTTCAAGTGGACAGTTCGTCCCGCTAGCCCTTTTCTTCTGGCACGAGTGGAGACGGCATCTGAAAGACGAATAATTTCGCTCACCAAGTGGGCTCGATCGAAAACATCTTGCGCGAATGTCTCCTCATGACTGATCGATTTGCTTTTTCTTTGCGAATGAACGCGTCGATGATCGATGTTGCGACTGAGTTCCGACAACTGCGCCCCGTGAGATGCTCCAAGGGTTTCGACTAATACGTCCTCTGGAACTGCCGCCAGTTCCCCAACCGTAGAAATACCTAGCGCCTCTAACCTGGCAAAAGTCACGGAACCAACACCCCAAAGGGCTTCAACCGGATGCGCTTGCAAGAACGAGGTCTCCTCTTCGGAGGGCACGACGAAAACACCCCGACCAGGTTGAACTCCTCTAGGGCTAGCCGTTGGCTTTGCTGCTACTGAAGCGAGCTTCGCGAGCAGCTTTGACCTTGCGACACCAACCGAACAGTCCAGTCCCACCCCCACATAGACATCGTTTCGAAGTTGCCAGGCGATTGTTTCGGACCCTCCGAACAGTTTGTGGGCTCCACTGATATCGAGGAAGGCCTCATCTAGAGCGATTGGTTCAATGTGCGGGGTGACGGAGTAAAAGATTTCGTGAACTTGCTCTGAAACTTCTCGATATCGAGAAAAGTTGGAACGGACGAACACAGCGTCCGGGCATAGCTTTTTTGCCAACACGCTGGACATAGCTGATCTGACGCCCATTGAGCGAGCCTCGTAGCTCGCGGAGGCAACGACCCCGCGCTCGGATTCTCCACCGACAATGACGGCTTTGCCGATTAGAGAAGGATCGTTTTGTCGTTCCACCTCAACGTAGAAGGCGTCCATATCAACGTGAAGAATTGGTAGGTCACCCATACACCCAACTAACCGAGATAGAACGGGAACATCCCGTAGGAAACAAACTCCGTGATTTAGAGCCGCTGCACGCGAAGATCATCTAAGTCGACACCGTCAATTCGATACCTGTATTCGTAACCCTCTTGGACTTTGCCCTCCAGATAGTCAAGCAATGGTTCCCTTAGCCACAACTGTTGACCAGCTAGTAGTTGCGTTAGCTCAGTTCTAGGAATCCATTCAGCTGCTATCACAATCCCATCAGGGTCATCAATATTGATTGCGCCGTCGTGGTCCGATGCCAAATGAACTTCCACGCGCAACAACCAGTTCATGTCATGAGCTTCCGCTGAAACGGTGTAGACCGGCCCAGTCCAACCGTCAATGACTAGCCCGGTTTCTTCTTTGACTTCGCGCGTGAGTCCTTCTAGTACCGTTTCCCCCTCATCGATGACCCCTCCTGGTGTACTCCAGTCCGTACGACCACCGCGGCGCTGGTTCTGCACCATTAGGACCTGGTCTTTCTTACAGATAATCCCCCCACCCACAGCCCAATTTCGCACCCCCGCAGTTTGCCATTCATACGTACCTCACGACGACATACGAATACGATGCTTTGGTGGCCAACCCGCTAGAACCTCTCTCGAAATCAAGTTCTGTGCACGACAACGCCCAACTACCGACAGCACTGCCGTCAGTATTGGCTCGAGTACTTGCCTTTTCAGCAGTGATACTTGCGAGTCTTTGCGGAGGCCTAATGGGATTTGCCTTAGGTCGCCTGCAGTGGGGCGAGAGCAGAACCGCCTGGGTGTTCATAGCTGGCGCTGCAGGCTCGGCACTCGCCGCCATGGGCGTTGCCGTCGTGGGCGTTCTAGTACTTCGAGCAATGTCAGAATGGGCCGACGTCGCCTCGGTAAAGGCGCGACGACCTTGAGCAGCTCACTTCTGCCCTCCGACGAGTTAGACGAGCTTCTCAATCTCGCCATGGACCTTTCAAGTCAAGCCGCCGAAGTGCATCTTCAGAGACAAACAGGTCACGTCAATTCCAAGTCGACCTCCACGGACCCTGTAAGCCAAGTCGATCGCGACGCCGAGCGCTTAATTACTGCCGGCATAAGGCTGGCCCGACCCAACGACGGAATACTTGGGGAAGAAGAAACGGCCATACAAGGCAATTCTGGTTTGCGATGGGTGATCGATCCGCTAGATGGCACCGTCAATTACCTGTACGGCTTTCCGAGCCACTCAGTGTCAATTGGCGTAGAACTCGATGATTCGCCGATCATCGGAGTTGTCTATGACACGGCTCATGATGAGATGTATGCAGCGCGAATCGATTGCCCTGCAATGAAAAACGGTCGAACCATTCAGGTGACTTCGTGTCAGGACTTGTCGATCGCGTTGCTTGGAACCGGATTCGCGTATGAACCCGCTGTCCGCGAGCAACAAGGGTTAGTTGTTGCCAGGCTGCTCCCTCGGATTCGCGATATTCGCAGGGCAGGTTCATGCGCTATTGATCTTTGCTCCGTCGCGATCGGGCGCCTCGACGCATTTTATGAAACCGGGGTGGAGTGGTGGGACGTCGCCGCGGGTATTGCCATTGTGAGATCAGCGGGCGGAGTTGCTGTTTACGAACCACTCCAAAAGCGCGTAATCGCGTCCGGCCCTCTCATCTGGAAACAGCTCTGTGACACCATAAATGAGGCAGAAATTGCTGTTGGCTCCCAATAGGGTCTTCCATCGGCCAATATCTAGGGTGTGAGCATCCGAATTCTTACCATCGAGGACGACCAGCGAATCCGCACCGCAGTGCGGTTCGCACTCGAAGATGAAGGCTGGAGCGTCCTGGAAGCAGAGACAGGAGAGCAAGCCCTAGAACACTTCAACGCCACCGTCCCCGATGTCGTTCTCGTTGATATTGGATTACCCGGCATGGATGGGTTTGAAGTCTGCCGTTCCCTTCGACGAAGCAGCGATGTACCGATAATTATGGTCACCGCCAGAGATGACACCCACGACGTAGTAGCGGGCTTAGAAGCCGGAGCGGACGATTACGTTACTAAGCCAATCGCACCCAAGGAATTGTCGGCTCGCATTCGCGCGCTTTTACGACGGGTTCGATCTGAGGACACGACTGCTACACCAAGGAGCATTGGCGATCTCGACATCATTCCTGATGAGGGGGTGGTCCGTAAGAGTGGCGAAGAAATTCATCTCACGAAGACTGAGTTTCATCTGTTGTGTGAACTTTCCGATCATTTAGGGAAAGTTCTCAGCCGCGAACACTTGCTTGAACGAGTTTGGGGCTACGACTACTTCGGTGATGGTCGATTAGTTGACGTCCACGTCCGTCGACTACGAACCAAAGTTGAGACCGACCCCGCTCACCCTCGCCATGTAGTGACCGTTCGCGGCATGGGCTACAAGCTGCAAGCATAACTGTGGCATACCGCGGCCTATCGTGGCGCCGCCTACCGCTGCGTGCTCGCGTAATCGGGGCCTTCACCCTCGGCGCAGCTGTCGCCGCCTTAGTGCTCGTGGTCATCACTTATGGCCTATCTCGACAATCGATGCTTCGCCAACGCGAGGAATCGTCGGAACGCCAGTTTTTTGCCAATGCTCGACAAGTACAGAGTTCGCTACGAGCCGAGCACCCCGATTTCACTCAGTTGCTGGAATCATTGCCAAGCCTTAGCGGAAGCCGGTCGATCATTCGAACGGGTACTGAAACCTGGACATCGCTGTCTGTCACACCAAATGATTTGCCGCCCCAGTTAGTCGTAGCAGTCATTGAGGCAAGTGGTGCGCGTTCTATGAGGTACCGACTGGACGATCAACCAGTATTAGCGTTCGGTCTCCAACTTCGCCCAGGAGGAGCGTCGACTCTCGATGAGGTTGCCTATTTTGAGTTGGTTCCATTAGAAGAGATGGAGAATACCTTAGAGAGTCTGGCGTTGATTTTGTTGGTGGGCGGCGCTCTGACCGTGCTTGTAGGCGTAGGGATAGGTCTGTGGGCGAGCGGCGGGCTCCTACGGCCTCTCACCGAAATTTCGGACGCCGCCACCTCCATCGCTCAGGGGCGCTTCGACACCCGACTCGAGGAGGTGCGAGATCCAGATCTTGCTGCTCTGGTGGATTCTTTCAACGAAATGGCCGCAGCCATGGAGAACCGCATTACTCGCGATGCTCGTTTCGCTTCTGACGTCAGTCATGAGCTTCGTTCTCCGTTGATGACGCTCCGCGCGTCTATTGAGGTGATGCAGCATCGCCGAGAAGAACTTTCCGATCGAACCAAGCAAGCACTCGAACTGTTAAACGATGAAGTTGTTCGATTCGAGCATCTGGTTCAAGACCTTCTTGATCTTTCCAGGTCAGATTCAGGACCAATGGAAAACGATCTTGTAAACATTGAAGAGCTGGTGAAAGCCACCTTGGAACTTACTGAGGGTCAGGTTTCGTTCGAGGTCATCGGTACTGCTCGAGGCGCATTAGTGATGGGTGACAAAAGACGATTAGCTCAGGTGTTAGACAACTTGCTGCGCAATGCCGAAAAATACGGCGGTGGTGCAACGCGGATAACGATTGCGTCTAATGGAGGAAAAATTGAGGTCGCGGTGGAAGACTCAGGGCCGGGAGTGGCTCCCTCTGAACAATCTTTAATCTTCGAAAGATTTACTCGTGGCGCGGCCGCAAGAAAGCGAGGGGCCGGTGATGGAGCCGGACTTGGTTTGGCTCTCGTTGACGAGCACGCTCGCCGACACGGCGGCAGCGCACGCGTCGAGGGCAAGCTAGATGGAGGGCCCGGAGCACGTTTCGTCATCACTCTTCCCAGAGCAGGGCGACGATGAACGCAAATCAGCCCCGCCCTGCACTGGCGACCTTAATAACGATCTCAATAATTCTCGCTGGTTGCGGGCTTGACGCTGATGGCCAACCAACTGTCCTTTCCGTCCCTAAGGATGTCTTCCCAGAAGAGGTTGCCGAAACAAACAAAGTTCGCTTGGCTCCCAACTCGACACTCCATCCGGTGTATTTCTTGCGTGACGATGCTTTGGTGGAACTCCAACGGCCTCTACCTCCACCTGTGTTTCTCGATGGGCCATTAAATAACCTCCTTGAAGGTCCGACAGAACTGGAGGCTGAACGCGGACTCGTGTCAGCGATACCTGCTGGTACTGAAGTGGTAGACGTAGCGCTTATGAGGAACAACACCATTTCCATTCATCTCAACCAAACCTTTTTCGAAATTGAAGGTGCCCAAAGAATTCGCGCTTCCGCCCAACTGGTATTCACCGCGTCAGCGCTAGTCAAAGACCCTCAGGGGGTGGTCTTCTTTTTGGAGGGAGAGCCCGTTCAGCTTCCCGACGGGAACGGAGTGATCGAAGAAGTTCCCGAAGGTCGACTCCCAGCGCCGCTCACTGTTAACGATTACTCGGTTCTCGCTCCGGTTCCATCCGACAGTTAGTCATTCGTTGGACATGGCGCGGGCTATTCGCCGACGTCGACGAACTTGGGCTATTCCTCTAGTAGAAGCCACTAGCATCAGCATTGTCGGGAATACCTCAAGGCGCCCAAAAACCATCAATGCCATGAGAACCGTTCTGCCCGCTCGTGGAAAGACGAGAAAATTGTTTGTGGGGCCTGCATCCCCAAGAGCTGGGCCGGCGTTGCCGAGAGCTGATATGGCTCCACTGAATCCTGTGACAGGGTCCACGCCGAGCCCTGTTAGGACTACCCCACCGGCAACGATCAAACCCAAATAAAGCAGAACGAACCCCACTACCTTCGCCGCCACTTGCTCTTCAATACTTGTCTGACCCAGGCGAATCGGCACCACCGCTCTGGGGTGTCGTGCTCGCACCAGCTCCCTGAATGCATATCGAAACACGACCTGTAGTCGGAGCACCTTCATTCCGCCGGCAGTCGAGCCACTCATGCCTCCAACGACCATGAGAACAAGAAGAATGACTTGAGCGGCAGGCATCCATGCGATGTAGTCAGACGTGCCAAAGCCTGTGCTCGTCCCTAAAGAAACCGCATAAAAGAGTGACTCTCTGATGTTTTGGAGCCAACCCAATTCTCCCGCGTTAACCCATATCAACAACCCAAATGCCGAAAAGATCAACCATAAATACCAACGAATTTCAGATACCCGACGGTAAGCCCCAATTCCCCCGGTCACCGCGTGCCAATGAGTGGAAAAATTCGCTCCGCAATAGAGCATTCCGAGAATCAGTACCACTTCCACGGCAAAAGAATCGAAGTGGGAAATGGAATCTCCGTAGGGCGAGTAGCCACCTGTTGCAACAGTGGTAAACGCGTGGCTTACGGCGTCATAAATTGACATTCCAACTGCGAAAAGCGCTACAGCAATCAACAAGGTTACTCCGCCATATAACAGCCATAAACGTCTTGCCGTATCTCGCACGCGAAGCGAAAGTCGATCGGCGGTTGGGCCGGGCGCCTCGCTCGCTATCAGCTCAAGCCCGCCTATCCCTAGCGCTGGGAGGATCGCCACAGCCAACACGATAAGCCCCATACCTCCGAACCACTGAATCATGCTTCGGAAGAAGAGGACCCCCTGTGGAACCGAAGCAAAATCGGACAGGATTGTCGACCCAGTGCACGTAAATCCCGAAACAGACTCAAACAACGCATCATCAAACCGGGCCCACGGGATTACGCCGGTCAGTAGAAAGGGCATCGCTCCAGCTACGGAAACAGCTAGCCAACTCCATGCCACTGAAGCAAAAGCGAGAGCGGAATCAGCTGAAGGCGAAACACCAGAGCCAAAAAACAATCCAGCGCCCACAGAGGCGGTAATGATCGCTGACCAAAAAAGACCTCCGAAGCCACCACCCCCATCCACGAGCGCCACCGCAGCCGAAATAGCCATCGCCAAGGCGATAGCGATCAATGCGGCGCCTCCCACGCGAACCGGAGTCACAGCTATCCGTCTCATCGAACTACCACTTCGCGCTTAGTCAAGCGCCAGCGCCGCAATGCGTTTTGTGCGGGTTCGCCTACACCACCGAGTGCCACGAGAACCGGAGTAACCGAAATTCTTCCAATCACCATCAGAAGCGCTGCGGAAAGATGTCCGATGGGGCCCACCGCCCGAAGGTGTCCTTGGGGGCCAAATTCTCCAAATGCCACGCCTACGTTCGACATCACTGAAACTGCAAAGGTGAAGGCTCCTTCGATGTCTAGGCCATCTGCGCTGAGCACCAGGACTGTGGGGACTAAAAGCATCGTGGCGAGGAACAGTTCGCCGATAATGCGCGCAAGCGCCGTCTCACCTATTGAGGACCGGCCGAGATGAATTTTTTCGACCGCCGTTGGATGAACGCTGCGTCGCAACTCGCGGCCAATGTATTGCCCGAGAACCATAAACCGCATCACTTTGAAGCCACCTGCTACTGACGCAGACATCCCGCCCACAACCATCAAGACGAGCAGCAACGCTTCCCCACCGAAAGAAATGCTGGCTAGATCTCCGGCAAGGTGACCAGTTGTAGAAATCGATGACACAGCGGAGAAGGCGGCGTGTCGAATGGTGGTTGCCGTGGGTAGACCGTCGGACCAGGCAAGTACAGCGAGTGTGACGATCGTAATTAATCCTAAATAGACGCGAAACTCCACACTTCGAACGAAACGGTGGAGGTCGCCTCGACGCATTGCCCTAAAAATCAGGGGAAGGCTGGTACCAGCGACGAACATGCCAAAAATGGTGACCCATTCAATAGGTCCCGAATTGAATGAACCTATCGAGCCCAACCGAGTGGAGAAGCCCCCCGAAGAGATAGTTGTCAAAGAATGCACGACACTGTCGACGAAGGGCATACCTGCTAATAAAAATGCGACTGCGAGTAGTCCCGTCAATGCGACATAAAGGGTGACAAGCCGTGCCATGGTTGAGCCGCTCCGGGGCGCTAAACGCCTAGCTGAGCGAGTTGCGACTCCCCCATCAGCGTCAAGTCCTCCGACTCCCAAATGCGGCAGCACTCGCACCAGCACAATGATGATTGCCGCCGCCGAGAGCCACTGTCCAAACGCTCGAAATAGCTGCATGCCTAAAGAAAGCATTTCAGGATTGATAGTCGATGCATTGGTGCCTGTGATGGTGGCTGCAGCTTCAACTAGAGCCACATCTAGTTGGTTCGTCGCACCGGTGGCCAGGTGCGCTGCGGTCACCGCCACTAGCGCTGCAGCAGCGCCGCACACAACCGCGGTGAACAACCGCGAAATAGGCAAACTTGAAGGGAACCTTGAAATGCGGACCACCAAAAGTCCGGCAACTTCGATCGCGGCTCCAGTGACAAACAACGCTAAATAGTCGGAGCCTCCGTCTAAGAAGTCGGCTAGAGAGCAGACCAGAAACAACGGTGCGCTGAGAACCCACACGGCACCGATGGTCACTCCAACAGCTGATTCTATCTTTCCTCTAGAAAGTGCCTGAATAAATGTTCCGGACCAGGACAAAAGTTTTGCTGTGACCCGGTGCGCTAAACCTGGAAGCGGTGCTCGCACGGGAGGTCTTGGTGTCACCCGAAGGCCTGCTTCACCTCATCCACAAGCTGCGGTTTCGCAAATACGATCACATGATCACGGGCACGCAAAATGCTGCGGCCGCGAGCTATCTGCGCATTGCCGTCGCGCACGATGGCCGCAAGGAGCACTTTGCTGGAGAGACCGAGATCTCGAACGACTGCTCCGTCAGCTGGCGCTTCGGGTGCCACCTCAAACTCTACGACCTCAACGTCGCCGTCTAGGAAGGTCGCTACATCTGCTACATCTCCGCGGACGTAGCGCAGAACGCTGTTAGCGCTTGCAGTTCGAGGTGACAGCGCCGCGTCAATCCCAACTTGTTCTAGTAACGGCAACAAGCTGAGTCTGTGTACCACGGCAATTGTCTCCGGGGCTCCCATCGATTTCGCGTACAAGCAAGCGAGAACATTTGCGTCGTCTTGCCCTGTTGACGCCACCACAGTATCGAAATCGCCAACTCGTTCCGAAGAGAGAAGGTCGGTGTCTGTTATATCCCCCTCGAAAACTAAGCAACCTGGCAAATTCTCTGCCAGCCGCTCACAGCGTTCCTTTCGTACTTCGATAATGGCGACCTCGACTCCCCTGTCAATCAGTCGCTTCGCTAAGAGCTCCGCTGTTCGGCCGCCGCCTAAGAGCATCACTCGTTTGACTTCGGTTCGGTGTAGGCCAAGTAAACCCATTAGCTCTCGCCGACCTCTGCGAAGGCACACGACTCGGAGCAAATCGTGTGATTGCAGAACGGTCTCCTCACGAATAACGTGACTTTCTCCGTCCCGAACGATTTCGCCGAAGATGAAGTCCCATTCTGGATCGTAAGAGGAGCCAATTTCACCTATGGAGCGACCCACAACAGGTGCATCGTCGGCCAGTCGCGCACCGACTAATAGAACTTCCCCCCCAGCCATTTCATGCAGATTGCTTGCGCCCCGGTACAGCAAGAGTTCCTGTATTGCTCCGGCGGTCTGCTCGTCGGGGTCCAAGACGAGGTCGACGCCCATTGCATCGCGAATTTTGCGACCGGCAGGTCCTCGTAATTCGGGGTCATCGATGCGAGCGATAGTCGAAAGTGCTTCTTCTCCACGTGCTTGTCTCGCCTGGAGACAGACGAGTAAATTTGTCTTGTGGCTCTGCGTTACGGCGACCAGGACCTCAGTCTTTTCTACCTCTGCTTCGATCAAAGTGCTGGGGTTAGTCGCATCTCCCATGATGGTGAAAATGTCGTTGTCTCGCTCGAGTCGCGTCAGGGGATCCCGCAACTCGTCAATGACGACTACGTCGTTCCCCTCGCGTGATAGCCGCGCCGCCACGTAGCTACCCACCTCTCCGGCACCGACCACGAGGATTCTCACGATGTCAACGGTACCGCCCGAGTTGGGTGCTGAGAACATACTCGGGTTAGCTAATTAGCCCACTGAGTTAAGCCGGTAGCTTGTTTGAATGGCAGTAGTGGTCTCCATCGATGCGGGCACGACGGGTGTTAGATCGTTTGCTCTCGACGAGAACGGCGAACAGGTCGCTCTCTCATACAAAGAATTTCGACAGCATTACCCCAGACCAGGCTGGGTAGAACACAACGCCGCCGAGATATGGCACTCGGTCCAAGCCACTCTCTCGGAACTAGCAAGCGTCCTCGACCAACCGGTGGCAGCGGTGGGTATCACTAATCAACGCCAAACCGTAGTTGCGTGGAGTCGGATTTCAAGTGAACCCTTGTGCCGCGCCATTGTCTGGCAAGACCTTCGAACATCGGAGCGATGTGACCAACTCTTGGAAAGTGGGCAGTTAGATCAAATCCGCAAGACCACGGGGCTAATGATTAGCCCCTACTTCAGCGCGACCAAGATCGAATGGCTAATAAAGAACGGTGATGTGGAACTGAGCCCGGATTTGGCGTTCGGGACAATAGATAGTTGGTTGATATGGAAGTTGAGTGGGGGCTCAACACATGCAACAGACGTCACAAACGCATCCGGAACACTTCTCTACGACCTCAATGAAGGTTGTTGGTCTCAGGAACTCTGCGATCTGTTCGGGGTGCCCGCATCTACCCTGCCAGAGATTCGGCCTTCCTCGGGACGCGTCGCCATGACCGCCGATACCACGGCATTGGGCCCAGGGGTTCCGATTAGCGGTGTTGCCGGGGACCAGCAGTCTGCGTTGTTCGGCCAGGCATGTCTTGAGCCTGGGATGATCAAAAATACTTACGGGACCGGATCCTTCGTGCTAATGAACGTAGGTAGCACATGCCCTGAGCCAGTTGAAGGTCTGCTCACAACGGTTGCATGGGACCTAGGCTCCGGCCCCATTTTCGCTCTAGAAGGCTCGGTGTTTGTCACGGGCGCGGCTATCCAATGGCTCCGTGACGGGTTAGGAGTTATCAGCGATGCCTCCGAAATAGGGCCTCTCGCTCAATCAGCCAACGGCACAGGTGGAGTTTTCTTCGTGCCGGCTTTCGCCGGTCTAGGAAGTCCCTGGTGGGATTCGCATGCCCGGGGAACAATTGTTGGCCTAACAGGAGGTACCGGGCGAGCGGAGTTGGCCTTAGCGGTCATAGAAGCGATGGCATTCCAAACACGCGATGTGGTCGAGGCGATGACCCGAGCGGGCGGAATGCCAATCAGCGAAATGCGCGTAGACGGAGGAGCAGCAGTCATGGACTTGCTTCTACAAATTCAGGCAGACCAACTTGGGGTGCGCGTGGCGAGACCGGCTATTACAGAAACAACCGCTCAGGGAGCAGCCATGCTCGCAGGTCTCGCCGAGGGAATTTGGACGGACACGCGAGAAATTAGCGAGGCTTGGCGACTCGATCAGGCTTTCAACCCTCGCGACAACCGCAGTGAGTCTGATGCCATGCATCAAGATTGGTTGCGAGCAGTTGCAAGGTCGAGAAATTGGACTATCGGAGAATAGCTAGTGCGGCTTCGCGATCAGGCAAGCCTCTGTAGGCCTTCGCCAAGTTGAGTCATCGCCTGGCGGATCCGTTGCTCATTTTCGACAAGAGCGAAACGAACGTAACCCTCACCCCCCGGTCCAAAACCAACTCCGGGCGAAAGCGCAACATTTGTCGTCTCCACAAGATGGGTACAGAATCCGACCGAACCCATCTCTCGGTACGCGTCAGGGATAGGGGCCCAAACGAACATTGTCCCTTTGGGCGGTTCGACGTTCCATCCGATGCGTTCAAGCCCTCGAATGAGACTGTCCCGTCGCGATTGATAAATCTGATTTACCTCTACGGGATAGGCCGTCTCCTCGTTCATAACCACCGTTGCCGCTATTTGTATCGGTTGGAAAGTGCCATAGTCGAGGTAGCTCTTTAATTTCGCAAGGGCGCCAACGACTTCGCTATTCCCTACGCAGAACGCAACTCTCCAACCCGCCATTGAGAACGATTTTGTAAGGCTATAGAACTCAACGGCAACCTCTTTTGCTCCCTCGGCTTGAAGGATTGATGGAGGTTGATACCCGTCGAAACCTAAGTCTGCGTAAGCGAAATCGTGGACCAGGACAACATCGCGCTCGCGGGCAAAATCGACAAGCCGCTGCATGAATGACAAATCGACACATGTGGTAGTGGGATTGTGGGGAAACGAAAGAACGATCACGCGAGGGCGGGGCCAGGAGTACTCAAAACGTTCCACCAGTGACCCGAAGAAGTCTTCGCCCGTCGCCAATGGGACTTCGCGAACATTTGCTCCCGTAAACAGCGGCCCGTAGATATGAATGGGATATGAAGGTGCCGGAACCAAGCAAGCGTCGCCGGGCGCAAGCAGCGTCCACATCAAATGCGAAAAGCCTTCCTTCGCACCAATCGTATTAATTATTTCGGTTTCAGGATCTAGAGCTACGTCCCATTGTCGTGAATAAAGGTCAGCCACTGCCTCGCGAAGCTTGGGGATTCCTCGACTCGCTGAATAGCGGTGGTTGCGGGAGTTTTCAGCAGCTTCGGCCAGTTTCTTGACTGCGGTTTGGGGAGAAGGTATGTCGGGGTTTCCGAACCCCAGATCGATCACGTCAGCGCCAGCACGTCGCCTCTCGATTTTCAAGGAATCGATAATCGAAAACACGTAAGGCGGTAAGTTAGTTATGCGTCTGAATTCCACGATTCTTGAGAGTACCTAGAGCTGGGGCTCTCATCGAAACACCTAGCTAAAAAATGTGTACAAGTTGGCCAGAATTTTCGCTGAACGAACGACTAAAAGCCGACTCCCTCAACGCTTAATCAGCTAACCCTCTAGCTGCGCCTGAAGGTCATCGAGCGCCGCGTGAGCGATTCTGCCTTCGGCCCGGCGTTTCACAAAACCCGGAAGCGGAATAGCAAGCTCAAGAGCTAACTCGTAGACGACTTCAGTCTGCCTGGGTTCGTCGGGCACGTTCTCAAAGCGGTAACTGCCATCTAGGCGTTTGAGAATGTCACCGGTGACAAGTTCCCAGCGAATCACTGAAGGAGCTTCGGAGTGGTCGTATGCGAGCGAATAAGTCGCACTTCTACCCATGGCCGCCACTCGAAAAGTCGCCTCCGTTACGCGGCCTTTGTCATCCCGATTTTCTATAGCCACCTCTCGAAGGTCACTTACCCAGGTTTCGTATCCTTCGATATCTGAAACGAGTGCATGACAGTCTTGAAGCTCAGCATTGACGACACGAGAAACCTTTAACTTGTCAATCACGATCGGCCTCCCATCTGCGCACTCACTTCATTGTGCCACGCTGAGGCTCTCACACGGGGTCGGAGGTACGAGGGGGGAATGACCCGTATCGGCCCACCCAAAAGCTGGCAAGTCCGAACACGAACGTAGGTGCCAAAATTCCAAATGCGAGCTCGGTATAAATCCGCAAACCGGCCGCGGTAAACGCTGCAGCTAGTTGAGTAAGAACCGAGCCAATCAGAACCTTACGCACGAACGACGGCGAAGATCCTTGAAGTAGGAACAGTCCGCTGATACTTACCTGTTCAACTCGGCTCCGCCTCAGTCCCAACGCGAAGGCAAGAACTAGAAGCAATACGCCAAGGCCGAACATTACGACCGAGACGATGACTACAACTACTCCAAATAATTCCGGCCATACGACTCCTCCGAGTAGTACCAGCATCAAGAAGGCCGTCGATTGCCAAGCGACAGCAATTAGGCGCTTGCCTTTGATGATGTTCTGCGCCGACCCTTCGTCATTCACGACAACGCCCTCTCCAAGCGTTGCGCTAAGAGGTCATAAGACAGGTCGCTTACGGCTCGATTTCGACTCTCTTTCGACATCCGTTCAGCGACGTCAAGATTTCCCAGGATCGAGCGGATGGCGTTGGCAACGTTGTCGGAATTGTTCGGTTGCTGAACCACAAGGCCGCTAATCCCATCGATCACCGCCTCAGGAGCGCCACCGGAGAGTCCTGCTATCTGCGGAACTCCACACGAAGCTGCCTCGAGAAATACAATGCCGAACCCTTCTTGTTCGAGTCCACCCCAACGATTCCGGCACGGCATCGAGAACACATCAGCAATCCCAAAGACCGATGGAAGATCTGGTTCACTCACGCGACCTAGAAACGTGACTGGGAAATCGAATCGTCGAGCGATTCGCGCCAGTCGCTTTGCGTCGCGTCCCGAACCTGCGATGACAAGTTGAATGTCGGGAAATTCATCTCGGAGACCAGCCACCGCTTCAATTGTGCGATCGAACCCCTTGCGAGGAATGAGGCGACTGAGACTGAGGACCAACGGGCCTTCATCCAAACCAAATCGAAGGCGCTGTGCCCGTCGTCTGTCGGCATTTAGGGGCGAAAAACGGACTGGGTCTACGCCTGGCGGTACTTCAATTGTTTTTATGGCGTGACCTGCCGACTTAGATGCTTCCGCAGTTGCGTAGCCGCCCGCAGAAATAATGAATTCTGCCCCCCGAAGAACTCGCCCCAACAGATTGCGGGCCAACGGTAAACGTCGAGGAACAGTCACTTCTGCCCCATGAACTACTACAGCGTATGGCAACCCAAGTGATGGACCGAGGTGACCCAAGGGCAAAGCCGGGTCCAGTATCACCAGTTCAGCATCAATCTCCCGTGCGAGGTTTCGGATCCGGGAGGCTAACGCTGGAGTCGGAAACAGCACTTTGCGGCTGTCGCGAACAATGCGGTGATTTTGAGTCGAGTCAAAAGAAGCGGACGCCCGATGTTGAGGCGTCAAAATGGTGACTCTGTCTCCAGGAAGACGACGCCACAACTCCCAAAGATAATTCTGGATGCCACCCACTTTGGGCGGATAATCATTAGTGACCAGCAGATGACGCTTCATCGAATATCCGGCGCGGGGGGGATCGCCCAGGCCGCCAATTCCGCGGCGACCCAACCATCGGGATCGTCTCGAAGCAAAGAGCCGCTCAACCGGTTTTCTACGAGGTTTGTTTTCCCTAACCGACAGGCCGCCCATATAGCGTGACTTCGCACCAAGGGCGATGGCGAATCGAGAGCGGCCTGCAGAACGCGCTCAACTTCTGGTTCGCTTGAACTTCCGACGTTACCCAATACCACGAGAGCGTTCCGCCGCAAATATTCAGGGCGACGACGCGGAATGTACCAATGGCCATATCTCGCGATCAGTTCTTCATCAGAACTGTCAAGTAATTCGACAAGGTCAACGTCTGACTCTCTTTGAGGCGCCGATAAAGCAACCGGCTGTGGTTCCCCATTTTTTGGACACACGACCTGACAGTCATCGCAACCGTATAGGCGGTTACCGAGTGCTATTCGATGATTTCGGGGAAAGACTCCTTTGGTCTGAAGAAGCCACGCCAGACAGCGGTTCGCGTCCAGCACCCCAAAGTTGTTGATAGCACCCGTAGGGCATTCAACGCTGCATCGACTACAAGCACCGCACTCGTCAACGACCCGATTCGAATCTTCTTGAATCGATGCATCTGTGACAACAGAACCTATAACTGTCCACGATCCAAGCTGTGGATGTATGAGCATGGTGTTGCGCCCCAACCATCCAAGCCCCGACTTGCTGGCGACCGCTCGATCCACAAGCCGGTTGTCATCCATTACTACCAGTGCTTTTGCTCCAGACTCTTCGAGACGAGCAGCGACCGCATTCAAACCTTCTCGTAGCAACTTGTATTCGTCAGATGACACATAAGCGGCTACGGCTCCAGCGGCGGGAGATGTTCGCTTGTGTGAAGCCTGCCGGTTTCGTTGGATATTCGTTGATGGAGCCTCGTAACGACGAATACCGACAAGAAGGCTCTGCGCTCCCTCCAGCAGCTGGGAGGGGTCCGTTGCTCGAACCGGGTTCCCGTACGTAAAGGTCATACCCGCATGAAGTCCAAGGGCTTTTCTCTCTTCAATGGCTCGGCGAGCCTCAATAATTGGTTCAACCCCGGTGACCGCCAAGTCATCTAAGCCAGCACTTCTGCCAATTTCTTTCAACTCTTCAAATTTGGGACCCCATGCCACAAGATGTTCAGACATAAACCCATCACCGCGTTGCTGACGCTAATCAGAAGTATCTCCTGGAAAAGTTACCGCCCAGATTCATATTCAGCAGACTTACGCAGCTTCAACTGCGGCACCAGGCCAGCTTGACCAAGTAAGCGTAGGGTTTTGACTTCAGATAATTCAATCACTACTGAGCCGCCGTCAGATCTGCACAAATATGTGACTAGACAGTCATTACATATATCGGTGCCGCTTAGCTCACACAGATCACAATCGATGATCATTGGATCTTCTGCAACGGAGACGGTCTTTGGGAAGTCGTCGGGAATGCCGTCATTAATCATTGGTCGCTGTCCTCCCTATCACTAGCAAGGCACGGTAAAACAGGGGTGAGACAGTTCACGCTCGTAAGGTCAGACGACAGCGACACGAAAGATACGCTTCCATCCGGGGACAAAAAATGTTCGGCGACGATGCAGACATTTGGGTGGGCCGACAATATGGCCCTTACAGCATCACTGAACTCCTTGGTCGCGGCACCGTCGCTCATGTGTATCGAGCCGGATTACGCGACGGAAGCGAAGTCGCTCTCAAAGTTCTAACCCCTTTCGCCGAAGCTCGAGGAGAGATTCGCGCCTTGTTCGAGCAAGAGTTCGAACTGATGGCTCGCATCGAACATCCCAACGTTTTGAAGGTAATGCAGGCTGGCGTGATCGCTGGCACTCACTACATAGAAATTGAACCTGTCGAAGGCGAGACCGTTTGGGATCGTGTTCAGTCCCAAAAGACAATCGGGTTGAGCGACGCAATCGCGATAATTCAGCAAATGTGCTCAGCGCTCGATCAAGTACATCAACGCCGCATCGTGCACCGCGATGTCAAGCCGTCGAACATCATGTTGGACGAGAAACACGGCCGCGCCGTTCTTTTTGATTTTGGCCTCGCTCACGACCTGGATGGGCCACGCCCGCCTGAGGGTCGGGTTTTCGGATCTCCAATGTTCCTTGCTCCAGAGCAGGCCCTTGGAAATTCAGTGGACGGACGAACCGACCTTTATGGCTTGGGGGTTACCCTTTACCGGTTGGTAGTAGGTGCAGTTCCTTTCTACGGTGAGCGTAACGAGCTTCTCCATGCGCACGTAAAGCTCTCTCCGCCTGACCCCCGCGACGCTGGTGTAGCAGATGACCTGTCGGAGATCGTCCTGCGAGCGATGTCAAAAGACCCCGAGCTTCGGTTTCAAAGCGGAGCAGACTTTGCGGCTGCACTGGCAACTGTTGAAACGCCGCCCGCTAGCGTTCGAAAACGCGGGCTTTTGAGGCGTATCGCTGGTCCGTCATAAACATCGACGCATCCTGACAGCGGAAACACTCTATCGAACACTTGTTCGCTATATTCGTGTATGTGTTCCAGCAATCGCTAGATGACCTCGGTACTCCCCTTTACGAAGTTACGTTTTGCGTGCTTGATTTTGAAACAACAGGCGGACGTCGCGACAGCGACATGATCACCGAAGTTGGTGCCGTCAAATATCGGTGTGGCGAGCAACTCGGGACATTCCAGACACTCGTAGATCCGGGGAGAGCCATCCCTCCCGAAATTACGGTGATAACCGGAATAACAAGCGCGATGGTTTGCCGTGCTCCAAAAATCAGCCATGTCCTACCAACCCTTTTAGAGTTCGTCGGAAATTCGGTCATTGTCGGGCATAACGTCGGCTTTGACCTCGCGTTCCTAAATGCGGCTTTGCGACGCTCAGGCAGAGATCATTGGGCAGGTTCTAGCGTCGACACTCTCGCCCTAGCTCGCCGTTTGATTCGCGACGAGGTTCCGAATCATAAGCTCGGAACCTTGGCGAAATATTTTCGGCTAGCTAACCGACCAAGCCATCGCGCCCTCGACGACGCTCAAGCAACCGCCGACCTGCTTCACCTCCTTTTGGAGCGAGCATCCGCCTTAGGAGTGTTGGGACTCGACGACCTCCAGCAACTTCCAAAAATTCAACGTCACCCTCAAGCCACGAAGCTGCGTCTGACTGAAGATCTTCCGCGTTCTCCTGGGGTGTATCGATTTGTCGACCGACGAGGAGAAGTGCTGTATGTCGGTAAAGCGACGAACCTTCGGGCACGCGTTCGATCATATTTTTCAAGCGATCGGCGACGCAAAGTAGATCAACTGCTTCGCGAAACTCAACGTATTGACCACACGGTGTGTCGTTCCTCGCTGCAAGCCGAGGTGCTGGAAGTTCGTCTTATCCATCAACTTCGACCGCGGTTTAATCGCCGATCAAAGAATTGGTCGAAATACGCTTATGTGAAACTCACGTTGGGAGAGCCTTTTCCTCGGCTATCTATCGTCGGCGAATGCCGCGACGATGGAGCGTTCTACCTTGGTCCAGTTTCATCTCGCCGAACCGCCAAAGAGATCATCTATGCCATAGAAAGCGTGATGCCTTTGCGGCGCTGTACCCAGCGAGTGACTCGACGAAATGTTGTAGGACCATGCGTCGCCGCCCAAATTGGGACGAGTGTTTGTCCCTGTTCTGGAGAGGTAAGCGAGGAGTCGTACAACGCGATCGTCGAAGATGTTTTATCTGCCCTAAAGATCCACCCCGAGAGACTCCTTGGACCTCTTCGAGACCGAATGATTGATCTTGCCGGCCAACAGCGTTTCGAGGAAGCAGCGGAAACGCGCCGACGCGCATCGGCGTTGTCGACCGCTCTTCGGCGCAGATATCAGCTCGACAGCATTCGTTCCAGCGGGCGTCTTGTCGTGGAAATGCCTGGAGGCGGAATTACTACCCTGGAGAGGGGCCGTCTTGCAGAAGAGTGGGCTGAACACGCGGGAAGCGGTGCATCTCATTGTCACTTGGCAGACGTCGCCAGTAAAAACGAGGTGGACGAACTTTGGTGCGTAGCTAACTGGCTAAACAGCGAAGCCGACAAGTTACGCCTTGTGCATTGTGATCGACCACTGTCATCTCGGTATCCCTGCCTTGATGACTTCCAAACGCGTAACAATTCAACGGCAAGGCAAGTTTCCTAGGTCTTCAAGTGATCGGACGGCGACCCAAAAATTGCACGCCGTGACCGTACCTCTCAACCAGTTCTAGCTCGTCAACGTCGTACACCATGGTCCAACGTCGGTCATTGTCTTCGAATTTCACTGCAGCCATAACAAATCGGTTTCCCGGTTGGACAGCAACCACCGTCCCGATTTCACCTAATAAATGTTGGCGGCTCTCATCTGAAGTGGCGGTCAAGCGAACAACGTCCCCGACCCCAAAGGGTAGAGCCTGGCCAATAACCATGGTTAGCCAGCGATCTCGTTGCTTAAGTCAACGACAGCGACAATTTGGCCAGCCGCACGGCCATTCGTCATCGCTTCTTTTGCTGCGTCGACACCTGAGGCAAGATCATCAACAACCCCAGCAACAAGAAGGCCCGCAGCGGCATTGATCGCTACGATGTCCGCTCGTGGACCAGTGTCGGTTCCCGAGAAGAGTTCGTGCATGATCCGGACATTTTCTTCAGGGCTCCCTCCTTGAATTTCAGCTCTGTTGGCTCGACGAATACCCACTGATTCGGGATCAAATTCAGTGTCGCTGATCACCTCACCGTCACGAACCTCATAGATACGAGTCAAGTCGGTCGTGGTGATTTCATCAAGACGGTCACCCCCATGGACAACTAACGCGTGTTCACTACCTCGCGCCGCGAGGACCCCCGCAACCCTAGGTGCCATCGTAGGGTCGCTAACTCCCACGACCTGACGGCGCACACCTCCCGGGTGTGACAGCGGGCCGAGAAAGTTGAAGGTCGTTGGAACCCCAAGTTCAGAGCGAACAGGACCCACGTATCTCATCGCGGGGTGAAATGTCTTGGCGAAAGCGAAGCCAAGGCCGATCTCATTCACACAACGAGTTACCCCTTCGCCGTCCAATTCAATCGCAAGACCCAATGCTGTCAATGTGTCGAATGATCCGCTGCTCGATGACGCCGCTACTGAACCGTGTTTACAGACAGCAGCTCCAGCAGCTGAAGCAACAAAACACGCCATGGTCGAAACACTCAGCGCGTGTCTCCGTCGAGAAGGGGCTCCCCCGCTTCCAACAATGTCGATTGTTCCTTCGGGCAAGTCCAAGGGTGCCGCAGCGTCCATCATCGCTTCTACGAGGCCAGTAAGTTCCAGCACTGACCCCCCCTTCATCCCTAACGCAATGATGAAACCTGCTACCTGCGCATCAGAAGCTTCTCCGCGGAGTATCGAACCAAGAGCCGCACGAGAGGCATCTGGGGTCAAGTCAACTCCTGCTACTAAGTCGCTAAGAACACCCGACCAACCGCCGTACGCATCTAACGTCTCATCGACCTCTACGGCATTCTTGTCTTTGCTCACTGTTCGGACTCTATCGTCCAGTTGTTTCGTCAGTTTCGCGAACCGAGTTCACGTTGGGAGCGCTGTCGAGCCGCAGCGCGCCGGCGACGGCGAACAATGCTCCGCCGTTCGCGTTGGGTCGCTCCACCCCAGACGCCTTCTTTTTCGCGTACTGCTATTGCATATTCGAGGCACGGTTGCGCTACCGGACAGTGATCGCAAATCTTCTTCGCTACCTCGGCGTTGTCATCTTCGTCATCTGGAAAAAAAATCGAAGCATCAATCCCGCGACACGCTGCTACTTGCTGCCATCCCTTAGAACCTGGTGCGAATGGGAGCGAACTCTGATGGACGCCGCCGATCGCGGAGCCATGATTCAAATGCAAGACTGTGGTGTGGACTGGTTCGCTGATACTCATCTCAATCAGGATTCTGTCCCATCCGTCCTCGGGTTGTCCACACTAATTAAGCGTTCGGTGATCTGCTGAAAGGAAAAGTGCATTGCGGGAAGATTTTTTGTTCTTCGGTCAGCGAATTAACCGCAATTCGTGGCTAACTGGTGCTTTTTTCTCACTGTTAGTAGTACTAATAATTGGGCTGGTCATCGGAAACTTGGTAGAGGAGGACACCGAAAGTTCTCTTCTGGTGACAGCAGCACTTTCGATTGGCCTAATACTCGGTGGGTTCATAGCCGCATGGCAGGCACCGCGGGCGCACATTGCCCACGGAGTGCTCACCGCCAGCCCGGCCTTGCTGTTGGCAGTAATCGCTCAGTGCGTCAGATCGGCACGCGGAGTTCGTTCGGTGTCTTGGCTGAGTCTGATATTCGTAGGTTTATTGGCAGTCTCTCTTGCCACTCTCGGTGGAGTGCTAGGCGGCCGTTGGACTCCCAAACGCAGATCGCTATTTGAGTAAACAGAACCTTCTCGAGTCAGTTCCCCTGGTCGGCGATACAGTGATACTGGCGGTGAGTTGGCTGGGTGACCGCAGTTCGTCTCACTTTCAGAGATGAGGCAAATTGAGGAAGGTCGGGACTCCGCAGGGCAGGGCGCTGGCAGATAACCAGGCGTCGTGAGACGACGGAAAGTGCAACAGAGAGTAGACCGCCGATGGACTAGGTCGACTAGTCACAGGCAAGGCTGAAACGGTGCGGTAAGAGCGCACCAGCGTGCAAGGTGACTTGCGCGGCTTGTAAACCCCACCCGGAGCAAGGTCAAGCAGGAATCAGGCGGCCCGCCTCAAGATTCCGGGTAGACCGCTTAGATGGATGGTCACCCACGTGACTTTCGTCACTGGACAGAATCCCGCCTACAGGCTGGCTCACCGCCACGACCAGCCAAGTTTCTTTGAAGTTGGAGCTGAGGTCGCAAGTAACCTCAACCAGTGTGAGTGAAGATTTTCTGGGAGCCGATTGGCCCGACTCTCTTGATCTCGGCCCCGCAACTGTTCTGACGGGTGTGGATCAAGGAAAATACCCGCACGGGAATTCATTATTGGTGCAAGGGACGCACCACAACGTCCTCATCGACCCTTCCTTGACTGTTGCGGAGCGAGGGTTATCTTTCGCGGTAGATCACGTTCTTCTTTCCCACGTCCACGAAGATCATTTACCTGGACTGAGTCGGTTATCAGACGTGCCTGTGCACTGCCACGAGGCGGATGCGATTGGACTCGCTTCGCTAGATGGCTTAATGGCCATGTACGGAATGCCCGCCGATGCAGACTCGGAGTTCCGCCAAGAAGTACTCAACGACTTTTATTATGCGCCCCGACCTGACGTGTCGACATTTTCTGATACCACAGTTTTTGATCTTGGCGGAGTTGAAATTGAAGTAGTCCACACTCCCGGACATACCAGAGGGCATTGCGTCTTCGTAATTCCTCAAGCTCGGACCGCTTATCTTGGAGACATCGACTTGTCGGGTTTTGGCCCCTATTACTTCGACGAATGGTCGTCTCTCGGCGAATTCGAGCGATCCATTGAGCGGTGTCGGTCCCTCGACGCGGACCACTTTGTAACTTTTCACCACAAGTGGGTGATTTCTGGTCGCGAAAATTTTCTCGCCATGCTAGAAGACTTCGCTGATGTGATCGTGAGGCGCGAGTTATCGATGCTCGACTTCTTAAAACAACCTCGACTAGTAGCTGAGTGCGCTGCTCATCGGTTCGTGTATCGTCCCCATGTCGAAATGAAGTTCGTGGATCATGTCGAACTTCGCTCAGCTCAGATTCACTTGGGACGAATGGTCGAAGATGGGCGGGTAGAACTAATGGCTAATGGAAAGTTCAGATCTATCTGAATTCACTCTGGGCTGCTTGTCTTCAAGTGGGCTGTTTCGTTGAATGCGGTCACGGCGGGTCTACCGCCTCGTATTGCGATTCTTGTTATTTGTGCTTGTGCCACATTTAGACGCCAAGAAATTTGTTCCGATACACCCAAAGCCCACGCAATGGCCGACTTGATCGGCGAAACGTGCGTGAATACAGCCACGTTTAGCTCTGCAGCCTGAGAGATCAATTCGTCACAAGCCGCCGCTACCCGTTGGTCTAATTCGAAGAGGGACTCTCCGCCGGGAGGGGAAAAGGAAGCATCCTCTCTCCAAGTTGTCCATTCATGGGGAGCGATATCCGATATCGGACGCGAGTCCCATTCGCCATAATCAAGTTCAATCCAGCGCTCGTCTATTCGAGGATGTTGCCCCAGCGGCTCAGCTGTTTGAATCGCCCTCTGAAGTGGCGATGAAACCACCAGATCCACATGACCTAATGCTTTTGCTATTTGTTCGGCCTGTTTTCGTCCGTGGCCATCGAGTGGGTTGTCAACTCGCCCCTGCAAAAGCCCTGCGGCGTTGGCAACAGTTCTTCCATGCCGCACAATGAACAGCACTAGTGACCCTTGGGTTGAGGGTGAGTTATTGCTCGGTCGAGACGACCAGTCCTAATGAACAGCTGACGTCGACTGGAATTGGTCAGGCCCATGCGACGCCAGGCCCAGCAAATCGCGGCAAAACCCAAGAACTCCAATAGGAGAAGAAGAGTAACCGCACGATCACTCACAGGTATCTCGGCATCTACGAAAGACAGGCCGGTAATCGGCCACCAGAACAGTTGGGTGTTCATCCATGCGCCGTCGAACACCAGATGCCAGAACATGCCTATCGGGAGGGCGAGAACCAGTCGACGTTGGTGACGACGTCCGATGGTGAGAGCCATAACCATCACCATCAACACAATTGGAGCTGAAAGCGTGTGTAGTACCCAAGGGCTCCCTGACAATCCGTCGATCAAATCAGGCAGCAGGGTCCCCAGTATGACGAGACGATGATCTATGGCGGGATCTCGGAAGGTGAACCACATCGCTACGAGCCCTGTGCCCACAAACCACAACAACATCAGAGCGACCGTTACCGAATGAGAAGTGCGCCGCACTCTGGGCATTCCGAAGGTTCATTACTCGGCAACCTCCGGATCCGATCAATTTCAACAGCTGAGATCCCCAAGAAGCAGGCTCCGCATGATGTCCCAACAAGCCGACCTACGGCTGTATGGTCGCCCATCCGGTTGCGGTTCCGGTCGTAGAGCGCTACCAAGTCAACTCCACCGCGTTCTTCGACTTCTGCTCTCTCTTTGTTTACCGCTCGCCGTTCGGCTTCGATTTCGGTTTGAGTAGCAGCCAACAGCTGGTCGACGTCACGAAGCGTCTCGCCGCCAACGGTGCGTTTCCCTTCAATTTCAGCTTCCTCGAGTGCGAAGGGCTCAATTTGTTCCATTAGCTCAATGATTTGATCTTCTACAACTGCTTGGCGGCGCAAAATGGAGTCAATTTCATTCTGGAGGGCAGTTGCCTCTTTCGGCGAAGTCATTTCGCCTCCGTAAAGGGCGCTAGTGGATTTCGCGATTTTGTCTTCTAGACCTTGAACTTCCGCTTCCCGATCCCTTTGGGCTTGCCTAAGCACCTCCGTCTCGCTCGTTATCTTGGCGAGTTGTTCTCCTAGCCTTGCGTCTTCGGCTCGAAGCTCCACTATTTGACGGTGCTCTGGGAGCGTCTCAGAGCGATGGGAAAGCTGCGCGAGTCGGGTGTCTAGCTCCTGAAGTTCCACTAACACCTCAAGCTCGCTCAATGCTGCCTCCTCGACGACGTGAAATCTTGACTCTCAAGGTCCTCCGGTTCTAGCACGCACGGCGGCCATCAAGTCCCATCCTCTTTTTCTTCCAAAGGCACCGTAGTGGTAGTCACTGGGTTCCGGCTAGGTACGAGCCCACAATTTAGGTATTCGTCTCTGTGAACGCCGGCGGACGACAGTTCAGTCATTCGACAGTTCGCCTCTGGGTGCGCAACGAAGCCGCCGACGTTGAGGTCCACCTCGACCATCGAACACGGCAAGTCAAATGGCATTACTCCTCGTTCTCGATCTAGCTGAATATCGACGATGCACATTTCGTCCGACAGGTACAAAAGCTGAGAGTTTCGTTGAGGTGGAGGCGGTTGAGCTAAAGACAAAATTTCTTGTCCCTGCAAAACGCGCGTCATGTACGCCGCCCAAATACGTGCAGGAATCCAGCCACCTGTCCCATCCCGCCCCTGAATATCCGTCATTGGCACCTTTTCTTCAGGATGTCCCATCCACACTGAAGTACTCAACTGGGGAGTGAAACCTACGTACCAAGCATCGCTGAAATCTTGAGCGGTGCCAGTTTTACCTGCAGAAGGGTGGCCATTCTCGAGACGGGCTCGGCGCCCGGTCCCAGCAATAACGTTCTGTTCAAGGGCTTCGCTGACCCATGCAGCGGTAGTCTCCTTGATCGCTCGGCGTCCTCTGGGTACGTGGTGATAAAGGACTGATCCCGATGCGTCTTCAATCTTACTTATGTAGTAGGGCTCCATTCGGAGGCCACCATTGGCTATAGCGGCATACGCCACGGCTTGTTCAAGGGGCGTGACTTCTTGCGCCCCTAACGACATGGAAAGGTATGGACGGAACGAGTTTTCAGCGTCGCGACCTATGAGCCTGTTTGCTACTTCCACGACGTTTTCTAGACCAGTTCGGAGTCCCAGACGAACGAACGCGCAGTTAGAACTTTTCAACACAGCGAATTGAACGGTGCCGACTACTCCGTCACTGTCGTTAAAATTACGGACCTCGTAGTCCACGTTGGGCGGATTAGGAAACGTGCAGGGTCCTTGCCCGCTAATTGTGTCAAACGGAAATAACCCAGCTTTTTCGACCGCTGCCGCGAGAACGTAGGTCTTGAAAGACGAGCCAGGCTGTCGTCTTCCTTGAGTAACAAGGTTGAATTGGAACTCAGCGAACTCGGGGCCGCCAATGAACGCCCGCACCGCGCCGGTCGACGGATCCACCGACGCCATCGCAACCTCAAAGTCGTCCGTGCCTTCCGGTAGCACCTCTCGCACAGCTTCTTCCATATGTCGCTGCAGACTGGCATCGAACGTGGTCCAAACTCGAAGACCGCCGTTGTACACTTTTGCGAATCTTTCTTGGTACGTCTCTCCTAAGGCTGGGTGCCCGAGTAGCGCTTCGGTTACCTCGTCCAGGAAATAATCCCGTCGGAGAGTGGCGTCCGTTCGTTGTGGGCTTCTGTTTCGATCAGGGAGCCCACGTTGCTCAAACCGCTTGCGTTCATCAGCATCAATAATGCCGGCGTCTTCTGCGCTTTGGAGCGACATGCTCCGACGTTTACCGACAATTTCCGTGTCGGCGAAGCCGTCATATATGCCGGGGCTTCTAATGAGACCACCTAGGAACGCCCCGTCACCGACGTCGAGCTCTTCAACGTCCTTCCCGAAATAGGTTTCCGCTGCAGCCTGAAGGCCGTAGGCACCGTTTCCGAAATATATTTCGTTGAGGTAGAACTCAAGTATTTCTTGCTTAGTGAACTCCTCCTCTAGCCGTGCAGCAAGCACAGCTTCACGAATTTTTCGATTAAACGAGCTTTCATTCCCGACGATGCGTAATTTCACAATTTGTTGGGTGATGGTCGAACCACCTTGGGTGATTCCACCACTCGTGACGTTTTGAATCATTGCCCGACTGATAGCGCGAATGTCCACCCCGTTGTGTAACCAGAATTTGTTGTCTTCGACCGCTAATAATGTGGCGAGAACATCTTCTGGGATTTGGTCTATCTTCACTAGCTCACGATCGATGTCGTACCGCAAGATTCCTATTTCGTTACCGTCGGCGCCGTAGACCTCCGTTCGCTGAGCTCCAGGAGAAAGATTTAATACCACGTCAGTTCGTTCTCGCTCCACGGCAAACAAAGCTTCTTTGCTATGCGGTGCAATTGCCATGCCAACGCTCGTTAATAAGACGGCGCACGTAATGGCCATCGCAACGAGGACAGGGAGACGCAGAAGGCGTCGGAAGGGGCGCACCATTCCTCGAAGGTACCCGGCGTTGAGGCTCAGAAAGCGTCGGTCAAGCGATAGCCGTTGCCATTTGTACCTGTTTGTAGGCAATCATGGGTCTGTGTCTTCGTCACCAACCGACGCTACTTCTCTAGATCCGACTCGAACTTGGGTGATCGACGGGGGCCCTCAGGTACCGTCGCTGCCCTCTGACCCGCTGCCAACCTTGGTAATCGCTGCGGACATTGGCTACCAGCACGCTCGGGCTCTGGGATTATCGGTAGATGTTGTCGTCGGGGATTTTGATTCCCTCGCCTCGGACGAGCCGCTACTAACTGACCCTGGATTGATAATCGAGCGTCACCCCCAGGACAAAGATGTGAGCGATCTGGCTCTCGCGTTGAGATTCGCTTGGAACACGGGAGCAACGAGCGTCGACGTTCTTACTGGAGGTGAAGGAAGACTCGATCATCTAGTTGTCGGATTAATGCTCATTGCCAACACTGAGAATATTGATCAACGGATAGTCACTCACTGCGGAGCTAGCCGCGCTATGGCTTTGAAACCGGGCAAGCCGTTCGATTTAGACGTTGTATCGGGCTCTTGGTTGACTCTCCTTGCTTTAGGCGGCGACACGAGAGTGTCCACAAGCGGTTTACGTTGGGATCTTGCTGCGAGTGACGAAATTTCTTCATTCAGCAGTCTGGGACTCAGTAACGAAGTGGTGGGAAGACCAGTAATCACAGTGCAACAGGGCATCCTTTTGGTAGTGGTCACTTCTCGCGATGGATAAGGCATCTCTTCGCTCTGGCAGGACTATGTGCGTGGCCGTTGTGGTCATCTTTTTCGGTCTCGGGTGTGCCACCGCTACACAGCCCATGGACACCGTCCGGCTGTTGACGCACGAAGAATTTCACTTACCGCAGGAGGCAATTGACGACTTCACAGATCGCACAGGAATCGAAGTGCTCGTATTCGTGGAAAAAAACACCACCACGATGGTTGATCTACTCGAAAGGACCGTCGCGAATCCGATTGCAGACGTCGTTCTAGGCATCGATAGTCTCGAGCGGCGGCGGGTGACCGAGAAAAGACTGGTCGAGCCGTACCGACCGATCGCACTAGCGCAACTCGATCCTTCGTTGTTGTTGCAAGATGGCATGCTGACTCCGGTAAGTCAGTTAGCGGCCTGCTTGAACCGGTCGAAATCCCGGTATGACAGTGCTCCGCGGCGCATTGATCAATTACCTAAGCCGGGAGAAATTCCGTTACAGGCACCGGAAAAGATTGACGATCTCATCGATCCTCGACATGCGGAACAAGCAGTCATTCCTGATCCGCTTTCGAGCCGGCTGGGTCTTTACTTTTTGGTGGCAATTGAGCGCCTGCATCCAGAAAACGTTGAAGGTGTCACTCCTTGGCCAAAGTTCGTCGATGAGATGCTTCGGTGGGGAGTAGAAATCGCTCCTAGTTGGGAAGAGGCTTGGTTTAGTCGTTTCCAGCCTTCAGCGGGCTTGGCGAATACTGACACGCGTTCGTTGACTTGGGGCTCTTCGGGGATGCCCGCCGTTAGTGTGCGATTTCTTCCGGAACTTCCCGACGACGTGGACGTCGCAGTTATTGATAGTGGCTGCGTAAAGATTGTCAACTACGCGGGCGTAGTTAACAACACTCCGAACAGAAGAAATGCGGGCCGACTCGTTGATGCCTTCATTGAACCCCTGTTTCAGTTTGAAGTTCCTGACCGTTACGGGAGTCGCCCAACGAGAACTGACATCGTTCGCACAGACGCTTGGCGGCGTTTTGGCGTAAATGTGACCGCTATCCCAATAGATGAATGGCGAATCGGGCCACTCTGGGAAGTTTGGCTCATGACATGGAAACAAATTGTGGATTCGGTCGCAAGCGGTGAAGAGCCATTACCGCCGATTGTTCAGGTGACCTTGCCCACCGAATGAAGCTGCGTCGCAGAGAACTCATTTTTTATTCTCGGGAGTCTGCCCGTAATCCTGCCAGGGGCCGTCCCGATCGGCAACGGCGTCGCGGAGGCCTCCTTCGCTAATTTGTGCTGCCCATTCTTGGGCTTCAGGAGTGTGGCGCGCGATGCCATCAAAAAACGTACCCAGCATCTGCGACGTGCGAAGCCCCATGTTCTCAAAGGCCTGGTTAATCAACAGCTTGTTGAGAGCAAGTTGATTAGCTGGGATGTTAGTAAAGCGACGCGCTTCGGATTCTGCGGCCTCGCATAGCTCATCTGGGTCGCAGACATATGAAACTAAGCCGATACGGAATGCAGTTTCGGCATCGATCGGCCGTCCAGTGAGTAAAAATTGTTTCGCGTGTTCCAGGCCAATTCGATGCACCCACATCATCGTGGTCGGAGTTCCATATATTCGGCTGGGGGCGTAACCAATCTGTGCATTAGTGGCCATGAACAGAAGGTCGGCGCAAAGTATTAGGTCGGTAGCGCCTCCAAGAGCCCAACCGGAAATTTCGCCGATGACCGGTTTAGGGCACTCCCAGATCTTCATGAACTGGCGCACATTTGCCGCCATTGATTGGTAGTCCCCTACAGGGTCCCAAATTTCTCCTTGTTCGGGGCCAGAATCGTCTAGAAATTCGCGAAGGTCATACCCAGCGGAGATATTGCCTCCCTCTCCTCTCAAGATGATTGCCGCGACGTCAGATGTATAAGCGGCCTGTTCAACGCCGTCCGCTACTCCTCGAATAACGTCGACGGTCAGGGTATTCAACCGCTCCGGTCGGTTAATCGTGATGATCGCAACACCGTCACGTTCTTCATACAGCACTGATTCAGTCAACAGATCAGCCTCCGGCCTTAGATCACAGTTGCCGTAGAATAGTGGCCACTGCATATCAGCGACACCCGTTCAGATTGATCTGACTCGACGATCGATCTCCAGTAAAGGACTGGCCATGCTTGACACCACCACCCTCGGGGCAAAAACAGGGCTGAACGTACCTCGGTTATGCCTCGGCACGATGAATTTTGGCGAACCAGGCAGAGGTCACCAGGGCGATTGGACATTGGGAGTCGACGACGCCCGTCCAATTTTTGAGGCCGCTATCGAATCAGGACTTTTTTACTTCGACACCGCAGATATTTACGGAGTCGGAGCTTGTGAGGAGGTGGTGGGACAGCTTTTACGTGAACTGCTGCCACGCGAGGAGTACGTAGTTAATACCAAGGTCGCAATGCGTATGGGTCGCGGCGTCAACCAAGGAGGACTTTCTCGAAAGCACATCATGGAGGGCGTCGACAACTCGCTTCGGCGCCTAGGACTTGACTACGTAGACCAACTCATTATTCATCGCCACCCCCACGGCATCAGAGGGGCAGCCTCCACACCTATTGAAGAAACACTCGAAGCATTGAACGACGTCGTCAAAGCGGGTAAGGCTCTTCATATCGGTGCTTCTTCGATGTTTGCTTGGCAATTCGCCGAATTACAGTTGACCGCTCGCATCAATGGGTGGACCGAATTCGTCAGCATGCAGAACCACTACAACCTCATTTACCGGGAGGAAGAGAGGGAAATGAATCCTTATTGCGTCAGCACTGGAGTTGCTCTACAGCCCTGGTCTCCGCTGGCGCGCGGCATTTTGGCAGGCGCATATCGGGGCAGTCTCGACGGTGGGACCACAGTCCGTTCAAAGGGTCAAGACCGTTCGCGAACCGAGTCGCTTTACCGCGGCGAAATGGATTTTGATATTGCTGATCGCGTCATATCGCTTGCCCAAAAACGCGACTGTAAGCCGGCACAGATAGCGATTGCGTGGCTGCTGTCTAAGCCAGGAGTCACCTCTCCCGTCGTGGGAGTGTCACGTGTTGAACAGCTACATCAACTCGTCGAAGCTTGCAGCATCGAGCTTTCACCTCAGGAGATCGGCCATCTGGAAGAGTTGTATCGTCCAGTAGATAACTTGTTGTCCATCGGCACCTCCTAGGCGGGCGAGATCGCGCATCGGTTTCACTCATTGAGAGCAGTCGGACTAGCCTCCTGTCTCAGTGAGGTCGAGGCCACATAACGAAATGAGCCTCGGGATCGAAAGGGTTTTAGTGTGAAGGCAGCAGTTCTTAACGAAATTCCAGGTGATCTTGAAATAAGCGAAGTCGGGATCGATAAACCGGGGCCACGCGAGGTTCTTATCCAAACGGCGGCCGCTGGCCTTTGCCACAGTGACCTTCACTTTATGGAAGGCAGCTACCCGTACATGACGCCGGTCGTGCTTGGGCACGAGTCCGCTGGGGTTGTGGAGGCAGTCGGGTCGGACGTGAGTTACGTGCAGCCCGGCGATCATGTCATTACGTGCCTTTCGGTGTTTTGCGGTCAC
>PBHE01000025.1 GCA_002719335.1 Acidimicrobiaceae bacterium
GATCACCCATATGTTGGCTGGGTTGACGACGGCATCGCTGTGGCATTGGGCGGATGTGGAGCTGCCGCCAAGAGCAGCGATGAGCTTGGACGTTTGGCTTCGACGTTGTTCGAATCGGCGAACTGGACTGACACGCTGCCTGCAGCGGCTTTTGAACCTGTTTTCGACTAGCGCTCTGGAAGAAGGCAATGGCTGAAAAATATAGGTGGGGGGCTTTGTGCCTCAAGCGGTGTCGAGTCGACGCAAGAAGAATTGCACCGTTGGACCAATAGACACCACGAACCAAAGCGTTCCCCAGCCAATGGTGCCACCCATCGTCAGACCGCCCGCAAGGGCGGATCCCTCAATAACGGTTCGGGCTTTCCATATCGCGAGTCCCCGTCGATCTAGAGCGGTCATCAGCCCATCTCGAGGACCAGGCCCCAGTCGTGCCCCGATGTAAAAGCCGGAACCGAGCGCGACGACAATGGGGCCAAACAAAGTACATGCCACACGCAGCAGCGAGTTAGTCGGACTACCCCCGATCGTTACCGTGGCATCCACGACCAATCCGATGACCAACACGTTGGCCAAGGTCCCGACACCCATTGGCTCTTTGAGGACGACCAACGCAATCAGCAATGCGGCGCCAACCAAAATCATCGCTATGCCGATGGTGAGCGACGTTTGCTCAGCGAGCCCTTGATGCAAAATATCCCAGGGTGGTAAACCGAAATCGCCAATGACAACTAAACCAAGACCGACCCCAAAAAATACGAGGCCAACCCCTAAACGCAGATAGCGCAGTGAGATCGAGGTTTGGTTAGTCAAGGCATGCAACGGTAGGGACGTGTGTCGAATGTCACGACGACGATTCAATCACCCTGAACGTCAGATTCACCCTAGGTTGACTGATGCGTTTCGAACGCGGTACTTCGTGCTCCCACAACCGTTGCGTGGAGCCCCGCATAACTAAAACATCGCCTGACCCAAGAATGATGTCAATCGGTGCCTGAGATCGATCTTTGCGTCGCATACGAAACTTACGAGATGCACCCAAGCTGACTGACGCTATTACTGGGTCCACCCCGAGAGCCTTTTCGTCGTCAGCGTGCCAGTCCACCTTGTCGTTCCCGTCCCGATAAAAGTTCACTAAGACCGAGTTGAATTGGGTAGCAGCGAGCTTGCTCACGCGTTCTCTGATCCGCTGAAGAGAGGGCGTCCAGGTGGATGGCTTCATCTGGATTCCCGACCACGCGTATGAACAGTCAGGGTCGCCGTACCAAGCGTTGAGCCGTGGGACGTCATGCGTCTGCCCAAACATCGAAATCTTGTCTTGTCGCCAATCAGTCTCTTGTATCAATCGCCTGCACAGTTGGTCACCGCTCTTGGAAGACCACGCTTGCTGATGAAGAACTATGTCCGCACCCGGAATATCGATTCGTTGCGTAGCAGGCCCTTCGAATAGCCCGCCCTGAGATGTCAATAAGTGGCCGCTCATTAGAAGATGCTGAATCCACCATCGATTTTTATGACGTCCCCTGTATGCCATCTGCTTGCGTCGCTCATTAGATACACCGCTATGGCACCGAAATCGTCGGGTAGGCCCCAACGTCGCATAGGGATCCTCGGCATCACGTTGTTCGCGAATTTCTCCCATCCGAAGAGTTCCGCTGTCATATCGGTTTCGACCCAGCCAGGGATTACAGCATTCGCGGTGATCTTGTATCGCGCCATTTCCACTGAAAGACCCATCATCATCGCCAGCATCGCGCCCTTGCTAGCGCCGTAAGCTTGACCCTTAGCTGCTCCTTGGATTGCGGTACCGCTTGATGTGAGAACCAGAGAACCGCCCTCGCCTTGCTCAACCATTTGGCGAGTCGCCGCTCTGAGCGTGTAAAAGACGCCGTTCAGATTGACATCCAAGACCGAAAACCAATCTTCGTTCGAGTGTTCAAAAAACGGCTTTTGGTTCTGGGTGCCGATGCCGGCATTCGGGAAACAGCCATCGATCCTGCCGTATCTTTCGATGACCGATGCCATGCATTCCTCAACTGCTTGTTCGTTGGCTACATCGCACCGTACTGACGAAGCCGATGGATTTATTGCCCGCAGTTCTTCTTCAGCGGCAGAGTTTTTATCTGGATTAGTCCCCCAGACGCTGACGTCAGCGCCCGCTGCGGCGAGAGCTCTCGCGAATCCGAGACCGATCCCTCCATTCCCCCCGGTGACGACCGCCACCTTCCCGGTCAAATCGAACCCGTCGTAGGTCATGACCCACTCCCTCTGATATTCGTCTCGTTCGAATACTAGAAGGCGCACGTTGAGCGAAGTTGTTAAGCGTCTGGGAGACTCTCGCGATGGAATTCGAGACTGTCAGAATCGATGGCGAAGGACCAGTCCGTCATCTCGTACTTAATCGCCCCGAAGTTCACAACGCAGTAAATGCTCAACTGGTAGCCGATACCCATCAAGCTGCCAGCTTGCTCGACGCCGACCCGTCAGTGCGAGTGGTAATAGTGCGAGGGGAGGGCAAATCTTTCTGCTCTGGCGCTGACCTCAAACAACCGCGAACCAGCCCACAGGGAGCAATGATCGGATCCAAGCAGGGAGCGAACATGTACGACACCTTGCTACATCTCAATCCCATCACCATTGCGCTGTGTCATGGATACATGATCGGTGGGGGCGCGGTGCTTCCCGCAGCATGCGACTTCAGGATTGGCAGCCCGACCATAAACCTCACCGTTAACGAAGTGAGCATCGGGTTCAATTTGACCTGGCATTCGCTTCCGGCATTAATAAATTTGGTTGGACCACATAGAGCAAAAGAGATGCTGATTCTCGGTCGAAGTTACGACATGAACCAATTGGATGCTTATGGGTTCTTCACTGACACGGTGGAAGACGATGCCGCTTTAGTGCCAGCGGCAGAAGACTTAGCTGCGCAAGTGGTCAATCAGCCACCGGTACCTGTCACTTTGACCAAAGCGTCCATAAATGCGCAATCGATGCCTCTTGGCCGCGCTATTCAACATATGGACCACGTGGCTGTTGGCTATATGGGGAAGAGCGACAGTTCTCGCACGGCCCGAACTACATACTTTGACAACGAGCAGCGCGAATGGAGCGATGACTGATACGTCGTCGAACAGGGGGGAGACGAATGAACATTTCAGGTAAAGCTGCCATTGTCGGTATCGGTGAAACCGACTACTTCCGCGGGGCGAAACAGAGCGTTCCAGAGCTTGTGCTCAGTGCCTCAATGGAAGCCATTCACGACGCAGGCCTTCAGCCGACCGATATTGACGCCGTCATTCCGCCTCCGGGTTATTTAAGTACTGAAGAAATTGCCGCGAACTTGGGGATTCCCGAGGTGACATACGCGGTGGAAGTTCGCATGGGTGGTGCAAGTCCCACAGCATCTCTTCAGTCCGCGGTAATGGCACTCAGTGCGGGCATCGCGACCAACGTGCTCATCACCTTTGGTTGGAACGGTTACTCGGCATTTCGCCGACGGCCCGACGGCGCGCCAAATAGGCGAAAAGGTGACCCGGGCCCGTTCATCGACGTCAGCCGAAATTTTTATGCGCCATATGGGGTGAGGTCAGCAGTGCAGTGGTACTCCATGTACATCCAACGCTATGTGAACCTGTACGACATCAGTCCCGAGGATGCTGCCCAGGTTGCCCTTACCTGTCGAGAGCATGCTCACCTCAACGAAAAAGCTCTTATGGGTGGCCGGCCTATGACGATGGACGACTACCTCGCGTCGCCCTTCATTACTGAACCGATGCGAAAACTTGACTGCTGTTTGGAAACTGATTGCGCTACTGCTGTTGTGCTTACGACAACTGAGCGGGCCAAAGATTTACCCCACGACCCTGTTCTTTGGTTAGGAGGAGCTGAAGGCCATCCTTATCCAGCGGATGAGATAACCAATCGACCCGACATGCTCAAATTGGGGTTGGACTCTGCTGCTCCGCGGGCTTTTTCGATGGCTGGTGTTTCACCGCTGGATATGGACTTCCTTCAGATTTATGACTGTTTCACCTATGTCGTTTTGATGGAACTTGAGGCCATTGGAATTTGCGAAAAAGGCGGAGCTGGTGAGTTTGTTCGAGATGGAAACATTCGGCTTGGTGGGCGCTATCCGCTTAACACCCACGGCGGCCTGCTTTCTCAAGGCCATTGCTGGGGCTTCAACCACGTCGTTGAGGCAACGAGACAACTGCGCCATGACGCGGGCGCGGCGCAAGTAGACGATTGCGAATTAGGGGTAGTTACTGGCTATGGCGATTTAGGCGACGGCAGCATCGCGGTACTGGGAAGAGCCTAAACATGTCCGATGAACCGCCAAAGCAGTACAAGAAATATGTTCCTCAACCCGACGGTCTTAACCTTGAACTGCACAAGCGCGGTGTTGAGACCGGGTTGTTGCACATACAACGATGCGTCGAGTGTGGCCAATCCCGTCAACCACCCCGCTACTACTGTCAGGACTGTTTTTCGGATAGCTATGAGTTCGTTCCGGTTTCGGGCGCAGGGTCCATCTATTCATTCGCTATCAATCACTTCACTACCGACCGAGCCTGGATCGAAGAACTTCCCTATATCACTGCTGTAGTCGAACTCGCCGAAGGACCGCGCGTGGTGGGCGCACTGCGGAACGTGGAGCCGGGTGACGTCACATTGGGCGATGCGGTAACTGTTTCGGTTGAGCCGCGAGGCGAGGACTTTGCGTTTATCTGGGTTGATCTGAACCCGTAACCAGATCAGCGATTAACCGCGGTGTTCGCTAGCTCACACCGATCCGACGGTCGGCTAGACCCGCGCCGAGGCAAAGTCTGCGAGGCCCATCGCGCTCGACATCTCCGACATCGATTCAAGGCGGTCTACGGGATGACGAGTTCCTGTGCCGTCAGCAATTCTGGTCATCATCTCGAAGTTGGCGACGACAGCGGCAGCGTCCAACATGGTTGCCTTGTCTGTGGCTTCGATTAGTGCTGATCGCGCGGATGGTAACGATTCCAAATCGTTAATGGAAGCATCTACGAGCGCAGCCAACTGGGGCGCGTGTTGTATGGCGTCACTTTCTTGGAGGTCACCACGAACCACATCCAAATCGAGTTCCAGGTCATTTGCGGTGCTGCTCGCACGGAGCATGCTTGAGTGCGCCACAGTTCAGTAGAAACATTCCCTGTGGGCCGAGAGCCGCCCCGCAACGAGTTCGATTTGCCGACGAGATAAGGTGCCTCGGGTCCAGTTCAAGTCGATCATTTCCCGCATCGGGATGTACTGGGCGTTGCCGAGAGTAAACAGAGTATCCATCGCCGCTGGGACTGAACTGAGTGCTCGGAGTACAGGAGGTAGCGCAGGAAGTCCATCGTAAAAAGGTGCGAGTTCTGGTGTGCTGTCTTCGAGATGCACGACGGGCACCCAATGATGCCTGGCCGGTTTCGAAGGCTGGGTTTGGCGGGTTGGTTGGCCTTCAAGGGCTTCAGGGAACTCTGGACGGTCGATTCCAGCTACCTGAGCGAAGCGAAGCACCGATGCGACGCTGATTGTGACTTCGATTACTTCCACCCACTGTTGAGGAGTCACCCCAGTCGCGTCGCGCATCTTTTGGTACCACTCTTCAGTCAGGGTTCCTGCGTGCACGGCTAGGCGATACACAGCATCTTGCAGTGCTGGGCTAATAGNGGAGTCATTGGGAAGNCGCCCACTCTTCGAAGCGCTGTCCCAAGGCGGTACTGGGTTCGCGTCGCTCAACGCTGCGCGNACGACCTCTGCCANGGCTAAGCGTTCAGAACCGTTCCACCACGTCCCTGGCGCAGCGAGCTTTTCCCATACGCGAGCGTGGGCTGAAGTCAAATCAGACCGGATCGATAGGCCCGTCGCTTGATGCGATGATTCGATAAGGGACGTTGGAGTTTGCGCCATAAGACTTCCTCGGAAGATAAGACCTGTATTGGCACGGTAGTTGCTGTGGGCGGGGCACGATAGTAGGTATGGCTTGGATTGAGATTGTCCCTGACGAGGAATGGGCTGACACTGAAGCCCTTAGCGATCTTTATGGTGCAGTTGTCGATAGAGATCACGGACGTGTTGATTACATCATGTCGATACATTCGCTGAACCCTCGAGGTCTCGCAGCTCACAACACCTTGTATCAATCGGCAATGGCTGGCACGAGCACGCTGCGCAAAGTGGAACGGGAGATGATTGCGTTAGTAGTCAGTCTCGAAAATCATTGCCACTACTGAATTCGTCATCATCGGCGCGGTCTGCGCGGGTTACTCAAGGATGACGGGCTAGCTGATGCCATTGAAAGTAACTGGGTGGATGCTCCGCTTAACGATAGAAGGAAAGCGATGCTTCTTTACGCGGTGAAGCTGACCCGCGCCCCGGCCGACATGACGATGAATGACGTCGACGCACTACGTCAAGCGGGCTTCACTGATCGAGACGTTCTCGACATAGTTGAGGTCACGGCGTATTACGCCTACGCCAACCGAATCGCCGATGGTTTGGGAGTACCCGATGAGGGTTGGATCGTTGAGTGATCTTTCACTCACCGCAGAACGAGAGCAATTTTCAATGGGTGTTTAGCTGAAGTTCGGGGCAATGTCTTCAGCGAAACGATTAATCGCCTCAAGGCGCCTCTCGGTTCCGCGGCCCAGAACAAATAAGGCGGCGTGAGTGAGTCCAACTTCGGCATACTGACCGATCTGATCAATTACTTGTTCGGTACTCCCACCAATCTCGCCTTGATCAAGATCGCCGCCATCGAAGTTGAGCCTAAATAGGCTCGTCAACTCCAATTCTTGTGAGTTGCGTCCCACAGTGTTGCAGGCCTCGGTCACCGCAGCCCACTGTTGTGAAAGTAAATCCGGACTTGCGAAAGCGGCGTGAAACGCATCGCCGAAAATGGCGGTGCGTTTGAACGCCGCCGGAGAATGACCGCCCACCCAAATTGGGATGTGGTTGTTGACTGGTTTAGGACTGAACCCGATGTCGTGAAAGGTTGTCCAAGTGCCCTCGTAGGAAGACAACCCATCTTCGAATAGAACCCCAAAGACTTCTAGTGTTTCGTCAGCGCGCGAGCCTCTCTGATCCCAAGGTCGACCTACCGCCTCAAATTCCTCTTCCATCCATCCGACGCCGACACCCATGATCGCTCTCCCGTTCGAAAGATGGTCGAGCGTGGCCCAGCTCTTAGCCTGTTGCACGGCACCTCGATAACCCAATATCAGAACCGTGGTTCCCAGAAGTACTCGTTCGGTGATGCCGGCGACGAATTGCAGTGTTCCGATGCAATCCAGCCAGGCGCTGCCGGCTGCAGGGAAACCGCTGTTGTCATCGGCGTAGGGGTATTTGGATCTCAAAGTCGCGGGGTCGGGCCAGGCAATGTGATCGCTTGACCACAGGGATGCATAGCCGAGTTTCTCGGCGGTAGTAGCGATGTTGATCATTGCCTCGCGACTCGGATCGCGTCCAGCATCGGGAAGATGAACTCCGAATTTCATTGGGTTCCTTTGAGGGTTCAAAACGGACCTTAGAAGATGTGAGGCGGTTCGCGCGGCGCGCCTTGCCTGACGTCTCTACGCTCCAGTCCATGGATAAGGATGACTCTCATTCCTGCCGCCGGACTGAGGCGATTGATTGAGGGATCGCCACCCACTGTCCCTTCCTGCTGTCACTATGTAGCGGATGAACATGGTTTTGGTATCAGCAGTTGCGGTTCTGGCCGTGGCGATTTGCTATCTCGCCAATCAACTACGTCAGCGAATAGGTGACGTTGCTGATGTGAACCCTGGAGTTCGGGTTGATACCGAAGGACTTGTCACCGCAGTCAAAGAAGCCGTTGATGCGCAAGTGAGTAAAGCTGCCCAGGAGGCATTGAAGACCAACACTGAACTGGCCGGTCAACTCATTGACGAACGGGCTCGCACGCTTGAAGAGAAAACTAAGAATCTGCTGCAGCCGGTCACGGAACAGATGAGCCAATTAAAAGCTTCGGTTGGTGATCTAAAATCAACCTACGAGAACAACAAGGGATCCGTTGACAGACTCAACGAGAGCCTCACTCAACAAATTAATGAACTCACTTCGCGAACGGGTGCGCTAGCCGGCGCGTTGAAGTCGCCCTCCGCGCGAGGCGCGTGGGGTGAGAATCAGCTTCGGAACATCATTGATCTCTCGGGGATGGCTTCATATTGCGATTTCTCCGAGCAGACCACAGCGGTTGGTGATGACGGTGTCCTTCGGCCTGATTTAACTGTGCGGTTGCCGAACGGCGCTGCTCTGGCGATCGATTCAAAAGTTCCGTTGGCGTCGTACCTTCGGATGCAAGAAATTGATGACCCCGGTGCTAGAGAAGCTGAGCTGAAGGGCCACGTAAGGGCGATGCAAACTCACGTGAAGGCGTTGGCTGATAAGCGTTATTGGGCGTTATTTGATGATGCACCCGACTTCGTCGTGATGTTCGTTCCAGGAGAATCTTTTCTCGCCGATGCGATGCGCGCGGAGCCGGGCTTGATGGATGAAGCGATGCGCCAACGGGTAGTCATTGCTTCACCTATGAGCCTCATGGCTCTGCTGCTGACTATCGCCCGAGGTTGGCAGACCACCTTGTTGGCTGAGAATGCCAAGAGGGTGGAGGAACACGGACGCGAGTTACATCGGCGAGTCGGAACGACACTGGCGGCAATGGCTAAGACCGGTCGTGGCCTAGAGAGCGCCACCAAGGCCTACAACGAGATGGTGGGAAGTGTGGAGAGCCGAGTGCTTCCAACGCTGAGAAAATTTAGTGAATTAGGTGTGTCCGGGGAAGAACTACCAGAAGTGAAGCCAATTGAGAACGCCGCCCGAGATTTGACGGCCCGCGAGTTAGAGAGTGGACCTGAGTCGACGGCCTAATTTTCGGTGCGTGGTTAGGTCGAACTGAGCGCTGCTTCAATGAATGGTTCGATCTTTTCCAAGTTGGCGTCAAGATGTTTGTTTCCCTGACGCAAAAAAGGAATCAACAACTGGGTCACTCCGGCTTCGGCATAAGCGTCGACGAGTGACGCGTCCATTCGATCGTTGACTGCACCAACGTGAATTTCGAGTTCGTCGACAGAACGTCCCTCGGCTTCCATGAAGCGAGCCAGGCGATTGACCATTTCCTTGCTGTCTTCGGGTGAAAGATTGATACCGTACCAACCTTTCCCGAATCGAGCTGTGCGACGAAGTGCAGCATCCGAATGTCCGCCGACGCAGATAGGAATTCCACCCATCTGAACTGGCTTGGGATCCATTCGACATTCTCGCAGCTGATACATATCACCCTCGAAAGAACTCACGTCGTCATTCCAAAGGGTGTTGATCACCTCGAGGTATTCGTCACATCGTTTGCCCCGATTAGCCCAAGGCGCGCCGCAGGCTTCGAACTCTTCCCAACTCCAGCCAACTCCAACACCAAAATCCAGTCGGCCGTTCGACAAGAAATCGAGCGTTGCGTATTCCTTGGCTGCATACACGGGGTTGTTTTGGGGGAGGATGCAGATACCGGTGCCCAGGCGGAGAGTAGACGTACAGGCGGCCAAGAAACCGATGCTGCTCACCATATCCATCAACCCACTGCCTTCCGGGAAGCGGAACACACCGTCGGAACTGCCTGGATATTTGGACTCGTAGTCGTTGAACAGCACGACGTGTTCGCCTAACCAAAACGAATGAATCCCCATCGCCTCGGCCTTTTGGCCGAATTCGCGCAAGAACTCAGGAGTTGCGACGGGCGACCGTAACGGAGTGAATAAGCCGATCTTCACCTAATTTTCTTTCGTCTAGGAACTCTTGGCCGACGTCACCATTTGAGAGGCACGTGTCGAGGCCCGCGAACCTGCCCACTGGACCAAGTCACGACCCGGGGGTCTGTCAGTTCGAATTCAGGGATACGGCGGAACCATTCCTCAAGGGCGACCTTGATCTCCATTCGAGCCAAATTCGACCCGAGGCACCGGTGGATACCTAGCCCGAACGCCGAATGGCGGTTCACTTCTCGGTCGATCTGAAAAGTCTCGGCATCTTCCATGAAATCGGTATCGCGATTCGCTGCTGCGAACGGGAGCAGTACTCGCTGTCCTGGGCAGAGTGTTGTGCCGGAAATTTCAACCTCTTCGGTAATGACTCTGGCCATTGTTACGGGCGAGTAGAAGCGTAGGAATTCTTCAACCGCTGCGTCGAAGGAAGTGCTGTCGCTTGCAAGGCGCTGGCGGTCTTCAAGATGTTGCCCCAAATGCCAGAACGAGGAACCGATAGAACTCCATGTGGTATCGATCCCGGCGAGAAGGAGAAGAAAAAGTCCCCCCATGATCTGTGAATCATCCATTGGCTGCCCGTCGACCTCGGCTTCGAGGAAGTAAGTGACAATGTCATCTCGCGGATCCTTACGACGCGCCTTTAGGTACTCGCCGAAGTAGTCGAAAACTTCCCTGGCGGCCTTCCTTCCGACTGTTAGGTCGTTCGGTCCGATCTCGAGTAGATCCAGAATCCATTGACGAAAAAGATCGCCGTCCTCCTCTGGTATGCCAATCATGCGAGCGATGACCTTCACCGGGATGTGCTGTGCATAGTCCGCGCTGGCATCACAGGATCCAGAATCGGAAAAGTCATCTAGCAATTCGTTGCAAATCTGACGGGTAATGGGCACCCACTTTTCGATCGCCTTAGGAGAAAAGGCCGGGAGTAGAGCTCGACGGTGATCTTGATGTTCAGGCGGATCGGAAGTGATGGGAGGGCTACGAAAACTGCCTATTTCAGCCACGGGGAGGTCATTAACGATTACTGATTTCGATGAGAAATGTTCAGTGTCATGGGCAATTGCCGCGATGTCGGTGTGACGTGTTGGGAGGTATACGCCATGGAATCGGTCGGTGTGAGCAACCGGGCACCCACCGTCGCGCATGTCTTTCCAAATGGAATATGGATCTGCGCTGTAGTCGACGTGGAAATGATCGAAGTCCGTTTCCCAGTCTTCGACATCAGGTCGGTTTGGAACGTCCACCGGTTATTCCCCTATCGCCCTTTGCGGCCATCAGCCACTGCACCCAAGGATTAGCGTAGCCGGATCCGCATCGTCCACTCCGATTTCCTGGCTTATTCCGGCCGACGCGGCGCCACTGATGAAGCTCCGATTACGGTTGGCGCATGGCCAGAATTTTTCAACAGATGGTTGCTCGGCCTGACTCACGTCAGATAGCCACACAGCTGGAAGAACAGGGTTTTGACGGGGTGTCGTTCGTCGATTCACAAAACTTGTCAGGTGATGTTTACGTCGCGATGACCACCGCGATTTTGGCAACAGAAGAGCTTCACGTCAGTTCCGGTGTAACTAACCCAGTGACGCGCCATCCAGCAGTCACCGCGGGAGCGGTCGCGAGTGTGAATCGTTTGGCGGCCGGACGAGTGCAACTGGGAATTGGTCGCGGTGACTCCGCATTAGCCCACTTAGGTAGGGCGCCGGCACGGGTCAAGGATTTTGAACGGTACTTGTCTGCTGTGCAGGCCTACCTCCGAGGGGAGGAAATCCCTTTTGATGCTCTAAATTTCGCCGAATCTTTAGCACCGCCCGTTGACGAGCTTGAACTCGCGGATACAGCGGGAACTAGCCAGATCTTTTGGTTGCCCGGCTCGTCGGGAAAGGTTCCCGTCGAAGTTTCTGCGACGGGTCCGAAAGTAATCGGAGCCGCAGCACGCCACGCTGAACGAATTATGTTTGCGTTGGGTGCGGCCCCTGAACGCATTGCATGGGGGATAGAGGTAGCCCAAACTGCTCGTAGCGATGCTGGACTGGACCCTGATGATTTGGCGTACGGCGCGTACGTCAACGTCGTGTGCCACGGCGATCTAGATCGCGCGCGTGATCTTGTGCGCGGAGGTTTGTCTACCTTTGCAAGATTTTCGGTTATGCACGGTGAGGTCATTGGCCCCGTGTCAGAATCTCAGCGCAAGGTCATGGGTGATCTGCACGATAACTACGACATGAAAAGCCATACCCGGGCCGATAGTCAACAAGCCGCGGTGCTCACTCCCGAGTTTGTCGACAGCTACGCCATAGTCGGCGCTCCCGATGTCTGCGTTGAACGCATACGTGCACTCAATGAACTAGGACTTGACAAACTTATTTTCGTTGGGGCGACGATGGGCAGCAATCGAGAAACCGTAATTGAATCGGATGCTCTGATACGCGATGAAGTGCTCCCCAATTGCAGAGATTAAGCGTTATTCAGCGACGCTTTACCGTAAATGTTGGCGGCGTGGTCCCAGGTGAGAATGGCATGAGATCTAGCTGCGTTGACGTCGCGCCACAGTCGCTGCATTGGTTCGTCGGGCCTCATCGCATTGGCGCCACTCGCTTCATAGAGACGATCCACTGCTGTTGCTAACGCTCTAACTGCCCAACCGCAGTCACGAATGATCGATGCATTGACAAGCGCGTCGACTTCCTCAGAGCCGCCGAGCCGATCGAGGCGGACGGCTGCGTCGTAAAGCAGCAGTTCGGCAGCCTGAATTTCCGCAGTTGATTCAGCTAGGCGATAACCCGCTGCAGGATCATTTCTTTGGGTGCTGGCGATAGCAACGAGGAAATGCTCATCTAGACGTTCCTGGAATCGACGAACCGCAGCTTTTGCTGCACCGATCACCGGTGCGGCAAGCACGAGGATCGCGGTGGTGCGCCACGGGCAGGTGTAAAGCGGACCGCCGTAGTGCAACTGGCCTGGAGATCTGCGTGTAGCGCTTTCAGCTACTCGCAGCACCCGATGAGCTGGAATTACCACCTCTTCAGCAATGACGAGGTCTTTGCTACCGGTGCCGCGAAGACCGATGACTTCCCAAGACTTATGGTCAATGATCACATCTTCGGGTGGTAATGCGCAGATGACAGGATTCGGCTGGTCGCCAGGCAGCAATCCGCCCACGCTTAGCCATGACGCGTGGTCACAGCCTGATGCAAACCCAAAACGGCCTGACACGACTACGTCGTCACCTTGTTGACGGAACTTCGTTTTCGGAACGATCGACGCGCTAATAAGGTTCGTAGGATCGTCCCAAACCTCCTGCCGTCCCTCGGCTGGCATGTGCGCGAGCATCCACGCATGCGCGCTCCACACAGCGAGACACCATGAAGTGGCCATGCAGTACTCGCCTGCAACTGCAACTACGCGCATGTGATCTTCGATTGATGATTGAGCCCCTCCGAACTCGGTCGGCTGAAGAAGACGAGCCGCGCCCATCGCTTTTATGTCGTTGGCGCTCTCGGCATCAATATGACCCGCCTCATCCGCGGCGGCGGCTTTTTTCTCCCATGACGGACCAACGGAGTGAAGCCCCGCCACTACCTGATCAAGGTTCACAACACACACCCTAGAGACCTTGAGCTCCACTCGGCGAACCACGACTCGTATCCACATGACCTCTCGTCGCTAGGGTTGCGATGCACGAGATTGAAATAGGGGTGTTATGGGACGGCTAGATGGCAAAGTAGCGGTGATAACTGGCGGCGCGCGAGGTCAGGGTGCCGCGGAAGCAGAAATGTTTCGTGATGAGGGCGCTCAAGTGGTTATCACCGATGTGCTCGACGACGAAGGTGGCCGCACGGCCGCCGCACTGGGCATCGAGTTTTTACATCACGATGTCTCATCGGCCACAGCTTGGGAGGCTGTGGCTACGGACGTAATTTCCCACCATGGCCGAATCGACGTGTTAGTCAACAACGCTGGGATCTTGCGAGGTGCTCGACTTGTCAACACCAGTGACGACGTTTGGGATCAAACAGTCGCCATAAACCAGACCGGTGTTTTCTATGGCATGCGTGCTGTTGCTCCACAAATGATCGAACAAGAATCAGGTTCGATCGTGAACATCAGCTCCGTAGCGGGGCTGGAAGCCACGTTCGCCTCTATGGCCTACGGAGCGACTAAATGGGCTGTTCGCGGCATGACGAAGATTGCTGCGCTCGAATTAGGGCGCCACAACATCCGAGTGAATTCGATTCATCCCGGTTTAATCAATACTGATATGACTTCGGAATTCAACAAAGAGCGAATGGTCCGTTCGATACCAATGGGTCGCGAAGCTGAACCGTCTGAAGTTGCGGCAGTTGCTCTGTTTCTCGCTTCTGATGATGCCAGTTACTGCTCTGGTCAAGAATTCACAGTCGACGGCGGCATGCATCGCTAGGTGACTACCACTTTTGATGCCCTCAAAATTCGCTATTTCCCGCTGATCTTTGCCTCGGGCTGGACGTGGAATCTTTCGCGGTGGGGGGTTTCGTTCGTCGGACCGTTTATCGCGAACGACCTCACCGGTTCAGCTCGAATGGTCCAGCTGGCGGGTGTCGCCCTGTGGTCTCCATTGCTATTTGGGGGTGTGATCGGAGGATGGATATCAGATCGATTTGACCGACGTCGCGTAGTAATTTTTCAGTTCTTTGCGACTATTCCGAGCATTCTGTTCCTTGGTTGGATGGAACTCGCGGGAGAACTTCGGCTCTGGATGGTTTATCCAGTGCTCTTTGTAACTGGCGTCGGTTGGGTATTCGACATGGTGGGACGCCGAGTCATTGTCTATGACCTCGTAGGGTCAGAGAAGATTGACAATGCCTTGGCTTTAGAGGCCAGCGGCGGAGCGATCGCGTTGGCATTGGGTGCCCTTGGCGGCGGGTCCCTTATCCAAACTGTTGGTGTTGGCTGGGCACTTGTTGTCCTAGGAGCCCTACAAATCATTTCGCTCACCACTTTCGCCGCCGTACCGGTTGTCACACGACTAGAACGGGTTACTGCCGCAGGCTTTTCCGAGCTATTTGATGGGGTGCGAATGCTCCGCACCGAAAAGGGCCTTGTGTCGATTCTTGGTGTAACGGCTTTCCTCAACTTTTTCTTTTTTTCTTCCACTCCTCTTCTCCAGGTCGTAGGCGGAAAATTCAACGTTGGTCCCGCCTTGCTAGGGCTCTTGGCCGCGATGCTCGGTATCGGTATGTTTGGAGGGGCGTTAGCGGTAGCGCGGTACCAGCCCGCACGGCGCGGACTGTTGTATGTGGGCGGTTCATATTTGGCCTTCGGGTTTATGATCGGTTTCGCCCTAGCGCCCTGGTATGTCGCTTCGGCAGCGTCGTTGGCTGTTGCGGCGTTAGGCATGGGACTGTTCGGGTCAACCCAAGCAGTGTTGGTAATGGATTCAGTGCCCGAAGAACGACGCGGCCGAGCGCTAGGTCTGTTGAGCAGCGCTATAGGTGTCCTCCCCTTAGGAATGCTTGTTTTGGGTGAGGTAGCGGAAGTGTTGGGGACGTCCCCTGCGATAGTGATCTCGGTGATCACCGGTGCAGCTTTGATGACGCTATTCCTGCGGATACGACCAGAAGTACTGGATATGCGGCAGGGCGCTGGCGAGTCGGAAGACAACACGGGGCAACATTCGTCGCGTTCAAGGGGGCTACCCCCGACGGTGTTCGATTTGAAGCCGATCTGAATTACACCCCCGCAAGCCAGTCCCGCAAATCAAATAATGAAGCAGCAGAGATCTCATGACCCATTGGGTATTCGAAGTACTCCGGTAAATGGCCGGCTGCGATTAACACATCCCGAATGTGACGTCCGCGTTCCACGTTAACCATTGGATCTTGAATCCCGTGCTGTATCAACACCGCCGGAAGCGTTGTTAAGTCGTATTCGAAATCGGGGATCTCCTGCAACATGCCGGACAAACAAGCCAAGGCCGTGGGGCGGACAGCGGATTCCTTCCAGAGCCCCACCGCAAGAGCCATCGCGCATCCCTGAGAAAAGCCAAGAAGGACCATTTCTGCCCTATCGAACCCCCCCGTCTCGCAAACGGCGTCAATAGTCGCATTGATCGAAATCGCCGAATTCTTGAACGAGTCAACGTCGACGATTCCTTCGTTATTTCGCTCATACCAAGCAGCTCCAAACGGCACGAGATCTATAGGGGCTCTAAAGCAGACGGAAGTGAAACGCCCGTCGGGGTCAATGTGTTGAACAATCGGAGCCAAATCGTCCTGATCCGCGCCAAAGCCATGTAGGAGCACCAATAGACGACTCCCGGGTCCTAACGATGCGACGGGGTTTACTCGCAGCAAGTCTGAATTTTCATCCACAGGATCTCCTAACACCGAACGCATCATGGCAGAACGGACGCCGCACAACAGATGGTTGGGCCGCTCGCTTAGACACTTAGGGCTGGGGTCACTTGTTTTCTAGAGGCAAACGAGAGGCCCTGGCTTTACGATGGCTTGAAGAATGAACGAAGCCATCGACCACTTCGATACACCGCGCGCTTGGGCGGTTGCTATCGGCGCTTCCATTGCCAACGGCGTCGCTTTTGGGGTTCTGTACACCTTCGGTGCATTCGTTACCTCTATGGCAGAAGAGTTCAACGCCAGTCTTGGACCTACCTCGATCGTCTTTGGCCTATCGATGTTTCTATTTTTTGGAACCGGAGCCATTTCAGGTAGATGGGCCGATTTATATGGACCTCGACCGCTTCTGGTGGTCGGCGGAGCCCTTTTCTGCGGTGGTCTGGTCGCTACCTCTTTCGTGACTGCTATTTGGCAGGGCTACATCGTGTACGGGATTGGCTGCGGAGCCGGCGGCGGGATTTTCTGTTCCCCCCTGTTTTCGACGGTCGCCACCTTCTTCGTCAAATACAGGGCGTTGGCGCAAGGAGTAGCCGCAACTGGATCAGGAATTGGAACTCTGCTACTTGTCCCCTTCGCTAAGGCGATTATCGAGACTGAGGGGTGGCGCAATAGCTACCGGATACTCGCCGGCGTCTCCGCGATTGGGTTCATTGTTGGACTGCTACTAGTGCGTCGATCACCGTCGCAATCGCCGGGAGGATCTGGGGGTCACGTCCGACGGGTGATCCGAACTCGCGAGTTCAAAACTCTCTCCGTGGCTTTCGGGCTCATGTCGATGGCCTTGCTTGGAGCATTCGGGTTCGTCATCAAATTTGCCGAAGACGATGGAATCAGTCCGTCCCGAGCAGCGCTACTAATGAGCGTGGTCGGAGCATCAAGCATCCTCGGTCGTCTCCTACTTACAGCAGTTGCTGGAAGACTCGGATCGGTTCGCTTGTTGCAAATCGCCCTCGCTGCACAGCCGCTCGCCTACTTCTTTTGGGTGATCTCGAATGGGCGGTACCACCTGTTAGTAATTTTCGCGGCGCTGCTCGGGCTCACATATGGGGGTTTCGTGGCGTTATCGGGCGACGTGGTCGCTTTCTACTTTGGTTTAAAAGGAATTGGGGCTGTGACGGGCATGCTCTTTTTGTACTCCGGCTTCGGCAGCTTGGTAGGCCCACCAATTGTTGGGTTCCTCGCTGACCTTTCCACGATTCGGCTCATTCCCCTCAGCGCGGTCTTCGTAATGGCACTGCTCGGTGCCATCATCCTCTTTACCATTCCAACTAAACCCGTTGAGTTCGCGACGACTCAACCAGGATCGGCGGACCTCGGAGCAGTCATCACACCGGCTGACGAACTCGAAACCAAAGAAGTTGGCGGTCTTCGTCCGACCGTGTTTGACCTCGAGCCGGTCTGATGACCGGCCTAGAACTAAGGTTCTTTCTCGCGGACGAGGATTCGCAGCGAAGGGGCCCCAGGTGATGTCGGCGTTAAGTGAGATCTTCCCAGGAATCAGCATTATTGATTCTGATACCCATTGGTCTGAACCACCCGACCTTTGGACCAGTTTGGCCCCAGCCAAATACAAGGACTTAGTGCCTCAAATCAAGGAGCACAACGGCCGACGGAAATGGGTCGTTGACGGCGATATACCCATCGCCGGGGATTCTGCAGTGAGTGCCATTCTGCCCAATGGCGAGAAAATGCTCGGGCTTAGTTTCTTGAAAGCGGATATTGAGATGGTTCACGCGGCGAGTTACGACTGCCAAGCCCGGTTGGATCTGATGGACCTGATGGGTATCAGCCACGGCATCGTGTACCCCAACGTCGGCGGTTTCGGAAATCAAAACTTTCTCCGTGTTGAGGATAAAGAGCTGCGCCTAGCGTGCGTCGAGATCTACAACGACTGGATGAACGATCTACAGAACCGTTCAGGAGATCGGATTCTCCCGATGGCGCTTGTTCCCTGGTGGGACATTGACGCTTGTGTCGCTGAGGTTGATCGCATGCAACGAAACGGGGCAAAAGGCATCGTCATGTGTTCCAACCCTCACGACTCGGGGATGCCGAATTTCGCTCAACCGGAATGGCGGCCATTTTGGGAGATCTGTGAATCCTTGAAGGTGCCGATCAACTTCCATATCGGCGCATCGGAAGGAGACATCAATTGGTCAGGGACGGTGCCATACGACACGTGGTCTGGAGATGTGAAAATCAGTCTTGCGGGCGCCGCGATCTTCTTGGGGCAATTGAGGTGGATGGCCAATTTACTCGTCAGCGATGTGCCCGAACGCTATCCCGACCTTAAGTTTGTTTCTGTTGAGTCGGGAGTGGGTTGGATCCCGTTCCTGCTTGACGCGTTGGACTACCAGTGCGGTGAAACTGCCCCTGAGCACTTGGCCCATCTTTCGATGAAGCCGTCTGAATATTTTGTGCGCCAGTTTTACGGCTGCTTCTGGTTTGAATCCAAAACCCTAGGTCCAGCGATCGAGTATCTGGGACCTGATCGCATCATGTTTGAAACTGACATTCCGCACCCCACGTGCCTGTACCCCCATAGCGTTGAGAGGGTGCGAGATGCTATTGAGCAGCTTTCTCCTGTTGTTCAGAAAAAAATTCTTCAGGACAACGCAGCCAAGTTGTACGGCATAGAGGTGTAATTCGTCGGTGAGTTCTGGGGGACGGTTGAAGGACGAGCCTGGTAACGGGCTTGTAGAAATCTTCAGCCTCCCCACGGACGAAGCCACACTGCTGCGCCTACTGAAGGAAGTATTTGCCCATTGGGAAACAGTGCACTTCGGACCGATCGTTCAAGGCGCCGCATATGAACTAAAAGCTCCCCGCGCGCCGCGAATCACCATGCTGGATGGGTACGCCACGCTTGATTTTGGCGACTGGCATGTGCATGTCTGTATCGGGACCACAGTTGGTGATGCTTGCAATCCAACCGAGCCCGGTGTCGCGGCGATCAGGCCGTGTCAACGTGCCGAGCTGTATCGATTCCTGCGAGATGGAGCACCGGTGTCTTGGGGTCTTCGCCTATTTAACGGCGCGGAAGAACAGCTGATGACTGTGTTGTTGCCCAATCCTTTTCTGGATGAACACGACAGACCGTGCGAACCAAACTGGGATCGCCTCGCTTTGTGGGATCGTTTGCGATCAGAATTTCTCGACCTTGGTCCTGATTCGGTTGATCGAACGGGTCATCGCTTCGTGCATGGATGACTCCGTGCACAGCGATCGCTGTAGAAGGTAGTTTTTTGCTCCTATGGAAAAGCCGCTCTCCGATGTGACGGTGCTTGATTTGACTCGAGCGCTAGCTGGCCCAATTTGTGGTCGACTTCTCAGCGATTTGGGAGCTCGAGTCATCAAAGTGGAGCCTCCGGATAGTGATTTAACCCGGCGTCTGATTCCACGGGTCGATGGGCAATCCGCCTACTACGTGCAGTACAACGCGGGGAAAGAATGCGTGTCGATTGATCTTCACGTGCCAGCAGGCCCGGAACTGCTTCTTCAACTCGTTCCACATGCCGACATCGTGCTCGAGAACTATCGACCCGGGGTGATGGATCGCTTAGGCATCGGTTACGACCGCCTGACAGAGGCAAATCCCGAGATCATCCTGGCATCGGTGAGCGGATGGGGTCACAACAACTCCCGCTCAGACCAAGGGGCGTTCGCGTCGGCGATTCATGCTGAAACAGGTGTGACTGAGATGGTGGCTCGACGAAGAGGAGAAGAGCCCCGGAACGACCCAATGTCGCACTCTGATACCTACACCGGTTTACATGCCCTCGGAGCTGTTCTGGCCGCTCTACATCTGCGAAACCGAACGGGGGAGGGCCAACAAGTTGAGGTGTCCATGGCAGAAAGCACCTTGATGGCTAATGATCTTGCTGCCATTGAGATGACCGGGCAAGATCCTTCTGCCGGTTTTAAAGGCGGCCAAAACTGGTCTCCCGTGCTTCGAATGGCCAACGGCCGCTACGTCAGCATCACGATCGACATCACCATGAATGACGGGTTTCGGTACATAGTGGAAGCAATGGAGCGGCCTGAGCTAGTCGAAGACCCGCGTTTCGCGATCATCGAGGATCGAGTAGCGAATCGCGATGCACTCACAGAGATTCTTGCCGAGTTCATAGCAACGTTTGCCGACGCGGCAGCAGTAGAGGCAGCTATTGGTCCTAGGGGGGTAGTCGCGGCGGAAATGCGAACTGTTCCTGAGTTAGCGGCGACCGACTGGGCCGCTGAACGAGGCGCCTTCGTGGATATAGACACGGGTCGTGGTGAAATGATCACCGTCCCTCAGTCGCCCTGGCGATTTCAAAATGTAGACGCGGGTGTGTCCCAGTTCGCGGGATATCGCGGTCAGCACAACAGAGAGGTTCTCACTGACCTTTTGGGGCTGAGCGCGTCAGAGCTTGATGCCCTTGAAGCCGAATCGGTTATCAGTAGCCGGCCCCCCGGGTGGGTTCGAGAGTCCGAGTAGCTGCCTAAATTCCCGGAATTGACGAAAAGTCGGGGTCGCGTTTCTCGACGAATGCGGCGACAGCTTCAGTGTTGGCTGGTGCACCTAACAGTTCGGCGTACGCGCCGTTTTCGCGTGTGTGCGCGGACCACGCGTCCTGGGGTCGACCTGCTCCCATCAGCAATTTCTTTGTTGCCACGAGTGAGGGGATAGGGTTCGCGGCCAGTTCCTGAGCCACCTCCAATGTCTCTGGCATCAATTCCTCGGGTGCGGTCACCCTCCAAACAAGTCCCATCTGCAGACATTCCTCTGCACTGAACCAGCGCCCAGACATCAGCACATAGGCAGCATTTTGCCAACCCATTCGCGTTGCGAAGGTGTAACTACTTCCTGCCTCAGGGGCCAGCCCCAATTGAGGGAAGGGCGTTCGAAGCCGAGCGGAATTCGACATGAACACCAAATCGCAGTGAGCGAGGAATGTCATTCCTATTCCAACGCCTAGCCCATTGACTGCAGCGATCAGTGGTTTCTTGAACTCCGTGAGCTGTTTAAGCATGGAAGGGAAGAGATGCTCCCCGCCTGCTTCGCCTGACAGCCCATCTTGCATTTCTTGAAGGTCTTGTCCCGCTGAAAATGCTCGACCTTCTCCGGTGATTATCGCAACCGCAATTGCGTTGTCGGTCTCGGCTTCAGCTAGCGCGTCGCGGATTCCGCCAAACACGGCGTTATTCATAGAGTTGAGGGCCTGCGGTCGGCTAATTGTGATGACCCTGACTCGGCCGATGTCTTCGTGGACGATAACTGAACTACTCATAAACGCATCTTGACACGATGTGGCTCTCACTGCGTCAGGATCACTAGTTGTTGACACTTGCAGAAATGCGAACGACGCTCAAATGATATCATTCTGATATATAAAAACCGAGAGAGGAAATGTCAGATAAACAACAATGGAATTGTGCTAAATGCCAGGGGCGAGAAGCTGAAACAGGAGTGATTCGCACCACTGGCGGAGGAGTTTCTCGATACTTCAATGTGCAGAACAACAAGTTCGACTACGTCAGTTGTACTCAGTGTGGATACACCGACTTATTCCGCGCGACAGGGAAAGGGAAAGGTGAGGGTTGGCGCAACGTCCTTGACGTCTTGACGAATTAATCAACATGAACAACACCGTGAAACTTGAAGTCGAAGAATCCGAAGCCCGCATGATCAGTGGCGTCGTCGGTCACACACCCAACCAATCGTCAATGCTGGCTCTCTCCACTAGATGGTGACCCGCAAGGCATACCCGCTGAGACTGGACTCTCAAGTCCACGCGGCAATTGAGCAATGGGCGGCCGACGAGCTTCGCAGCGTCAACGCTCAAATCGAATTTTTGCTGCGCCAAGCGCTCCAAGATTCGAAACGAATGAAGAGTAGATCATGAATCCTCGTTCCCAACCATCGATCGCTGAACTACATGTCGGCGATGAACCTGGGATCTGGGAAGGTCTCGGGTTTGTCGTCGAGCACAACCGATGTCGCATAGGAACCGTCGACATTGTCTTCACCCGCGACGAGCCAGGTATTCACGGTTGGGTGTTGCGTCATTCATCTTCGACGGACTTTGGCCCCTTACCCACCAGCACCGTTGACACACCAATCCCTGACCGGGCGGCGCCGCACCCCAATCGCTCCATAGGTTTTGATCATGTGGTTTTGTCAGTTCCTTCCTTCGAAGAGGGAATGACGGCCGTTGCCGCAACAGGAGTATTAGTTCCGGAGCCGCGACCGTTCGGCGCTCCCGACAAACGCATGCTCCGATCCGCCCCAGCGATGGGTGACTTGGAGCTTGAACTCATCGGCCCGGAAAGTCGCGATTCGACGCGTCCCTGGCATCTGTGGGGTCTGGTAGTCACCGTCGACGATATTGACTCCACAGCCGCGCTACTAGGCGAGCTCCTTCGGCCTGTAAAAGATGCGGTGCAGGCCGGGCGCCGTATCGTAACGGTCGATAAATCAGCAGGATCGGGAGTAGCGATCGCGTTCCTAGGTCCCCAAGAGAGTGGGCGGGCAACCTAGCTAACCCTCTTGTCACAGTCCCGAGGCTTTCTCAATTCCGATGCGTAACTCGTTACAAAATGAAGTGGCCTCTATCTTCGATGGTGCTACCAACTTCCAATCCTTAGCTCGGAGACTCGCCTAACTGGTCCTTCGGCGGGGGCCCTCATCTCGGTTCCGTGATGGAATACAGGGATGAGGATCTCCGTTGCTTTTCCACCCATCCCCGAAACCCCTGACCACATCGCCCTAGCGGAGAAGCTGGGATATGAAACGGCCTGGGTATATGACACACCCGCTCTTCAGCTAGATGTGTGGATGGTTTTGGCGCTAGCCGCCATGCGCACGGAACGCATCAAGCTTGGACCAGGTGTGCTCATCCCGTCCTTGCGTCACCCAATGGTTACTGCCTCAGCGATAGCTACTCTTGTCGACTTAGTTGGCGAGGAACGCGTGGTTATAGGCGCTGGAACGGGATTTACTGGTCGTCGAGCAATGGGCCAAAAGCCTCTGAAATGGTCTGAGTTTCCAAGAATGATTGATCAAATTCAAGCACTTCTCAAGGGCGAAACCGTCGTGTTCGATGGGAAACCAATATCTATGTTGCACTGGGCTGGTCAGGCCCCCCAGCGCCCTATCGAGGTGCCGTGGATTCTTGGAGTCAACGGGCCACGGGGTCTTGCCGCTGCGGGCGAAATGGGTTGTGGAGTGTTCACTTCTCGACCAAGGCCCGACGCCGATTACGGAGGCCTGACAGACGTGGTGTTGCTGACTAGCGGCACGGTTATGGAACCAGACGAGACTGTTGACTCTGAACGCGTTATCGAAACTGCTGGACCGTGGGTCAGTGTCGCGTATCACGCTTTTTTGGAGCAGAAAGACAGCCGGCTCGAGATGTTGCCCAACGCCGATGAATTTGTGAAATTAGTCGAGCAAGTTCCACAAGACGAGCGCCATCTGCATGTTCATTCTGGCCATCTAACGAATCTGAACGCTATCGACCGTGAAGTGGTCGTAGGAGACTCGATGTTCCTTTCCCCATTTACCCTTCATGCACCCAATGTTCGAGAACGCATAGAGGACATGGAGAATCAAGGCGTAACAGAGATCGCGTTTCAGCCCATGGGACACATCGAACGAGAGATTCGAGCATTCGCGCAGGCCGCAGACCTAAGTTAGAACCGCGCAACGTTTACTCAATAAAGGTGAAGACACGACATGAGCAACCCTCCCAACCCTTACGACTTCCTACCTGAAGTTCCGGGCTTCGAAGTCACCAGCGACGATGTTGCCGAAGGGGAGATGCTCGGTATGCCTCAGGTTTCGGGCATATTTGGCGCAGGCGGAGAAGATATCTCTCCCCATCTCAGATGGGCGGGAGCGCCCGAGGAGACCGAAAGTTACGCGGTGACATGTTTTGACCCCGACGCCCCAACCGGTAGCGGCTTCTGGCATTGGGTTGTCTATGACATTCCTGCCGATATCAGCGACCTAGCGACTGGAGCTGGATCCCAGGATGGTTCGGCACTCCCAGCAGGCGCCAAGCAGCTAAAGAATGATGCCGGGTTGTTTGGTTATTTAGGCTCAGCTCCTCCAGCGGGCCATGGAGCCCATCGTTATATGTTCGCGGTGCATGCCCTCAGTGTCGCCTCACTGCCAGTCACCGAGGATGTAACTCCCGCTATCTGCGGTTTCAACATGTTTGGGACCACTGTTGCGCGCGCCATTGTGACCCCGGTGTACGAGCAGAACTAGTCGATTGTGTCGAGTGCTACGCGCGAGCGGCTTTAACGGTATCGGCGATGGCGTCCGGGTCTGGAGGCGCGCCGTAGAACATCATCGTTGATCTATCGGCGAAGGCGTTACGTTCCTTAAGTTTGGCACCAACCTCTGATGGCGTTCCCGAGACACAAAGCAGGTCAATGAGGTCATCATCGATCTTCTCCGTCATCGTCTTCCAATCACCTTGCTTAGAAAGCTGATTTAACTCGGGTTGCAGGTACTCGTAGCCGTGGTATTCGAGCACACCTGAATACGCCGGTGTCGAGCCGTAAAACGCTAATTGGGCGGCGGCTTTTCGACGCGCGTCCGCAACTTCTGCCTCATCGCGACCCATTGCGACGATCGTTAGGCAAGCGATGGTGACATCTTTGTCAACGCGACCTGCCGATTGTGCCGCGGCCGACAACACAGGAAGTGTCTCGGCTTCCATGTGATCTGGTGTGTGAAAAGGATGAACAAAGAACCCATCAGCCGAGTGACCAATGGTTTCGACCATTTTCGGTCCGACTCCAGCGACGTAAATCTTTGGACGGTCTACCTCGAGGGGCCCTGGGCTGAAGAATGGGGTCATCAGCGTGTGGGTGTAGAACTCCCCCCGAAAGTCGAGTTTCTCGCCTGTCTGGAAATTGTCCCAAATCGCGTGGAGCGCAGCGATGTATTCCCGCATACGAGCAGCGGGTCGAGACCACGGTTCGCTGTATCGCTTGGTGATGTGGGGTTTTATTTGGGTTCCCAACCCCAAGATGAATCGGCCGTTGGATAGGCGTTGTAAATCCCAGCCGGTGATTGCACACGTCATGGGGTTACGAGCAAACGCCACAGCAATGGCTGTACCCAACTCAATCGAAGTGGTTTGCTTTGCGGCTAATGCCAGCGGAAGAAATGGATCGTGAGAGGCCTCGAACGTCCATGCAGCATTCAACTGCATTGCTTCGAAGTCAGCAGCTTCGGCCGCGCAGCCATCAACGGTAAGAGCTGTAGTGGCTCCGGCGATTAGGAATTCAGTCACAGTGTTGCCTCCCGATCAGTCACCAAACCATTCAACCCCGCCTTTGCCTTCTAGGCGAGAAATTTCGGCCTGTGCCATGGTGAGCTTGGCGAGCTGATTCATATGAACTTCGTCAGGTCCGTCGGCTATTCGCATGAGTCGGCCCATTACATACATTTCTGCGATTGGCGTATCTCCGCTCACGCCTTTGCCTCCAAAGATCTGCATAGCGCGCTCTGCGACGTCATGAGCCAGTTTTGGGCCAACGATCTTCAGCATTGAGATGTAATCACGTGCTCCTTTAGCCCCAGATTTATCCATTTCGGCTGCCGCTTTGAGCACGAGAAGGCGCGTCTGCTCGATAGAACACCGAGCGCGAGCAATATCTTGCCGTACCGAAGAGAAGTCGCGGAGTTTGCTGCCAAATGCTTCGCGTTGCTCAACGCGAGCGCACACAAGGTCAAGCATTCGTTGAGCCATTCCAACGTTGGTCATCGCATATTGGAAACGTCCTGGACCCAATCGCCCTTGGGCGATCTCAAAACCGCGACCTTCACCCAGAATGATGTTGTCGATAGGAACCCGAACATCGTGATATGCGAGCTCTCCATGACCCTGCGGAGAGTGAACGTTGCCGAAAACCGAGAGAGGTCGAACTATTTCTAAACCAGGCGTCTCCTTGGGGACGATGACCATGGAGTGACGTTGATGCCTGGGATTATCAGGATTTGATACACCCATCGTGATCACAAACTCACACAGCGGATGGTAAATGTTGCTGCTCCACCACTTACGACCGTTGAGTATGTAGTGATCGCCGTCGCGTTCTATTTGCAATTCCATATTTGTCGCATCTGACGACGCTACTTGCGGTTCGGTCATACCGAATGTGGAACGAATTCGACCTTCCATCAGGGGTCGGAGCCACTGATCTTGTTGTTCTGGGGACCCATATTTGGCGAGTACCTCCATGTTCCCTCGATCCGGTGCCGAACAATTGAACACCTCGAATGACCAGGGAACTCGACCCATTACCTCGGCGAGGGGTGCATATTCGAGGTTGGTGAAGCCCGGACTCCATTCCGCATACTCCGCGGGTAGAAACCAGTTCCAAATTCCTGCCGCCTGAGCTTTAGTTTTTAGCTCTTCAACGATTGGAGGCTGCTGCCACAGATTCGAAGGATCTTCCACAAATGCGTGGCGCTCACGATCTGCTGGATACACGTTCTCTTCCATGAAACCTTCGAGCTTTTCTTTGTACTCGAGTGTTTTCTCGTTGTATTCGAAGTCCACTTCCGGATACCTCCTTGGCATAGACGGCCGACCCGCATGATTGCATAACGAGAGGGATGCGTGTCTGACGAATGGACTCGGAACAATGATCGGCTACCGTGTGCGTCCGTCGAACAAGAGTGAGGAGCCCCCGTGGAAGATGAAAATTCTCTGATTCCTGCGATGATCGCGGTGTTCCTAGGTCTTGGTGGCGCGCTTGCAGCTGTCGCCGTAGTGATCGTCACGACGCTCGTACTGATTTAGCTGCGATCGGTTAGTTCGCGACGTCGGTTAGAAGTCCATATCAGGCATGCCTTCGCGCACGCTTCCCGACCAAGAAGGGGCTCGCTTTTCCATGAAGTGCATGACCCCTTCGGTTGCATCGGGTTGACTGCCCAGCCAGGGGATTAAACGCAGTTCTCGTTGGAAGGTTTCGTCGATCTCAGTACGTAAGTTTTCCCACATCAGTTTCTTCGTCACTGCCACTGACACCGGTGCAGTGTTGTGGGCCACATCGCGTGCCCAATCCAACGCTGCAGAGAGCACTTCGTCAGCTGGTAAAGCGCGGGCTGCGAGCCCGATTTCGACTGCCTCGATGCCAGAGAAGAACCTTCCCGACATCAGCAGGTCACTTGCGACCTGTAAGCCCACCATTCGGCTTAAGAGTTTCGTTGAACCCAATTCAGGGGCGATACCTCGGCGCACAAACGCAAATTGCAGTTTCGCGTCCTCTGCTACGAACCGCACGTCGCAGGTCAGGGGAAAGGTCAGCCCGACCCCGACAGCGTGGCCATTGATCGCGGCGACGACGGGTTTAGACACATCCCAGGGCATGGTGCTCGGAGTTCCTTGTTCATGAGGGTTCGCATCAGGGCTATCGGCGAAAGTGTCTCCTCCGGCTGACAGGTCTTGGCCGGCGCAGAAGGCTCGACCAGCCCCCGTTATCACGACGGCTCTGACGGCGTCCTCTGCTTGCGCGTCCGCCAGCGCTGGACCAAGTTCAGACGCCATCTTTGTGTTCCAAGCGTTCAGGCGCTCGGGACGGTTCAGAGTGATGAGAGCGACGCCTTGGTCAACTTCGTAGACGATCGAGTCATAGGTCATCGCCGAAGAGTAGTTGTGACAGGCTTGCCTTTGACGAGAAAAGGAACTCTGGTGGCTTTAGCGGACCGACACTTCGAAACGATCGAGACCAACGGTGTGAAACTGCGCTGTGTCGTGGAAGGCGAAGGGCCTCTCATCATCCTGCTTCACGGTTGGCCTCAATGCTGGTACCTGTGGCGACATCAGATCGACCCGTTACTAAATCAGGGTTGGAAAGTTTGTGTGCCAGATCAACGTGGCTACGGCTACAGCGATTGCCCCCCTGAGATTGGCGATTACGGGGTTCGCGAATTGGCCGCAGATGTTGATGGGTTAGCAACAGCGCTGGGCTACGACGAGTACGCACTGATGATTCACGACTGGGGTGCTTTAGTTGGCTGGAACGTCGCGTTGTTGTACCCGGACCGGGTGCGTGCCGTCGTAGGAATGTCCGTGCCCTACGGGCGTAACCTCGATCCCGCTTGGTGTACACAAGATTTTTGGGGAGAAAATTTTTTCTACTGGGCGTTCTTCTGTGAAAATGTTGGCGGCGCGGAAGCTCATTTGGAAGCTGATATCAGAACCTCACTGTTAACGATCCACGTTTCGGCTTCGGGAGATGCTGGGCCGCCTGTCAGCCAAGTCGGTAAGACCACCATGTTGGAGGCCAGCCCACGTCCACCCGCCGAGTTGCCGTCTTGGATGACACCTGAAGATCTGGACTATTACGTCGCTGCATACAGCAAGTCGGGATTTCGAGGTGGCCTCAATTGGTATCGGAACATTCCGACCTTCTTGAAGGACACAGTCGAGCTCGAAGGTCGAAAAATTGTCCAACCGAGCATTTTTATCACGGGTTCTGAAGACCCCGTCCGCAAAATGACCGGCGGAAAAACTGGTCAAGAGCACTTTGAAGATTTGCGATCGATACACGTCATCGACGGCCCAGGGCACTGGGTACAGTTGGAAGCGGTAGAAGAGACCAACACGATTGTTCTCGAGTTTCTCTCGAACTTTGTTTGAAGCACCGCAACCAAGCGGCAGCGGCCGCGGCCTGTCAGACTCTGCTGTATGAGTGAACCAATCATGAGTCACAGTGAGTCAATCGAAATTGATGCTTCACGCGAAACCGTGTGGGCTTTGGTTTCGGATATGGAGCGGTACGGCGAGTGGAGTTCGGAAAACACCGGTGGTTATTGGCGCAAGAACGATGAAGGTGTGCCCGGAACGGGCAAAGTTGGCGACGAATTCGTTGGCATCAATCGACGTGGCGAACAAGAGTGGAAGGCTTTGGTCGAAATCACTGAACGCGAAGAGAACCGAAGTTTCGCCTTCGTGACAGGCGGAACGGCACTGAACTTCGTGCATTGGCGATACGACCTCGAAACCGATGACGAGCGCACAACGCTCACCGAATCGTGGGCGTTGATGAACCTGTCTCCGCCAATGATTGAGCACGGAGAAACTGAAGTTCAGGCGCGCGCAGCCAACGCCCGCGAAAGCATTACGGCGACGCTTCAAGGTATGAAGGCGGCGGCCGAGAGTTAAACAATGGAGCATCGCGGCCCCTTCGTTGTCGCATGTCTAGGTGGACTACTCGCCGGCCTTGACACGTCGGTCAACATCGCTTTCCCCGCGATCACCGCGGCGTTCGCTATCGACGTGTCACAGATCCAGTGGGTTGTCGTCAGTTTCGTTCTCACATACTCGGTTCTTCTTCTCCCTGCAGGTCGACTAGCGGACCGCATCGGCCACGGCCGAGTCACGGTTATCGGAATTACGCTTCAAGGATTCGCATTCGTGGCGTGTGCGTTAGCGCCTTCGTTCCCACTCTTTTTGCTGGCTCGAGTTAGTCAGGGTGGCGCGATGGCTCTCATTTTGGGTGCCGCCCCCGCTCTGGTGACCCTGTCGGTAAATGAGGAACGGCAGCCTCGAGCATTGGGCGTGTATTCGATGTTCAGTGCAGTAGGGCTAGCGCTTGGCGCTCCAGTCGGAGGCATGCTGCTGCAGATTTGGGATTGGCCGTCGGTTTATTTCTTCCGTGTTCCCTACATGATCATTTTGCTTGGAATCGCGTTGGCTTCAGGTCTGCATCGTCGACCGTCCAAGATCACCCATCAACCGTTGGATCTTCTCGGTGCAGCGACCCTCGCCGGCGGTCTCGGATTGACGTTGTTTGTGGCAAGTCGTGGCCTGACCTGGGGTTGGGCCACCCCGCGTACAGCGACTCTCGGATGCGTCGCGTTGATCGTTCTAGGTGTCTTCTGTTTTGTTGAAAAGCGGGCGGAGCTTCCACTCCTAGAGTTGTCGCTGTTTCGAAGACCGGGATTCGGTCAAGCCAATCTCTTGAACGCGCTCGCCAATGCCTCAATGTTTAGCTTGTGGTTCCTTGGCCCCTACTTGCTTGTAGATATCCGAGGTCACGGATCGATTTCGGGGGGACTCATTCTCGGTATAGCTCCGACCACCACAGCTGGGGCAGCATGGGTCGCGGGCTGGTTGACGAATCGTCTTGGATTGCGCGCCCTCACCCGATTCGGGTTGGCTTCCCTAGGAATTGGTCTGATCATCTTCAGCAGGGCCGATGCCGGTACTCACTTGGTGGTGTTGGTTGTGGCGTTGAGCCTGGTAGGCATCGGTCTGGGTAGCTTCCAAGTACCCAATATGAGTTTCGTCATGGCTTCGATCCCGCGATCTCAGCAAGGAGTTGCTGGGGGCATGACTCAGATGGTTCGAACCTCTGGCGTGGTAGCCGGACTCGCAGTTTGGAACACAGCGTTTGTGGGTTTTCGCGATCGCCAAGCTCGCTCCCTTGGTCTCGAAGACCTTTCCGCGCCGGAGATCTTCGTACCTACTTTTGCCAAGGTCATAGGTTTGGCGGGGCTGCTTGCGCTGGTTGGAATACTGCTCACCGTCGGGGTGAGCTTCGACAATCGTTTCAGGCCTGCGCCTCGCGACGAGAAGTAAAATTGTTGACCCCGACAAGTTCGCGAATCTCGACTGATGGTTCGACCGTCCCGGCGTCTAACGGAGTGCCTGTTGCATCCGCGATACGGGTCATCATGTAAAAGTTCGCGGACACGGCGACCGCGTCGACCAACACTTTCGCTCCGGCTACTTCGATCACGTCGTCTCGAACCGAAGCCAACTGGTCTGGGTCTTCATAAAACATCGCTTCACACAGACGCGATAACAACGCGCCGTGTTCAATGCCACCGTCTCCGACGTGTGAACCATCAATTGCCTCGAAGCTGATTTGGAAATCTTGATTCATTCCGCTCAGACCGAGCAGAAACGCGTGGCTCGTCGTTCAATAAAAACATTCGTTGAGCTTCGACGTCCGCGCAGCGATGACCTCGACTTGCATACGAGTGAGAGAGTTTTGATCTGAAACAAGATCTGCCAACAAGTCACCTAACTGAAGGTATTGCGCCGATGAGAGAAGACTCATCGAATCGACTTCGAATGGAACGGCGCTCAGAGCCTTGATGACATTTGGTCCCTTTACCTGCGCTGTAGGAACCCAATGTGAACTCACCACCACCGACTTGTCGGCTAAGCGCTGAGGCTCGGCTGATGACGGTTCTGGCAAGTCGACTCGAGCGAGATTTAGAGCGTCTGCGAAGCGGTCCACAGCGTTCGCTTGGGCGACCACTCCCACGAGCTCTACATATGCCTCCGGATTGATCCCTCGACTTATGATCGACGCGTGCCAGTCAGCGGTCAAAGTGCCGGGGTGATTCGTAATTCGCCAGATTGCGTCTATTGCAGCGGTCGGAAGCAGGTGATTATCAGTGATGAGGCCGTCAACTTGGCTGGGTGACTCCCACGGGGCCAAGTCGTCGCCGTCTCGCGCCTGTCGGACTTCTCCGACTATTGCTATACGCTCCGCGCCCGACCACCAACTACCGGTTGTCGCCCAACGTGAAGCTATTTCGCTGTGGCTAGCGTCAAGATCAGGACGAATCGGAAGTTCAGTAGCGTAAACAGCCATGCTCAATCTTTGCACAACCGGGCAAAAAGCTCAGCGAAAGGCTACTTGGGGCTGACGAAAGCCTTCAAAGTGGCCTACGATCCTCAGAGCACACTCACCAGCACTAAGGAGTGAATATGGCGACACCGCAACGGGCCATTTTTAACGGCATGGGCCAGAACCAGTGGTATGTACATCTCAGCCGCACCGACGGCGCGGATCTAGGGGTGATCAAATCGGCATTGGGAGACCTTCGGGCCGCATGCGCCGCCGAGGACATCAACCTGACGCTCGGTATTGGACCCGGACTTTTACCAGACCTGACCGACGACGTTCCCGACGACTTTCAAACGTACGTCACCGTTGAGTCCGACGACGGTTCAGGGCGCCAGGCTAAAGGCACCCAAGAAGAGCTACTTTTGTGGCTCAACCACGACGACAAAGACAAAGTCTGGAAAGCCCAATACGACACACGCACAGCGCTGGAAGGCCACATGGCCGTTGCCCGTGAAACGCCCACGTTTATCTACGGTGACTCGCTTGATATGACCGGCTTTAAGGACGGCACCGGCAACCCAGCCGACGAAGACCAACCCGCCGCCGCCATCGTCCCTGATGGCGAGCCTGGCGCAGGTGGCAGTCACATCATCGCTCAACGTTGGGTCCATGACCTTGACAGTTGGAATGCGTTGTCCGACGACCAACAAGAAAAGAACTTTGGTAGAAAGAAGTTCCCGGGTATCGAAAAGACTGAAACACAAGAGGCGTACAGCCATCTCAGTCACGTCGAACTGCGCGAAGATGGAAATCACGGCAACGAAGGCTCTGCTAAGCGAAACGAGATAGCGCGACGTTCGACGCCCTATGCGTTCCATGACGGAACAGTCGGACTTTATTTCATGGCGTTTTGCAAAGATCAGGCGCCACTGCGAGAGCGTTTGCGCAGGATGTACGGCCTGGATGACGCCAATGGTGTTCGCGATGCAATGACGGATTTTTCGGACCCGGCGTCAGGATCCTTCTACTTCGCGCCGAGCGAAGAAACACTTGATGCCATAACTGGCTAGAGCTCGACCGGCGTCAAAAAAGTTAAACCGTGTTGTGGTGGCTGGTGAATGAGCCAGCCGCCGTAACGCGTTCACGGTCAACTGTTGGAAGTCAGTTCCCATTGAACGAGAGTGAAATCGGGATCTCCGTCATCGTGGTCTTCGAAAACGACCGAAACCGGTGCCCCAATTTCGATTTCTTGCAGGGGATCACCTAACAAGTTTCCCACCATTCGAACGTTGTCTGCGTGAGGCAATTCGACCAAAACAATTATGTACGGACCTCGATCGGCAAGAGCTCTGTGCACCGGATGGTGAGGACGCTGCCAACTGTAAATTCGGCCGATTGGGTCAACCGTTACCCAGCCAAGTTCCATTGAGTTACATGCATGACACATCCACTCAGGCCCCCACTGATGAACCTCGCAGTTGGCGCAGCGCTGAACCCGTAGTTCGTGAGCCTGCGTACCCTCCCAAAATGGGGCATCGAGACCGTCGTTCGCGGGAGCTGGCTGCCTGAGACCCGGAAGATGAGGCTCCGAAGTGAACTTGTTCATCCCAGCGTCTCCTGAGTTCCATAAATTGCTGTAGACGCCACCGCGACCATCGGACCGGCGTTAGCCAGAGCGACTTTGACGTCGGGAACTTGGTTGTATGACTCGCCCCGCACCTGTCGGATGGCCTCGATTTGAAGCCCGAGGCCATGCATGTAGCACTCGGCGAGGTTTCCTCCGCTGGTATTGAGGGGAAGATTGCCGCCGTCTGCACGCAAGTTGTCGAAGGTGAGTACCTCGTCAGCGTTCTCGTAGGTACAGAGTCCGTGTTCGATCAAACTCATCACCACCCCACCGGTGAAGTTCTCGTAACTCTGCACAACATCAACATCTTGTGGCGTCACTCCAGCTTGTTCATACAGATATTTCACTGCTGGTTTGAAACTTGATGTCACGTAATCCGTCGCGTTTTCGGCAGTAGCTCCGGAGCGATGGCCACCACTTTGTTGGGCGCCCAGTACGAGTGCCGGTGCCTTTGCTAGGTCCATAGCGTGGTCGCTGCGAGTAATGATCATGGCGGCAGCCCCATCGTTTTCCAGACAACAATCGAACAATCGGTAGGGTTCAGTAATCCAACGCGATGCGTCGTAAGTTTCTGCGTCGAGGAGGCGGCCGTTCATCACCGCGCGAGGGTTGTTCTGAGCGTGGTGATAACAAGCCATCGCAATTGAGCGCATGGCATTTCTTCCGACTCCGTGTTCATGCATGAAGCGAGTCGTGCGCATCGCGTACATCTGGGCTGCGCTCATCATGCCGTAGGGCAACGTGTATGCCGCACCGCCACTAACTGGTCGCGAGCCTCCGCTGCGTCCGAACCTCCCGAACTGACCTTGAGCCAGTCCGCGATAGGCCACAACGACGTTTGCTGATCCGGCCATAACCGCACCAGCAGCGTTTTGCACGGCGGCAGCCGCTCCACCGCCACCGCTAGTCCACTGCATATTCGAGTAACGAAGTTCGGGAAGCCCTAGTGCGTTCGCCAGGCGCGGCGGGTCGTTTCGATCATTGGAGTAGGAGCAAAACCCGTCGATTTCCTTCGGGCTGATCCCCGCATCGGCACACGCCGCGAGAATTGCTTTCAACACCAAAACAAACTCCGGATCGGAAGATTGGCCGTGCTTGTAGTACGTCGTTTCGCCGATACCAACGACCGCGGTCTTTCCTCTGAGGTTGTAATCGTCAGTCATGATCAACTGACGGTAGCCCCTTCCGTTGCCAACGCGCTCAGTTCAGACCCTTGGAGTCGACAAGGCAACCAGTCATGCATGACCGTTGCCCCAAGAATTTCGTAAAAGTCGATTGCTAGTTGGTTCCAGTCGAGAACCTGCCAATCCAGCCTCGGACAGCCGCGCTCCTGTGCGATTCGGGCGAGCGTGGCAAGCAACAGTTTCCCGATGCCGGCGCCTCGGTGCTGCTCTGGAACAAAGAGGTCTTCAAGGTGAATCCCCTGTTTGCCCCGCCAAGTTGAATAATTGTAGAAGAACAGCGCAAATCCACGAACTTCACCGGCTGCTTCAGCCAGAAGACACTCGAACGGTGGCTGCGGCAACCGCAGTTGTGTACTGATGCTTTCTGGTGTTGCTTCTACCGCATCGGGCTCCCGCTCATACTCAGCTAAGCCCTTGATCAAGGCGCAAATTGTGTGGGCGTCGTCCGCAGTAGCAAAGCGAATGATGATTTCTTTCACCGACATGGCCTAGCACTGCGCCGACGAGTTTTTCCACTTCCTGCTCAATGTCAGTTAAACAAATGACCGGAGTCGTTCCAGCGACTAGAAAAGTTACTGATGAGCAACCATCAACTCTCCGAGTTTCGACGCAGCATCGACAATATTGACACTGCGCTCATCCATATGCTCGCGGAACGATTCCGCATTACTCAGGCTGTCGGTCAGTACAAAGCAGAATCCGACATGCCGCCAGCCGACCCCGCACGCGAACAAGAACAGATCAAACGGTTACGAAAACTCGCCGAGGAAGCAGGGCTAGACCCAGAGTTCTCGGAAAAGTTTTTACGATTTGTGATCGATGAAGTAATTCACCACCACGAACGAATCGCAGACGGACCGGCGTAAATATTTTGTTGGGCGGCTTCGCTAGATCCCTCAGCGTTGCTTGAGAACGTCGCTGAATGTGTCGAAAATCGTGCCGATCTCATCGTCGGTAATTATTAGCGGTGGGCAAAGAGCGAGCGCCTCGCCAATTCCTCTACACACGACGCCGCGGTCGATGATCGCATCCCTAGCGGGAATTGCATCCTCACCGATCTCGCACGCCCAAATTCCCCCGATTCCTCGAAAGCTCTGAATCATTCCGTCACCAAGCAACGCAGTGAAGCCTTCGCTCATTCTCTGTTGAATTCGTTGCGCCGCA
>PBHE01000026.1 GCA_002719335.1 Acidimicrobiaceae bacterium
CGCACCTCGGGGTTGTCTTCCCACAAATTCGCACATTGTTGAAAGCTCTGTTCGTAAAGAGACTTCTCACTGACTTGTCGATCATCGGCTCCTACCCGCGTCCGTACCGCTGAATCCACCGCAGCGCCGAAACTTTCTAGCTCGGTCGTGTTTAACAAATCCTCAATCACGACAAAACCGTCACGATCAAAGTTCTCGCGAGCGGACGCGGTAGCGCAGACCATCTTTTAACTCTAGGTCTCCGCCAACAACTTTTCCGTCGAGAGAAACTCGTCTCGGAGTGGGCTCACAGTTCCACCACCTGCACAACTACGCATAAAAGCACAGCTTAGAAATCGACGGGGAACGACGTGACGCAGCTCTCTCTCAAATAGGTTCGGCAAATTCAATAGACTGGTTCGGAGATGAGGGGAGACGCAATGCATGACATGGTGATTCGATCAGGAAATGTGGTTGACGGGACCGGAACTGAAGCACGAAAAGCGGACATCGCTATTGATGATGGCTGTATTTCAGAAGTTGGGCCAAACATGGGACCGGGACTTCGAGAAATTGACGCAACTGGTTACCTGGTAACACCGGGCTTCGTAGATGTCCACACCCATTACGACGGCCAAGCCACCTGGGACCCCGAGATGAGCCCTTCGTCACTGCACGGTGTTACTACCACTGTCTTTGGCAATTGTGGTGTTGGTTTCGCACCAGCGAAACCAGACAGCCACGACTGGTTAATCCAACTTATGGAGGGAGTCGAAGATATACCAGGAGCTGCACTAGCTGAAGGCATTGACTGGAACTGGGAAACATTCCCCGAATACCTGGCGGCTCTCGAGGAGCTGCCGCGCGTCATGGACATCGCTGCGCAAGTACCTCACGGATCTGTTCGCGCCTACGTGATGGGGGAACGCGGAGCCCGAAACGAAGAACCGACGGCAGACGATCTATCTGCCATGGCGCAAATTGTTCAAGAAGGAATCGAAGCGGGAGCCCTCGGGTTCACTTCTTCACGAACCATGCTCCACCGCGCTCTTGACGGAGAACCCGTCCCGGGAACTTTTGCCGGCGCCGAAGAAATAATCGCTCTGGGCCAAGCCGTGGCCGAAGCGGGTGGCGGAGTCATAGAAGTCGCGTCCGATATTGGGCTTGGAGGCCTTGAAGGCAATTTCAGCACCGATATCGAATGGATGCGTGAACTCGCAAGCCGCTACGGGCTCACAGTTACCTATGCACTGTCTCAGGCAGATCGTGACCCCCAACAATGGCGTGACCTACTCGAAATGTCATCTGCACCAATTGACGGTGGGGGAAGAGTCATAGCCCAGGTTGCTGGACGCCCAGCCGGGCTGCTGTTCGGGTTAGAGACCTCGCTCCATCCCTTTAAAATGCACCCCACATACGTCCAATTGGCAGACTCGCTGTCACGCGCTGACTTAGCTGCCGAACTGTTAAAAGACTCCGTAAAGCAACAAATTCTTTCCGAATCCACAGGATACACAGGACGGTTCAACCACGACGTTGCTCACGGCTTCCACAAGATGTACCCGCTGTCTGAAGAACCAAACTACGAGCCCGCCCCTGACGATTCGGTTGCTGCGCGTGCTCAGCAAGAAGGTCGCGATCCCTACGAATATGCATACGACCTACTTGTTAGTAATGGCGGAAAGGGATTGATTTTCTTCCCATTAGCTGATTTTGCGGAACACACACTGGACCCAACGTATGAACGACTCAACCACCACGGAGCTTTCTTGAGTCTTTCCGACGGAGGAGCGCACTGTCGATTGATTTGTGACGCTTCGACACCCACGTACATGCTCAGCCACTGGACCCGCGACCGAACAAACGGTCCCAAGATGAAAATCGAAGACGCGGTCAAGCTTATGACACACGACACCGCTGAGATCTACGGGCTTTTGGGGGACAGAGGGACCTTGGAAGTTGGGAAACGTGCTGATCTCAACGTGCTCGATTATGACGAACTTGGGATTTCCGCGCCTGAGATGGTTTATGACCTTCCCACCGGAGCTGCTCGTCTCATGCAAGAGTCCCACGGGTATAAAGCAACAGTTGTTGCAGGCGAAATTGTCCGAGAAAATGGTGAATTCACCGGTGCACGACCTGGACGGCTAGTCCGAGGGCGCCGTTAATTATCTTTAGAGTTCGCGGATCGCCGAAAATCTCTGTTGTGGTCCGCACTGCTGTAAAACCGCAATTGGGTGTTCTTCAAATCTTTGCTTAGGCCCACGGGACAGCGTCATAGGGATCGCGTACCAACCTTCGAGCCACGACCATCCGATGCACTTCGTCCGGGCCGTCGTAAAGCCTTGCGTAGCGAGCTTCTCGGTACATGAATTCCAGGGGTGTGTCGGCTGTGACACCTAACGCTCCATGGACCTGGATGGCGCGGTCAATAACGTTATGAAGCATCCGTGCTCCCCAGAATTTAATGAGACTGATTTCGGTGCGGGCTTCACTCCCAGAATCAATGGCGCGTGCCGCGTCGAGGGTCATCATCCGAGCGGCTTGAATTTCTGCCGCTGACTCAGCAATCCACGCTTGAATGTCGCCCTTTTCGGCGAGGTAACTGCCATGGGCGTACCGCGTCTTCGCTCGCTCACACATCAACTCAAACGCGCGTTGCGCCTGCCCTAACCAGCGCATGCAATGAAAAATTCGTCCGGGACCAAGTCGTTTTTGTGCGATATGAAACCCTTGCCCGCGCCCGCCGAGGAGATTTTCGTAGGGGACTCGAACGTCGTTGTAGTTGACTTCACAATGATTTCCCCCGGTGTGGCCCATAGTTGGCACGACTCGAACAATCTCATAGCCCTCAGTGTCAGTAGGGACGATGATGGAACTGAATTTGTTGTGTTTTTCCGCGTCGGCTTCGGTGATGGCAAACACTGTTGTGAACGCAGCGCGATTGGCGCCTGAGGTAAACCATTTGTGTCCGCTAATTACCCATTCATCGCCGTCCAAAACCGCGACTGCCTGCATTTGTGTGGGGTCAGATCCTGCCACTTCGGGTTCGGTCAATCCGACTGATGGATAAATTTCACCTGCGACTAGGGGTTCTAGGAATCGTTCCCGTTGCTCGTCGCTTGCGTACTGGTGCAGCATGATCGAATCTTGCATAGACAGGCTGCCAACTGCCCACGAACCCCAGTGAGACCTTCCAATAACTTCGTTTAAATAAACGAAATCCATGAAAGGAAGGCCGCCGCCGCCTATTTCGGCGGGGTGTCCGAGAGCCCACAGCCCGGATTCCTTGGCTTCGGTTTTGAGTTCTGCAGCGACTCTCTCAGAGTTGGAGTCTTCACCCATCAGTTCAGGTTCACGAGGAATCACGACGTCGTTGATGAATGTCTTCATCCGGGTTTTGAGGGCTCGAAGTTCCTCTGGTAGCTGATCAACCATCATGTTCCCCTTCTAAAATCAACAGCGTCTGCAAAGTTCCAGACCGCAATGACTTGCGTCGTCACCGTTGATTACATCATCTTTTGGAAGACGTAGGTTTGCGGTAACGAACTATCAACAGCGATGTTGTCTAGTTTTGGTGTTCTATATCGGGTGACTAGGGGGCTGCGGCTATGGCGGCAAATGTCTTAGGAACAGAACTTGAGGAGTGCAGCCTTGACCCAGTGACGGGCTTCTACCGCGACGGTTGCTGCAACACAGGTGCTGGTGATGTCGGAGTTCACACGGTTTGCGCGGTGGTCACAGACGACTTTTTGGAATATTCAAAAAATGCGGGAAATGATTTGAGTACGCCGCACCCAGAGATGGGGTTTTCTGGTCTTCGACATGGTGACTCTTGGTGTCTGTGCGCTCCCAGGTGGCANGAAGCATTCGANGCNGGCGTCGCGCCCCAGGTTCGTTTGCGGGCAACNCATCTAGCGACGCTNGAATGGGTGAAACTNGGGGACCTTAAGAAANACGCAATTGACGAGAACTAACCATCNCAAGAGCTTCATTGTGAACTGGGCTGGTATAGCTAACAGCTATTCCAATGACACGCGACCCGACCGGGAGTGGTCGGTGGCAAAAGGGGGAGTAACCGGTGTTGAAATGNTGGGCCCCTATAGGCGGAGGAGACGCCGGGGCTATTGGAGAGCGAGCCAAACAATTAGAAGACCGGGGTTATGCCNGAATTGTCGGAAATCAAGTTTATGGCCCACCCTGGGCGAGTTTGGCCGTGGCGGCAGCATCGACCAGTTCGTTAGAACTTGAAACTGGCATAGCCATGGCATTCGTTCGTTCGCCTTTTGAAACAGCCTGCGCCGCTATCGAGCTTGATGCCATCAGTAACGGACGGTTCACACTCGGTCTAGGTACCGCTCCTCAAACTTGGACCGAAGATTTCTTTGGTCAGGACTTTCTTCAGCCGATAAGTCGGATCCGTGAAGTGATTGAGATTCTCCGACTGGTTTTTGAATCAGCCGCAACGAACGCTGATTCAATTCCTGACTACCGCGGCGAGCACTACCAACTATCTTTCGCCGGTCTTCACCCCAACTTTGGGCCTAACGCGAGACAAGTCCCAATCTGGGTCGCTTCGTTGCGCGAACGCTTGTGTGAACTCGCGGGAGAATGCGCGGATGGCTTCATTGGCCATTCCATCTGGTCACGATGGTGGTTAGTCGAACGGGCGTTACCTGCGTTTCACCGAGGCGCAGCCAAGGCGGGTCGCGATCTTGAGGACCTAAGCATCCAGCTCTGGTTAACGGCTTCGATTGACGCAGATCCAACAGTTGCCGCTCGCCGTGCCCGCGGAAACGTGGCGTTCTACGCGTCTATCCCGAGCTACCGCTCATATTTCGACGCGCACGGTTTCGGCGAACTGTTTGACACCCTGGTAGAAGCCCGCCGTTCGGTTCCACTCGAGCAGTGTGTCGAATTGGTTCCTTTGGAAGCGGCCCAGACCTTCGCTATATGCGGGACATCTGATGACGTCGGCCAAGAAATCGAAAACATCGCTGAACACGCCAACTCAATATGCGTGAAGCCCCCGATGTGGGGCATTGACTTGAGAGACGCAAGTGAACAAGCACAGCAGATTGACCGTCTGTTGTTTGGCTAAGAAACGCCACTTGTGAGGCCAGAATTAGTTACCTCATTTGGTAACCACGACGTCTTTAACTCGTCGTGCAAACGGATAGTTAGTTAGCCCAGTAGTCCTCTGCGACTTCTGACACCAGCCGCAGCTTCGCCCACTGGTCTTCTTCGGTCAGAAGGTTGCCTTCGAGAATCGAGGCGAACCCGCATTGTGGGCTGATGCCGAGTCGAGACGCATCGGCATATTGGCTTGCTTGATCTAAACGGCGTTTCAATAGATCCGGTGATTCCAGTTCAGACCGCTTGCTAGTAACCAGGCCTAGCACTATCGAAGTAGACGCGGGGATGAGTTGCAAAGGTTCAAAGTCGCCGGAACGTTCATCGTCAAATTCGAGAAAAAAGACATCCACGTCGAGATGCGGGAACACCTGTTCGGCAATGGCCGCGTAACCTCCAGAAACCGCCCAGGTTGACCTCGCGTTGCCTCGGCAAATATGCAAACCGACGGTCGTTGAGCTGGCCCGTTCAGACACCGCTGCATTCGTTGCATCTATGTATTCCTTAAGGAGGCTTTCCGGGTTTTCACCGTCGTTTTGCATTTTTTCAGTGGCTGTCGGGTCGCAAAAAAAGCTCAGAATTGGATCGTCAATTTGAATGAAGTTACAACCCAAGTTTTCCAGACCAGCGATTTCTGATTTGTAGACCTGAGTGACGTCATCCCAGAATTGTTCTCGGTTTGGGTATACCGACTCATCGATCGCGTTGACCCCGTATTGGAAATGGAAACGGCTGGGAGCAGGGATTGTGACTTTTGTAGCACGGTTGGTGATCCCGGCAACGAAGCTGTAATTGTCCCCCATAATTGCGTTTCCGGGGTGACCCAAACGCTTCGCCGTACGCACCAGTTTGGGGATATAGGCATCGGCACTTTCGGTCACGTTGCTGGCGAAAGGCGACTGGGTGGCTTCGAATAGTTCAATCCCTTCGACGTACGGTATGAAACCAGACCACCACACGTCTCGCCGAAACTCGCCGTCGGTAATTACACCGATACCCGTTTCCTCTTGCTGGTGTATCGATGCGCGGATCGCGTCGTCTTCAATGGAACGTCGGGCTGTTTCATCTAGTTCGCCCCCTGCGAATGCCTTCCATGCCTGCAACACTGATGGAGGGCGGAGCAAGCTCCCGACTTGGTCGGCGCGAGCGATGAGTGTCATTGATACCTCTTGCACTTTGTGCGTGAATTGGGCTTGCAGAAGAATGAAAGTTGCGATCTAGTCTGACTCGAAACAAACGAGTCCATATCCCGTAAGCATGGGGGCGAAATAGGCGCGATGAATATTGCGGACTCGTGCCCCCAAGGCGCCGCGCATTACTAGCCACATGATTATCTCAACTGACTCAGCGCCGCCTCTCTGCATGTAATCCAAATGGTTGAGTTCACACAAGGCCCCCGGGTCGCGTTCCAGAAGATCTAAGAATTCGTTGTCCCAATCCGGGGCAAGGTGACCAAAGTCGGTGCCATGTAATTGGTGGGACATTCCTCCGGTTGCGATGATCACAATTCGCGCATCATGAAAGGAGGTGACTGCGCGACCTATTGCTGCACCAATATTGAAGCAACGTCGAGCCGTTGGCAGTGGGTGTTGAATGACATTTACGGCTAGCGGGACGATAGGTGTTTCCCAAGGAGGTGGCATCAGGAACGGCAAAATTGAATAAACCCCATGGTCAACCACCATTTCTTGACAGATAGTTGGGTCAAATTCGTCCGCGACCAGGCTTCTTGCTATATGCCAGCCGAGATCGCTATCGCCTGGAAGGTCTGGCAAAGGTCGCTTCCCCCACCCCTCGTCAGCTTGCGCAAAGGTGTTTGCGACGCCCAATGCGAATGTTGGATAAACGTCAAAAAAGAATTGGTTCACATGGTCGTTGTAGACGACTACGAGAGCATCAGGTTGTAGCGCTTTGAGCCAATTGGCCGCGGGTTCGTAACTCTTGAAAATGTCGCGCCAAGCAGGGTCTTCGCCTTTGTCTTCGTCGTATGCGCGAGCAAGAGATGGAGCGTGACTGACGCCGATGCCACCAACTATTTGCCCCATTATTTTGACCGTTTTTGTGGTGGACGTGTTGCCATGAATTGGGTAAGAGTTTCGCCACGCATCTCTGCGCCTACCTCCAGCAGATTTGAACCAACGGCTGCCGCGATTTTTAAGAACACGTACACGTTGCCACCAGCCTCCACCATCCCTGTCCAGTCCCGGGTTTTTATCAATTTTGTTTCGGCGGCCGTCAAGTCAAAACGACCACAGTAAGCGAGTTCATCGGCAAGAAAGCTTGCTCTGTTATCTGGATCGGTGAGGCTGGCTGACAACTTGTTGAGGCGGTACCCCGCCATGGACCGCTCACCGGTGAATACCGTCATCTGGACCATTTGACCCCCCGGTTCATCCGTCACATTACTTGCCGTCGTGGCTGCATAGCGGGGTTGGACTTTTGAGCAAGTCAACCCGATTCATGAGACTCCGCCATCGTCAAGTCGTTCAAGGAGTTGGTCGATCCGTTCTTTGTAAGGAGTTTTGTCGTAGAGGTTGAACAAAGCCCCGGCTAAACGGACTGGGTCGCCTGAGTAATAGCGTTCGTAGAGCTGCTGGCGGCCCGAAAACCCTGATGATGATGCATCCCAAGCAAGTCGAAATAGGCGTATGCGGTCCCTGCTACTTGAGTTGACACTTTGGAAATAACGATCGATGTCGTCTGCGCGAGGTCCGTTGAGTTCGGCAAACGATGGGGTTGCAGCGAGCCCCCCGGCACCGATTATTTGGATAATTTCACACATGCGTTGGAAGGCTTGAGGAAATGTTTGGCGCACTGTCCAGAGGGGTAGAGAGGCTGGGTAGGAGAACCCGTTGTCTCTTACAACTGGGTCCGCTTCTGCGGCCACAAGCGCAGCTCTTAATTGCTCGGTGAAGACGATCAACTCGCTCAACATTCCCTGGACATGCAGAAACTGATCCGCATTGGTTGATTCAGCGACGCGGAAGGCCAACCCCATCATAAATTCGGCCTTCGCTAGGTTTTTTATTGAAAATTGATGCATGACTTGTTCCATCGCACCGGTGCGATTGAACAACCCATTACACATTTCGACGTCTCGGTAGATAAAGGTTCGTTCCCAGGGGACTAGAACGTCGTCGAAGATGACGGTGCCGTCGATTTCGTCAAGTCGTCCGCTGAGTGGATGATCCATTTCGGACGCTGCAGCCATCGGGGTTAGTGACGGGCGGCAGATAAATCTCATACCCGGGGTAGCGATCGGTAAGGCAAAACAGAATGCGAACTTTTCCGCGTCTGCATTGGCCGGAAGGTAACTCGAAGGGGCGACAAGTATTTCGTCGCTGTGTGCACACAACGTGGCGACCATCCGAGCGCCGCGAACTATCCAGCCAGTCGGGTTTTCTTCAACAACGTGGGCTGCCACTTCGTTGTCTTGTTCCTCCACCGGTCGAGATCGGTCGTATTGAGGGGTTACTAAGGTGTGGGTGAGGACAAGGTCTCTTTCGCGGATCTCCTCGTAATAGTGCCTTAAGTGATCTCCGTAGGGTCGGTCATCACGTTGGAAGTCCTGCCAACACATAGCGAGACTCGTGACCATGATGTTCATAAAGTCAGCAGAACGTCCGAACATTCCAGAGGTGTGGTCCATCCAACGTTTCACCATTCGGCGGCGTTTTTCTAGATCTTCGCGGGAACAAGGTTCGATGAACGACAACCCGACTGGGTCACCGGTCATTGGTGACTCATATGTCATCTCGTCGATTAGGTCTGGATCGAGTTGGAGGTCGTAGAGCTCAGCGATAGAGAGTGCTGTGCCGCGAAAACGCGGGTCCATCGTTACGTCAGCTACTCGTTCACCATCAACCCAAATCTCTCGTGAGTCACCGAGCCCACTTAAATATTGGTCACCGCTTCGTGCGCCCATGCGCTGAGATGCTAAACGCAATGGTTGGGGTGGCGCCGTTGACGCCACCCCATAGTCGGCTTGAAGGTGGCTTCTTATGAGGTGAAAGCATCAGGTTTGTTGGTTGCTTATTTGTTTTGAAGCTGTTCGAGTAAGCCGCCGCTGTCACTAACGATGTGGCCTTCGACGACTTTGTCGTTACGAATTGTGAAGATGGCGACAGCGTGACGTTCAACCTCGTTCCCTGATGGTTCGACACCCATGAAAGTTCCGGTGTGGACACCTCTGAGGATGTATCTCACAGCGACCGATTCACCGTCGCTGACCATTTGCTGAATTTCGAATCGTGCTTCGGTAAGCGCGGAGTGGTAGTTCTTCAACGATTTTATGTGCTCCGCTAGCGAATTAGCCGATGGGCCGCCGTAACCGTGACGCACGTAATCTTCGGTAAATGATGCCTCTACTACCGATATGTCTTGTTGGTTAAAGCCGTCTTCCATTATGTGGCGAATTAGCTCTTTTGCTTGTTCTGGCGTCAAACCGGCCCCCTGATAGTGGTTCGGCAACGATAGTCGTGTCTCCTAAGTGTGAGGCCACTTGGTAGATCATCATGGCGGTCGTTATGCCCCATGGCCCCAGACGGCGTACAGCGGATCACCTGGTTCGCCGAGAGGAGTTCTCAGTTCGGCGTGTAGATCGGACCAGGGTCCCGTGCGGCGGTAGTACTCGCCAACGATTGACACGTGTCCTTGGTCGTCAGTCTGTCCCCACCCCCGGATTGCTTTTGTAGGAAAACACCGATTTGAAAAACTATTCACGAAGAGCCCACCCTTTCGGACTATTCGGTAGACCTCAGCGAACACTTCAAGAGGACGTACCAGGTAGTCGACGGAGACACAGCACACAACGGCATCAAAATAGTTGTCGTCGAAAGGAAGATGAGGGTCCAGGTTGAGATCATGTTGGCACCATGACGAAGCTTGCGAGTTGCTTGTCAACTCTTCCTTATTCATTCCCAGAACGACTAATTCTTCGGGTACCTCAACGAAATGACTGACCCACGAACTCATAAGATCCAGCACTCTGCCGTTGATCTTGAGTTCTCGGTATAGATCACCAACCGCGCCGATAGCTCGATCATCGATATGGGTAACCATTCGAGGTTCTACATAAAAGTTGTTGTCGTTAGTTGAGTCGGCACGATCAAAAAATCCGTCAGGGAACCCCGCGTAACGCTCGTGGGAATATGGGTCTTCTTCTTGGCTATTTGCTTTGCTCATGGGACGTTCTTGGCGACTTCAAGAGGTAAGCGGCTTAGCGAAACTCAGGTCATGGCCGGACGGGTCCGTTATCGCGAAAAACCTCTCACCCCATGAAGCGTCTCGGGGTTCGGCCAACGGAGTGAGACCAGCGTCAAGTGCTTTCTGGTACACCTGGTCGACATCGTCAACATGAAAAATTACTCGCCCCCACCAAATATGAGGATCTGCAGTTTCTTCAACTGCCCACAAATTCACGAAACAAGAACCCGAATCCAACGTCACAAACGAGTCAGACGCCGAACCAAAGGAAACGATGAAGCCCAGAGCTTCATAAAACGCGATCGACTCCGCCATATCGACCGTCGCAAGAGTTATAGCGTCGATCCGTTTCACTTGACCCGGCTGCCCGGTCACAGGTAACTCATTTGTCGAAGCCACCGGGGGCGGAGGTATTGCTCACGACCCGTCGAATTTTCCGTGACGCCCCTCGCCCGAAGAGAAGCGACCGGCGCCCGTGATCCCTTCGGCTTCGAGTACAGGACGGCTGTTATGCCACTCTTGGGCAAGGGCGTCCCTAATTGGTAAGCCGTGTTGCTTGCGCACCGATCGTCGGTCAGCCCGAGCACATAACTGAGGAAATGTCGCGATTTGACGGGCCAACTCCTCAGCCTTTTCCCGAGCTCGTCCATCAGGTACCACGTATTCGCATAAACCGAGGCGCTCACACTCCTCCGCCATGACCTGGCGTCCAGTCAATATGAGCTCCAAAGCTCGTCCTTCGCCAACCAGACGAGGTAGCCGCACGGTGCCCCCGTCGATAAGTGGGATTCCCCAGCGTCGGCAGTACACGCCGAAGTAGGCGGACTCTTCCATAACCCGGAAATCACACCAGAGAGCTAATTCCATTCCTCCGGCTACCGCGGGGCCTGCAACCGCCGCGATCACTGGTTTGTTGAGCTCAAGGCGGCTGGGCCCCATGGCGCCCATCGGAATGTCACTCCCGTTTCCGTGGTCGCCGCCGTCAACGGGAATTGCCAAATCCGACAGGGGGTTTGGTTCCTCCAAGGATGCGGCCTGTTTGAGATCCCAACCGGCACAAAATGCGCCTCCTTCACCCCAAAAAACCGCGACGCTGGCGTCATCGTCATTCTCGAATTCGAGAAAAGAGCGGTAAAGCGCTTCAGCGCTGTCGCCATCCATAGCATTGCGGGCTTCAGCGCGTGAATGAATAACGGTCCAAACCGGACCTGACTTCTCGATACGAACTGTCACGCCGCAACCTCTCTAACGTCAGGACTATTACGATGATGTCCCGCTGCGCAGGCAACGTCGGGTTCCTTGTGAAATTCCGCTGACAATTGTTCGATGAGCCTAGAGCAGGTGGGATACCAAAGTCTCCGCTACGGGTGATGCGGTTCGCGGCAAAACAGACTGGTCAAGCAGTCGCCTGTCAATGATCTAGCGTCAAGCCACCTAATAACCAAGGAGCCCCCGTGGATCTATCCCATTTCAACACCATGGTTGAAAGCAACGCCGCAAATTTGCGATCGACATGGCGCAATTATTCGCTGAGCTCCAGCGCGCTTGTCGCCACGATTGTTTTCGGAGGTGATCATCTCGATGGAAAGCGGCCAATGATGGTTTTCGCAATCATCGGCGTCAATCTCTTGGTCCTGCTAAGTACCGACGGGCAAATGGCACAGTTTCAAGCCTTGCGTAAGGACATGCCCACAGAGTTGGCGAATTCCACAACCGGGCAGGAATGGACCAAGCAGCCCCTGGGTGTATTCCGGGTTCTTACAGCAGTTATGACTATCGCGATTACCGTCACCATGCTGATGGCCTTGTAAATACATCACAGACCTAGGCCGGCCTTAGCCAAGACCGCTCATTATTAACGCTTGGTGTTCTCAATAGTCGTTGCGTCGCTCCATTATTGGCGGCTGGCGTCAAGAGCGTTCTGAAGAGCCTGGACACTTACCCCTAGATCTGAGGCAGCGCTTGTCAGATTCGGAGGAGGCGCTCCCAATGCTGCACGAAGATCGTCCTCAGTTACCCCTAGTTGCGCTGCTGCGATAGCCAAGTTGGGCTGGCCATTTTGTGGACCATTCTGGCCGCCGTTCGCTGAGTCCCCAGCTTGGGGTCCTCCTTGACCTGGTCCCATTTGTCTGATTTCGGTGAATTCACCTTTGAGACATCTACTGATATACGGGAACTCGTCGGTGATGACGTACACGTAGGCACCACTAATTGATATTCCGTTGCATTCGTCCAGATCTCCGTGCCCCTCAACGTATTCCCAATCAGATGTATAGGTGCCATCGGGGATCGTGCCGCCGACTGCGATATCGGGGCCTTGGCCGGGTCCGAGGCTCACGTTGCAGTTGCTGCCGGTCCGAAGAGTCGTCGAAAGCCGGTAGCTGGACGTGTAGTCATCGGTTGTCGATATGTACATGAGGTGTCCGTCTGCCGCGAATCCGACGTGGACAAGTTCATGTGTTGAATCGCGGTGTGTTTCGGCAAGCAAGTCGGACAATCCGTGGTAGTGATACGCACCGGTGGGTTGTACGTGGGCGTTGTTGAAATCCATTCCGAGATTGAATGTCTCTTGAAGGCCCTCAACCCTGTAAGTCTCGCCGGTTGCACAGCTCACTGATTCAGCGGTTCCCGGTTCAAACTTGACGCCGTTTACCGCAACGCCGGGGACATGTGCCTCTTGCGCGATGCCGGTGTAAACAGGATCTGTTGTGTAGCGATATGTTGCGGATTGTGCGGAAATCGTATTTGGGTTGCCCGAGTTAGGGAACACTCCTGTTTCGTGGTCCGGTAACGCGTTCGTGGTGATGGTCCGCACGTCGTTTGACACTGTCACTGTTGTGTTTGTCCCGAACACGGAATCAGATATCTCATAGTCGCCGAGGTAAGTCGCGGACACCTCGTCTGACTGGGTGTGGGATTGGTCGGCTTTGGTTGTTTGGGTTGTTGGCTGAGATGAGGTTGTTTCTTGTGAGTGGGTGTGGGATTGGTTGGCTTTGGTTGTTTGGGTTGTTGGCTGAGATGAGGTTGTTTCTTGTGTGTGGGTGTGTGACTGGTCGTCTGTAGCTGCCGGTTGCAATAGCTCAGATAACGTCCCGTCGTTAGAACAAGCGACCATTGACATACTCAACGCAAATGCGATGGCGACCATCGCACACAATTTGCGTGTTCTGAAACGCGACATGAGACCACTATCGCTTGCCCAAAGCTGAAAATGGCAGCAGTGTCGGCGATTCTTAGCAAGAATTCATTTGATGGAATATGTGGAACTAGATGAGGAAGCGATCGAATCAATACGTGGTCGCGATCTTGACGAACCAATAGCAATGATCAACCTGCTCAAATTTCGCGATGTAGCGGATCCGACTTTGGGGTTAGGCGCGACCAGTGGCCGTGATTGTTACTTCGGTTACTACGGCGCTGGGGTGTCACCTATAGCGAATCGCTTAGCTACCGGTCTTTCACCGCTCTACCTCAACGATGTCAACTCATGTTTTTTCGCGACGGTAGGAGAAGACTGGGACTACCTCTTGATCCCTCAGTATCCCTCCCGCCGCTCTTTCATTGAAATGATCACTGATTCGGAATATCGAGAAGTGTTGAAATATCGGTCTGGTTCACTAGCCAACAGCAGACTCATCGAATGCGTTAGTGAACCCCCAACCGGCTACCCACTCAATCTGAGTGCCCCACTTCCCGCCGATCCGGTGGTTGAACGTCCGGGGTTGTTCCGTGACCAGCGAGTCAACGACGTCAACAATCGTGACCCCGAACAGCCAACAGACATGTTGAACCTTGTTCGAATGGCGGCGAAAACAACCGCAGGTTACGGAGTCGATGACATGACCGGAGTAGAGGGCTACGAGTCTTACAAGAATGGAGTGGCTTGGTCCTATGCCGAACGGGGCGGGGTGGAAATCACCTGGCAGGCCTTCCCGGTCGCCACGTTGATTGGTCCCACTGACGAACGGTGGGATGAGGCAGTCATGTACCACTACTCCTCCCGTTCCAAAATGCTTTCCATGTTCGGCGACGCCGACGACTACCGGGTGAACCACCTTCCGAAACGGAACGCCTCAATCGTGGACTCTCGACTGATTGAAACCACTATCGGTAGCTAATGAAATGAATGGCTCGGTAAAGGTCGGGTCATCACTTCCCTAAGCGGTAAGCGGCTCACCATCCGCGTGATCAACAAACACGAACTCTTCCACTGGTTTACGAGAGAGCTTGGACAACTGCTTCGCCGGCCTGCCGATCGTCAACATTGCAGCAACAGCTTCGTAGGGCTCGAGGCCCAACAGTTCTTGTACGGCTGGTTCCTGTGATGCCAACAAGGTTGTCAAAGTCCCCCCAAAGCCCTCATTGCGCGCGGCCATCAGTGCGTTCCAAGCCATGGGGTAAATAGACGCTCCGCTCACAACGCCCACTCGATCCAAATACTGATCCATCGACGCAACAACATTGAGATCGACGGCGACAACACAGACCACGGGGACTTCTTCTAGGTGTTCAAACATCGGGATCGCGATCGGTAGCGATTCATCAGAGGCAGCTTCAGATATGTCAACTGAGGTGGGGGTAACCGATTGCCAGTACACCTCTCCGGCTCGCATCTGAGCCGCGGCTACTCGCATCGCTGGCCAACACAATTCTCCGAGCTGTTGTTTCACCTTCGGATCCCGCACTGCTATGACCTTCCAGCCCTGCCGATTTCCACCACTCGGAGCAAATCGTGCCGTATCAAAGATCCGATACAACACATCGTCAGGAACTGGGTCATCAGTGAACTCGCGTGACGCGAAAGTGGTCCGGGCGACTTCTAGAAAATCCATTTATTCCCCTCAAATGATTCGATCAGATCGGAACTCCGCGATTGTCGAAGAGCTATACCCCAGTTCCAATAACACTTCGTCGGTGTGTTCACCTAGCTCAGGTGCTCGTCGGCGAATAACACCTGGGCTTTCAGTCATTGTCACCGGAAACTGACTAATCGGGACTCCCTTGGGAGCTGTCGGGTAATCGACTCGTTCTAAGAATCCCAGAGCTTCCACGTGAGGGTGATCAAGAGTTTGTTGTGGAGTGAGAACAGGCGCCCCAGGAATTTTCAGTTCTGCAAGCGCAAGAAGAACATCTTCGGTTGTTTTGTCCGCACACCAATCCGACATAACGCCACAAATCTCGTGTCGGTGGTTTCCCCGTCCCTCATCGTCACTGAATCTGGGGTCGTCTGCCAGTTCTGGACGGCCCACCAGCTTTGCCCAACGGGCAAACTGATAATTTCCGATAACTGAAACGAGCAATAACCCATCGGAAGTCTCAAAAGTGTCCGAAGGAGCAGCAGTCTGTCCCTGATTGTGTGACGCTTCTCTGTGCAGTTGCAACTGGTCCTGTTCGATGAGAGTCGCGTTTGCGATAGTCATTGCTGTTTTTAACAGCGCTCCCTCAAGTTCTTGACCATCGCCAGTGAGATCACGATGTCGCAGCGCCGCGAGAGTTGCCATTCCAAGTAACGACCCCGTACAAAAATCAACATAAGGCGTGGCGTTACGAGTCGGCAGTCCTTCAGGCCCGGTCATATGCATCGCCCCTGACATGGCCTGAGCTAAACCATCAAACCCCACCCTGTCGCTGAATGGACCACCGGACCCGAAGCACGTCACCGTCGAAACAATGATGTCTTCCTTGATCGACCGAAGCGTCTCATAATCGAGACCCATTTGTTTCCTTGTCTCCGGCGGCAGATTCGCGACCACTACGTCCGCCGTTTTGATCAACGCGTTCATGATCTCGCGCCCTTCAGGCTTCATAGGATTCAACGTCACGCTTCTTTTATTTCTCCCAACTTGAAGAAACAGGGCTCCCTGCCCATCGGATGTCACTGGTGTTGTCCAACGGTCCTCACCGCCATCGATTCTTTCGACTCGGATGACATCAGCACCAAGATCCGCCAAGATCGTCGCCGCGAACGGCCCGGCGATAAAGCGCCCGAAATCCAGGACACGTACACCATCAAGAACTGCACTCATTTGAACCTCCCCACACAACACTCTCCATTCTTGCCTCTCGAAACCTTCTAGACCGCCTGATGTCCAAAGAAGAGTCACTCTTCCTGGGTTTAAAACGATCAAACACTCAATTCTCCAAATCCCGAACCGCGGCAGCGTGCAGCTCCATACGCCATACCCAGTCAAGTCGCCGTATGTTGGAGGTGATTGAAGCCTGAGTTGACGAATACTGCGATTGGAGCAACTTTGCTCAGTTCATTTGATGATTTCTATGTACATCAGACCTCGCGGCCAATAGCGACACCGGCGACGAGCGACCGCAGTGCATATGACCGTTCATTTTTCAACGGGTACACCGACACTGGCGATTTGTACTTCGGTGTCAGTTCCGCTCGTTATCCGAATCTCGAAATTCAAGACTGCGCGCTCACCGTCGTTTACGACGGAAAACAGCATGCCTTCCATGCATCACGCCGCGCTCCGGCAGACCCACGCGATATGAGCACAGGGCCTTTCCACATTGAAATTCTTGAGCCAATGATGACTCTTCGTGTAGTTGTCGAAGACAACGAAACTGGAATCGGAGCAGACCTTCACTGGATTCCGCGCACAGCACATTTCCCTGAAGACCATCAGTCGCTCACACCGCAACAAATTGGGCGGTGGATGATCACCACTCGCATGAATCAGTTCGGATTTTGGAGCGGCGAAATTCGGCTTCCCGATGAAACAATTACTGTTAATCCTGAACGAACCTACGGAACAAAAGACCGCTCATGGGGGGTTCGTCCAGTGGGCGATCCGGCCCCATCGGGGGCACCTCAACCCCCAAAGGGTTTTAAATTCTTTTGGGCCCCCCTCCACTGGTCAGACCATGTCACCCACATGGGCATTTTCGAAGGTGACCACGGAGAAGTCTGGCATTGGGATGGTTTCCGATTGCCCGCGTACACAGACGCGACGCTGATACCTGGCATAGAAGACCCAGACATCAGGCGCTTCAAATCAGTTGCACACGACTTCGCCTGGAAATCTGGAACTCGCAGCGTCTCTGGCGGAACTTTGACCATGGAACAACATGAAGGTGATCCCATCGTCGTGGAACTCGAGCCAATACTGTCGGTCCGCATGAAAGGCATGGGTTACGGACACCCGAAATGGGGGCATGGGTTCTGGAAAGGTGAACTAGCAATAGCGGGTGAGTCCTGGAATTTGGACGATATCGAACCTTTGCGGCCCGAGAATGTCCACATACAGGAAGTGATCAGAGTAAAAAGTGGCGACTCTTCAGGTGTTGGCGTTTTGGAACAACTGGTTGTTGGGCCCTACCCCAGATACGGGTTTAAAGAACGTCTTGATGGAGCCAACTGAAAAAGTTACCCCCCATAATCTTCCAGCATTGATCTGGCTACCCGTGGGAGGATGAACAGATGGAACTGTATGACGTTATGCGTACCACTTTCGCTGCCCGCGACTTCACCGACGACGAGCTTCCAGACGACACTTTGTATCGAATTCTTGACAACGCACGCTTCGCCCCAAGCGGTGGAAATCGTCAGGGTGGACGGGTCATCGTCGTGAAGAATCCCGAAACCAAACAAGCGCTCGGCCACCTTTGCCTACCGGCACTCCGGGTGTATGGGGTTCAACGCCGCAGCGGCGAAAGCCCCTGGCAAAGTGTCCACCCAACAAATGTCGACGTCGAAACAGCCTGGAATGACGAGTCGATTCGTGCCGTCATCCCCATGTTCGAAGATCTGTCGCAGATACCGACGGTACTGGTGATCGCCGTTGACCTCGAGGTGATCGCTTCAATGGACAAGAACCTCGACCGAGTCGGAATCATTAGCGGTGGTTCCATTTACCCAATGGCTTGGAACATCCTGCTAGGAGCCCGAAACGAAGGCTTCGGCGGCACACTCACAACCCTTCTCGCCGCAAATGAACCTAAAGCCCAAGAACTTCTGGGACTTGAACCAAATGTTGCTGTCGCCGCGCTACTCACTATCGGTAAGCCAAAAAAACAATTAACAAAGCTCACCAGAAAAAAGGTCGAAGATTTCACGACCGTCGACCGAGCGGACGGCCCTGCGTTCACTGGTTAAGAGCTTGTTCCTAACCGCTAGACCGGGACTGCGCGCCTAGAAATAACCCCGAGTTCGCACGAGTTGGGGAGAGTGCCAAATAGCGAACCATGATCTCCCGCCACTCTCGACATGAAATACGCGTCACTAACCACCGGGTCGCCGTGCTCAACCAGCAGCGTCGCTGCCCACGCAATCGCCATCTTCTCAACAAGTCGGCGTGCATCTCCTTCAGCGATGGGTTGCGAAAAGTCGCTCCGAAGGGCGTCCAGCCGTGCGTCAAGCGCCGCGTCTTTGCCTCGTGATTGCTCTAGTTCCTCTAGAAAAACGTTCACACTCTCAGGATTTCGCGACGCCGCCCTGCCGATGTCTAAAGCGATTACGTTGCCCGCTCCTTCCCAAATCGCGTTTAAAGGCGCCTCGCGATACAGACGAGGCATAATTGAATCTTCGACATAACCATTACCCCCAACGCACTCCATGGCTTCGCGAACTACAGGGGTTGATTGTTTAGTCAGCCAATACTTCGCCACGGGCGTCGCTAACCGCGCGAACGTCCGCTCGCGCTCATCAATTTCCATCCGCTCATGAGCGCCTGAAAGACGGGTAATCATCAACGTTGCAGCCTCAACTTCAACTTCCAGATCAGCCAAAACGTTTTGCATCAACGGCTTATCAATCAAGGTGGCACCGAACGCATCCCTATGAGCCACGTGCCATCCTGCTTGAGCAACTGCCTGACGCATCAAGGAAACACCCCAATTTGCAACGTCTAGCCGTGTCGAATGGACCATTTCGATAATGGTTGGAATCCCGCGCCCTTCCTCACCGACCATCCAAGCGGCAGTGTCGTCAAACTCCAATTCGGCCGATGCATTCGATCGATTCCCAAGTTTGTCCTTAAGTCGCATAAACCTCAGCGAGTTACGGATTCCGTCAGGAAGAACCCGAGGCACAAGAAAACATGACATCCCCTTGGGGGCATACGCCAAGATCAGGAAAGCGTCGCACATTGGAGCAGACGTAAACCATTTATGTCCTTCTAAGCGGTACTCACCCCCAGGTCCTCCCCCGTTGCAAGCGACCGCAGTGCTGGTGTTCGCCCTCACATCAGACCCACCCTGTTTTTCTGTCATTCCCATACCTATGAGAACTCCGGACTTGTGTTGAGGTGCGCGAAGCTGATGTTCGTAGTTTCTGCTTAGAATGAGAGGCTCCCAGATTTCCGCTAGCTCGGGCTGATATCGCAGAGTTGTCAAAGCCGCAGACGTCATCGAAGTAGGACAACCGTGCCCCATTTCGATCTGTGTAATTAGCCCCATCAAGGCATTACGAGTCACATACCCGCCATCACCCGCAGGTTGCTCATATCGCATGCAGTGAATGCCCGCCTCGACAGCCAAATTCAACATCGAGTGATAAGCGGGGTGGTATTCGACTTCGTCAATCCGGTCACCAAAGCGATCATGGGTATGCAGAATCGGTACGTTGCGATTTGCTAAACGAGCCCATTCTCGTATTTCGTCGCTTCCTACCTGCGCCCCAAAGGCTGTGAGTAGGTCGGTATTCCCCCCCTCCCGACGCACTGCGGTTGGCAGAACTGGGTCTGCAGTGAATAGGTTGTAAGAATCCACAGGGCCAGGCTGATTATCAGAGGAGCTCATGCTCATAAACTAGCTATAGCTGGCTTGGAGAAGACAGCTAAGTGAGTAGCGACTACCTTCACATACACAGCACGACCACAGGGCTTTGAAACCAGTCCACTTAGGGGGAACGAGTGAAATACGCAGCACCATCTTCGGTAGAGGAGGCAACATCGTTGCTTTCGTCCTCACCGTCGGCTCAGGTGTTCGCGGGTGCGACGGACATCGTCCCGCAGATCCATGGAGGACGCCAGGCCCCCGAAGTCCTCGTCGACCTCAAAAAAATCGATGAGCTAGTTTCGTTGACCAGCGACGATAAAAAATGGACAGTAGGTGCAGCGACTCCGACTGTCGAGCTAACTGAAAACCAAGCATTTAGCCAAGAGTTCCCTGGGATTTCTGAAGCAGCGGGCTTGATCGGGTCAGATCAAATTCAAAGTAGATCGAGTCTCGGTGGAAATCTGTGCAACGGTTCGCCTGCCGCGGACTCAGTTCCCGCGATGATGGTAAATGGAACGCGTGCACTGATCGCTGGCCCTAAAGGTAATCGCCTTGTCGACGTATCTGAAGTGGTGACTGGCCCCGGCCAAACTTGCCTCGATAGTGATGAGTTCGTTGTTGAGTTTGAGATTGATCGGGCGCCTTCTCTCACTGGGGACGCGTACCTTCGAATGATCCCGCGCACAGAAATGGACATAGCGGTTGTGGGAGCCGGAGCGCGAGTGACTCTCGCGGAAGACGGCACGATTGCCGCTGCGGCGTTAGCACTAGGAGCTGTCGCTCCGACCGTGGTCCGAGTTACGGCCGCCGAAGAAGCGCTCATAGGAACAACGGCGGACGAAGACACACTCGCGGTGGTTGCTGCGGCTGCCAGCGCAGTGTGCAATCCCATTGATGACAAACGCGGCACAATTGCCTATCGGGAACAGGTCGCAGGAGTACTAGCAAAACGGGCTGTGCTGATAGCTATGGAAAGAGCGCAACAAAGGAACGGAGACGTCTGATGGCACGAACTCACATCACAACGGTCATCAACGGTGACGAAGTTGACTTTCTAGCCGAGGACAGCACATCTTTGCTGAACGCGCTGCGCGACGAAGTGGGTCTTACCGGCGCGAAAGAAGGTTGCGGCACGGGAGACTGCGGAGCTTGCTCGATTCTGCTCGATGAACGAGTCACGTGCTCTTGCCTAGTGTTCGCTCCCGAAGCCAATGGCGCGAACATCCTGACCGTTGAAGGACTGGCAGACGCGGGCGAACTACACCCTTTGCAGCAATGTTTCCTAGAGGGCGCAGCGCTGCAGTGTGGGATTTGTACCCCGGGGTTTCTTATCGCGGCGAAAGCGTTGCTTGATAAGAACCCGGATCCAACGGAAACCGAAATTCGCTATGCCCTGGCCGGGAACCTTTGTCGGTGCACCGGCTACGACAAGATTGTTCGAGCGGTACAAGAAGCCGCAATGCAAATGAGGGAGCAGTAATGGCTATTACTGAGGAAAACCCTGGATACAAATGGGTTGGAACACGACCTATCCGTCCCGATGGTTTAGACAAAGTTACGGGGAAAGCCCAATTTGGGGCCGACCTCACGTTGCCTGGGATGCTCTTTGGCAAAGTCGTTCGTTCACCGCATGCTCATGCGCGGATTTTGTCTATTGACACAAGTGCCGCGGAGTCAATGCTGGGAGTCAAGGCGGTGATCACTGGTAGTGATTTTCCGGACTTAGTGGCTAACGGCGCGCATCCAATGGCTATTGATGTCTCTCATAACGCGATCGCTCGAGACAAAGTTCTCTACGAAGGCCATGTTGTTGCCGCAGTCGCTGCTACTACACGTGAACTAGCAGAAGCGGCCGCCAAAGCAGTTGAAGTGAGCTACGAGGTTTTACCGCACGTGTTGACAGTCGATGAGGCCATGGCAGACAACGCCCCACTGTTGCATGAAGGCATGATCACGAAGGGTGTGGACCCCGCCCCGGACCAGCCCTCCAATATTGCGAGCCGTATTGTCCACGAACGTGGCGATTTAGAACAGGGTTTTGGTGAGGCTGAGGTTGTTGTAGAGCGAGAGTTCACGACAAAACCCGTCCACCAAGGCTATATCGAACCGCATGCCGCGGTAGCTGACGCGAACAGCGACGGTCGAGCCAACATTTGGTGTTCGTCCCAAGGTCACTTCCAAATGAGAGCCGACACGGCAAGTGTCTTAGGGGTGTCACAAGGGACTCTAAAAGTCACTGCAGCGGAAATCGGCGGTGGTTTCGGCGGGAAAACAGTCATTTATCTTGAACCGATAGCGGTCCGCTTGTCGCAGCGCGCAGGGCGGCCCGTCAAATTGGTCATGGATCGAGACGAAGTGTTTCGTGCCACAGGCCCGACGTCTGGCACTCGGATCAAAGTCAAGATGGGTGTTTCCAACGATGGGAAACTGACAGCTGCCGAAGTTTGGATGGCATTTGAGGCAGGTGCGTACGCCGGTTCTCCGGTCGGAGCGGCGGGCATGACAGTTATCGCCGCCTACGACATACCCCACTTCCTCGTCGAAGGTTATGACGTGGTGTGCAACAAACCGCGAGTCGCTGCCTACAGGGCCCCAGGCGCACCTATGGCAGCTTTTGCAGTGGAATCAGTCCTTGATGAACTAGCTCGCAGTATTGGCATGGATCCGATCGATTTGCGCCTAGCGAATGCTGCGGTCGAGGGCACCCAGGCGTCGTATGGGCCGAAGTTCCCCCGTATCGGGTTCGTTGAAACCCTTGAAGCGATAAAGGAACATCCCAATTACACCGCTGAATTAGGACCGAACCAAGGGCGCGGAGTAGCAGCCGGGTTTTGGTTTAACGCGGGGATGAATTCCAGTGCGACCGTACACATCAACGAAAACGGAACAGCAACAGTGGTCACTGGGTCTCCCGATATTGGAGGGAGTCGCCAATCCATGGCTCTGATGGCAGCAGAAGAATTGGGCATTCCTTACGAGTCAATCAAACCGGTCGTAGCCGACACAGAAACTGTTGGCTTTACCGATGTGACTGGAGGCAGCAGGGTGACCTTAGCTACGGGGGCGGCGGTAGTTGACGCATGTCGTATCGTCATCGAAGACCTTCGCGCGCGTGCCGCCAAGACATGGGACGTTGAAGTTGATCAGGTGGAATGGGTTGACGGTCAGGCCCAACACGTCGACGGGTCTCAACCACCGTTGTCGCTCGACGCTCTGGCCGCTAAGTCAGGACGAACGGGAGGCCCTATCTCGGCAAATGCGTCGTTGAACGCTCGTGGAGTTGGGGCTGCTTTCTCTACCCAGGTTTGCGACGTCGAAGTTGACCCCGAAACAGGGGTGACTCGAGTCGTTCGTTATCTCACCGCACAAGACGCGGGCCGCGCAATAAGCCCCGACTATGTCGAAGGGCAAATGCAAGGTGGCGTCGTACAAGGCATCGGCTGGGGCCTCAACGAGGAATACGTTCACGATCAGAACGGGAACATGGAAAACCCAAGTTTCTTGGATTACCGAATGCCGGTCGCTTCTGACCTGCCGATGATCGAATGCTGCATCGTGGAAGTCCCCAATCCAGCGCATCCCTATGGGGTTCGTGGCGTGGGCGAAGTGGGAATCGTTCCTCCGATGGCCGCGCTCGGTAACGCCATTAAGGATGCTACGGGTGTTCGCTTGACCGATTTACCGATGACTCCTATCAAAGTTCTCGAAGCTCTTAACGAACAGAGCGATTAATTGGGCTGATGGCACAAGTTCACTTTTCAGCTGGCTTACGTGAATTCACCGGAGGTGTTTCCCAAGTTCAGGTCGAAGCATCAAATGTTCGACGTTTGGTTGCAGCGCTCGATGACATGTTCCCTGGCATAGGGGAACGTCTCTCTGAAGGGTCATCAGTGGCGATTGATGGAGAAATTCTCACTGACGCTGAATTCGAGTCAGTGCCAGACCAAGCCGAAGTTCATTTTCTCGACATTTTGCAAGGCGGGTAACACGGAATAGAGATCAGCATCATTCGCGACAATTGGGACTCCATTGGGTTAGAGGGAACCGTGAGCTGCGATTTTCGGTTTCGGACTACTTTGTGGACAGCGGAGTTCAACAATCGCAGGCTCTACAGTCGGTCCGGGAAAAAACAAACTAACCAAGCGACGATCGAAGTGCCTATGACAAGCGCGATTGCGGTTTCATAGCCAGAGCTGTCGATAACAAATCCCAGGACCGCAGGCCCGGCCAACGCCCCGAAACCCAGTGCCGTATAAAACGTTCCGAGGGCCCCACCCAAATCAGCGACACCAAACCAGGTGGCGAGAACATTTGGTGCGGCTGTGAACCACACAGCCCAACCGACGCCGTGAAATAAAGCACTGAGGAAAAACAGACCATAAGAATTTCCTGCTGACAACCAAAGAAACAAACAACCCAGCAACAGCAATTGCCCCAGCCGGTATTGACGCATCGGTATAAACCGGTCACCGAGCGCGCTGATGATTAGTCGAGCAACAACCGACGATGCCCCGACAACCCCAACGAGTAGGGCGGCCGCCTGACTGCCGATTCCTTCGCTTACGGCGTGGTCGTTATAGAAGGCGAGCGGCGCATAGAAACCGGGCCCTCCGAGTATCAGTGCACCATAAAGCGTTAAGAACTTTTTCGATCGAAGAATCGCGGATAACCCCAGTTGCTTCGAATCAGGCTTAGTTGGGGCATCGCTGCTAGCGATGGCACAAGCCCCTAAAAGCACGGCGCTGAATGCCGCGTAGATCCCCAAAGTTGATCGCCACCCCCAGGCGTCAATCAGCACGCGAGAAACTATGGGTCCAACAAAGGTGCCCATCCCGACACCTGCTAGAACCAAGCTGATCGCCGCTGTTCTTCTCTCCTCAAACCAACGCCCAACGGTGCCAATCATCGGTGGGTAACAACAACCGACGGCGCTTCCCACCAAGGGCGCGTATACCAAGTAGAGCTGCCACAGCGCTGATGCCCGAGCGCTGACTATCAACCCAATGGTCATAAAAATCGCGCCGGTCACAACTACTGGACGAACCCCAACGCGATCGCTGAATCTTCCGGCAACGGCACCTGCTAAGTAATAGAAGCAAACAGCAGTCGAGAACAACGGCGCTACGGGCCCAGTCGACGTGTCAAAACTGTCTGCTATCGGGGTAAGGAAAATGCCGAACGAAAACAAAACCCCAAATGTCACAAAATTCGCGACGAAAGCCGCACTGGTGACGACCCAACCGCGTCGTATGTTGCTCATCGTGTGAGTAGTGATCCCCTATTTCTATCCTGCCCGGGTCCACCAGTTTTCGTTAAACGTCCCAATTAGCCCGAAGGCGTTCGCTCAGCGAAACGTGCTGATGTTTGCCGGTCGGTTCGTAGCACCTTCGACCAAGCCTTGGTCGCGGAGAATAGGAAGAACTCCCTCTCCGAACCAGTACGCCTCTTCAAGGTGCGGGTATCCCGACAGGATGAATTCGTCGAAACCAAGTTGGTGGTACTCAGAGATCCTCTCAGCGACTTCTTCGTATGATCCAACGAGAGCTGTGCCAGCGCCGCCTCTCACAAGCCCAATGCCCGCCCAAACATTGGGATGAACTTCCAAATTCGCGGTATCTCCCGAGTGAAGTTCGGCCATCCGACGCTGCCCTTCTGACATGGTCGTCGAAAAATCTGTTTGTGCTTCTGCGATCGCCTCGGGTGTCATGTGAGCCACCATTTCGTCGGCCACCGCCCATGCCGCTGAGGACGTCGGCCGTGTGATCACGTGAAAACGAATGCCGTAAGTCAGAGTCCGCCCTTTCGCCGCTGCTAATTCCCGCATACGTTCAATTCTTTCGGCCACCATGGACGGCGGTTCGCCCCACGCGAGATACACATCAACGTGTTCCGCTGCGATTGCTTCTGCCGCTGGAGAGGCGCCACCGAAATAGATTGGTGGGATTGGGGTGGGGATCTCACGGGTAGTTGCTTGGGCGAC